>CANQSJ010000012.1 GCA_947626495.1 uncultured Oscillospiraceae bacterium | reverse complement strand
TGTCGCCATCGGCGGGCGTTACCCGTTATCCTTGCCCTGTGGAGCCCGGACTTTCCTCACGCACAGCCTTTCGGCTCGTGCCCGCGGCCATTGAGAGAACTCGTTCATACCCATGCCAAAGCGGGGGTTATTCGTCCATGTTCTCCCAGTTGTGCCAGACGTTCTGCACGTCCTCGTTGTCCTCGAACACATCCAGCATCTTCTGCATGTTCTTCCGGTCACCCTCCGCGGTGAGGGTGACGTAGGTCTGGGGGACCATCTCCTCCTGGGCGGAGTCCAGCTTATAGCCGTGGGCGGTCATATAATCCGCCACCGCGGTCACGTCCTCCGGCGCGGTATAGAGGGTGAACACGCCCTCCTCCGTCTCCATATCGGCGGCGCCGGCCTCCATGGCGTCCATCATGACGGTGTCCTCGTCCAGATCGCCGTCCTCGTTGTCCACCACGATCACGCCCTTGCGGTCAAAGGACCAGCTGACGCAGTTGGTGGGCCCCAGGTTGCCGTTATACTTGTCAAAGCAGTGGCGGATATCGCTGGCGGTACGGTTGCGGTTGTCGGTCATGGCCTCCACGATCACCGCCACGCCGCTGGGACCGTAGCCCTCATAGGTGACGGACTCGAAGCTGGAGGTATCGCCGCTGCCCAGCGCCTTGTCGATGGTGCGCTTGATGTTGTCGTTGGGCATGTTGGCCGCCTTGGCCTTGGTGATGACGGCGGCAAGGCGCATGTTGTTCTTCGGGTCGCCGCTGCCCCCTTCTTTCACCGCCACGATGATCTCACGGGCGATCTTGGTAAAGGCCTGCGCCCGCTTGGCGTCGGCCGCGCCCTTGGTCTTCTGTATGTTGTGCCACTTGGAATGTCCGGACATGGTGAAAAATCCCCCTGTATCTTTACGTTACAGGTCATTGTAGCACATTTTCCCGTCAATATCAACTATTTGGCCTTGGGAATTAAGAGCAGGCCCGATCTTTTCTCCCCGTTGGCGGCGGCGATGGCCTCCACGGTGGAGCGGTATCGCTTCGCCACCGCCCACATGTCCGCCCCGGGCTCTACCCGGACCAGCGTGGCGGAAGGGGCCGGCGGCAAGGCGGCAAAGGCCTCCGGGTCCTCGTGCACAGCGGTGACGGCGGCCAGCGTGGATCGTGTCACAGCCGTGGCGTCCATCTGCAGCGTGGCTCGCACGTCCGCCTCGGACCCGGCTCCGGCGGCATACACCTCCGCCGCGGCGACGGATACGTTGATGAGCTCCGTCCCCTCAGGCAGATCGGTGGTGAACTCCGCTGTGAGCCGGCACCGGGCGGCGGAGTAGCCGCCGCTGTCCTGGGCGGTGATGAGTCGGATGTTCACCGCGGTCTTCACCGTCTCCGCCTCCACCGTCACGCCGCCCACCGTTGCGGACAGGGCCAGGATCTCCCCCGCGCCGCCCATGAGCTCCGCCGTGCCGGTGACCGTCTGGCGCATGGATACGGGCCGGGCGGCGCTCACCAGCGCGATGGCCTCCCTCTCCCCCTCCAGCACCGTGCGGTTGGAATAGATGTCCGCGATGTAGCCGACCTGGCCCAGCCGGCGGCATACCGTCTGCGCCACCAGATGCACCTCCGCCGTCACCCGTCCGTCACCATCCTGTCGCTCCGGCAGATCGAAATAGGCGCCGGTGAGCTGCAGCGATACCTCCGCCGTCACGTCCGGGTCCTGGACGTCCACTTCCATGATCTGGGAATACTCTGTCTCATACCGGCCGGCAAATACCTTTCCCTCTGCGCCGACAAAGATGAGGCCCGCCCGGATCCGGCCCCGGAACACCACCTTGCCGCTGGCGTATTTGATATCCTCCACCGTGGCCTCCGCCCGCTGGCTCAAAAGCCGCTCCACCCCGCCGCAGCCCGGCGGGAGCGGGTATTCGTCGGTGATCACAAAGGTCTTCTCCCGCACGTCCGCCACCGTCACCATGCTGGCGGCGCCGGGCAGGATATGGACCGTTCCGTCCCCCTCCTCCAGGGCGGAGGGCAAAACCAGGCTCTTTCGCTGGTACACGGACGCCTCGCAGTCCACGTCCGCCCGCACGGACAGCTTGCGGGAATTCAACGCCCGGGCGTCCAGTGACCGGATCCGGAGCCGGGCCACCGTGCGGCAGTCCGTGTCCGCGCCGGGCGCATCCGCCCGCAACTCCGCCGGCAGGGTCATGTTCAGACTCTGCAGCGCGCCGCCGCCCTCCGGCACATACATCACCCATACACTGACCGAGGCGGCAAGCGTCACCGCCCCCGCCTCCGTTTCCTTGCTCCGCAGCGTGATGATCCCGTCGGCATCCACCACCGACGCCACATCGGGCATGGCGTCGGGCACGATGGTCTCCGCCGTAAAGTCCCGGCTGAAGGACCCGGACCATACCGGGGCCAGGTGTTCATATATATCCTTTTTGAAGGCCGTGTCCATGATGCTATCGCTCCTTGCATGATTTTCTAGGCAAGGTTATGCGACAGCCGGCATGAATATGCCCTCAGCGCAGCATACATGCGCCGCCCCATACCAGCAGCGCCCCGCACACCAGCCACCAGAACCATCCAGGCAGGATCAGCGCGAACAGGATCACCGATCCCAGCGCCACGGCCCATTTGCCGCAGTTTCTGTTTCCTCCCATAACAAACCGCCTCCCGTCCATTGTACGGACGGAAGGCGGAAACTGTTCACGTGTCCTCGATCTCCCAGCGGTTCAGCCGGGAGGCCTCCTCATAAAGGCGCAGATAGGAACCGTAGCGGCTGGGGTGGATCTGCCAGTCCTCCACCGCCCGCCGGACGGCGCAGTCCGGCTCCGACCGATGGGTACAGTCGTCAAAGCGGCAACCGCCCAAAAACGGCCCGAACTCGGGAAACAGACCCACCAGCTCCTCCGGCAGGATGGGCGTCTCCCCCTCGTCTCCAAAGGAGGCGAAGCCGGGCGTGTCGGCGAGGAATGTGTCCCCGCCCAGATCGAACAGCTCCACATGCCGGGTGGTGTGCCGGCCCCGGCCCAGCTTTTCGCTCACCTGGGCGGTGGGGATGGAGAGGCCCGGGCTGAGAGCGTTGAGAAGGCTGCTCTTGCCCACGCCGGAGTTTCCGGTGAAGCAGCAGATCTTTCCCGCCAGCGCCGCCCGCAGTGCCGGGATGCCCTGGCCCGTCACAGCGCTGACAGGATAGACCGGATAGGGCGTCGCGGCATAGATCCGCCGCAGCTCCTCCGCCGGGTCCAGGTCGCATTTGTTGACCACCAGCACCGCGCCGCAGCGGTTTTTCTCGCACCGGACCGTGATCCGGTCCACCAGATAGGGGTCCGTGACCGGCAGGGCGGCGCTGAGCACCATCACCAGGCAGTCCACATTGGCGATGGCCGGACGGGCAAAGGCGTTTTTTCGGGGCAGGATCTCCGTGACCGTGCCCTCGGACCCGGAGGGCGTCTCTACCCGGACCCGGTCGCCCACCAGGGGCGTCAGCCCCTCCTTTCGAAAACGGCCGCGGGCGCGGCAGCGGATCAGGTTCTCCCCCGCCCGCACGTCATAAAAGCCGCTCATGGCGCGGACGATGGTCCCCTCCACCAGCAAACGTCAGCCCTGCCCTTCCGCGCCGGACGTGTCCTGGCCCATGGAGGGGCCTGTTCCGATCTGCAGATACACCGGCGTGCCCATGACGATCTGGGTGCCGGGTTCGTAGTTCTGCCACATGACCTTCCCGGACTCCTCCGTGGTGGAGCTGGTGTAATAGATCTCCGTCTCGCCGCAGACCAGACCCTTGTGCTGCAGCGCCAGCAGGGCGTCCTGCTTGGTCAGTCCGATCAGATCCGGCACATCCGTATAGGTGGCCGCGGGGCCGGCGCTGACGGACAGCGTCACGGTGCTCCCGCTGGGAATGGAGGTGCCCGGCGCGGGATCGGAGCCGATCACGTAATCCTTGGTCACGGAGGAGGACTCCTCCCATGTGAGGATCACGTTCAGTCCCATCCCCTTCAGCCGCATCTGGGCGTCGGAATAGGACGCGTTGATAACGGTATCCGGGATTGTCTCCATCTCGACGCCGGAGCTGACGGTGAGCTTCACCTGGATGCCCTCGGCGGAGATCATCCGGCTGGCGCCGGCCTCCGGATCCTGCTCCACGATCATGCCCTTTTCATAGTTCGCGTTGGGCACATACGTCACGTCGAAGGCGTACAGCTCGTTGAAAGCCTCGTTGCCGATCACATCCGCCTCCGTCATGCCCACGAAGGAGGCCACGTCGATCCGCTCCGCGTCCTGGAAGATGTCCTTGAGCCAGTAGTCCCACACGAATACGAACAGTCCCAGCGCGAACGCCACCACCAGCGCAAAGCCCAGCAGCATGCTGATGCTGGCGGCGCGGGAGCGCCGGCGCACATATCCCTCCCGGGAGAGCTCCCCCGTCTTGCTGATGCGGGGGACGTTTTTCGTGATGACGTGAACCTCGTCCCGCACGACCTGCCTTGCCTGGGCCTGGGCGGAGCCGTTCTGCTGGCGGCGGAAATCCTCCAGGTCGGCCAGCATTTCATCCGCGGAGGGGTACCGGTCGTCGGGATTGGGCTGCATGGCCTGCAGGGTGATCTCCTCCAGCTCCGGTGGCACCGCGCTGTTCAGGGCGCTGGGCGCCTCGGGGACCACGGAGAAGTGCTGCATGGCCACCTCCTCCACGGTCTTGCCCTTGAAGGGCAGCGAGCCGGTGAGCATCTCATACATCACCACGCCCAGGGAATAGATGTCCGAGCGGGCGTCCACCGCCTCGCCCCTTGCCTGCTCCGGCGAGATATAGTGGATGCTGCCCACCGCCTCGTCCGAACTGCCGGCATCGGACTCGTCCATCTGGGCGATGCCGAAGTCGGCGATTTTCACCGTGCCGTCCTTGGGGAGCATGATGTTCTGGGGCTTGATGTCCATGTGGATGATGCCCCGGTGATGGGCGTGGCTCAGGGCCCGGGCGATCTGGGTGGAGAAATGCAGCACCTCCTGCCAAGAGAGGGCGCCCTGCTTTTTCATATATTGCTTCAGGTTGATCCCGTCCACATACTCCATCACGATATACTCCGTGTCGCCGGAGACCACCACGTCATACACCGCGCGGATGTTGGGGTGGCTCAGCTTCTCCACGGCCTGATACTCCGTGCGGAACTGCTTGCGGCTCTCCGCGTCCATGGACACGTCGTCCCGCAGCACCTTCACGGCCACGTCCCGCTTCAGCTCCAGGTCGTATGCCTGATACACCACCGCCATGCCGCCCATGCCCACCACGGACAGGATCTCATAGCGGCCGTCCAATATCTTTCCGAGACGCCAATTCACCTTGTTTTCCATTGTCAGGCGCCTCCTTTCTCAGCATAGATCACGACGGCTGTCACATTGTCCCTGGCGCCGCCCTCCAGGGCTTCCTCCACCAGCTTCCGGCAGGCCTGCTCCGGGTCCTCCTCCGCCAGCAGCACGCGGTGCAGCTCCGCGTCCTCCACGGTGTTCGTCAGTCCGTCGGAGCAAAGCAGGAACCGGTCTCCCGGCCGGATGGGCACGGATGTCTCGTCGCAGGTGACGAACCGCTCACTCCCCACCGCCCGGGTGATGATGTTCCGGCGGGGATGGTGCCGGCCCTGGGCCGGGGTGATCTCCCCCCGGTCGATCATCTGCTGGACCAGAGAGTGGTCGTGGCTGATCTGAACGATGCCGTCCTTGGCAATGCGGTAGGCGCGGCTGTCGCCAACGTTGACGAAAAAGGCCGTGTCCCCCTGCCAGTATCCGGCCACCAGGGTGGTCCCCATGCCGGCATATTCCTCCGACTCCCCGGCGAACCGGTACACCTTCCGGTTGGCCGCGTCGGTGGCCTGGCGAAGGGCGTCCGCCGGATCGTCCCCGTCCGACGCCTCCAGGGCCGCCCGGGCAAAGGCGATAAAACGGGCCGCCGCCAGCTCGCTCGCCATGGTACCGCCGGCCACGCCGCCCATGCCGTCGCATACCACCGCCAGCAGGCCGCCTCCGGCGGAGCACATATCGAAGCAGTCCTGGTTCTCCGCCCGGTATTTCCCTTTGTCGCTCAGTCCGAAGTAGATCATAGCTTCCTCATCTCGCCCCGGCGCAGCTGGCCGCAGGCAGCGTCGATGTCGCTGCCCAGCCTACGGCGGACCGTGGCGGTAACGCCGCCGTCCGTCAGGATCTTGGTGAAGGCACGGACCGTGTCCTCTCTGGAGGGCATCAGGCCGCGCTCGGATACATAGTTGAGCCGGATCAGATTCACGTGGGAGCCCGTCCCCCGGAGCCGGCGCACCAGCTCCCTGGCGTGCCAGGGGGTGTCGTTCACGTCCCGCACCAGGGCGTACTCGAAGGAGACGCGCCGGCCGGTCGTTTTGAAATACCGCTGGCAGGCGGCATAGAGCTCGTCCACCCCGTACCGGGCGTTCACCGGCATGAGTTTGGCGCGCGTCCCGTCGTCCGGCGCGTGAAGAGAGACGGACAGCGTCAATTGTAAATGAAGTGCGGCCAGTTTGTCAATCTCGTCCACCAGACCGCAGGTGGACAGGGAGATGTGTCGCATGCCGATGTTGGCCCCGGCGGGGTCGTTCACCAGCGTGAGAAACCGGATCACGTTATTAAAATTGTCCAGCGGCTCGCCGATGCCCATCAAAACGATGCCGTCCACCCGGCTATCGGCGGACAGGCCCGTCCGGATCACCTCGTCCAGCATCTCCGCCGCAGTCAGATCCCGCACCTTCCCGCCGATGGTGCTGGCGCAGAAGGCGCAGCCCATCCGGCAGCCCACCTGGGAGGAGATGCAGACCGTGTTGCCGTGCTTATAGCGCATCAGCACCGTCTCCACGCTCTCCCCGTCCGACAGGGCCCAGAGGGTCTTTGCCGTGCCGTCCAGCGCCGATACCTGCCGTCTGAGCGGGACAAGCGCCGTCAGGCCGAAGCGCTCCGCCAGGCGGGCCCGCAGATCCTTGGGGAGATCCGTCATCTCCTCAAAGGAGCCGACGCCCCGGCCCAGCCAGCGGAAGACCTGCTCCGCCCTGTACCCGGGCAGATCCATCGCCTGGAAGGCGGCGGCCAGCTCCGGGCGGGTCATGGCCTTTATATCCGGTTTGCCCGATCCATCCGGCATAGATAAAAACCGTCCGTTCCATCCCGGTCGGGCCAGAAGGTCCGCTCCCGGGTCTTGGTAAATTCTGGGTGGGCAGCCAAAAACCGCTCCGTCACCGCCTCGTTCTCCGACCGCCGCCAGGTGCAGGTGGAATAGACCAGCCGTCCGCCGGGCCGCACCGCCGTGGCGGCGGCCTCCAGCAGCTCGCTCTGAAGCTCCGGCAGGCCCTCCAGATCCGTCCGGGGCCGGTAGCGGATATCCGGCTTCTTGCGGATGACGCCCAGACCGCTGCAGGGTACGTCCGCGAAGACGGCGTCGTAGTCTCCGCCGGCGATGTCCCTGGCGTCGCCCGGCTCACAGCGGATGCAGTCAAGGCCCATCCGCTCCGCGCCGCGGGCCACCAGCGCCAGCTTTTTTGCCAGGATATCCCGCGCCGTCACGGAGCCCACGTTCCCCATGGCGATGGCGGCGGCAAAGCTCTTGCCGCCCGGCGCGGCGCAGGCGTCCAGCACCCGCATGCCAGGAGCCAGTTCCGCGGCCAGAACGGCCTCATGGGCCGCCGGGTCCTGTACGTAAAAAAGGCCCTCCCGAAAGGCGTCCAGCCCGGCTATATCCGCGCCGCGCGGCAGGATGAGACCAGTGGCGGTCCTCTCCGCCTGCAGCATATCCGCCAGGGCATCCGCCGTGACGCGGCAGGTGTTGGGCTGGATATAGACCGGCGGCTCCTCGTTGTCGGCCCGGAGCACCGCCTCCGCCCCCTCGTAGCCCCGCAGGGCGATGAGCGCCTCCACCATCCACTGAGGGTGGCTGTAGCGCACCGAGAGATAGGACGGCGTGCCCTCTCCCGGCACCGGGGGCAGATCGTCCTTTCGCTCCCCGATCCTCCGGAGCACCGCGTTCACCAGTCCCGCCGCCCGGGCATAGCCCAGGGCCCGGCACTGGTCCACCGCCTCGCTCACCGCCGCCCGGGGCGGGATCCTGTCCATCCAAAGCAGCTGATAAACCCCCAGGCGCAGGATGTCCTGGACCTTGGGCTCCAGCTTTCCCCTGGCGAAGCCGGCGATATAAAAGTCGCACAGCACCATGTTCTGCAGCACGCCGTAAAACATCCGGGACGCCAGGGCCGCATCCCGCCGCGTGAGGCGGTTCTTCTCCGCCAGCGCCTCCATGACCTGCCGGCTCCAGGCGGAATCCCGCCGGAACCGTTCCAGGGCCTCCAGAGCCGTGCGTCTGGGCATATCAGACCTCCATAGGGTGGCCCAAAAGATAAGCCCCCGCGTCCATGCGCTTGCCGCCGGCCGCCTGCAACTCGGTGATGAGCAGACTCTCCCCGCCCCCGCAGGCCACCTCGATGCCGGCCTTTCCGGCGGCGAGCACCGTGCCGGGGGCCTTGGACGTGGGCCGGTAGGTATAGGCGGCCGCGAAGATCTTGAAGTCCGTGCCGCCCAGGTTCGCCGTGGCGCAGGGCCAGGGCTGCATGCCGTAAATATGCTTGAGCACCATCCGGGCCGGGCGGGACCAGTCGATGGGCGACTCCTCCTTGGACAGCGGCGGCGCATAAGTGGCTTGGCTGTGGTCCTGGGGCATACGGGGCGCCGTGCCCGCCTGGATGGCCCGGACCGTGCGCACCAGCAGCTCCGCGCCCATGGGGGCCAGCCGGTCGAAGAGCTCGCCGCTGGTCTCCGTCTCCCCGATGGCCGTCTGCTCCGAGAAGATCATATCCCCCTCGTCCATGCCGCTGCTGAGGTACATGGTGGTCACGCCGGTGATGACGTCGCCGGCCAGCACCGACCGCTGGATGGGGGCGCTGCCCCGGTATTTGGGCAGCAGCGAGCCGTGGACGTTGACGCAGCCGTACTTTGGCAGCGCCAGAATGTCGTCCGGCAGGATCCGTCCGTAGGCCACCACGGCGATGAGCTCCGGCGCCAGGGAGCGGAGGATCTCCAGCACCGTGCCGTCCCGGAGCTTTTCCGGCTGATACACGGGCAATCCCGCCTCCAGGGCCGTCTGCTTCACGGCGCAGGGGAGCAGCTTATGCCCCCGGCCCTGGGGCCTGTCCGGCTGGCAGAACACGCCCGCCACATCGGCCCCCGCGTCCAGCAGAGCCCGCAGGGAGCATGCCGCGAAATCCGGCGTGCCCATGAATACGATCCTCATGATTTATCCTCTTTTTGGGCGTAATACGCCTCCAGCTCCTCATCGGAGAGGATGTGATCGCACAGCTCTGTGAACAGATGTCCCTCCAGGTGGTCGATCTCATGGCAGAAGGCACGGGCCGTCAGCCCCTCGCCCTCCACCTCGAAGGTGTCGCCGTTTCTGTCCTGGGCCCGCACCTTCACGTGGTAGGGCCGCTTGACCAATCCGAAGGAGCCGGGCACGGACAGACACCCCTCCGGGTCCTCTTGCTCCCCGTCCTGCTCGATGATCTCCGGGTTGACCAGCTCGATCACATATTCCTTCCCCTCGCCGGGCGCGGTCTCCAGCACCACCACCGCCCGGCGGAGCACGCCCACCTGGGGCGCCGCCAGACCCACGCCGTTGGCGGAGAGCATGGTCTCGGCCATGTCGTCCAGCAGTTCGTGGAGCCGATGGTTGAAGTCGGTCACGGGGCGGCAGTGTTTCGCGAGCGTCTCGTCTCCTGCTTTGAGGATGTTGCGCAGAGCCATAGTTGACAAATCTCCTGATTGATTAGTCGGAAGGCGCGAAGTCCGCGTACACGCTCACGCCTTTGAATCGTTTCCCGTCGTTGGCCATAAGAAGGGTCTGGGCGATGGCGGTCCGGACGGCCTTTGACTCCGGACAACTCACCGTCACCCGGTAGCGCCAGGAATTGTTGACCTTCGCCACCGGCAGCGGCGCCGGGCCCAGTACCCGGGCCTGGGGCATGTCCGCCGTGAGGGCGAGAAGCTGCCGCCGGATGAAGTCACAGCACCGGAGGACGCCGTCCTCATCCGCCCCGGAGGCGGTGAGCACGAACAGCTCCGCGAAAGGCGGCGATCCGGCCACTTTCCGCAGGCCGATCTCTCCGTCATAAAAGCTGTCGTAATCCTGCCGGGCGGCCTGAAGGATAATCTGATTTTCCGGGGTAAAGGTCTGGATGACGGCCCGCCCCGGCTTTTCGAACCGGCCGCTGCGGCCGATGACCTGGGTGATGAGGGAGAACGTCCGCTCCCCCGCCCGGAAATCGCTGGCATACAGGCTCTGGTCCGCGCTGAGCACACCCACCAGGGTGACGTTCTCAAAATTCAGACCCTTGGTGACCATCTGGGTGCCCACCAGGACGGGTATGCGCTGCACGCGAAACTGCTCGAACAGCGCCCGATGGCTCCCCACCGGCGCCACCGCGTCCGTATCCATCCGCAGCACCGGCGTGCCGGGAAACAGTTCCTCCAGCTCCTGGACCACCTTCTGGGTCCCCGCGCCGATGAAGGTCAGCTTTCCGCCGCAGTTGGGACACACCGGGTCCAGCCGTCGCGTATGGCCGCAGTAATGGCACATCAGCCGGTTGCCCACGCTGTGATAGGTCAGCGCGGCGGTGCAGTTGGGGCACTTATACGTGTACCCGCAGACCCCGCAGGTCACCAGCTTGTTGGCGCCGCGGCGGTTGATGAACAGGATGGACTGCTCGCCCCGGGACATGTTCTCCTCCAGCTCCCGGCGCAGCACGGAGGATATGGTGCCGCCGTTGCCTTGCTTCAGCTCCCGCTTCATATCCACCACCTGCACCTGGGGCAGATGCATGGCGTTGTAGCGGTGCGGCAGGGAGAAAAAGTGGTAGCGGCCGGTCTCGGCATAATACCGGGAGCACACGTCGGGGGTGGCGCTGCCCAGCACCAGCGCCGCGTTGGCGCGGGCGCAGAGGAACTTCGCCACGTCCCGGGCATGGTACCGGGGGCTGGTCTCGGACTTATAGGTGTCCTCCTGCTCCTCGTCCATGATAATAATGCCCAGATCGGACACCGGCGCAAACACGGCGCTGCGGGTGCCGATGACCACCCGGGCGTCTCCGGCGCGGATGCGCTTCCACTCGTCGTACCGCTCTCCCATGGAGAGGGACGAGTGCAGCACCGCGATGCTGTCGCCAAAGTGGGAGGAAAAGGTCCGGAGCATCTGGGGCGTCAGGGCGATCTCCGGCACCAGGAAGACGGCGCCCTTGCCCCGGCGGAGCATCTCCGCGATCAGGTGGATATAGATGGTGGTCTTGCCGGAGCCGGTGACGCCGAACAGCAGCGACGCCTGGGCGCTCTTTCCGTCCGCCAGGGCCAGCAGCCCCTCAAAGGCGGCGCGCTGCTCCGCGTTCAATTCCGGCAGCGGCTTTTTCCGCCCCGGGTCGAACTCCGGCCGGCGGTAGATCTCCCGGCGGGACAGCGTGAGAAGTCCCATCTGCTCCAGACGCTTGACCGTCTCGCGGCCGGCGCCGGTAAAATAGCAAAGATCCGCCACGCTGGCGCTGCCCAGATCCGCCAGGACCCGCAGCACCGCCGCCTGGCGCACGGCACGGCTGTTTTTCTCCGCCCTCGCCCGGGCCTCCTCCGGGGATACGGCCAGGGCCGCCTGGAGGATGGTCTTGTCCCCCGTCCGCCGGGCGGAGCCCGCATCGGCGACGAGGACGCCCTTTTTGACCAAGCTCGCCAGAGCGGGGCCGGGATTTTTCTCGGAAAACACCGCCTCGATATCCGCCAGCTCACACCGGCCGCCGTGGCCGGTCACCGCTTCCAGCACCAGCCTCTCGCTCCGGCCAGAGCAGGCGGCAACGGCTTCGTCGGCATCCATCCCGTCCGCCAGCCGGTAGACGGGCCAGACCCGGTACCAGAGGCCCGCGGGAAGCATGGCCCGCACGGCGTCCATCACCGTGCAGAAAAAGCGCTCATGCATCCACATGGCCAATTTGAGCTGGGTGTCCGTGAGCAGCGGCTCCTCGTCCAGCACATCCAGCACGGACTTCAACCGCCGGTCGGTGTCCCCGCCCATGGCCAGCACCACGCCCTCCCGGGGGCGGCTGCCCCCAAAGGGAACGGCCACGCGCACGCCGGGCCGCACCCGATCTGCCAGGCGTTCGGGCACGGCATAGGTATAGGGCCGGTCCACCCAGTAGGTGACGTCGGCCACGGCCACCCGGGCCGTCAGCTCAGCGGCGTGGGGCTCCATCGGCGGGAATGGCCCGATCAGCTCTCATGGCTGTCGCTCTGGTCGGTGTTGAGGGTGAGTTTCCCGGTATATACCTCGTCGATGGCGGCGGAAACAGGCTTTTTCATCAGCGACTCGCCGGCATTCTCCGCGTCGGCGGAGATGGTGCGGGCGCGCTTGGCCACCAGGTTGATGAGGGCGTAACGGCTGCCGACCTTGCTCACCAGGTCGGCCACAGGGGGATAGAGCATCATGGGATCATTTCTCCTTCCGGAATGGATTGCAATTGTCTGCCGCTGCGGCACAGCTCCGCCGTCAAGATGGCGTCCAGCTCCCGGGCGGCTTTTTCCGCGTCGTCGTTGACGACGATGTAGTCATAGTGTCTGGCCTGGGCGATCTCCCGGCGGGCGGCGGCCATCCGCCCGGCGACCCGTTCGTCGTCGTCCGTGCCCCGGCCCCGGAGGCGCCTTTCCAACTCTTCAAAGCTGGGCGGACACAGGAACACACTCACCGCGTCCGGCCGTTTGGCCATCACCTGGGACGCGCCCTGCACCTCAATGTCCAAAAGGACATGATATCCGGCGCGCATGTTCCCCTCCACGGGGTCGGCGGGGGTGCCGTAGAAGTTGCCCACATATTCCGCGTGCTCCAGAAAAGCATCGGCCGCGATCATATCCAGGAACTGCTCCCTGGTGCGGAAATAATACTCCCGGCCGTCCTCCTCCCCGGGCCGCGGGGCGCGGGTGGTGGCGGAGACGGAAAAGCGGATGTCGTCCCGCAGGCGCATAAGTGCGCCGATCACCGTGCTCTTGCCGGCGCCGGAGGGCCCGGACAGGACCACCAACAGTCCTTTTTTCATCACGGCTCAGTCCTCCTCCCCGCTGTCTGCCCGGCCGGCCACCGCCTCCGGCGGCAGCGGGCACAGGATCACATGGCCGCTGTCCATGATGAGGACCGACTCCGTCCTCCGGCCGTAGGTGGCGTCTACCAGCTTTCCGCTCTCACGGGCCTGGGCGATCACACGCTTGATGGGGTTGGACTCCGGCTCCACCGCCGCCACGATGCGTCCGGCGGAAACGAAACTCCCGTATCCGATCGAGATCAGTTGCATGGGCGCGTCACTCCATATTCTGGATCTGTTCGCGGATCTTTTCCAGCTCCGCCTTCATGTCGATCACGGTCTTGGCGATGTCGGCGTCGGCGCACTTGGAGCCGGTGGTATTGGCCTCCCGGTTCATCTCCTGGATGAGGAAATCCAGCTTCCGCCCCGCCGGGGAACCGGCGGCCAGCAGATGGCGGAACTGGGCGATGTGGCTTTTCAGCCGCACCATCTCCTCGTCCACCGCCACCTTATCGGCGTATATGGCCGCCTCCTGGAGGATGCGGCTCTCGTCGACGGAGGCGTCCGCCAGCACCTCCCGCATCCGGGCCAGAAGCTTGGACCGGTACTCGGCCACCGTCTGGGGCGAGCGGGCCTCCACCTGGGCCACCATGGCCTCCAGGCCGTCCAGCTTCCCGCCGATGTCCTCCGCCAGCTTCTGCCCCTCCCGGGCCCGCATGGCGTCAAAGTCCTCCAGAGCCTGTTCCAGCACGGCGCCGATGGCCTCCGAAACGACCTGGCGGTCGGTGTCGGACTTCTCCTGGATCATCACGTCGGGCATCCGGGCCAGCTGCAGGGCGCTGATGGACCCGTCCAGACCGTAGGTCTCGGCGGTCTCCCGCACGGCCTTCAAATACGCCGACGCCAGCGCCTCGTCCAGCCGGACGACGACCTCCTCGGCGGCGGAGGTGTCCACCGTGACGAACACGTCCACCTTTCCCCGGGTGATGTGCCCAGCCACAGCGGCGCGGACGGCATCCTCGGCGAACAGGCAGCTCCTGGGCAGGCGCACGGATACGTCCAGATAGCGGTTGTTGACGCTCTTCATCTCCACCGTCACGGCGATGGCGTTTTTCTCGCCCTTGGCGCCGCCGTAACCGGTCATACTCTTGATCATTCCTCAAAATACCTCGCGATTTTTACGATGTAAAAACGGATGAGCCCCGAATAGGCCCGGTCATACAGCCAGAACACCGCCGCGCCCAGAGGCAGCAGCGCGAACCAGGGCAGCTCCGAACCGGTGAAGGAAAAAAGCGCCTTTGCCAGCAGCCAGTACACCAGAAACGCCGCCAGATACAGGGCGTACTTGGCGCCCCATTCCGCCCAGGGGCTGTGCAGCCGCTCAAACAGGCTCTTTGCGATGGGATAATACCCGAAGAACGCCAGATACATGATGGCCGCGCCGCCGGGATAGATGAGCGCGCCCAGGGCGGCCGTCAGCGCGAACACAGCCAAAGACCACCGGGCGCCGTACATCATCAGCGTCACGCACACCGGCAGACTCGCCATCGCCACCAGCGCCAGTCTTCCCGTGGGGAGCACGCTCCCCAACAACAGCAGCACCGTGCCCAGGGCCGTCAGGATCGCCAGCCGGGCCAGCCGTTTCGTCGATCTTTTCATCTCACCGGCATCCGATGCAGGGGATCAGGTTCCCGCCCATCATCTCGCAGCAGCAGTCCGCACAGATCAGGTTCTGGCACATGTTGCAGGCCATGTCTCCCCCCATCATGTCCATACCCCCGGTGGGCCGGTAGGCCTGGCCGCCCTGGTTCATGTACTGCACCGCGTTGCGGTACTCGATGTTGGTGGGGTCCATCGAGGCGGCGGTGCGGAAATACTGCCCCGCCTGGTCCATCCAGCCCTTGCGCCAATAGATGCTGCCCATGAGGTAATACCACTCCGCGTCATGGCTGCCAATGGCGTTGAGCATGGCCATCGCCTGGGTCAGGTTGTTGGCGTTGATCAGATTCCGGATCTGGATATACTGATTCCGCCCGGCGCTCTGCTGCTGGCCGGCGTTCTGGGCCTGATAGGCGCTGCCGCCGTAGCCGTAGGAGTACCCTCCCCCGGCCGCGCTGCCCTGCTCCCGGCTCTTGGTGATGGTGTCGTACGCCTCGTTGATCTCCTTCATCTTCTCCGAGGCCAGATCCGCCAGAGGGTTATCGTGGTAGTTGTCGGGATGGTACTTGCGCGCCAGATCCCGATACGCCTTTTTCACCTCTTCGTCGGTGGCCTGGGGGGATACGCCCAGGACGCTGTATGGATCGTTCATAGGTAGCTCCGTTCTCTGTGTAGTCGGGCCGGCTCCCGCCAGGTGCCGGCAAATACCGCCTGGGTCGTCGCCGGCAGGCCCAGATAGATCGTGTTGGAAAGGATGCCGGAATACGGGTTCTCATCCAGCAGCGTCCAGGCGCCCGCCAGGGCGTTGTGGCTCAGCTGCAGCCCCGTCCGGAGCGTCCGCTCGTCCTCCGGGGAGAGCTTCCCCTCCGCCGGCTCGAACCGGTAGCGCAGGGGATTGTACGCGCCGGACTTTACGTCCTCCGCCAGATCATCCGCCGCGTCCAGGATGTAGATGATCCGGCCCAGGTGATAGAAAAGCTCCTCCAAAATCCGCCGCCGGGACCCATCCGGCTCCCCCTGGGCGATGGACCGCAGGATCAGGGCGAACTTGTCCGCCGTCTCGTCCACGCTGGGACACCGGGCCGCCTCCAGGGCGCGCAGGGCGGTCAGATTCTCCTCCACCGCCCCGGCGAACGCCGGCTGCCGGGCGGCCGCCTTCTTGTAGGCGCCCTTCATCGCCCGCCGCAGCACCTTCCAGCCCAGGGCCTTTGCCCCTGCGGCGTCGTCCGCGCTGTCCGACAGCTTCCACCAGCCCAGCACCACCGTCATATCCGCCGCCATCGACAGGCTGGAGCAGGACCCCAGGCACCGCACCGGGCGGATGGGGTGGGCAACGCACCGTCTGGGACAGGTCTCCGCCCCGGACTGCCCCGCCAGGATCATGGCCAGGAAGGTGAAGTCATAGTTGACGAAAAACCGGCTGGCAAAGCCGTACCGCCGGGCCAGCTCATGGCACAGCCCGCAGTATACGCCCCGGAACAGCTCGAACTCCCGGATCTTCAGTTCTCCCTTGACGGGGCGGACATAGCCGTACATCAGCGCTTATAGGCGGTGATGCAGTAGTTGATCTTTTGAAACCGCCTGCCCAGATAGGTGCTCAGCAGCGCGCACAGCCCCAGGCCGACGGCGCTGGAGATGATGCATTTTTCCTGGTCCAGGCCCAGCAGCGCACCCACGCCGTAGCCCAGAAACAGCCCCGCCACCGGGAGCATATAGATGAGGAGCGTCACCTGCAGGATGGTCTTCGTCTCGCTCTCCAGCACCACCCGCTCCCCGGGCTGCGCATAGATCTTGTTCTGCGCCGTCACGGATATCTTCCGGCCGTAGATGCACTCGCCGCAGCCGGAGCAGTGGCTGCACGCGGTGACCCGCTCCACGGTCACCTCGGCAAGGCCCTTGTCCAGCAGCTTGGTCACAACACCTGTCTGGGTCATTGGTCAGTCAGCCTCCAATCGGATATACAGCGGATAGGACCCCACCGCGCCGGCGGACTCAAAGCCGTCCACGTAAACGGTGGTGGGCACACGGCTGGTGGTGGTGATGCCGGTCAGATCCGCCACGATGCGTATATTGTTCACGGCGATCTGGGAGAAGACATCCTCCGGCGCCCGGATCGTGACCACCTTGTTGGCGTCCATGACGCTGGCGGAATAGCCCTCCGGGGCGTTGATGAAACTCAAATTGGTAACGGTGAAGAGGCCATACTCCAGCCCCTCGAATTCCATGCTCACCATGGCGGTGGTCTCTCCGGAGAGGCACTCCACCCCGTTGGGCAGCACGATGTTATAGGTGGTGGGCTCGAAAGCGAGATAGTTGGCCAGGGAGATATTGGCCACGGAGATCATATTCAGCGCGTCCAGCGTGGCCGCGTCGCCGGCCACGGTGATGGTCTTCGGCTCGATGTCCGTGATGACGTTGGCGCTGGTGGCGCCGCCGCCGTCGATCAGCGTGACCCCCAGGGCCACCTCCTTGACGGTGCTCACCGGAACGTTCACCGACACGGTCTCCACATCCGCCTGCACGTCCTCAAACTCCAGGGGCTGATCGTTCCCGTCCAGGAGCACGTAATTGCCCACGGCGGTAAAGGCGGCGCTGACCTCGTCCCGGTCCAGGACCACCTGGACCTTGGCGATCTGGTTCAGCTCCTCCTCCGGCCCCGTAAAGGTCACGGCCGCCGGGTCGAAGGTCATCTCCGCCGCATCCACAATGTATCCCTCCGCCGGCGTGCCCTCAAAAGAGCCGGTGACGGGGATGCTGCGGGTGGACAGCTTGCTGATCTGCAGACCAATGGTGGCGGGGCTCTTCGTCCCCTCCCGGATGCTCGCCTGGTTCACGCTGGTGTCATAGCTGAGGGTGTAGCCCATGGTCCGGTAGCCGGCCATGGTGATGTTGGACAGGTTCACCACCGCCTTGATGTCGTCGCTGGTGATGCCGGAGAGATCCCGGCGGCTGCCGGACAGCGTCACGTTCACGGTGGTGGCGTCCTGATCGGATACCACCAGATTCAGCGTGTCGCGCATGGCCTCCTGGCCGGTGAAGGTGACCTCCACGCCATAGAGCGTCTTCGTCTCCGACACACCGAAGTTGGAAGTATAGTATACCCATATCATCAGGGCCACGAACAGGCTCAGCAGCGCCCACAGGAGGCGGCTGTCCCGCAGCCGGCCCGCGCCCTTGGCGCCGGTATTATCTCTCATCGCCGTTTCCTTTCCCCCGTTTCAGCCGGCTCAGCCAGCCGCCCTGCTCCGGCTCCTGGGGGAGCAGCTCCTGGCGGAGCAGGGATTCAAACGTATCCGCCGTCAGATGTCTCTTCAAAAGTCCGTCCTGGGCCACGCTGATGGCCCCGGTCTCCTCCGACACGATGACCACCACCGCGTCGGACCGCTCGCTCATGCCGATGCCCGCCCGGTGGCGCATGCCCAGATCCTTGCTCAGATTGGAGCTCTCCGACAGGGGCAGCACGCATCCCGCCGCCGCCAGACGGCCGTCCCGGATGATGACAGCACCGTCATGGAGGGGCGCCTTGTTGAAGAATATGTTCTTGAGCAGTTCGCTGGTGACCTGCGCATCCACGGGCGTGCCGGAGACCATAGTCTCGTTCAGGTGGTTCGCCCGCTCGAACACGATCAGCGCGCCGGTACGGCTGCGGGACATATCCTCGCAGGCGTTGACCGTCTGCATGATGGCCTTGTCCAGCGCCGGGCCGCCCACGCTCCGTCCGAAAATGGAGAACAGCCGGTAAGAGCCCACTCTCTCCAGCGCCCGGCGGATCTCCGGCTGGAACAGGATCACCACCGCCAAAACGCCGATCTCAAACACCTGCCGCAGCAGGAATGTGGTCACGGTCAGCTGCGCGATGCTGCTGATCCACAGCGCCACCAGCAGCAGCAGGATGCCCTGGGCAAAGCGGACGGAGTTGGTCTTGCGGATAAAGCTGACAACGGCATACACCACCACCGCCACGATCAGCACATCCACGATGTCGGCAAAGCTCATGGAGAGTATGAGGTTGGCAGAATCCCTTATCCGGCTCAGAAGATCATTCATTGTGCGGCTCCATTCATCCTCGCGTACAGTGAAAAGACAAGCTATGTCAACTTAGTATTATATAACAATTTCCTGCCTTTGGCAACAGGTTTTCTTTCTTCGTCCGGCGGCAGGGAGAGAAAGCGGCCCCCGCGTCAGGGAGCCGCTTTCTCCTGCGGGGATCTCACTGGGTGATGTCGCCGCCAAAATATTTGATGCTCAGTTCCGAGAGCGTCCCGTCGGCCCGCATGGCCGCGATGGCCTCGTTCACCGCCTGGCGCAGGGCCGCAGAATCGTCGCCCTTGCGCATGGGAATGGCGATCTCGTTGGCGTCGGGGGTATAGGCCACGATCTTCAGCTCCGCCTCGGGGTGCTGGTTGAAGTAGTCCAGGATGGACTGCTCCGCGTTCAGGGTGGCTTCCACCCTGCCGGACTCCACCATCTGCATGGTCTCTCCCAGGGAGTCCACGCCCTCGCAGGTCGCTCCGTACTGCTCCGCCAGCTCCATATAGGTGCTGCCGATGCTGTTGGAGGTGGTCCGGCCGGCCAGGTCCTCAAAGGAGGTGATGTCCTCGTTGTCCGAGCGGACCACCAGCGCGGTGCGGATGTAAGCGTAGGGATCGGAGAAATCGTATTTCTCGGCCCGGTCCGCCGTCACGTCCACCCCGTTGATCACCAGGTCATACCGCCCGGAGTCCATCCCGGCGAACAGGCCGTCCCAGGGGATCTCCGTGAACTCTGCCTCCACGCCGATGTACTGGGCGATGTACTGCCCTACCTCCACGTCGAAACCCACCAGGTCCCCGGTGGTCTCGTCGTGGTAGGTCCAGGGAGACCAGGTCCCCTCCATGGCGATGGTGATCTTCCCGTTCTTTTTGATCTGCTCCAGCTGGTCGGCGCTGCCGCCGCCGCAGCCGGCCAGCAGACCCAGGCACAGCACCATTGCCAGCGCCAGCGCGATCATCTTTTTCATATTCCGTCATCCTTTCTGTTCAAAGAGCGGAGAAACATCCGGATCCGCTCCAATTTCTGCTCCTCAAAAAACGCGGCCGTCTCCTGGCAGGCCAGGGCGCGGCCCTCCTCCATGAACAGCACCCGGGTGGAGACCCGTCGGGCAAAGCCGATCTCATGGGTCACCACGATCATGGTCATGCCGTCCTCCGCCAGACTCTGGATCACGTCCAGCACCCCGCCGATCAGCTCCGGGTCCAGCGCGCTGGTGGGCTCGTCCAGGAAGATCACGTCCGGCTGTCCGGCCACCGCCCGGGCGATGGCCACCCGCTGCTGCTGGCCGCCGGAGAGGTGGCTGGGATAGGCGTCCTTCTTGTCCGCCAGACCCACCCGGTCCAGCGCGGCGATGGCCCTGTCCTCCGCCTCTCCGCGGGGCATTTTCCGGGCCACGATCAGCCCCTCGGTGACGTTCTGCAAAGCCGTCTTGTTGGAAAACAGGTTGAAGTTCTGGAACACGAACGCAGTGTGTCTCCGGTATGCGGCGATGTCCCGCCGGCTCATGGCGGACATATCCATCCGCTCCCCCAGGAAGGTCATGACCCCGGCGTCCGCCTGCTCCAGAAAGTTCAGACACCGCAGAAGCGTGGTCTTTCCGCCGCCGGAGGGTCCCAGCACCGCCAGCACGTCGCCCCTGTCGATGGACAGGTCCACGCCCTTGAGGATCTCGGCGCCGTCGAAGGCCTTGCGCAGGCCGCTGACCTCAAGCATGGATCACGTCGCCTCCGTTCATGCTGCTGAGCTTCCGCTCCCCCATCCGCTGCAGCCAGGTAATCACCGTGCAGAACAGCAGATAGATCACCGCCACCTCCGAATACAGCGCCAGATGCTCGTATGTACGGCCCGCCACCCGCTGCGTCTCCATGAACATCTCCATGACCGTGATGTTGGCAGCCAGAGAGGTGTCCTTCACCATGCTGATGAGGGAATTGGACAGGGGCGGAAACGCAGTGCGGAACGCCTGGGGCAGCACGATCCGGCGCATGATCTGGACATAGCTCATGCCCACGCAGTAGCCGGCCTCCATCTGCCCCTTGGGCACCGCCTCAATGGCCGCGCGCACCGTCTCAGCGCAGTAGGCGCCCTCATTCAGGGCGAACACCGCCACGGCGCAGGGAAAGGCCGGCAGCATGATCCCCAAGTCCGGCAGGCCGAAATACACCAGGTACAGCTGCACCAGCAGCGGCGTGCCCCGGATGATCCAGATATAAAACCGGACCAACTGCTTCAGGCCCTTGACATCCGCGATCTGGATCATGGCGCAGATCACGGCGATGACCAGCGCCAGCGCGAAGGAAAGCACCGTCAGCGGGATGGTTACCAGGATTCCCTGCCCCAGGATGCGGGGAAAAGACGTGACCAGAATGTTGATGACCCTTTCGCTCAATGGTATTACGCTCCATCAATAGGATATGCAAAAACCGTGGCCGCGACGGATCGCGGCCACGTGGCGGAGAAGGCGGGATTTGAACCCGCGCTGCGCTCATCACGCACTACTCCCTTAGCAGGGGAGCCCCTTCGGCCACTTGGGTACTTCTCCAAGCCGAAAATACTGTTGTACCGGACCGGCCCCAAAACCGTCAAAAAATGGCGGAGAGAGAGGGATTCGAACCCCCGGCCCCTTGCGGAGTCACTGGTTTTCAAGACCAGCTCCATAAACCACTCGGACATCTCTCCGCATGCGCCAGTATATTATCACAGAATATAGGGCCTGTCAATTCCAAATGACCGAAATTTTTCCCCCTGGGACTAGGAACCGGAGAAAAAGTATGCTATGATACGTTCATGTCATGACCCCGGAGGAAACACTATGATCACCGTTGAAAATCTCTCCCTGCAGTACGGCAGCCAGGTGCTTTTTTCCAATGTGGACCTGCAGTTCACTGCCGGCAACTGCTACGGCATCATCGGCGCCAACGGCGCGGGCAAGTCCACCTTCCTGAAGCTGCTGTCCGGCCAGGAGGAGCCCACCAAGGGCCACATCTACATCGATCCCAAACGGCGTATGAGCGTGCTGCGCCAGGACCAGACCATGTTCGACGGCTACGGCGTGCTGGAGACGGTCATCATGGGCAACAAGCGCCTTTATGACTGCGGGAAGGAAAAGGACGCCATCTACGAAAAGCCGGACTTCTCCGACGCTGACGGCATCCGCGCCGCGGAGCTGGAGGAGGAATACGCCGAGCTGGGCGGCTGGGAAGCCGACTCGGACGCAAGTCGCCTGCTGCAGGGTCTGGGCATCCCCGTGGCGCTGCACCAAAAGCAGATGAGCGAACTGGAGGGCCGGCAGAAGGTGAAGGTACTGCTGGCCCAGGCCCTGTTCGGCCACCCGGACATCATACTGCTGGACGAGCCCACCAACAACCTGGACCTGGCCTCCACCGTGTGGCTGGAGGACTTTCTCATGGACTACGAGGGCACCGTGCTGGTGGTGAGCCACGACCGGTACTTCCTCAACAACATCTGCACCCACATCGTGGACATCGACTATGGCAAGATCCGCATGTACGTGGGCAACTACGACTTCTGGTACGAGTCCAGCCAGCTGATGCAAAAGCTCATCAAGGACCAGAACAAGAAGGCCGAGCAGAAAATCCAGGAGCTTCAAACTTTCATCGCCCGTTTCTCCGCCAACAAGTCCAAGTCCCGCCAGGCCACCAGCCGGCGGAAACTGCTGGAAAAGATCACCGTGGAGCAGATGCCCGCCTCCTCCCGCCGCTACCCCTGGGTTGGCTTCAAGGCGGAGCGGGAGCCGGGCAAGGACCGGCTGTTCGTCACCAATGTGTCCAAGACCGTGGACGGGGTGAAGCTCATTAACAACGTCTCCTTCATCATGGGCAAGGAGGACAAGATCGCCGTCATCGGCGCCAACGAGAACGCCATCACCTGTCTTTTCCAGCTGCTGGCCGGCGAGATCGAGCCGGACGAGGGAGAGATCAAGTGGGGTGTGTCCACCACCCAGGCCTATATGCCCCACGACTTCAGCGGATACTTCAACGGCTGTGAGCTGGAGCTGATGGACTGGATCCGCCAGTTCTCCGCGGACAAACGGGAGAGTTACCTGCGCACCTTCCTGGGCCGGATGCTCTTCTCCGGCGACGAGGTCTATAAGCACGTGAACGTGCTGTCCGGCGGCGAGCGGGTGCGGTGCATGATCTCCAAGATGATGCTGGCGGGGGCCAACGTGCTCCTGTTCGACCAGCCCACCAACCACCTGGACCTGGAGAGCATCGCCGCGCTCAACAACGGCATGGCCGCCTTCCCCTACAACATCCTCTTTTACAGCCACGACCACCAGCTGACCCAGACCGTGGCCAATCGCATCATCGAGCTGACCGAGGACGGCTGCATCGACCGGATGTGCTCCTACGACGAATATATGCACGCCATGGGCCGGGACCAGAACGAGATCGTGGAAGAATAACGCGAAATAACAGCGCGGCGGGAGCGCGAAACGCTCCCGCCGATTTTCATATCTGTGCATAGTATAAGAATAAAAATACAACATTTTTACAATATTCGCTATTATTCGCCTCGTAACCCATATTTATTCTTGATTATGTGATTGGGATCATGCGTCCGGTGTTGTCCGTGTCGTATTCTCCCTGCAGCAGCAGTTCCGAGACCGGCAGGATCTCATACCCCTCACTGAGCAGGTATTCGATGATGCCCGGCAGTGCCTCGGGCGTGTTCTTGCCCGCGTTATGGAACAGAACAATGCTCCCCCCGCTCACCTTTGTGGTGACCCGTTTGTAGATCTCATCGGCATTCAGATCCTTCCAGTCCAGCGAGTCCACATCCCACTGAATGGGGTAGAGTCCCATGTTCCGCAGCGTCAGGATCACCTCGTCGTCATACTCGCCATAGGGACAGCGAAACAGCTTCACCTCCTCATCCGTGAGTTCCTGGATCTTTCCGGAGCACAGGCTCACCTCGTCGATGATCTGCTTTTCCGAGAGTTTTGACATGTGGGGGTGCGTGTCGGAGTGGTTGCCGATCTCCATGCCCGCGTCAGCGAGCGCCTGCACGCTCTCCGGATATTTGTCCACCCACTGTCCCACCAGAAAGAAGGTGGCCTTCACACCATACTTGTTCAGGATGTCGATGATCGCCTGGGTGTCCTCGTTGCCCCAGGCCGCGTCAAACGTGAGGCTCACGGCCTTGTTCGGCCGCTGCACGCAGTAGATGGGCAGCTCCTTTGCCGAGGCGGACACCCCCACAATGGCCGGGCTGTTCACCACCCAGAAAATAGCAATCACCGCCAGTACCAGGGCTGCCGGCCCCAGCACCCGGCGGTGTCTCGTCAGCATGCTTCGGATCTTTCCCACATCGTATACCTCCGGCTCGATTTTGGTACATCCTATGTGGGACCGCAGCGGATTATGAGGGCCTGTATCGCGTGACCGCAGCCTGTCCAATCCATACAAATGCCCGGGCGGCTGTCGCCGTCCGGGCATATCAGTTTTTTGCTACACCAGGCAGATCACGAGAATGATCAGGCCGAAGACCGCAATGAAGGCCAGCGCGATGAGCAGCGACGCCTTTACGGCCGCAAACATGACGGTACGCCGTTCCTGCGGGGTGAGATCGTCCCCGGTAAAAGAGCGGTCTTCCCTGCTCTGTCCATCCGGCGAACGCCGGCCGTCTCTCCTTCCCAGCCTGGGGATCAGCAGCGGCTGCCGCTCCACGCCGCTCATGTCGGCGATCACACGACCGTCGTCTTCAAAGGGCTGTCTGCTCATTCATCGTACAGATGGCAGACCACAAAGTGCCCGGGCTCCACTTCCCGCTGCACAGGGGCCTCCTCCATGCACCTCTTGGTGCACTTGGCGCACCGGGTATGGAATTTGCAGCCCGAGGGCGGATTGGCGGGGGACGGAATGGAGCCCTCCAGCACGATCCGGTTCATCCTCGCGTTGGGATCCGGCACCGGGATAGCGGAAAACAGGGCCTCGGTGTAGGGATGGAGGGGATTCCGGAAGATATCCGCCGTGCTGCCGTACTCGACCAAGTTCCCCAGGTACATGACGCCCACCACGTCGGAGATGTGCTCCACCACCGACAGGTCATGGCTGATGAAGAGATAGGTGAGCTTGAACTGCTCCTGCAGCTCCTTCAAAAGGTTGATGATCTGCGCCTGGATGGACACGTCCAGCGCGGAGACGGGCTCGTCGCAGACCACGAACTCCGGATTCAGGGCAAGGGCGCGGGCGATGCAGATACGCTGGCGCTGGCCGCCGGAGAACTCGTGGGGATAGCGGTCCTTGTGGAAGGGCTGCAACCCGCAGTGGTCCATGATCTCGTCGATGTAATCGTTGAACTCCTCCTTGGGCACCAGGCCGTGCTCCCGCACCGCCTCGCCGATGATCTCGCCCACCGGCATACGGGGCGAAAGGCTGGAGAACGGGTCCTGGAAGATGATCTGCATCTTGGTCCGCAGGCTCCGCATCTCCTTGGCGGAGAGGTCGTACACCTCCTGACCGTTGAACAGCACCTGGCCGCCGGATTTTTCCCCGGACAGGCGAAGGATCGCGCGGCCGGTGGTGGTCTTTCCGCAGCCGGACTCGCCCACGAGACCCATGGTGGTGCCACGGCGGAGGTTGAAGGTGACGCCGTCCACGGCCTTCACCCAGCCCACCGTCTTGGAGACGACGCCTCCCTTGATGGGGAAGTATTTCTTCAGGGCGTTGACCATGAGGATATACTGCTCGTCATAGGTGACGGGCGTGTACTCGTCCTTGATCTCCAGATTGGAGCCGTGCTTTTTCGCCTTCTTCTCCTGAACTTCTTTTTCGTTTTCCAAGCGCTCCTGGCGCTTTTCATCGGCGTATTCGGGATCGCCGGCGCCCGTGCGGGCCACGCCTTCGGCCATACCGCTCTGCACGCTCATCGGTCTTCTCCTCCTTCCTTCACGCCTTCATAATACCGGTAGCAGGACACCTTGTGGGTCTCGGAGATGCTGATCTCCTCCGGGTATGCGCCGTCGCAGGGGCCAACGCACATCTCGCACCGGTCCTTGAAGTAACAATAGTTGGGCATATTGATGGGGTTGGGCACCTTGCCGGGGATGGAATAGAGCTTATCCACCTGCTTGCCCACCACAGGCTTGGAGGCCATCAGGCCGATGGTATAGGGATGAGCGGGATGATAGAAGATATCCTCCGCCGTCCCCTTTTCGACGATGCGTCCCGCGTACATGACCACCACGTAATCGGCCATCTCCGCGATAACGCCCAGGTCGTGGGTGATGAACATGATGGAGGAATTGATCTTGTCCTTCAGCTCCCGCAGCAGATCCAGGATCTGCGCCTGGATCGTCACGTCCAGAGCTGTGGTGGGCTCGTCGGCGATGATGATCCGGGGCCGGCAGGCCAGGGCCATGGCGATCATGACGCGCTGGCGCATGCCGCCGGACAGCTCGTGGGGGAACATCTGGCTGACGCCGTTGGCGTTGGCGATGCCCACCATCTCCAGCAGCTCGATGATACGGGCGTCGATCTCCTCCTTGGAGCGGTTTTCCGTGTTGTGCAGCTCCAGCACCTCCCGGAGCTGGTCGCCGATGCGGAACACCGGGTTCAGGGCCGTCATGGGCTCCTGGAAGATCATGGAAACAAAGTTGCCCCGCAGATCCTGCAGCTTTTCATAAGGCATTTTGGCCACATCATAAGCCTTGTCGCCCAGATTGAGGCGGATCTCTCCTTCCACGATCTGGCCCTGAGGCCGCTGTAGCAGCTGCATCAGCGACAGGCTGGTAACGGATTTGCCGCAGCCGGACTCCCCCACCACGCCCACGGTCTTTCCGATGGGCACCTCGAAGGTCACGCCGTCAACGCTCTTGACCGTGCCGGCGTCGGTGAAGAAATAGGTGTGCAGATTATCAAACTCCACGCAGTTGTTGGGATCGTGCATCGTGGTGAGATACTCGCTCTCCGGCACGTTCTTGCGCTTGCGTTTTTTCTCCAGAACATTGGTGATCTTCCGGTTGCTCTTGGATATACGTCTGGCCTCTTTTGCGGACAGATAGCCTTCCGGTTTCTTTTTTGCCATATCTCTTCCCTCCTTACCGCTTCATCTTCGGGTCAAACGCATCCCGAAGGCCGTCGCCCACGAAGTTGAAGCCAAGCACTGCGATCATCAGACAGATGCCTGCCGGGATCCAGATGAACCAGTAGTTCGTCATGACGAAGGAGTTGTTCACGTCGGAGATGATATTGCCCCAGGAGGCAAAGGGGAACTTGACGCCGATGCCCAGGAAGGACAATGTGGCCTCCGTGATGATGGTGGAGCCGAGGCTCATGGTGCAGGTGACGATCAGCTGAGGGATGACATTGGGGATCAGGTGCCGGAAGATCCGCCGGGAGACACTGATGCCGCAGGCCTCCGTCGCCGTCATGAATTCCTGCTCCCGGAGGGACAGGATCTGGCCGCGGACGAGACGGGCGATGCCAGCCCAGCCCAGGAAGCCCAGGATCAGCATCAGGTACAGCATTCGGATCTGGGGATCGACCTGCATGTTGTCCATCGTGGCGCCCAGGATGATAATGATGGGCATGGACGGGATACAGTAGAAGATATCCACCAGACGCATGATCAGGTTATCCACCCAGCCGCCGAAGTAGCCGGAGATACCGCCCATGATGACGCCCAGGAATGTCTCGATGAACACGACGATGAAGCCGATGAGCAGACTCACACGGCCGCCGTACATCAGACGCACCAGCATATCCATGCCGTTGTTGTCGGTGCCCAGCGGGTGGGCCTTGGAGGGCCGGCCGTACTTGTCGTACACGTAGGTCCTGGTCTCCTGCTTGACGGACCAAACCTTGGTGCCGCCGTCGTAGGAGATATAGTATGTATTCTCCTCGCCGTCCGGGCCGGTGTAGACAAACTCGGGATCGTCGGTTGCCAGGGCCTCCTCCAGCCGCTCCTTGAAGTCACGGGTGATGACAACGCCGTTCTCCTTGGGAGCCACCACGAACCGGCTGATATAGCCGATCTCCGTGCCGCCGGACAGTATGTTTCCTTCCGCGTCCAGCGTATACTCGGCGCCGTCGGCCGTGAAGGAGCTCTTGCCGTTGGTAAAGGCCTTCAACGCCTCAAACTTCACCGTGAAGGAGGGATCAGGCATGCCGTCCGCCGTGTTGACGATGTCCTTATAGGCGATGGCCAGCAGCGTACCGTCGGCCGTGCCGATGGAATACAGGTCCTCCCCCTCCTGGGTGATGGTGTAATCCACATCCTTGTAGGAGAAGGTGTCGACGCCCTTACCGTAGGCCAGCATGAACTGGGCCTGGAGGATCATGCCGAACTCCTGATCGTCGGCCACGGCATAGCGCAGATCCTCGTTGCGGGTGACGCCCACATATTCCTTTTTCATGGACGTATAGGTGTAAAACTGCTCTGCCTGACCGTAGGGCATCAGCAGTCCGCCCAGGAAGGAGAACAGGAACATGGCCGCCAGCATGATCAAGCCCATCACTGCCAGCCGGTTCCGGAAAAAGCGCTTGGCCACCAGGGCGCCGGGACTGAGGACCTTGACGCGCCGGTCGTCGTTCAGAGAGTAGTTCTCCTCGTTGGATTCAGCCGCTTTGTTGGTCAATTTTTCATTTTCCACGGTTCCGATACCCCCTCTCTGTCAGGCCAGCCGGACCCGGGGATCCACAACGCCGTACAGAATATCCGACAGCAGGTTGCCCGCCAGGGTCAGGATAGCGATAAAGGTCAGATAAAACATGGTAAAGGGAATGTCACCCGCCGTCATGGCCTGGTAGGACGTGAAGCCGATGCCGGGAATGGAGAAAATGGTCTCCGTGATCAGCGCGCCGGAGAACAGGCCGGGCAGCGATCCGCCCACAATGGTGACCAGCGGGATCAGGGTATTGCGGAACGCATGCTGGTAGATGACCTTGTGCTCGCTCACGCCCTTGGCGCGGGCGGTGCGGATATAATCCGCGTTCAGCACCTCCAGCATATTGGTACGGGTGTAACGCATGAGGGAGCCGACGGAGATGACCGTCAGCGTTACGATGGGCAAGACCAGATGATGGGCCATATCCAGGATCTGGCCGCTGGTCGTCAGCTGGGCGAAGTTTCTGCCCACAAGTCCGTGGGTATCAAACCATCCCAGCTTCACCGCGAAGATCAGCTTCAGCAGCGTCGCGAAGAAGAACGTGGGCAGCGAGATGCCGGCCAGCGCCGCCGCAGAGATGGCGTAGTCCGTCTTGGAATACTGCTTCGTAGCCGCGATGATGCCCAGCGGAATGGCGATCACCAGCTCCAGGACCAGGGAGATCGCGCCCATGATGAAGGAGACGCCGATGACCTTTTTAAACTGGGTGATCACCGGAACGGTGAACTTCCAGCTGTCGCCGAAATTGCCCCGTAAAAACTCACCCAACCATTGGAAATAGCCTTGCATGATCGGCAGATCCAAGCCATACGCGGCGTTCAGCTGGGCGATCCACTCCTCGTAGGGCTTGGAGCCGGGCGCCGTAGCCAGCTGCATGGCCATCGTCTCCACGTAGGAGCCGGGCAGGCAGCGCATCAGCGTATAGATGATCAGGGTGACGAAAAACAGGATTACGATGGATATGAGGATACGTTTGACAATATATGTGCGCAAGTGGATCCCTCCTTTTGTTTGGGCGGGCTCGCCCGCCGCAGGATACGCGCAACCGCGCACCAAGCAACCGGCTTCGACAAAATGGCCGACTCCTTGCTGCGCGGCAATCAAGGGGGTGCCCCCTGTCTCCCCCTTGCGGAGGAGACAGGGGAACGTAGTGTGTGTTTTGCTTACAGATCCGGTGAGATCACTTCAGAGCGATGGACTCGACCTCAGCCATCCAGCCCCAGTAAGGAGTCATGTCGGTGGGCAGAGTATCGACGTCGACGCGCTCAGAGGACACCAGCACGCAGTCGCTGCGCTGATAGATGGGGATCTCAACGCCCCAGTCCATGATGATCTCCATCGCGGCCTGGTAGATGCTCTTCCGGTAGGCCTGGTCGGTGGACTTGCGGCCGGCCTCGATCAGCTCATCCAGGTCAGGATCGGCGATCTGATAGTAGTTGGTGGAACCCTGGGAGTGGTACAGCTGATACATATCGGGGTCGGAGCTGGCCTGCCAGGCAGCGCACCACATATCGGCAGCGCCGGTCTGATAAGAGGCGTACAGGTCGTTGGCGTTGGCATAGTCCATGATGTCCAGGGTGAAGCCAATCTTCTCGAAGGCCTCAGCGGCGTTCTTCAGCAGCAGGAAGCTGGGGTGATCGCCCTGGCCGTTGCCGCCCAGCACGCACTGATAGCTCAGCTTCGCGCCCTCGGGAGCGGCGGTCAGCTTGCCGTCCTCCACGGTGTAGCCGGCGGCCTCAAAGAAGCCCAGGGCAGCCTGCATGGCGGCCTCGTACTTCTGGTCGGCGGTCATGTCGGCGGTGTAGATGGGATCGCCGTTCACGTCGGTGGAGTAAGCGATCTGGTAGCCGTCGTCAGTGGTCTGAGGAGCGGCCCAGGAGGTGTTGGAGATGGGGTAGTTGATGACGGAAGCGGTGGCTCCGTAGTAGGAGTCGATGGCCTCGTCACGGTAGACCGCCAGAACGGTGGCGATGGCATGACGCAGAGCCTTGGAAGCGTCGGAGGCAGGCTCGCCGCCCACGTTCACGTTGTTGGGGTTGATGCCGATGTAGCCGTAGCCGCGGTAGTCAATGAGCTTGGTGGTCAGGACGGGGCCGTCGAAGTTCTCCCACTCGTCCTCGGAGAAGCCGTTCTCCACGGCGATCTGCTTGGCGGTGTCGGTGGAATAGCTGGGGTCGGACACGTCCAGAGTGCCGGCCACGATGCCGCTGACCTTGTTGTCCTCAGTGGACTCCAGGTAGTTCAGGTGCTTGACCAGAGGCTCGCCCTTGTAGTAATCGGGGTTGGCGTCCATGTACACGACACCGTTGGAGTACTCCTTGAAGATGTAGGGGCCGCAGCCGAGAGGCTGGGTGGTCTTGTCCTTGACGATGGACAGATCGCCCTTCTCAAAGCCGAACATGTTGTTGTCGTAATCATAGAGGTCCGGATCGCCGTAGTAGTGCATGGGGGCGATGGGCAGGCTCATCTGATAGATCATGGTGGCGTCCAGCTCGGTGGTGTGGATGCGCAGGGAGTAATCGCCGGTCTTCTGGATACCGGAGATGTTGGGCACGGAGTCGCCGGTCTCAACGCCCACGGCGTACTCGTCGTAGTTCTCCATCAGATCGAACAGGCTGGAGCCGGCGGTCTCGGTGCTGGACAGGGTGGCGTAATCGCCCGCGTAGGCCTCCTCGATGGCGTGCCAGAAGTCCTCGACGGTGCCGCCCTCGGCGACCTCAAAGCCCCAGTTGGGAGCGATGACGGACATATCGTCCTCAGCGGTGACAGTGCCGGCGTCAACGAGGTAATCAACGATCTCCTGGGTGAAGGCAATGCCGGCCTGCTCCAGGTCAGCCCAGAAAGCGTCATACTGCTCCTGGGTGTAATACTCGTTCTCGGTGTAGCCGTCCTTGCCGGCAGAGGCGATCAGGTTGAACAGAGTGTCCATGCCGGAACGGTACTCCTCCAGGCCCTCGATGGGGCAGGAGTACAGGGTGGCGTTGCCGTCATAGGTGGGATCCAGATAGACGTACAGGCCGAAGATCACGTCGTCGATGGTGGCGGGCACGCCGTCGGTGAATACCAGATCGTCCCGGATGGTCAGATCGTAATCGACGGAGCCGTCATCGTTCTCGGTGACGGTCACGTCGCCGGCGCCGCTGTACAGATAATCGGTGCCGTTGTAGGGGATGGTCTCGCCCTCGATGGCCTCGTTGACCACGCCGGCCACACGGTCGAGAGTCAGCGTGTAGACCGTGAACGTGTCCACGACGGTGCCGTCATTGGCGGACAGGTAGAAGAACGGAGAGAACTTACCCTCCATGCCCTGCTCCACGGAGACGACCATGGTGTCGTTGGCGGGCTCTTCCTCAGCAGCCAGCGCAGTGGTGCTCAGCGCGAACACCATGACCAGCGCCATGAGAAGCGCAAGCAGTCTTTTTGCGTTCATTAACATTTGACCTCCTTATAATTTTTAAACGCTATCTTGAACTGGGATCCTCATCCCACAGTTCACAAATCTCATCGCTTGTATCTCCGATACAAGCGGAAAGGGGCCGGCCCCTTTCGTCCGCATCCACCGCTGGAAAACAGATTTCCACCCAGCGTGGAGGATTTTCAGAACATAGATTTCCTTTATAATAATACGATGCCGAAACAATGTCAAGCAAAGGCCGCCCGATTTGCAAGTTTTTCCTTCGAATCCGTCATTTTTCCCAGAGAATGCCCCGCTCCATCCGGCGCCAAATGAGAGAGATGACGAATACGATTAACTGCGCGGCAAAGAAAACGATCACCGCCGCCCTGTTCCCCGATCCGTCCCCCAGCTTCAGCAGGGACACGCCCTCTCCGATGGCCGTCAGGACCGAAAACAGCGCCATCGCCGCGGCTCTGCCGGGCAGCCTCGGCACGGATGCGTCAAAGACATACTCCCGCAGTCCGTCCCCGCCGCCGGTCATCTTTCCCACCGCCCACAGCAGCATCCCGCCGGCGATGAACTGGCACATATAAGGTGCAATGACATAGACCGCCCGCGTCATTCCCGCCAGCGGCAGACATCCGCACAGGACCGTCAGGCCCATGGCCGCCGCGCCCATGACCCATCGCAGGGTCATGGCCTGCCGCCAGGTGAGCTTCTGTCCCGGCTTTGGCCGGTAAAGGGGACCGTTATAGATGTATTCGCCGGAAACGGCCCGGGTAAAGTATGCCGCCCGGGCCGATCGGCCGGTTTTTCTCTGCTCTCCCGCCACGTCAGACGATGCCGCTCAGATCGTAATTCTCCAGCCACTTGCTGGCCTTTTCGCACACGCCGGCCAGGCAGCTGGGGTCGAAGGGGCTCTGAAGGCCCGCGTTGGCCAGCAGCTCCGTGAACACCCGGCTGCCGCCCTGGCGGGTATAGGCCATGTACTTGTCCCAGGCCGCCTTCTGGTCGTCCTGCAGCAGCGCCCAGAACTGCAGCGATACCGTCTGGGCCAGGCAGTAGTCGATGTAATAGAAGGGGCTGGAGTAGATGTGGTGCTGGCGCTGCCAGCCCTCGCCCTCGCTGTAGAAGGGGATGTCTCCGTCCAGCTTCATCCAGGGCATATACACCCCCAGCAGCCGCTTCCAGGTGGCGTGGCGCTCCGCCGGGGTCATCTCCGGGTGGTCGTAGACCTCGTGCTGGAAGTGATCCACCATAGTGCCGTAGGGGATGAAGGACAGCGCGCCGGCCAGGTGGCTGTAGCGGAACTTCCGGGCGTCGGGGCCGAAGAAGTCCTCCTCCCAGGGCCAGGCCATGAACTCCATGCTCATGGAGTGGACCTCGCAGCCCTCCATGCTGGGCCAGATGTAGCTGATGGGGATCCGGTCCTTGTTGACCCAGGAGGCGAAGGCGTGGCCGGCCTCGTGGGTGACCACCTCCACGTCGTGCTGGGTGCCGTTGAAGTTGGCGAAGATGAACGGGACGCCGTAGTCGTGGATGCTGGTGCAGTAGCCGCCGGCCTCCTTGCCCTCGGTGGAGAGGACGTCCAGCAGCTCCATGTCCAGCATGGTGTTAAAGAACTCTCCGGTCTCCGGGCTCAGCTCGTTATAGAACTTCTTCCCCGCCGCCAGAATGTCGTCGGGCGTGCCCTGGGGCCGGGGGTTGCCGGAGCGGAACTCCAGGGCGTTGTCGGCAAAGCTCATGGGATACTGCTTACCCAGCCGCTTGGCCTGCCGCCGGTAGATGGCGTCCGCCACGGGGACCAAATACTTCACCACCGCGGCGCGGAATTTCTCCACGTCCTCCCGGGTGTAGCAGTTGCGGCCCATGTTGTAGTAGCCCAGGGTGGTGTAGCCCTCGTAGCCCAGCTTTTTGCCCATGCCGTCCCGCAGGTGCACCAGCTTGTCATAGATGTCGTCCAGCTTGGCCTGGTTGTCCTTGTACCACTGTCCCTCCGCCTTCCAGGCCGCCAGACGGCGCTCGTCGTCCGGGTCGTTCTTGAAGGGGGTTATCTGGCTGAGGGTATACACGCCGCCCTCGAAGGGGATCTGGGCGGAGGCCAGCAGCTTTTCGTACTCCCGGGAGAGGTTGTTGTCCTCCACCAGGTCGGGGATGATCTCGGGAGAGAAGGACTTCAGAGCGATCTCCGCGTTGACGAACATCAGATCGCCGTACTCCGCCGCGAAATCCTTCCGGAAGGGGCTGGCCAGCATGGCCATGGTCCACTGCTGCTCATACTCCTGCAGAGCCGGGATGGCGGCGTTCCAGAACTGCATCTCCCCGTCGTAAAACGCGTCCCGGGTGTCGATGGTGTGGCGGATGTGAGCCAAGGTGCCCATGGTGTTGCCGTGCTTGGACTGCTGCTCCTTGGCCAGGAAAACCTCCCGCGCCTCGGCATAGCTGGTCGCGTTTTTCAGCTTCTCCGTCATGGCCGCCAGATCCTTCTTCATCTGCTCCAGATCCGGGCGCTGATAGGGCATTTCCGAGAATTTTATCATATATATCCTCCGTTCCGGTCCGCCATGCGGGCCTTGAATCAATACAATCGCATGATAATTTTACCATAGCAAAGCGGAAAGTGCAAGGGTCAGGAAAAGGCGCGGCGGAAATTGAATTTTCCCCCTGTTCGTGGTAAAATCGGCTCATGGATATACTGCAGACTGACATTCGGAACCTGAAAGGCGTGGGCGAAGCCCGCGCCAAGGCCTTTGAGAAGCTGGGCGTGCGTACCCTGGGGGATCTGCTGGGCTATTTCCCCCGGGCATACGAGGACCGGCGGATGAGCTATGCCATCGCCGACGCGCCGCTGGAGACGCCGGTGTGCGTGCGGGCTATGGCCGCCGCACCCGCCACCGTCACCTTTGTGCGCCGGGGCATGGAGCTGCTGCGGCTGCGCGCGGTGGACGACTCCGGCTCGGTGGACATCACCTGGTTCAACCAGAACTTCCTCAAGTCCCAGCTCGTCACCGGCCAGACCTATATCTTCTACGGCCGCGTCAGCGCCGCGGGCCGACGCCGGACCATGACCAACCCCATCTTCGAGCTGGCGGACCGCCAGGGCGTCGTCACAGGCCGCATCATGCCCATCTACCGGCTCACCGCCGGCGTGACCCAGAAGATGGTCCTCTCCGCCGTGGAGCAGGCCCTGGCCCGCTGCGGCAGCCATGTCCCCGACGTCCTCCCCCTCTCTCTGGCCGACCGCCTCAACCTGGCCCAGGCCCGCTACGCTTATGAGAACATCCATCTGCCCCGGGACGATCAGGCCCTGGAGCAGGCCCGCCGGCGGCTGGTATTCGAGGAGCTGTTCGTGCTGGCCGCGGCTTTGGGACTCATGCGCCGGGAGCGGACGGCCTCCGGCGGGCGGAAGATCACGGCCTATCCCATGGACGAATTCTGGGCCGCCCTTCCCTACCGTCCCACAGCCGCCCAGGTCCGGGCGGTGAACGAGGCGCTGGCGGACATGACCTCCGGCGCGCCCATGAACCGGCTGCTGCAGGGCGACGTGGGCAGCGGCAAGACCCTGGTGGCGGCGGCGCTCATCTGGCAGTGCGCCAAAAACGGCCTGCAGGCCGCCTTCATGGCCCCCACGGAGATTCTGACGGACCAGCACTACAAAAACCTGACCGATCTGCTGGGGCCCATGGGCGTGCGCCTCGTCCGGCTCACCGGCTCCATGAAGGCCTCGGAAAAGCGCCAGGCAAACGAGCTTCTCTCCCTGGGCATGGCCGACGCGGCCGTGGGCACCCACGCTCTCATTGGCGCGGGCGTCGCCTTCGCCGATCTGGGCCTGGTCATCACCGACGAACAGCACCGCTTCGGCGTGGAACAGCGCAGCGCTCTGGCCGGCAAGGGGGCCCGCCCCCACGTGCTGGTCATGTCCGCCACCCCCATCCCCCGCACCCTGGCGCTGATCATCTACGGCGATCTGGACATCTCGGTGCTGGACGAGCTGCCCCCCGGCCGGCAGAAGGTGGACACCTTCGCCCTGGGCGAGGACATGCGGCAGCGCATCTGGCGGTTCGTGCGCCGGCTGGTGGGCGAGGGCCGGCAGGTGTTCATCGTCTGCCCCATGGTGGAGGAGAACGAGGAGCTGCCCGCCGGCGTCAAGAGCGCGGAGCGCTGGGCCGCCACCCTGCAGCGGGACGTATTCCCGGATCTGCGGGTGGCCTGCGTCCACGGAAAGATGAAGGCCCGGGACAAGGACGCAGTCATGTCCGCCTTCGCCGCCGGGGCGTATGACATCCTGGTTTCCACCACCGTCATCGAGGTGGGCGTGGACGTGCCCAACGCGGCGCTGATGATCGTGGAGAACGCGGACCGGTTCGGCCTGAGCCAGCTGCACCAGCTCCGGGGCCGGGTGGGCCGTGGCAGCCACAAGAGCTACTGCGTGCTCTTTTCCGACGCCCAGGGCCAGGAGGCGCGCTCCCGTCTGGAGATCATGGTAAAGACAAACGACGGCTTCGCCATCTCCGAGGAAGATCTGCGGCTGCGTGGCCCCGGTGATTTCTTCGGCTCCCGGCAGCACGGTCTGCCGGAGATGCATGTGGCGGACCTGGCGGGCGACATGCGGGTGCTGAAACAGGCCCAGGCGGAGGCCCAGGCGCTGCTGGCGGCGGACCCGGCCCTGGAAAAGCCGGAAAACCGCCCCCTCCGGGAGCGCATCGCGGCCCTTTTCGAGCTCCACGCGGACACCTTCAACTGACAGCAAAAGAAAAGCGCCTCCCTGTATGGGAGGCGCTTGACGCTGCGTTCGCTTACAGATATTTGACGGTCTCGGCCAGTTCCTTGCGGGAAAAATGCTTGTGGGCGGGCTTCGCGTCCTCGGCGGCATAGCCCAGATCCAGGAACATCACCACCTGCTCGCTCTCCGGCAGGCCCAGCTCCTGTGCCACCACGTCCGGGTCCAGAAGGTTCAGCCAGCAGCTGTCGATGCCCTGGTCCTTCGCCGCCAGCATCATGTGGGTCGCCACGATAACCGCATCCTCCACGCCGGAATCGTATTTCCCTCCGGGATATACGAACAGTTCATTCTTGTCGTGTGCCACCACCAGCACCACGGGGGCTCCGAAACGGCAGACCGTCAGAGAGTCGATCTTGGCCAGTCCCTCCGGGGACCGGACCACATAGATGCGCTGCCCCTGTAGATTCTTGGCTGTAGGCGCCAGGCGGCCAGCCTCCAAAATGGCGTTGAGCCGCTCCTCCTCGATGGGGCGGTCGGCAAACTTCCGGCAGGAATAGCGCTCTTTGATGACTTGCTGAAACTCCACGGTAGGTCCTCCTTTATTGCAGGCTTTATAAAACGGCGTCCCCCCTGCGGGGGACGCCGCAATTGATTGCTCTTATTCCTCTTCGGCGGGCTCGTCCTCTTCCGGAGCGACGCCGCTGACCTCGCCGGTGGCGGAGATCTCATACACCAGAGCGTCATCCTCCGGCTCGGGGTCGGGGGCGGGCTTTCTGGGCGCGCGCTGGCGGGCAGGCGCCGGTTCCGGCTCGATGAGGGCGCGGATGCTCAGGGAGATCTTCTGCTTCTCGTTGTCGATGGCAGTGATCTTTGCCTCCACTTCCTGGCCCACGGACAGGACCTCTTCCGGCTTGCCGATGCGGCGGTTGGCGATCTGGGAGATGTGGATCAGGCCGTCCACGCCGGGCAGGACCTCGGCGAAAGCGCCGAAGGGCATCAGCTTGACCACCTTCACAGTGGCCACATCGCCGGCCTGATAGGCCGCGGTGAACTTGGCCCAGGGGTTGTCCTCCGCCTTGCGGTAGCCCAGGGAGATCTTCCGCTTCTCCGGATCGAAGCTGATGACGTGTACGTCCACTTCCTGGCCGATGGACAGCACGTCCTCAGGCTTGCGGATGCGGTCCCAGCTGATCTCGGAGACATGGACCATGCCGTCCACGCCGCCGATGTCCACGAACGCGCCGTAGCTGGTCATGCTCTTAACGACGCCGTGATAGACCTTGCCGTTCTCAATCTCGGCCCAGATCTTGTCCGCCTTCTCCCGGCGCTCGCGCACAGCCACGCTGCGGATGGAGCCCACCACGCGCTTGCGGGAGCGGTTGACCTCGGTGATGCGGAAGCGGACCGTCTTGCCCACCAGCTCGCTCATGGGCACGTCCCGGCCCAGACCGGTCTGGGAGGCGGGGATAAACACCCGGATGCCCTTGATGTTGATGACCACGCCGCCCTTGTTCTCCTCGGAGACCTTGCCCTCCAGGACGGTGCCGTCCTCATAGGCGGCCTCTACGTCGGTCCAGTTCTTGGCGGCGTCCAGACGGCGCTTGGACAGCTGCACGGTGCCCTCCACGTCGTTGACGCGAACAACGGAAGCCTGGATCTCATCGCCGACCTTGACCAGCTCATTGATGTCCACACCGGGCTTATCTTCGGTGAACTCGGATACGGCTATGTATCCGGAGTGCTTGGTGGGCAGATCAACGGTGATCTCCGTGGAGCCGATGGCGGCCACGGTGCCGGTGACGGTGTCGCCGTTGTGGATGGTGCGGATGGAATCCTCCAGAAGCTGGTCAAAGCTCTTCTCCGCCGGCGCGGCGGGCGCCTCCTCCACAACAGCAGCTGCCTCCGCCGCGGGGGCTTCCTCCGCCACGGGCTCTTCGGCGGCGGGTGCTTCCTCTACAGCAGGAGCGGCCTCCGCCGCAGGGGCTTCCTCCACCGCGGGAGTTTCCTCGGCGACGGGTTCTTCTTTCAGGATCTCAGGCTCGTTCATTTTGCTTACTACCTCCTTAATTATCCACGAGGGCGTTGAGGCGCCGGCGGTGACGCCAACGGAAGAACACCCGGAAAGTGTCTCTCGGTCCAGCTCGTCCGCCTTTTCCACAAACAGGACGACGGGGCATTTTTCCGCGCAGATCTGCGCCAGATGGATGGAGTTGGCGCTGTGCCTTCCCCCTGCCACCACTACCGCGTCGCAGACTGCGGCGAGCTGTCTGGCCTCATTTTGCCTAATACTCGTAGCATCGCATATTGTATCAAATATCTCGGCATTTGTACACAGTTTTTTTATCGAATTAATACTTTGTTCACTAATTTCTTTGTTGGAGGTGGTCTGAAAAACCACCGTCAGGGGACTGTCGGGGTCAATCTGTCCCTGGCGCATCCGGGTGAGGAACTCCTCCATGTCCCGGACCACCGCGGCGCCCCGGCACCAGCCGCAGATCCCCCGGACCTCCGGGTGGTCCGGCTCGCCGAATACCACCACCTGCCGGCCCCCGTCGCCGGCCTTCTCCACGATCCGGTGGATGCGGGCCACCTTCGGACAGGTGGCGTCCACGATCCGGCAGCTCTTCTCTTCCAGTATGTCCCGTTCCGCCCGGGATATCCCGTGGGAGCGGATCACCACCGGCTCCCCGGCGGGCACGTCCTCCGCCCGGTCCGCTATGCGCAGACCTTTCTCCTCCAGCCGGGCCACAGCGTCCCGGTTGTGGATCAGCTCGCCCAGGCTCCAGCAGCGGCCGTTCTCCGCCAGCGCCTTCTCCGTCAGCGCCACCGCCCGGTCCACCCCGAAGCAGAAGCCGGCGCTCTTTGCCACCGTGACGGTCATTTCCCGTCACGCTCCGCCATGCGCCGGCGCACCAGGTTATAGACCGCCCCGATGCTTTCTTCCAAAGTCATGTCCGACGTGTCCACCGTCACCGCGTCCTCCGCCGCCCGCAGGGGCGCGGCGGCCCGGCTGGCGTCGTCGTGATCCCGCCGGGCCATATCCGCCGCCACCTCGTCGTAGGTGCTCCTGTCCCCCTTGGCAGCCAGCTCCGCCAGACGGCGGCGGGCGCGGGCCTGCAGCGAGGCGGTGAGAAAGATCTTCAGATCGGCCCGGGGCAGCACCACCGTGCCGATATCCCGGCCGTCCATGACCACGCTCTGCCGGCGGGCCATATCCCGCTGCATCTCCAGCAGGAACGCGCGCACCTGGGGCAGCGCCGATACCGCCGAGGCGTACATGCTCATCTCCGGCGTGCGGATGGCGGCGGACACGTCCTCCCCGTTCAAGTGCATCCGCTGGGCGCCGTCGGCGCCGTAATCGAAGGAGATGTCCAGTCCCGGCAGCAGCGCCGCCACAGCGCCGGGATCGTGGGGATCCCTCTCCTCCCGGCGGACCGCCAGACCCACCGTCCGGTAGATGGCGCCGGTGTCCACATACACAAAGCCGCACCGGGCCGCCACCGCCTTGGCGATGGTGCTCTTCCCTGCTCCGGCGGGGCCGTCGATGGCCACGGAAAAAACGCGTTCAGACAACTTCATTCTCCTCCCACGGCCATGCCCGCCATCCGGCCGGTGGCCCACGCGATCTGCAGATTGAATCCCCCCGTATAACCGTCCACGTCCAGGATCTCCCCGGCGAAATAGAGCCCGGGGACCAGCTTGGAGCCCATGGTACGGGGGTCCACCTCTTTTACGTCCACGCCGCCGGCGGTGACGATTGCCTCCTTCACCGGCCGGGGACCGGACAGAGGCACCGGGAACGCCTTCAGCACACGCACCAGCGCCAGGCGCATCTCCCGGGTCAGGTCGTGGGCCTTTTCCTCCGGGGGAATGCCCGCCAGCTGCAGCAACACCGGGATCAGGGACCGCGGCGCCAGCTCCGTCAGGGCGTTGGCCATATCCCGGTTGGCATATTTCTCCAGATCCCGGCGGACACGGCTGTCCAGTTTTTCCTCGTCCAGCGCCGGCTTGAAGTCGATGGAGAGAGCATAGCGCCTCTCCCCCCAGGCGCGGATATGGGCGCTGGCAGACAGCACCAGCGGACCGGTGACGCCGAAATGGGCAAAGAGCATCTCCCCTCGCTGCCGCCAGATGGTCTTTCCGTCCTCCAGCAGCGACAGCTCTATGTTCCGGGGAGCCAGTCCCGCCAGCATCCCGCAGTATCCGGCGCTGCTCTCCAGGGGCACCAGGGAGCCCCGGGGCGGCACGATCCGGTGTCCCAGCGCCGCCGCCATGGCATAACCGTCTCCGGTGGAGCCGGTGGCGGGATAGGACGCCCCGCCTGTGCAGAGCACGGCCCATCCGCACCCAACGGTCCCCCGTTCGGTCCGCACGCCGGCGATGGCCCCGTCGGGGCCGGTGACGATCTCCACCGCGCGGCCGTGGATATGCTCCACTCCCAGCGCGCGCATCCTCTCCACAAGGGCGTCCGCCACATCATGGGCGTTGTCGGACACCGGAAATACCCGGCCGCCCCGCTCGGTTTTCAGCGGCACGCCCAGGCTCTCGAAATAGGCCATGACCCGCTCCGGCGGGAAGGCGGTAAGGGCGCTGTAAAGAAACTTCGGATTGGTGGGCACATTGGCCAGCACGCTCTTCACGTCGCAGTCGTTGGTAACATTGCACCGGCCCTTGCCGCTGATGCGCACCTTCCGGCCCATCTGCCGGTTCGGCTCCACCACCAGCACCTTCATCCCCCGCTCCGCGGCGGTGATGGCCGCCATCATCCCGGCGGCGCCACCGCCCACGATCACTCCGTCAGCTCTCACTGCCGGTGAACACGCCGTACTCGCTCCACAGCCGCTCCAGATAGCCGAAGGTCTCGTCCAGAGAGTCCCGCTTCCGGGCCGCCACGGCCACGATCAGAGCGTTAATAAGGCTCATGGGCGCCACAAGGGAGTCCAGGAAGGACACCATATCGCACTTGGCGTAGAGCTTGATGTCCGCCAGCGGGGCGAAGGGGGAATTGTCGTTGTCGGTCAGGGCGATGACCGTGGCGCCCCGGCCCTTGGCAAACTGCATGGCCTTCAGGGACCCGGCGGAATACCGGGGATAGCTGATGCCCATGTACACATCCTCCGGGCCAATGTGCATGATCTGCTCATACACCTCGTTGGCGGTGGTGTCATGGACCAGCCGCACGTCCTCCACCAGCAGGTTCATGTAAAAGCCCATAAAGCTGGCCAGGGACGCGGAGGAGCGCATCCCCACGATGTAGAGATGCTTTGCCCCGGCGATGGCGTCCACCGCGGCGGAAAAGCTGTCCCGGTCGATCTCCTCCAGGGTGCTCTGCAGCTTTTCCACATCGGAGGTCATGACGGCCTTCATCACGTCCGCCCCGTCCATCATGTCCTTGGCCACGGCGATGCGCTGGACGCTGGTGAGCCGACTGCGGACCATCTCCTGCATGGCCCGGCGCATGCCGGGATAGCCGTCGAAGCCCAGCTCCGTGGCGAAGCGCACCACGGTGGACTCGCTCACGCCCACCGTCCGGCCCAGCTTTCCCGCCGTCATGAACGCGGCCTTGTCATAATTCTCCGTGATGAACCGGGCGATGAGCCGCTGGCCCTTGCTCAGACGGCGGCTGCCGTCGTTCATCAGAGAAAGAATATCCTTTTCCATTTCTGTCTCCTTGGCGCGCATATCGGCGCGCAAGCTCTATCATAGCCTCCGCGCCGGAAAAATGCAAGTATTCTTCTAAATTTTTATGAAACTTGCAAAACCAATGCGCATACCGGGAAAAAACTCAGTGTTTTTGCAAGAAGGAGAGCTCGTCCGCCGTCATAGGCCGCCAGCGTCCCACCGGCAGGTCCCCCAGGGTCACCGGCCCCTCGGCGATGCGCACCAGCCGGCCGACGCGCAGCCCGCAGGCGACGCACATCCGGCGAATCTGACGGTTTTTCCCCTCGTGGATCACCATCTGGATCTCCGCCTGATCCCCCTGCCGCTCGATCAGCGTCACCTTCGGCCGGGCGATGGGCTCTCCCTCCAGGCTGTCCATGGCCCGCAGGGCATCGATGGCGCCGGGGATGTCCTCCCCCCGGACGAACACGGTATAGACCTTGTCCACCTGACGGGACGGGTGCATGAGGGCATTGGCCGCCTCGCCGTCGTCGGTGAAGATGAGAAGCCCCTCCGAGTCCATATCCAGCCGGCCCGCGGGATAGAGCCTGCCCCCCGCGTCCGCCACCAGCTCCGCCGCCGTGGGGCGGCCCCGGTCGTCGCTGAGGGTGGTCACATAGCCCCGGGGCTTGTTGAGCACTATGTACCGCCGCCGGGACGGCAGGCGCAGGGGCTGGCCGTCCACCCGCACGTCGTCCTGCTCCGGGTCGGCGCTCATGCCCACCGTGGCCGTCTCGCCGTTCACCGTCACCCGTCCCGCGGCGATCATTCGCTCCGCGGTCCGCCGGGAGGCGATCCCGCCGGCGGAGATCAGCTTTTGCAGCCGCTGTTTCATGTCCTTCTCCTTCTCCGCTCAGCCCAGCAGATCCAGCACCCGCTCCCACAGGGTGGGCGTCTGCTCCGCCTGGGCCACATTTTCGGTATACACCAGCGCCGCGCGTCCCGCCTCGTCGCCGTTCAGATAGGCCACCGCCTCGCCGCAGACCGTCCCGGCGGTCACATCCGCGTACACGAAGGCGGGCAGCCGGTACTCCACCCGGATCGGCTCCCCCGCTCTGTGGAGCACGAAAAGTCCCTCCGGCGCGGCCACCCGGACCGTCTCCCGGATGCCGCCGATCACCGGCACGGACCAGTCCCGCCCCTGCAGCACATCGCTCCGGTCATAGAGCCCGTAGGCCCAGTCATAAAGCGCCTGGTGGTCGTCCCAGTCCTCCGGGTCCGAGAGGGTCACGCAGATCAGGGTGGTCCCCTCCCGTTCGCAGGCAGTGACCAGCGTCCGGCCGGCGGCCTTGGTATAGCCGGTCTTCACGCCGAACACCCCGTCGCACTCCCGCAGCAGGCGGTTGTGGTTGACGAAGGTGCTGTCGCCCACCGTTTTGGACACGGTGGAGACGATCCGCCGGAAATCCTGGTTCTCCAGCGCCGCCCGGGTGATCAGGGCCAGGTCATAAGCACTGGCGTAGTGCTCCTCGTCGTCCAGGCCGTTGGCGTTGACAAAATGGGTGTTCGCGCAGCCCAGCTGGCCGGCCCGCTCGTTCATCAGCGCCGCGAACGCCTCCTCGCTGCCCGCCGTGAAGCAGGCCAGCGCCACCGCCGCGTCGTTGCCGGAGGCCAGCATCAGCCCGTACAGCAGATCCTCCACCGTGAGGGTCTGGCCGGGGGCCAGATACATGCTGGACCCCTCCACCCCGGTCCAGGCCGGGTCCACCGTGACCTCCGCGTCCAGCGGGCACCGCTCCAGCGCCACCAGCGCGGTCATGATCTTGGTGGTGGAGGCGATGAGCATCCGCTCATCCGGATCCCGCTGCCACAGCACCCGTCCGCTCTCCGCCTCCATCAGCACCCCGGTCCGGCAGGAGAGCTCCGGCGCGGCCGTTCCCGCCGCGGACGCGGTCCCGGCGCAGGCCAGCACCAACGCCGCCGCCAGCACCGCCGCAGCGGATCTTCTCATGTTCATAATAAGCACCGCCTTTCAGCAGTGCTTATTTTTGCCGATTGTGGGACGGTTTAGCCCTGGCCCGGTCCTTTTTTCCCCGCCTTGTCCAGATATCGCTCCAGCCGCTCCAGCAGCTCCGGCACCATGTCCAGCAGCCGGTCGGCCGTGGAGAAGGCGGGCGGCTGGATGGTCAGCATCCGGCTGGCGCCGTCCTTATTCATGAGAAATCCCACCGGCTCTACCTTCACCGCCGCGCTGCCGCCGCCCCATACGCCCCCCTTCGCGGGGGACGCGGTCTTGTCGCCGCCGCCGGAGGCAAACCCGAAGGTGAGCCGGGACACGGGGATCAGGGTAGTCCCGTCCAAAGTGGTCAGAGGCGAGCCGATGACCGTATCCGGGTCCACCATGCCCCGGATCTTCTCCATGGCGCCCTCCATCAGGTCGCTTACCGCTTGTTCTGCCATATCTGCGTCATCCTTCCGTTGTTTTGTAACGGTAGTATTCCCGCAAAATGGCAAAACAAAAACGGCCCGCCGCGCCCAGAAGATATCCGAGCCGCAGGGCGGCGCATATCTCCGCGTCAAAGCGCGTCCGGCCGCCGAAGTCCGCCTCCGCCCGCAGCACAGCCTCCGGTACGGCGTCTGCCCAAAGCCGGCCGATGCCCTCCAGCGCGAGCGCGGCGCGTCCGTACGCCATGGCGGTCCTGTAAGGATCGTCCCCGCCGGCTACAAAGCGCACCCGCAGCCCTGTCAGACAGATCCGGCCACACAGCCGTTTCCCCGTCCGCAGGCCCCATCGGACCCCGGCGCGCAGCAGCGGTGCCGGCACGCGGCGCAGAAGGCCTCTTGCATCCCGGCCGGCCCACAGCGCCGCCCGGCGCTCCCGCTCCCGGGGCAGCAGCTTCACCGGCACAGGGCCGGCTCTCGCCGTGAGGGAGATCTCTCCCTCCCCCCACCGGAGGACAAAACGCACCGGTACCAGCAGAAGCAGATCCGCCGCGCCCACCAGCGCCGCCAGCACCATGACCAGTCGCAAAGCGTGTACACGCCCCCTTATTCCTGGGTATGTACTGCCTCCGGCTGCTCAGCCATCATCTCGTCGTCGGTCTGCTCCGCCGCCCGCAGAGCGTCCACCTTCTGCTGCAGCTGAAGAAGCCCGTCGCTGCCGGATATCTCCGGCAGGGGCGGAAGGCCCTCCAGGCTCTCGATCCCCATGGTCCGCAAAAACAGGTCCGTTGTCCGGTAGAGGGTGGGCCGGCCCACCGCCTCCAGCTGGCCGCAGGGCTCGATCATGCCCCGCTCCGCCAGCACGCCCACGGTATAGGAGCTGTCCACGCCCCGCATCTGCTCGATATAGGCCCGGGTCACCGGCTGGAAGTAGGCCACGATGGCCAGCACCTCCAAGGACGCGGGAGATAGTCTGGGCGGCCGGCGCTGCTCCAGGGCCCGGGTGATGGCCGCGGCGTGCTCGGGGGCGCTGTGCATCTGCAGAGAGTCGTTCAGCCGCACGATGCGGATGCCCCGGCCGGCCTTTTCATACTCCTCCGCCAGCTCCGCTCCCGCCGCCAGCACCTCCTCCTCGTCGGTGTCCAGCACCATGGCAATCCGGTCGGCCCGCACCGGGTCCCCGGAGGCGAACAGGATGGCCTCTATGCCGCTTTTCAGTTCTATTTTATCCATAATCGATGTTCTCCAAAATGGCTTCCGTATCCCCGCCGGTGAAGCGCACGTCGTAATCGTCCCCCTCCCGGTCGATGGTGACGCTGCCCATGGAGCACATGGTGAGCAGCGCGAGGAACGTGGCCACCACCTCCGAACGGCTGGACGCCAGAGCGTACAGCGCCCGCAGGGACGAGCCGCCCCTCTCCCGCAGATAGCCGATGAGCTGGCGGCTCTTGTCCTGCACCGAGTAGACGATGGGCCTGGGGACGGGCACGGCGGCCTCCTCTTCCCGGGCGGGCACACCCTTTCGCAGCATCCCGGCCAGGGCGGCCAGCAGCTCCCAGCTCTCGTGGCGGTAGTCGTATTCGCCGTACCGGGGCAGCGGCTCGCCGGGGGTGGAATAGAGCAGCGCTCCCTGCTCCAGGGCCTTGCCCATGGCAGGGATGCGCTCCTTCACCGCGGTAAAACTGTCCCGCAGGCGCATCTGCTCCAGACTGGTCATGAGCAGTTCCAGCTCGGAGACCTCCTCCGTGCCGGCCAGGAGCGTTTTCGTCTTGATATACACCAGATGGGAGGCCATCTGCACGAATTCGCTGGCCACCTCCAGATCCATCTCCTGCATCTGGGCCAGCCATGCCAGATACTGATCCAGGATATCCGCGATCTTGATGTCCCGGATCTCTATTTTGTTTTTCGCCAGGAGCATCAGGATGAGGGCCAGCGGACCTTCAAAGTCCTGCATCTCCTCCTTCGTCCTGATGACGCCCTCCAGATGGAAGGTGGGATTTTCCATAGATCAGTTCACCAGATCAAACGCAAATTCCGCAATGAAGAAGAGCTTGTTGTATATCCAGGCCGTGGCGGTGGAGAGATAGCCCGAGATGCCCCCGGTGACCACCAGCAGCATCACGACGATCATCCCGTAGCGCTCATAGCGCATCAGCTTGGCATAGGCCCTGTCGCTCAAAAACGCGAACAGGACCTTGGACCCGTCCAGGGGCGAGATGGGGACCAGATTGAACACCGCCAGAGACAGGGACAGATACCCCGTGGACATGATCATCTGAAAGAGACCCCGGGCAAAGGTCCCGCCCTTTATGTACAGCGGCATATACAGCAGCCCGTAGAGAAAGATGAACACCACTGCGATCAGCACGTTCATCATCGGCCCGGCCAGAGCCGTGATGGCCATGCCCTGCCGGGGCTTGTCAAAGTGGCGCATGTCCACCGGCACAGGCTTGGCCCAGCCGAAATGAAACAGCACCATCATCACCAGGCCCCAGGGGTCGATGTGGCGCAGGGGGTTCAAGGTGAGCCTGCCCGCCAGCATGGCGGTGTTGTCCCCCAGCTTGTAGGCCGTGTAGCCATGGGCCAGCTCATGCAGCGTGATGCACAGCAGCGCCGGTACCACGGAGACCAGCATGTCCGTCAGCACCGACCAGTCCAGATTGCGAAAAATGTTTCCAAACTCTGCCATTTCACACCCGGGCGGATATCGCGCCCAAAAGTTCGTCGCGGCCCACCCGCTTCTCCGCCGAAAAAGGCAGCAGCAGCGCGTCCTCATTCAGCTGCAGCGTCTCCCGGATCAGGGCCAGATTGGACGCCATCTCCGACTTCTTCAGCTTGTCCCACTTGTTGGCCACGGCGATATAGGGACAGCCGCACTGTTCGAAAAGGCCGGTCATCATCCGGTCCAGCTCCGTGGGTTTATGCCGGCCGTCCAGGATCTGCACGCCCACGGCGATGTGCCCGCCCTGGGCGAAGAAGTCCTCCATGAGCTTTCCCCACCGGTCGATCTCCGCCTGGGGCCGCTTGGCATAGCCATAGCCCGGCAGATCCACGAACCACACCTTCCCGCCCACGAGAAAGTAGTTCACATTGGTGGTCTTGCCGGGAGCGGCGCCCACCCGGGCCAGGTTCTTCCGGTTCAGAAGGCAGTTGATGACGGAGCTCTTGCCCACATTGGATTTGCCCGCAAACACCACCAGTGGCCGGTCGTCCCAAATGAAATCTTCCTTTTTGCCGGCGGAGCGGACGAAGGCCGCCGGGTCAGTCTTCAGCATGTCCATCCTCCCGGCAGAGAGCGGCGTCCAGCACCGTCTCCACCCGGCTGGCGGTGATGAAATTCAGCGCCGCGCGCACGGCGGGATCGATATCCGCCAGGTCCGGCTCGTTCTCCGCGGGGATAATGACCGTATGGATGCCCGCCCGCAGGGCGGCCATGGTCTTCTCCCGCAGTCCGCCGATGGGCAGCACCCGGCCCCGGAGAGTGATCTCCCCGGTCATGGCCACGTCCTGCCGCACGGGCACACCCGTCAGCGCGGACACGAGGCCCGTGCAGATGGTGACGCCCGCCGAGGGTCCGTCCTTGGGAACGGCCCCCTCGGGGAAGTGGATATGGATGTCCTTGTTCTTATAAAACGCCGGCTCCACCCCCAGCTCGGCGGCGTGGGCGCGGATATAGGACATGGCGGCGTGGGCGGACTCTTTCATCACGTCGCCCAGGTTGCCGGTCAGCTCCAGCTTGCCGGACCCGTCCATGACGCCCACCTCGGCGTCCAGCATCTCCCCGCCCACACGGGTCCAGGCCAGACCGTGGACAAGGCCCACCTCCGCCTGACCGCCGGTACGCTGATCCCGGTATTTGGCCGGGCCCAGAAACTCCTCCAGACTGCCGGCCCGGAGGTATTTGCTCTTAAACTGTCCCTCCACGATGCCGGCGGCGGTCTTGCGGCACACCGCGGCGATCTGCTGCTCCAGCAGACGCACGCCGCTCTCCCGGGTGTACCGGGCGATGATCTCCCGCATAGCCCCGTCGTTGATGCGCAGCTGGTTGCCGTTCAGGCCGTGTTTTTTCCGCTGCTTGGGCAGCAGATGATCCCGGGCGATGGCCAGCTTTTCCTCGTCGGTATAGCCGGCGAACTCCACCACCTCCATCCGGTCCAGCAGGGCCGGCGGGATGGTGTCGGCGGTGTTGGCGGTGGTGATGAAAAACACCTCGCTCAGGTCAAAGGGCAGCTCCAGGAAATGGTCCCGGAACTGGCTGTTCTGCTCCGGGTCCAGCGCCTCCAGCAGCGCCGCAGAGGGGTCGCCCCGGTAGTCGGAGCCCAATTTGTCGATCTCGTCCAGCACCATCACCGGGTTGCGGCTGCCCGCCTGCTGGATCCCGGTCATGATCCGGCCGGGCATGGCGCCCACGTAGGTCTTGCGGTGTCCGCGGATCTCCGCCTCGTCGTGGATGCCGCCCAGGGAGATACGGCACATCTTCCGGCCCATGGCCCGGGCGATGGACAGGGCGATGCTGGTCTTGCCGGTGCCCGGAGGGCCCAGCAGGCACAGGATGGTCCCCTTCTGGTCCGGAGCCAGCTTTCGCACGGCCAGGTATTCCAGCACGCGCTTTTTGATCTTCTCCAGACCGAAGTGGTCGGCGTCCAGAGCCCGGCGCACCGCCTCGGTATCCAGATTGTCCTCGGTGGACCGCTCCCAGGGGATCTCCAGGCAGATGTCCAGATAGGTGCGGATCACGGCGGCCTCTGCGCTGCCGAAGGGCTGCTTGGCCAGCCGGCCGATCTCCTTATAGAGCTTGGCGGAGACCTCCTTGGGCAGCTTGGCCCGGGCCACGGCGGCGCGATATTCCTCCGTGTCGTCGGTATAGCTCTCCTCCTCCCCCAGTTCCGCCTGGATGGTGCGCAACTGTTCCCGCAGGAACATCTCCCGCTGGGCCCGCTTCATGTTCTTGGCGGTCTCCTCGTGGATGGAGTGCTCCATGTCCAGGATGTCCAGCTCCCAGCGCAGCAGCCGGTTCACCAGCGCCAGACGGCGCATGGGCCGCAGCTCCTCCAGCACCATCTGCTTCTGGTCGTAGCGCATGTAGATGCTCTGGGTCACATAGTCCGCCACGTATCCGGCGTCGGAGCTGCCCAGGATGTCCCGCAGCACGTCGTCCAGTTCCAGCCCGGAGCCCTGGGCGTACTTCTCCAGAAGGCCGTAGCACTGGCGGATCAGCGCCTCCGCTTTCACGGCCCCGCGGGGGCTCGTCTCGCTCTGCAGCACCTCCACCTGGGCGGAGAGATAGGGCTTTGCGGCGGCCAGCCGGCTCATATAGCCCCGGTCGATGCCCTCCACCATCACCTTGGCGCCCTCCTCGCCGGGCACCCGCAGCACCTGATGGACGCGGCTGACCGTGCCGATCTTGAAAAGATCGTCGGCGCCGCCGACGTTGTCGGCCGAGGGATCCCGCTGGGCCACCAGAAACAGGGTCTGGTCCCCCTCCATGGCCGCGTTCAGAGCCCCCAGGGACTCCTCCCGGTCCACGTCGAATATGAGCCGCATACCGGGGAACACGCTGATACCCCGCAGGGGGATCAGCGGAAACACCTGATAGCGGGAAACGGTTGTAGCTTCAGTATCCATAAAATAAACCTCATGGGCGCGTTGCCAAACGCGCCCTACCTATCCGGCTCCCTTTTTCAGGGGAGGCTTACAGTGCGGGCGCGGTGGAAAGCCGCGCCCGGTATCAACGATTATGACGCACGCTGGCTTCTGTAGATCACCGGCCGGGCGCCGTCTTTGACACAGTCGGCGGTGATAAGCACTCTGTCGATGGTGTTGTCCGAGGGCGCCTCGAACATGATGGTCGTCATCAGCTTCTCCATGATGCTCCGCAATCCGCGGGCGCCGATGTCCATCTCGATGGCCCGGTCGGCCACGGCCTCCAGCGCCTTGGGGTCGAACTCCAGCTGCACGTCGTCATAGCCCAGAAGGGTCTGATACTGCTTGACCAGAGCGTTCTTCGGCTCGGTCAGAATGCGGATCAGGTCCTCCCGGTCCAGACTGTCCAGGGTGGTGACCACAGGCAGGCGGCCGATGAGCTCCGGGATGATGCCGAACTTGAGCAGATCGTGGCTCTGCACATGGCTGAGCACCTCGCCCACGTCCTTCTCCTTCCGGCTGGTCACCTCCGCGCCGAAGCCCATGCTCTTGCGGTCCAGGCGGTTTTCAATGATCTTCTCCAGACCGTCGAAGGCGCCGCCGCAGATGAACAGGATGTTGGAGGTGTCGATGTGGATGAACTCCTGGTGGGGGTGCTTGCGCCCGCCCTGGGGCGGTACGGCGGCGACGGTTCCCTCCAGGATCTTCAGGAGAGCTTGCTGGACCCCCTCGCCGGACACATCCCGGGTGATGGAGGTGTTCTCGCTCTTGCGGGAGATCTTGTCGATCTCGTCGATGTAGATGATCCCCTGCTGGGCCCGCTCCACGTCGAAATCCGCCGCCTGCAGCAGCCGCAGCAGGATGTTCTCCACGTCCTCGCCCACATAGCCCGCCTCGGTGAGGGTGGTGGCGTCGGCGATGGCGAAGGGCACGTTCAGCATCCGGGCCAGCGTCTGGGCGAACAGGGTCTTGCCGCTGCCGGTGGGACCCACCAGCAGGATGTTGGACTTCTGCAGATCTACGTCGCTCTGCCCGCCGTGGGTGATACGCTTATAGTGGTTGTACACCGCCACCGACAGGGCGATCTTGGCCCGGTCCTGGCCGATGATGTACTCGTCCAGGGCCTTCTTGATCTGGCGGGGCGCCGGCACATCCTTGGGGTCGATGATCTGGGGATGGCCGGAGGGCTCATCCAGCGTAAAATCGGGGTAGTCCTCCTCCAGCTCATCTCCCAGTATGCTCAGGCACAGCCGCACGCACTCGTCGCAGATATAGGCGTCGTTGCCGGCGATCAGCCGCTGGACCTGGGACTGGGTCTTGCCGCAGAAGCTGCATCGAAGTGTTTTTCTCTCGCCGTCTCTCGGCATCATACTACCTCTTTACCTCTTCGTGATGATCTTGTCGATGAGGCCGAACTGCTGGGCCTCCTCCGCGCTCATGAAATTGTCCCGCTCGCAGGCGGCCACCACTTCCTCATAGCTGCGCCCGGTGTGATCGGCCAGCAGGTGGTTCATCCGCTCCTTGATGGCCTCCAGGCGCTTCAGGTGGATGGCCATATCGGTGATCTGTCCCTGGGTGCCGGCGGAGGGCTGGTGGATCATGATCTCGGCGTTGGGCAGGGCGATGCGCTTGCCCTTGGCCCCGCTGGCCAGCAGGAACGCCCCCATGCTGGCGGCCAGACCCACGCAGATGGTGGACACGTCGCACTTGATGTACTGCATGGTGTCATAGATGGCCATGCCGGCTGTGACGCTGCCGCCGGGGGAGTTGATATAAAACTGGATGTCCTTGTCCGGGTCCTGGCCTTCCAGATAGAGCATCTGCGCCACGATCAGGGAGGCGGTGGTGTCGTTGACCTCCTCCGAGAGCATGATGATCCGGTCGTTGAGCAGCCGGGAGAAAATGTCGTAGCTGCGCTCTCCCCGGGACGTCTGTTCCACTACATAAGGCACTAAACTCATGTGATCCGCTCCTTTCAGCACTGGAAGCCTATCCAAAATCCGTGGGGGTTATTCCGCCTTGGGCTCTTCCCCGGCGGGCTCTTCGGTCTTCTTCTTTCTGGGGGCGCGCTTTTTGGGCGCGGGCTTGGTCTCCTCCCCGGCGGCCTCCGGGGCGGGCTCGGTCTCCTTCTCCCCGGCGGGGGCCTTCTTCTTGGCCGTGCGCTTCTTGGGCGCGGGCTTGGCCTCCTCCTCCTTGGCCTCCTCAGGAACAGGCTCGGTGGCCACGCCGGTGTCGAAGATGAGCTGGGCGGCCTTGCGGGTCTTCAGATCGCCCTCGATCACGTCCCGGCCCAGGGCCTGCTTCACCTGATCCAGCTCCATGCCGTACTGCTTGGCGAGATTCTCATACTCCCCGTCGATGTCCTCGTCGGACACGGCGATGTTCTCAGCCGCGGCGACGGCGTCCAGGACCACGTCGGTCTTGGCGCGGCGCTCGGCGGTGGGGCGGATGGAATCCCGGAAGGCGGCAGGGGTCTGGCCCAGATATTTCAGATACAGCTCCAGATTCAGGCCGTTCATCTGCAGGTTCCGGTCATACTCCCGCACCATGGAGTCCAGCTGCTCCTCCACCATGGCGTCGGGGATCTCGGCGGTCATGTTGTCGCCGGCCTTCTCGATGAGCACGGACTGGAACTGGTTCTCCGCGTCGGCCTCGGCGGCCTTCTCCAGCCGCTCCCGCACGGACGCCTTGTACTCGTCCAGGGTGTCGAACTCACTCACGTCCTTGGCCAACTCGTCGTCCAGATCGGGCAGCTGGGTCTCCTTGACCTCGTTGCACTTGACGTGGAACACCGCGGCCTTGCCGGCCAGGGACTTCTCATGGTACTCCTCGGGGAAGGTGACGTTGATGTCCCGCTCCTCGCCGGCGGACATGCCCACCACCTGGTCCTCAAAGCCGGGGATGAAGGCGCCGGAGCCCAGGACCAGGTTGTGGCCCTCGGCCTTGCCCCCGTCGAAGGGGACGCCGTCCACGGTGCCCAGATAATCGATGACCGCGGTGTCCTCCAGCTTGGCGGGGCGCTCCACGGTGACAATGCGGCTGTTGCGCCGGCGGACCTTCTCCAGATCCTCGTTCACCTGCTCGTCGGTGATCTCCACCTTGGCCTTGGGGGCCTCCAGGCCCTTATACTGGCCCAGGGTGACCTCCGGCCACACGGCGGTAAGGAAGGTGAGCGTCAGCTCCTTGTCGTCGGACACGTCCATGCCCTTGACGGCAGGAGTGCCCACCACCCGCAGGCCGGACTGCTCCGCGCCGAAGCTAAAAGCGGCCGGGGCCAGATCGTCGGCGGCGTCTTCATAGAACACGTCCTTGCCGTACATGCCCTCGATGATCATCCGGGGGGCCTTGCCCTTGCGGAAGCCCTGGACGAAGATCTTGCTCTTGTTCTTCAGATAGGCGCCGTTGACAGCCTTCTCAAACTCGGCGGCGTCGCACACCACCTCAAAGGTGACGGTGCTTTTTTCTTTCTTTTCTACGTTCTTTACGATCATGGGGTGGCTTCTCCTTCCTATATTACGCGGGGAATAGATTAAATAATTGATCGTCTGTTGACACAGTTTTTTATTTTACCAAAACTTATAAGATTTTACAAGGTCTAAAGTTGATTCCGTCGGCGGAAACGCAAATGTGGCGGGTATTTCCCTCCCAGCCGTTGAAGGCCATGCGCAGACTGTCCGCGTGCAGATGGCCGGAGCAGCACGCCTTCACATCGTACTGCCGGAACAGATCCAGGATGGGCTGGCAGACATAGCCGCCGTATTTGGGCGGATAGTGGAGGAAAACATACTTGTCCCGCTCCCCCGCCGCCCGCAGGGACGCCTCCAGGCGCTGTATCTCCCGGTCGATCAGCTTTTTGTCGTGCTCCGAGCCCCGGCTCTCCTCATAAAACCAGCCCTTCGTGCCGCAGATGGCGACGTTTTCCCCATAAGGGTAGGCGTTGTTGCGCAGGATGGAGATGGAGGTCAGGCCGTTTTTGGCGAGAAACGCGTTCATCTTGGCCGCCGATGTCCACCAGTAGTCGTGGTTCCCCTTGAGGATGATCTTCTTCCCCGGCAGGGCGTGGATGAACCGGAAATCCTCCAGCGCGCCCTCCAGCGTCATGGCCCAGCTGCTGTCCCCGCACAGGACGGTCACGTCGTCCTGCCCCACGTCTGCAAAGCCCGCCAGGAGTTTTTGCACGTGGTCCTTCCACTTGGGGCCAAAGATATCCATGGGCTTGTCCGTCCCCAGCGCCAGGTGCAGATCGCCTATGGCAAAAAGTGACATGGCATAACGGCCTTTCTTCGGGCAGATACTACCCCCGAGGTGATGGATATGGATCAGAAAAAGAACTGCGGCAGCCGGGACTGCCTCAGCGGCGTGCGCTGCTCCGTGGAGAACTGCGTTCACCACACCATCGGCAACGAGTGCACCGCCGAGCACATCAGCGTCAAGAGCGAGGACGCCACCACCAAGGCTGAGACCTTCTGCGGCACCTTCGCGCCTGTGGACACCTGGCAGTATGTGTGACCTCAAGGGGAGCAGCAGTTTCCTGCCGCTCCCTACATATCAGCGCAAAAATTCGGACACGGCCTGCTGCATACGCTCCTTGGCCACCCATTCGGTGAAGCGGACCTTCTTTTCCCCCAGGCCGGCCAGAGGCGCGGGCGCGCCGATGCCGGTGAGCGCGGACAGCTCGTCCACCAGGGCCGGGCCGGTCTCGTCGGTGACCGCGCCCAGGGCCTGGAGCACCGCACCGCCGAACTTGAAGGGGCTGGCGGTGGAGGCGATCACGGTGGGGCGCACGGCGCCCTCCTTCGCCCGGATATCGTCCAGCACCCGGCCGGCCACGGCGGTGTGGGTGTCCATGAGATACCCCCGCTCCCGCCAGAGCTTGCCGATCTGCTCCTTGCACTGCTCGTCCGTGCAGTACCCGCCGGCAAACTCCGCCTGCACCGCGCGGCACAGGGCTTCGTCCACCGCATAGCGCCCCTCGCCGGCCAGGGCCCGCATGTAGCCGGCCACACGCTCCCCGTCGCCGGTGAGGCAGTAGAGAAGCCGCTCCAAATTGGAGGACACCAGGATGTCCATGGAGGGCGAGCTGGTCAGGTGGAAGGGCCGGTTTTTGTCGTACACGCCGGTGGCGATGAAGTCGGTGAGCACGTTGTTGTCGTTGGACGCGCAGATAAGCCGTCCCACGGGCAGACCCATGCGCTTGGCGTACCACCCGGCCAGGATGTCGCCGAAGTTGCCGGTGGGCACGCACAGGTCGATGCTGTCCCCCAGCCGGATGCGGCCGGCGTTGACCCAGTCACAGTAGGCGGAGAAATAATATACAATCTGCGGCGCCAGCCGGCCCCAGTTGATGGAGTTGGCGCTGCTGAGAAAGTATCCCCGGCTGTCCAGCACTTTGGCAAAGTCCGTATCGGCAAAGATCTTCTTCACCCCGGTCTGGGCGTCGTCGAAGTTGCCGTCCACGGCCGTCACGTTGACGTTGCTCCCCTCCTGGGTAGCCATCTGCAGCTTCTGCACCTGGCTGACCCCGTCCCGGGGATAGAACACCATGATCTTCGTGCCGGGCACGTCCTTGAAGCCCTCCAGGGCGGCCTTGCCGGTGTCGCCGCTGGTGGCCACCAGGATGCTCACCGTGCGCGTCTCGCCGTTTTTCCGCAGACTGGCGGTGAGAAGCCGGGGCATGATCTGCAAAGCCATGTCCTTGAAGGCGCTGGTGGGCCCGTGCCACAGCTCCAGCACGGCGGTGTCCTCATCCAGAATGTGCAGCGGCGCGACGGCCGGGCAGTCAAAGTTATCGGCGTAGCTGGCCGCCGCGATGTCGGCCAGTTCCTCCCGGGAAAACTCCTCCAGATAGAGGCCCAGCACCTCTACCGCCCGGCCCCGGTAGTCCATATCGCACAGCGCCTCTATGAACGCCCCGTCCACGGACGGGATGGTCTCGGGCACATACAGCCCTCCATCGGGGGCGATGCCGCGAATGATGGCCTGGGAGGCGGTGACCGTCTCGCCTGCGTTTCTCGTACTGACGTATCTCATATCCCGTATGCGTCCTCCAGATGGTTGATCTGCGGTTTTTTTGTCCCGGTCCCCTCCGGCGCGTAGACCTCGATCACATCGAACCGGGGCTGCAGATCCGTGGGATTCTGCTGCAGCCACCGCTCCGCTGCGGCGATCACCCGCCGCTGCTTGGCCGGTGTGACGAACTCCGACGCCGCGCCGTGGGTATCGTCCTTGCGCAGCTTGACCTCCACAAAGACGACGTACCTCCGGTCCCGGGCGATGATGTCCACCTCCCCGAACCGGCAGGCATAGTTGCGGCCCTCGATGGCGTATCCATGGCGCTTCAGATACCGGCAGGCCGCGTCCTCCCCGAAGGCGCCCAGCAGCTTCTTATCGCTGGGCATAGAACTTCCTCAGAAAGGACGGCCGGTGCACCGGCGAGGGGCCGTATTTTTCCAGCGCCGCGTAGTGCTCCCGGGTGCCGTAGCCCTTGTGCTTTTCAAAGCCGTACTGGGGATACCGCTCCGCCAGCTCCAGCATGAGATGGTCCCGCGTAACCTTGGCCAGCACCGACGCCGCCGCGATGCATGCCACCTTTCCGTCGCCCCCCACCACGCTGCGGGCGGGCACGGCGATGGTCTTTGTGGTGTTCCCGTCGATGAGCGCCAGCGCCGGCGCCGGGTCCAGCTGGGCGATGGCACGGTTCATGGCCAGCAGCGCCGCCGCCAGGATGTTCATCCGCTCGATCTCCTCCACCGACGCGAAGGCGATGCCGTAAGCGACGGCCCGCTCCCGGATCAGCGGGAACAGCGCCTCCCTCTTTTTCTCCGTGAGTTTTTTCGAGTCGTCCAGTCCGGGCAGGACGGCGTCCTCCGGCATTATGACCGCCGCGGCGCACACCGGCCCCGCCAGCGGGCCCCGGCCGGCCTCGTCCACGCCGCACACCAGCGCGACGCCCTCCCGATGGAGGGCGCGCTCATATTCATACAGGTCGATCGGGTCTCTCAAGACTGATCCTCCCCAGTTTTCCGCCGCGAAATTCATCCAGCAGCACAGCGGCCATCCGTTCGGTGTTTACCGCGCCGCCCGCCATGAGAAAGCCCCGCTTCCGGGCGCAGGCCTCCAGCAGCTCCCAGCCCTGGGCGGCCGGGTCCGGCTCGATCTTATACCGCTCCGCCAGCGCCTTGGGATAGCTCTCCCGCAGCGTCACCAGCAGCTTGGCCGCCAGCTCCTCGGTATCCAGCACCTCGTCCTTCACCGCGCCGGTGAAGGCAAGCCTCTCCCCCACCGCCGGATCGTCGAACCGGGGCCAGAGGATGCCCGGCGTGTCCAGCAGCTCCAGCTTCTCGTCCACGGCGATCCACTGCTTGCCCCGGGTGACGCCGGGCCGGTCGGACACCGCCGCGGTCTTCCGGCCGCTGACGCGGTTGATGAAGGTGGACTTTCCCACGTTGGGCACGCCCACCACCATGGCGCGCATGGGGCCGTTTTTCTCCCGCAGGGCCCGCAGCGCCGCCGGCAGCTGCTTCACCCCCCGGCCGGAAAGGGCGTCGCACTCCAGAAAGGGCACGCCGTTTTCTTTATAATAAGCCCGCCAAAGGGCCGTCACGTTGGGGTCCGCCTGGTCGGCCCGGTTGAGGATGAGCAGCCGGGGCTTTCGTCCGGCGATGATCCCGTCCAGATCCGGATTCCGGCTGGAAGCGGGGATGCGGGCGTCCGCCACCTCGCACACCACGTCCACCAGCTTCAGAGAGTCCTGCATCATCCGCTCGGCCTTTTTCATGTGGCCGGGGAACCACTGCACCTCAGCCATCGTCCTGCTCCACGCCGTAGATGGCGCCGATCTTATCAAAGGGGAAGATCCGGAATACCACCTTTCCCATCACGTCCCGCACGTCCACGTAGCCGATGGAGTTCACCCGGCTGTCGCTGGAGTTGTTGCGGTTGTCGCCCATGACGAAGATGTGGCCCTCCGGCACGGTGATGGTAACGCTGTCGCCGCTGATGTCCTCCTCCGGCTTGATGCCGTAGGTATCGTAGTACAGCGGGTCCATCAGATCGTACCGGTCGATGGTGCGCTCCAGGATGTAAGGCTCGTCCATGAGCCGGCCGTCCACCGTCAGCGTCCCCTTGGCGAAGTCGATGGTCAGTTTCTGGCCGCCGGTGGCCACGATCCGCTTCACGATGGGCTCTTTTTTGAACTCCTTGGCTTGGAGCACCACGATATCTCCCTGCTCATAATCCCCCGCCAGGCGGGTGATGATGATCTTGTCCCCCTCCTCCAGACTGGGGAGCATGGACGGTCCCACCACATCGATGACCCGGGCGGCCAGCACAAACAGCAGCACGCACAGGATCACCGCCACGATGATGCAGTGGATCCACTCGTAGGTATCCTTCAAAGGATCGTAGGCGGCCTTCTCCGGCTCCCGGGGCGCGGCGCCCTCCGCCGGGACCGGCTCGGTCTGTCCCTCAATATGCTTTCCCATTTTCCACTTGGGCATGAAGCAGCCTCCTGTTGACCGCTCTCCCCCGGCGGAACGGCCGCGGTGAGCCTGTCAAGCGTCATTAACGTGTTATTATACAATACTACCGCCCTGAAACGCAACAAAAACAGGCAGCTCTGGAACAATTTTCCTTTTCCCCGGAAAAAGACCGCGCCCGGAGGGGCGCGGTCTCTCCTTTGGACAGGGCCGGACGCGTCAGGCGCGCTTGTCCAGGCCGTCCACGAACTTCAGGAGCTTCTCGTTGAACTCGTCGGCGAAGCAGTGGAAGAACACGTGCCCGCCGTGCTCAAAGGGATAGCTCTCCGTATAGGGGCTGCTCACGGCGAACTCGGGATACCACTTGCTGGCCAGCTCCTTGCCGTTGGCGGTCACCGCGCCGTTGGCGCCGAAGAACACCATGGGCACGTCGATCTTTTTCAGCAGCTCAAAGCCGTTCTGCATCACCATGTCGCTGTAGATGGCAAAGCTGATCCAGGGCGGGGTCTTCATCATCTCCTGGGTGGCCCAGTCCACCTTGGAGTCGTCGTTGCCGTCGTACATCATGTGGGCGAAGAAATTGCAGTAGCCCTCGTTGCCGTTGTAGGTCATGGCCAGATGCTCGTTGAAAAGGTCCATATTGAAGCCCTTCAGGCTGTGAGCGTTCCAGGGCTCGTCCCAGGCCGCCCCCAGAGGGCAGTCGATCAGGCCCAGGGCCTTGACGCGGTAAGCGCCGAACATGTCGAAATACTTCACGATGAACTGCCCGGCCATGGACCAGCCCAGCATGGTGGCGCCGCGCACGTCAAGGTAATCCAGCAGCTCCTTGATGTCGGTGCAGTTGCGGGCGATGGTGTGACCCTGCAGTCCCTTGGAGGAGCATCCCTGGCCGCGGGGGTCAAAGCTGATCACCCGGTGATCCTTTGCCAACGCCTCCAGGTTGTTCTCAAAAAACCGTGTGGTGCAGCAAAAGCCCGGGATGAGTACGATGGGGCTCCCCTTTTCGGGGCTGTGATCCTCAAAATAGAGGATCGCGTTGTCGCTGGTTCGGAAATAGTTGTTCCTGGTACCTGCCATGATATCCGTTCCTCCTTGCAGTTGTCGCCCGGGTATCGGCCGTGCGCAAGCATATTTTACCACGCTCCCGGTCCGGACGCAAGAGCGACAACAAAGCGGGAAAGAGGCTTTCGCCTCTTTCCCGCTCGGTTTTGATGAGCCTTTTACAGCTTCTCCCGGACCTTGGCGGCCTTGCCCACGCGGTCACGCAGGTAATACAGCTTCGCCCGGCGGACCTTGCCCTTGCGGACGGTGTCCACGCTCACGATGGTGGGAGAGTGCACCGGGAAGACCTTCTCACAGCCCACGCCGTAGGAGATGCGGCGCACGGTGATGGTCTCGTTGATGCCGCCGTGCTTCTTGGCGATCAGAGTGCCCTCGAACGCCTGGTTGCGCTCACGGTTGCCCTCCTTGATCCGGACGGTGACGCGGACGGTGTCGCCCACGTTCATCGGCGGAAGCTCCGGCTTCATATACTGCTGGGTCAGCGCGTTGATGAGATCCATGATGGTATCCTTCCTTGCATAGACGTTCATACCGGGAATGGCTCATCCGGCAGCGGACCGCCTTATTAGACGCATTACATGCTCGGGTATCATACCACAGTTTTTCCGGATATGCAAGCTTTTTTGCAAAATTTTTCCTCACCGGAAGGGCGTCATATCTTCCTTATACGCTTCCAGGCGGGTGAAGCGGAAATACGCCGGGGCATTCTCCCCCAGCGCCGCCATCATCAGCTCCGGGCTCACCGTAGGCTCCTGGGCGTGGAGGATCAGTTCCGCCTCCACCCCGCCGTCGATGTCGGCGAACCGGGCCAGCTTGATGGTCGGGGCGATGTCGTCGGTGCGCAGACCCCGCTTGGCCCGGTGCTCCACCAATATGGACTCCCGGGCAAAAAAGCCGTTATAAAACGCCGCGTCCCGGCCGCCCTTCATCACCCCGGACAGCCGCAGCCACTTTAGCTCCGCGCCCTTTCCCGGGGCCGGGTATGCCTCCAAGGCCTCGATCCCCTCCGGCATACAGGGGTTCAGTTCCCCCGGCAGCGCCGCCAGATCCCGGTCCTCGGTGAGGGCGAAGTCCATGTACTCGCACAGGCTGGCGGTGCCCACGGAGAGGGGCAGGATGATGGAGATCTTCGCGTGGGGGTTGAAGCCCTCGCTGTACTTCAGCGGCACGCCGGCCCGGGAGAACACCCGCTGCATGGTGCGCATCAGATCCAGGTGGGAGATATACACCGCCCGCCCGGTCTTGGAAAACTTCAGTCGCAGCTTATCCACGGCACACGCCCTCCTTCAAAAGGCTGGCCG
>CANQSJ010000011.1 GCA_947626495.1 uncultured Oscillospiraceae bacterium | reverse complement strand
GGGATGCCGATGATGTCCTCCACCTCGGTCTTCACCCGGACCGGGTCGGCGGCGGGCAGGTCGATCTTGTTGATGACGGGCAGGATCTCCAGGTCGTGCTCCATGGCCAGGTAGGTGTTGGCCAGCGTCTGGGCCTCCACCCCCTGGGATGCGTCCACCACCAGCACCGCCCCCTCGCAGGCGGCGAGAGACCGGCTCACCTCATAGTTGAAGTCCACGTGGCCCGGGGTGTCGATGAGATTGAGCTGATAGTCCTTCCACCGCAGCGTCACGGCCCGGGCCTTGATGGTGATGCCCCGCTCCCGCTCCAGATCCATGTTGTCCAGGATCTGGTCCTCCATCTGCCGGGCCTCCACCGCGCCGCACAGCTCGATGAGCCGGTCGGACAGGGTGGATTTGCCGTGGTCGATGTGGGCGATGATGGAGAAATTGCGAATGTTCTCCTGCTTCATAGATAGCTCTCCGCCTGTTCTGCAATCTGACGCAGCTGCTCCGCCAGCTGTCGGATGGCCTCCGTCCCCGGCCGGGCGGTCCTCTCGTCCCCGGTGCGGCCCAGGAGGAAGTCCGCCGTCACGCCGTAGTAATCACAGGCCCGGCACACAAAGGCCAGTCCCGGCTCCCGGGCGCCGTTCTCATAGTGGCTCAGCAGGGCCTGGGAGATATGCAGGTCCGAGGCCGCTTTCCTCTGGCTGACGCCCTTTTCCCGGCGCAGCCGGGCCAGATTCACACAAAATTGCCGTTCGTTCATGGATCGTTTCCTCGTTTGCGGATGTGATAACAACCCGTATTGTATCACGCCGGGCCGGTCTTTGTAAACAGGAACTTTGCCGCCGGCGCCTGCCAACCCGGCCGGAGAAATTTTCCGCCCGCCGCCTTGCATTTTCCATTGGCCCGTGCTATCATGAAAACAAGCGATGCGGGACGAGCCTCCCGTGTGGCTTACTTTGTATTTGACCATTCATGAATGGAGGAGAACCGCCATGTTCCAACAGCTCATCGACTCCCTGCGCGCCCGTCCCCGCAAGATCGTCTTCACCGAGGGCAACGACCCCCGCATCCTGGAGGCCGCCGCACGGCTCCTGTCCGGCACCTTCCTGACCCCCATCCTCATGGGCAACGAGCTGGAGATCCTCTCCGCCGCCCAGAAATACGGCTACAACATCCGCGGCGCCACGATCATCGACCCCCACACCTACCCCGACACCGAGGCCATGGTCCAGAAAATGGTGGAGCTGCGCCACGGCAAGATGACCGAGGAGCAGTGCCGGGAGGCCCTGCAGCACCGCAACTACTTCGGCACCATGCTGGTGGCCATGGGCCACGCCGACGCCCTGCTGGGCGGCGCGACTTATTCCACCGCCGACACGGTCCGTCCCGCCCTGCAGCTGATCAAGACCAAGCCGGGCAACAAGATCGTCTCCTCCTGCTTCATCATGGTCAAGCCCAGCCCCACCGGCGACAGGACCGTCCTGGCCATGGGCGACTGCGCCATCAACATCCACCCCACCGAGGACGACCTGGTGGAGATCGCCACCGAGACGGTGAAGTGCGGCCGCCTGTTCGGCATCGACCCCAAGGTGGCCTTCCTCAGCTACTCCACCTTTGGCTCCGGCAAGGGTGAGGACGTGGACAAGATGCGCAACGCCGCCGAGCGGGTGAAGGCCATCATGCCCAGCGTGCCCATCACCGGCGAGATGCAGTTCGACGCCGCCGTGAGCCCCGTGGTGGCCCACACCAAGTGCCCGGACGACCGGGTGGCCGGCTACGCCAACGTGTTCATCTTCCCGGACATCAACGCCGGCAACATCGGCTACAAGATCGCCCAGCGGCTGGGCGGCTTCGAGGCCTACGGCCCCATCCTGTGCGGCCTGAACGCCCCCATCAACGACCTGAGCCGCGGCTGCAACGCCGAGGAGGTCTACTCCATGGCCATCATCACCGCCGCTCAGGCGAACATGGTGTGATATTTCGTTTGAAAGGCAGAGCCTTTCAAACGAGAAGGCTGCGGCCCGCTGCAGCGCAAAGCGCCCCGTCCTGAACAGGACGGGGCGTTCACGTTTGCGGGCCGAGAAGAATGATCTCCGAGGTACACGCCCCCGGAGATCATATCCGATTTTATTTGCGCCTGCGGGCGCAAACTCTGCGAGGCTGCTTACCCCCGGACCACCTCAAAGAAGATCTCATCCGTGCCCTCCGGCAGGTTCTGCACGGTGAAGTAATGGAACTCGTTGTTGTCCACCTTGCCCACGCTGGCGTAGGGGCTCAGGCTCTTCAGCTTATAGCCCGGCTTCAGGTTGAAGAAATTCTCCGCCATGTGATAGGAGGCAAGGCTGCCGCTGCTGTCCAGGAATATGAACCGGGAGGTCCCGTCGCCGGCTCTGCAGCCGCCCAGCGGGTCCTTGATGGTGACCTGCAGCACCCGGGGCGCGCCGTCGCCATGGATCATCGTCATCTCGATGTCCTCGTCGTTGGAGACGTCCATCTCCCAGTACAGCTCACAGCTCAGGCCGTCGCCGCTGGGGCTCAGTCCGTAGCCGCCGCCGTAGCCCTCGGAACACTTGATGCCGTAGCCGTTTTCAAGGGAAATGAACAACAACAGGCTGTGTGTCTCCACTTCGCCGCTGGCCTCCACGGAGATCAGGCCCGCGGGATCCACGTTGTGGATGGTGATATGGCCGCCGCCCCGGAGGGTATAGGTGTAGGTGTCACCGTCGATGGCCGGGTCATAGGCCTCGTGGTAGAACGTGCCGTTAGCAGAGGCGCCATAGTCGGCATAGAGGTCACCCTCGGGAATGCCAGTGTAACACCACTTTTCCAGCGCGGGACCGGAGGAGAAGTCCGCCACATGGGGGTGGCAGGGCACGACCTTGCTCAAGTATTCGGTGCGCACGTAGCCGGTGTAATCCCAGCCGGTGAAGCCGCTGCCGGTCAGGTATTCGTGGTACACCACCTTGGTCCAGCCGTTCTCGTCAGGAGCCAGGCGGGACACCTCATAGGTGGAGTAAAGGGTACAGACCACATCATACTCCACGCCCGGGCCGGCGTAAATTCGAGTCAGGTTCCGGGTGCACCACATGATGTCCTCGCCGGAGCGGTCCAGATCCCAGAAGGTCTCGCTCCACTGCTGTATCCACCGGCCGCCGTCCTCGCCGTTGTCATAGAGGCCGTCGTCGATCTTGTCCCGCTTGGGTTTGATCAGCTTGGGGTTATCCAAGTTCCGCTCGGCGTGGGAGGCGGCGGGGGCCTCGTAGGTCACCACCGAGTCCTCCGGCTCGGGCTCCTCGCCGGCGGCGGGCATACTGGTGGGATAGCAGCCCACCAGCTCGTCGTACCGCAGCAGCATGGCGCACACCTCCGCCCGAGAGGCCGCCGCGCCGGGACGGAGGGTGCCGTCCCCATAGCCGGTGATGATGCCGTAATCCAGCGCCCACTGCATGGCCATCTGGGCGTAGGGCTGCACGTCGCCGCCGTCGCTCCAGTTGCCCACCAGGCCGCCGGACCAGGGGGTGGGCTGGCCCGCCATGCGGTACAGCATGGCTGCCAGCTGCTCCCGGGTGATGACGCTGTCCGGATCGAAGGCGGTGTCGGACGCGCCGTTCACCGCGCCCACGAAGCTGGCCCAGGACACCGCGTCCTTATAATAGTCCGCCGTCAGGTCCTGGAAGGCGGATTCCTGCCCCGGCTGGGGGGAACCGGCCTCCCGCCAGATCATGGTCACCGTCTGGGCCCGGGAGGCGCAGGCCTCGGGGGAGAAGGTGTCCTCGCCGGTGCCGGTGACGATGCCGGCGGCGTAGGCCTGCTCCACCACATCCTTATACCAGGCGCTGTCCGCCACGTCCTTGAAGGTGCCAGTGGCGGTGATCGCCGGCTGGTCGCTCTCCGCCCCGTCAGCGGTCTCATCGCCGGTCTCGTCGGCGGGGGCGGTGAAGCTCTCGCCCTGGGCCACCGCCGCGATGGCGAACCGCTCCGCGCCCATGTCCACGCCCAGCACGTAGCAGGTGCTCCCGGCGGGAACGTATGCTGCGCCTGCCCCGGAAGGAGCGCGGGTCTTCAGGATGGAGCCGCCTTCAATCACTTGAATTTCGTACCCCGGACCGGTCCACACCTCGAAAAGGCCGCCGGAGATCACCGTGTCGCCCACGGCCCAGGCATACTGGCCCTCGTCGGCGCTGCCGCCGCCCACAATGACGCCGTTGTCCCAATCCTCATTATAGAAGGTGAAGGGGATCTGGGCGGGAGCGGCGTCGCCCGAGGCCGCCACCGTGATGGTCACGGTCCCGTCGGCAGGCGTCTGCACGGCCACCTGCCGGAAGGAGATGAGCTCTCCGGCCCCCGTGGGGAAGCTGTGACACGTGTTTTCGCCCACCGTGGCGTTGTCCGCCGCCAGGTCGTAGGCCGTGTTCATATAGACCGTCAGTTCCGTGCCCGGCTCAACGGAAAACTGGGCCGGCAGACCGGCCGACTCCGTCTCCCAAACGATCCCCTCCGGCGTGTTGTAGTGGATGCCGGTCCCGTCCACCGTATAGCAGCGGGAGGCGTCCGCGGACAGATAGGTGATGTTTTCGATGGCGTCCACCGCGCCGGTGAGGTTCACCGTCACGCCCTCCGCCGCCGGCGCGGGCGCGTCCTGGGCCATGGTCTCCGGCAGATCCTCCGCCGCCGGGGCCGCCTCCCCGCCCGCGGCCTCCGTCTGGGCCGGATCGGGCGCAGGGGCCTGCTCGCCCTCCGCCAGGGCGGTCACGGGCAGGCTCAGGATCATCAGCGCCGCCAACAGGGCGCTCAGCCATGTTTTCTTCATCGTCTTTCCTCCTTTACTGGTCAAACAGTTCCTCGGCGTAGGTCAGCAGCGCCTCCCGGTCCATTCCCTGGGAGATGATGTTGACCCACAGCCCCCGGGCCTCGTCGGCCCAGGCCAGGCTCATCCTTTCCTCGTCCTCGGTCAGCAGGGCGTAAGCCCCGTTCACATAGATCTGTTCCCCCGCCTCCGGGGAGCCCACGTACATGGTATAGCTCTCCTCCGGCCGGATCACCGTCAGGTCCAGCTCCACGGTGCTGTCCTGGCCGCCCCCATACAGGGCCACCAGCATCCCGGGCAGGGAGTGAAACTGGATCAGGGAGTAGCCCTCCGGGGCGTTGTCCGGGTCGAACACCTTGTCCACCCGCTGGTCGGCGGGCAGGGCCGCCTCCCCGGCGGAAAACTGCCACCGGGCGTTCATCCCGTCCCGGGCCACCGTGAGGTGGGGCCGGCTGCGGGCAAAGCCGTCGCTGCTGGCGTATACGGCGGTGAGAAGGCTCACCGCCACCGCCGCCAGGATCAGCCCCTGGACCGTGCGGCGGCGGAGCTTTCCCATGGCCCTGCGCCGGTCCCGGCGGACCAGCGCCCGGCGGATGGTCTCCCGGCAGCGGGTATCCGCCCCCTCCGGCGGCGCGGCGTCCGGGTCCTCCCCCAGCGCGTCCAGCGCCCCGTCCAGGGCGGCCCCCTCCTGGCCCACCACCTGGCCCATCAGGCTTTGGAGCAGGGCGTCCTCCGGGTCAATTGTCGGTCTGTTCCGATTCGTCATCGATGCACCGCTCCTTTTTCATCTCCCGCAGGGCGTTCCTGCGGGCCCTGGTCAGTTTCATCCGCACGCTGCCGGGCTTGCAGCCGGCCAGCCGGGCCAGCTCCCGGTCGTCCAGACCCAGGATGTACCGGCCGCTGAGCAGCAGCTGGTCCCCCTCCGGCAGCCGGGGCCATACCCGGCGCAGGGCGTCCAGCTGTTCCTCCCGGACCATCAGCTCATCCATGGACGGCGCGCCGCTGGGCTCATCCTGCTCCTCCGGCAGCTCCGCCCGGTGCCGGCGCACCACGCTGATGTGCTTGAGATGGTTGATGGCTGTGTTTCTGACTATGATAACAATCATGGCGGGCAAAACGCAACGCTCCACCCGGCGCATGGTGTCCACGTTCTCCACCAGCTTCACCAGCGCGTCCTGGACGATCTCCTCGGCCTCCTGGGAATCGGCGGTATATTTTCGCGCCGTGGAGAACATCAGCCGGCGGTACTGCTCGTACAGCCCCACCATGAACTCCTGGGCGTCTGTCTGGTCCTGGGTCAAGACGGAAGGCGGCATATCTGACCTCCTTGCTGTGGCATCTTCTATATATAATAAAACAGCCACAGGCCGAATCTGCAACACCAAATTGTAATTTATAGAGAATTTTTGTAACTATTTTCCCGCCGCGGATGTGGCATAATGGCCGGGAGGTGAGGCAAATGGAGCGGGAGGACTATATGCGCCTGGCGCTGGAGGAGGCCCGGGCGGCGCTCCGGACCGGGGATGTGCCGGTGGGGTGCGTCATCGCGGACGGGTCCGGGCGGGTGATCGGCCGGGGCCGGAACCGGCGGGAGGCACGGAAAAACGCCGTCCGCCACGCGGAGATCGAGGCCATCGAGGCCGCCTGCGCCGCGGTGGGCTCCTGGCGGCTGGACGGGTGCGCCCTGTATGTGACGCTGGAGCCCTGCCCCATGTGCGCCGGGGCGGTGATCAACGCCCGCATCCCCACGGTGGTATACGGGGCGAAGGAGCCCCGGACCGGCTCCTGCGGCAGCGTGATCAACCTGTTCGAGGAGCGCTACGGCCACCGGCCCGCCGTGTACGGCGGCGTGCTGGGAGAGGAGTGCGCGGCGCTGCTGCGGTCGTTTTTCGAGGCCATGCGGTGAGAGAATTTACACTTTCGCCACAGGAAACCGGAGAACTGTTCATTTTTCCCGGGTATAGTGGGAGCATTCCAAAACGGGAGGATGACCGATGAGCGGGAAAAAGCTTTTTTGCGCCCTGCTGGCGGCGCTGCTGCTGACGGGCTGCGCCCAGGGGGATCTGCAGGACCCGGCGGAGACGGCGGAGACCGCCGCGCCGGAGGTTGCTACTCCGGAGACTGCTGCGCCGGAGGTTGCTGCGCCGGAGAGCGGCGACGCCGCTGCGGACGACGCCGTAACCGTCCAGGTCGGCGACGACGGCGTGCTGGTGGACGGCGAGAGCGCCGGTGCCGATCCGAACGGGGCGGTCTATGCCGCCCATGACATCGTCTATTATGAGGCCGGCCACGACTTCACCTACGGCGAGGGCACCGAAGCCGACGAGCACACCGCCGAGGAGGCGGCGGCGCACACCGTGGTGCACATCGCCGCGCCGGGGACATATATTCTATCCGGGTCCATGAGCCACGGACAGATCGCGGTGGACCTGGGAGAGGACGCCAAAGAGGACCCGGACGCGGTGGTCACGCTGGTGCTGGACGGGCTGGATGTGACCTGCACCGTGGCCCCGGCGGTGATCTTTTACAACGTATACGAGTGCGACCGGGAGGGGGACCAGGGCGACGCGCCGGATCTGGCGGGCGCCGGGGCCCGGGTGGTGATCGCCGACGGCACAGTAAACAACATCGCCGGCTCCTACGTGGCCCGGATCTACAAGTCCTATACCCTGAACGAGGCGGGCACCGCCGTCACCGACAGCAAGAAGCTGCATAAATACGACGGGGCCTTCTACTCCAAAATGAGCATGACCGTCGACGGCGGCGAGGCGGGCACCGGCGTGCTGAACATCACCGCGGCGAACGAGGGTCTGGACACGGAGATGCACCTGGCCATCAACGGCGGCAGCGTCAACATCGTCTCCGGCAACGACGGCATCAACTGCAACGAGGACAACGTCTCCGTGGTGACCGTCAACGGCGGCAGCGTCTCCATCCGGGTGGACGGGAGCACCGGCGAGGGGGACGGCATCGACTCCAACGGCTGGCTGGTCATCAACGGCGGATCTGTCATCGCCCAGGCCTGCTCTGTCAGCGCCGACGGGGGCATCGACGGGGAGGAGGCCATCTGTCTCAACGGCGGCACGGTGATCGCCACCGGCAGCATGCTGGACCCGGTCACCGTCTCGGATTCCTGCTGCGCCCTGTTTTCCTTCGCCCGGCGGCAGTCCGGCGGGACGCGCTACACCCTCACCGGGCCCGACGGGACCGAGCTGCTGGCCTTCACGGCGGAGAACGATCACACCAGCCTTCTCCTGTTCAGCCCCGATCTGACGGAGGGGGAGGGATACGCCCTCTATGCCGACGGGACCCCGGTCCAGGCCGTCCCCGGCGGCGGAGGCATGGGCGGGAGGATGCCCGGCGGCTTCGGACCCCAGATGCCGGACGGTGAGCGGCCCGAAATGCCCGACGGTGAGCAGCCCGAGATGCCCGACGGTGAGCGGACCGAAATACCCGACGGCGAACGGCCCGAGATACCCGACGGCGAGCGGCCTGAAATGCCCGATGGCGAACCTCCTGCAATACCCGACGGCGGCTTCGGCCCCTGGGGCGGGCAGCCGGAGGGCCAGGCCGGCGAGCTGACCGACGCCTTCACCCTCCAGCCCGGCATGAACCAATTCGGCTCCGCCGCTCCCGCGGCATGAAAAACGACCGCCTCCCCATCCGGGGAGGCGGTTGTCGTGTCTGATTCTTACATTTTCATAAATGCGCAGCAGCCCATGTCATCGGCCCTGACAAAGCCGGCCGACCGATAAAAGGACACCGTTTTGGCCGTGTTATCGGTCATCAGCTCCATTTGGTAGACGTCCGGAAAGCGGCCCATGATCTCCCGCAAAAGCTGTGTCCCTATCCCTTTGCGCTGGTATTCGGGGAAAACCAGAATATCCTGGATAAAAACCACGGAGTATCCGTCGCCTACCGTGCGGATAATCCCCGCCAATTGGTCGCCGTCATAAGCCCCCAATGTGAGCAGGGAATTCTCGTACGCCTTCCGGAGCATCTCCGGCGCCCTCGTATAATTTGTCCAGCCGACGCTGTTATACAGGTCCAGAAGCACCCCGAGGTCAAACGTCGTCATTTCCCGGATGGTCATTTTTCTCCTCCCAATCTCCGTTTAAGACCGCCTCCCCGGAAGGGAGGCGGTCCTCGGTTTTCTCACAGCTCCTCGATGGGCAGACCCTGGAGGTACCGGCGGAGCATGTCGAAGGCGTGGTTGGCGGCCAGCGCCCGCACCCGCTGCCGGCGGGTGCCCAGGCGCAGCCGGCGGACCCAGACGTTTTCCCCGTCCGCCAGACCCACGAACACGGTGCCCACGGGATGGACCCCGTCCCCGTCCGGACCGGCCAGGCCCGTGGCGGACAGGCCGATGTCCGCGCCGGCGGCCAGCCGGACGCCTTTGGCCATGGCCGCGGCGGTCTCATAGGACACCGCGCCCTTTTCCTCGATCATATCCCGGTCGATGCCCAGCATGGCGGCCTTCACCTCGTTGCAGTAGGTCACCGCGCCGCCGCGAAATACCGCCGAGGCCCCCGGCAGGGCGGTGAACCGCTCGCCGATGAGTCCGCCGGTGAGGCTCTCCGCCGCGGCGAAGGTGATGCCCCGCTCCTTCAAAAGGCCCAGGCACAGCGCCTCCAGGCTGTCCACGTCCACGCCGTAGACGGCGTGACCCAGCTCCGCCTTCACCATGTCCACCACCGGGGCGCATATAGTCTCCGCCTCCGCCTCCGATCCGGCCTTGGCGGTGACCCGCAGCATCACCTCGCCCACCTTGGCATACGTGGCCAGGGTGGGATTTTGCATCCGCAGCATCCGCTCCCTCAGCCGGTCCTCCACCGCGCTCTCGCCGATGCCGAACACCCGGATCTGGTGGGAGAAGATGATCTCGTCGGAGAGGCTCTTGATGTAGGGCACCGCGCAGTGGCGGAACATGGGCACGCACTCGTTGGGCGGGCCGGGGAGCATGATCACGCGCACGCCGCCCTCCTCAAAGGCGCAGCCCGGCGCGGTGCCCCAGTCGTTGTGGAACACCGTGCACCGCTCCGGCAGATAGGCCTGCTGGAGGTTGTTGTCCGTATAGCGGATGGAGGTGTTTTTGGCGAACCAGGCCTTGAGGGCCTCCGCCTCCTCCGGATGGTACTCCATCTTCCGGCCGAAGCACTCCGCCAGCACGTTTTTCGTCAGATCGTCGTAGGTGGGCCCCAGCCCGCCGGTGGTGATGATGAGATCGGCCCGCTTTTTCGCGATGGCCACTGCCTCCGCCAGGCGGCGGGGATTGTCCCCCACCACCGTGTGCCAGTAGACGTTCACCCCCAGCCCGGCCAGCATGTCGCTGAGGTCCGCGGCGTTGGTGTTGACGGTATTTCCCAGCAGCAGCTCCGTGCCCACACAAAGGATCTCGCAGTTCATAGATAATCATCTCCCTACATCTTTGAAAGCCTCCCCTGTGCAAGGGGAGGTGGGCCGCCGCGAGGCGGCTCGGAGGGGTTGTTACCAGTCTTGGAAGATATCCCAGCTTAGTAACAATCCCTCAGTCTCCGGCTGACGCCGGAGCCAGCTCCCTTTGCACAAGGGAGCCACAAGCGGTGTGCCTGCGGCGCAATCTTTCCTATGATCGCTCAAAAGGCAAAGTTGCCGTCTACAAACACCGGCACCTCTTTCCCGTCGTGGGTGACGCCCACGATGGAGAGATCCTCCGTGCCCACCATGAAGTCCACGTGGTTGATGGACTGGTTGAGGCCCGCGGCCTTCTGCTCGTCCGCCGTCATATCCGCCCCGCCCTTCACGCAGGTGGGGTAGGACGAGCCGAAGGCCAGGTGGCAGGAGGCGTTCTCGTCGAACAGGGTCTCATAAAACAGGATGCCCTTGCGGCGGATGGGACTGTCGTAGGGCACCAGGGCCGCCTCCCCCAGATAGTGGGAGCCCTCGTCCAGGTCCACGGACCGGCGCAGGAACTCCTCCCCCTCGCCCGCGTGCACGCCCACGATGCGGCCGGCCTGGAAGTCCAGGTAAAAATCCTTCACCAGATTCCCGCCCATGGCCAGAGGCAGGGCCGCGTATACCCGGCCGTCCACCCCGTCCCACCGGGGCGCGGTGAAGATCTCCTCCGTGGGCATGTTGGCCACGAATTCGATCCCCTCGGCGCTGGCCTCGCTGCCGCCCTGCCAGACGTGGTTTTCCGGCAGCTGTATGGTCAGGTCCGTGCCCAGGGAGTTGGTGTAGCGGAGGCTCTTAAAGTTATAGCGGTTCAGCGTCTCGCAGCGCCGGGCCACCGTGGCGATGTGCTCCCGCCAGCGCTCCACGGCCTTTCCGTCCCCGGTGATGCGGCACACGTCGAAGACGGCGTCCCACAGCGCGTCCATGGCCGCCTCGCCCTTCAGCCCCGGGAAGGCTTTCTCCGCCCAGGCGGGGGTGGGATGGGCGCCGATGGACCACTGGAAGCGGCTGGCGGTCATGGCGTCGAAATACGCCCGGCCGGCCTCGCCGGATACCCGCTGCCAGCTCTGGATGCGCTCCGGGTCCACGCCCTTGAGCAGCTCCGGGTCGCCGCCGATGATGGCGAGGCTGGGAGCGTTCTTCGCCAGCAGCCAGTCCAGCTGCTCCTTCATATAGGCGGGGTACTCGGTGAACACCGACGCATCCGCCCGCAGATACTTCTCCCGGGTCATGAAGTCGTCCCGCCATTCCACCACCACTTCTCGGGCGCCGCAGTCATAGCAGGCCGCCGCGCATTTCCGGGCCAGGGGCGCGCAGTCCACCTCCGAGCGCAGCCGCACCGTCTGGCCGGGCTGCACGTTCACGCCGATCTCCACCAGCAGGCGGGCGTATTCGTTCAGCTTCGCGTCAAAATTCTCCACCATGGCTAACTCCTCCGTATCCGATCTTCACAAATTCGATGCCGGCCACCGCCTCCGCCACCAGCGCGTCCACGTCCAGGGCGGCCTCCGCCTCCCGGACCTTTTTGATCTTCGGGTGGGTGCAGGGGTGCCGGGGAGTGAACACGGTGCAGCAGTCCTCGTAGGGCAGGATGGAGGTCTCAAAGGTGCCGATGCGCTCGGCGATGGCGATGACCTCCTTCTTGTCCATGCCCACCAGGGGCCGCAGCACCGGCCGGTCGGCGCAGTCCTCCGTGGCGGCCATGGCCTCCATGGTCTGGCTGGCCACCTGGCCCAGGCTCTCCCCGGTGACGATGGCGCCGCACCGGTTGTCCTGCGCCACCGCGCAGGCGATGCGCATCATCATCCGGCGCATGATGAGGGTGAAGTAATCCTCCGGGCACTTGTCCCGGATCTCCTCCTGGATGTGGGTGAAGGGGACGATCTGCACGTTCATCCGCCCGCACCAGGGCACCAGCAGCTTCGCCAGGTCCAGCACCTTCTGCTTGGCCAGCTCCGAGGTGTAGGGGAAGGAGAAAAAGTGCACCGGGATCAGCCGCATGCCCCGCTTGGCCATCATCCAGGTGGACACGGGGCTGTCGATGCCCCCGGAGAGCATGGTCACCGCCGCCCCGGCGGTGCCCACGGGCAGGCCGCCGGCCGCCTCGATGGGGGCGCCGTGGACGTAGGCCGCCCGCTCCCGCACCTCCAGGTGGACGGTGAACTCCGGGTTGTGCATGTCGGCGGTGAGGTTCGGGAAGGCGTCGTTCAGCTCCCCGCCCACGTACTGGCTCAGCTGTACGCTGGTCATGGGGAAGCTCTTGTCCCCCCGGCGGGACTCCACCTTGAAGGTCTTTGCCGCGGACAGCTCGTCGAAGAGATATTCCTTGGCCTTTGCCAGAATGGCCTCCGGCGTCTTCTCGCAGGCGGCGGCCCGGGTCATGGTCATGATGCCGAACACCTGCCGCAGGGCCTGGAAGGCCCCGTCCACGTCGCAGTCCCCGCTCTGGGGCTCCACATAGATGATGGACTGGTGGGCGATGACCTCGAAGCGGCCGAAGCGCTTTAAGCGCCGGCGGATGTTGGAGAGGAGCTTTTGCTCAAAGGAGCGCTTGTTCAGGCCCTTCAGGACCACCTCGCCCTCCTTTAAAAGGATCATATCGGTCATAAACAGTATGCTCTCATTTCAGTTGGAATGTTCTGTATTGGATGGCCTCGGCCAGGTGCATGGGGCGGATGCAGTCCGCGCCGTCCAGATCCGCGATGGTGCGGGCCACCCGGAGGATGCGGTCATAGCTGCGGGCGGTGAGGCCCAGGGCCTCGTAGGCCCCCTTCATCAGCGCCGAGCCCTCGGCGTCCAGACCGCAGTATGCCTCCATCTCCGCCGGGCCCATCCGGGCGTTCTCCTGCACCTCCGTGCCGAGAAAGCGCTCCCGCTGGGCGGCCCGGGCCCGGTCCACCCGCTCCTTGATGGCGGCGGAGCTCTCCCCGCCGGGGCGGGCCTCCAGCTCCTCATATTCCAGAGCCGGGACCTCCACCATGATGTCGATCCGGTCCAGCAGGGGACCGGAGATCTTGCCCTGATACTCCCGGACGGACCGCTCCGAGCAGCGGCACCGGCCGGAGGGATGTCCGTACCAGCCGCAGCGGCAGGGGTTCATGGCGCACACCAGCATGAACCGGCTGGGGTAGGTGACCGTGCCCCCGGCCCGGGAGACGGTGACCTCCCCCTCCTCCAGGGGCTGGCGGAGAAGGTCGATCACATCCCGGTGGAACTCCGGCAGCTCGTCCAGAAACAGCACCCCGTTGTGGGCCAGGCTCATCTCCCCCGGCCGCAGGTCCGCCCCGCCGGACAGGGCCTGGCGGGAGGCGGTCTGGTTGGGGGCCCGGAAGGGCCGGCGGACCACCACGGGGCTGTCCGCCGTGGTCAGCCCCGCCACGGACCAGATGGCCGTGGTGCGCAGGGCCTCCCGGCGGCTCATATCCGGCAGAATGCCGGGCAGGCGCTTGGCCAGCATGGATTTGCCCGCTCCCGGCGGGCCCACCATCAGCACGTTGTGTCCCCCGGCGGCAGCCACCTCCAGGGCCCGCTTCACGTTCTCCTGGCCCTTCACCTCGGCGAAATCCGGCACGGGCACGCTGCCCGGGTCGATGACGCCGGGCGAGGCGGGAAAGATAGATCGCTCGCCCGCCAAATGCTCCGCCAGCTGGCGGACGTTCTCCACCGGGTACACCTCCAGCCCCTGGGCGAAGGCGGCCTCGGCGGCGTTGTCCCTGGGCACGAACAGCCGCTTTGCCCCCGCGGCCTCCGCCGCCAGGGCCATGGGCAGAGCCCCGGAAACAGGCCGGAGCTGTCCCGTCAGGGACAGCTCTCCGAAAAACATATCGTCCGGGCCGGGCGCTTTGCACTGGCCCGTGGCCGTGAGGATGCCCAGCAGCACCGGCAGATCGTAGACCGTGCCGGCCTTTTTCGTGTCCGCCGGGGCCAGGTTCACCGTGACGCGGCTCACCGGGAAGTCCCAGCCGTTGTGCTTGATGGCGGCCCGGACCCGGTCGGCGGCCTCCTTCACGGCGGCGTCGGGCAGGCCCACCATGTCCAGCCGGGGCAGTCCGGAGGAGATGGATACCTCCAGCTCCACCTCATACCCGCCTATTCCTTTGATGCCAAGGGAACGGATGCGCGCATACATGGGGCCACCTCTTTTCATCTCAAATGCCCGAAGGGCGACATTATGGAAGGCTCCCTTGTGCAAAGGGAGCTGTCACCGCCGTCAGGCGGTGACTGAGGGATTGTCGTCGGAACAAGCTGCACATCCCTCGCTCCGACGTAAGTGTCAGAGCTCGTCCGTTCCGCTGTTCCTCCTCTCCCCACGGGAAACGCTGCGCTGGTTTCCTGCGGGGACCCCGTGACAACCCCTCCGGCCGCCTTTGGCGGCCACCTCCCCTTACACAGGGGAGGCTTTCAAAGCGGTGTGCGCCTTGCGACGCAAGGTTCTTATTCCTCTACTCCCACGATCGCAATGTGCAATTCGTCCAGCTGCTTTTGTTCCACGGCGGAGGGGGCGCCCATCATCACGTCCTGGGCGTTCTTGTTCATGGGGAAGGGGATGATCTCCCGGATGGAGGGCTCGCCCGCCAGCAGCATCACCATCCGGTCCACGCCCGGGGCGATGCCCGCGTGAGGGGGCGCGCCGTAGCAGAAGGCGTTGTACATGGCGGGGAACTTGGCCTTCACGTCCGCCTCCCCCAGACCCACCATCTCGAAGGCCTTCACCATGATGTCCGGGTCGTGGTTGCGGACCGCGCCGGAGGAAAGCTCCACGCCGTTGCACACCAGATCGTACTGATAGGCGTAGATGTCCAGGGGGTCCACCTCGCCCATTTCCGCCTTTTCCAGGATCTCCAGCCCGCCGTTGGGCATGGAGAAGGGGTTGTGGCAGAACTCCAGCTGGCCGGACTCCTCCCCGATCTCGAACATGGGAAAGTCCACGATCCAGCAGAACTCGTACCGCTTCTCGTCTATATGGCCGGGCACCGCCGCGCCCAGCATCTTCAGGGCCACGCCCGCGGTCTTGCAGGCGCCGTCCTTCGTCCCGGCGGCGATGAGGCCCAGGCTGCCCGGCTCCATGCCCAGGGCCTTCAGCGCGTCCTCATGGCCGGCCAGGAACTTGGCCACGCCGCCCACCAAGGCGCCGGTCTCGTCCATGCGCACCCAGTAGGGCTTGGCGCCGGCCTGGACGGCCACGTCGTCGCACAGCTTGTCGATCTGCTTTCTCGTCAGCGCCGCGCCGGTGCAGGGCACGATCTTCACCGCCGCCGCATCCTGGAAGGGGGCGAAGCCCTCGGTCTGCTTCGCCAGGGCGGTCATGTCCTTCACGGTGAGGTCGATGCGCAGATCCGGCTTGTCGGTGCCGTACATCTCCAGCGCGTCGTTGTAGCGGATGCGCCGGAAGGGGGGCTGGGAGGCGATGTCGTAGGTGCCGTACTGGGCGAAGATGGGGGGCAGCACGTCCTCGATGACGGCGAACACGTCCTCCTGGCCGGCGAAGGCCATCTCCATGTCCAGCTGATAGAACTCGCCGGGGGACCGGTCGCCCCGGGCGTCCTCGTCCCGGAAGCAGGGGGCAATCTGGAAGTACCGGTCGAAGCCGGAGGTCATGAGCAGCTGCTTGAACTGCTGGGGGGCCTGGGGCAGGGCATAGAACTTGCCCGGGTGCTTCCGGGCCGGCACCAGGTAATCCCGGGCGCCCTCCGGGCTGGAGGCCGTGAGGATGGGGGTGGTGATCTCCAGGAAACCGTGGGCGATCATGGCGTTGCGCAGCGCCGCCACCACGTTGCAGCGCAGGATGATGTTCTTTTTCACCGCCGGATTGCGCAGGTCCAGATACCGGTATTTCAGGCGGATGGCCTCGTCGGCCTCCCGGCTGCGGTTGATCTCAAAGGGCAGCTCGTTATAGTGGCAGCGGCCCAGCACCTGGACCGTCTCGGGCACGATCTCGATGTCGCCGGTGGGGATCTTGGGGTTCTTGCTGTCCCGCTCCCGGACCGTGCCGGAGACGGAGACGGTGCTCTCCTTGGTGATGGCCCGGAAGGCCTTTACCATCTCGTCGGTCTCGGCCACCACCTGGGTGGTGCCGTAAAAGTCCCGGATCACCGCGAAGGCCAGGGCGGAACTCACCACCCGGACATTCTCCAGCCAGCCGACGATCGTCGCCTTCTGGCCGGCGTTTTCCAGCCGCAGCTCGTTGCAGGTATGGGTGCGCATTTGTGTCATGTTTCTTTCTCCTTCACCGGTTTGACCGGCTCCTTCAAATTCTCCCGGATCATGGCGGCCGCCTCCCGGCAGGACACGGTCACCTGGCCGCCGGAGCGCAGGTCCTTCAGCCCCACGGTCCCGGCCTCCCGCTCGCTCTCCCCCAGCACCAGGGCGTAGGGGACCGCCAGCTTGTCCGCGTAGGCGAACTTCGCCTTTGTCTTTTTCTTCTCGGTGTAGATCTGGGTGCGGATTCCTTCCTCCCGCAGCGCCGCGGCGCAGCGGACGGCGTAATCCAGCTCCTCCTCCAGGGGGATCACCAGCACGTCGCAGGGGGCGGTGGGCAGCCCGGGATTGAGCAGCCCCTGCTCCTGCAGGATGTAGAAAAGCCGGGTCACGCCGATGGACAGACCCACCCCGGGCAGCTTTTTGTCGGTATAATACCCGGCCAGGTCGTCGTACCGGCCGCCGGAGCAGACGCTTCCCACCTCCGGGTGGTCCAGAAGCTGGGTCTCATACACCGTGCCGGTATAGTAGTCCAGCCCCCGGGCGATGGTCAGGTCCACCCGCCACTTGTCGTCGGGCACGCCCAGTCCCGGCAGCAGCGCCGTCACGGCGCGCAGCTCGGCAAGCCCCGCATCCAGGGCCTCGTTTTTCCCGGTAAGCGCCTCCAGGGTGGTCATGGGGTCGGCGCTGTCCAGGATGTCCAGAAGCTGATCCGCCTTCTCCGGCGTCATGCCCAGCTCCGTCAGGATGGCGGCCACCTTCTCCCGGCCGATCTTCTCCAGCTTGTCCACCGCGCCCATCACGGCGGCCGCCTGCTCCCCCACGCCCAGCAGGGCGAACAGGCCGTTGAGCACCTTGCGGTTGTTCATGCGGATGCAAAACCGCTCGATGCCCAGATTCCGCAGGGCCTGGCAGATGATGGCGGGCATCTCCGCGTCGTTGGCCACGTCCAGGGTCCCGTCGCCGATCACGTCGATGTCGGCCTGGTAAAACTCCCGGAACCGGCCCCGCTGGGCCCGCTCCCCCCGATAGACCTTGCCGATCTGATACCGGCGGAAGGGGAAGGCCAGCTGGCCGTAATTCATGGCCACATACTTGGCCAGAGGGACCGTCAGATCAAAGCGCAGCGCCAGATCGCTGTCCCCCTTGGTGAAGCGATAGATCTGTTTTTCCGTCTCGCCGCCGCCCTTGGCCAGCAGGATCTGGGCCGATTCAATGGCGGGGGTGTCGATGGCGGTGAAGCCGTAAAGCTGGTAGGTGCGGCGCAGCACGTCCAGCACCGCGTCCATCTGGGCCTGGGGCCCGGGCAGCAGTTCCATAAACCCGGACAGGGTCCGGGGTTTGATCCGTTCCATAGGTTCTCTCCGTCACCGGCGGCCGGGGCGCGGCCGCGCGGGAATGCCTTTCGTTATCTTCTCGTCTTGGGGTTGACAATGTCGCGCCAGGCGAAGTCGCCCCGGCGCAGGCCCTGCACCAGCACCTCCGCCGTGGCCATGTTGGAGGCGAAGGGGATGTTGTGGTTGGCGCACAGCAGCGAGATCTCGTTCACCGGGCCGAACAGCTCCGGGTGATAGGGGTCGGCGAAAAACAGCACCAGGTCGATCTCGTTGTAGGCGATGCGGGCGCCGATCTGCTGCACGCCGCCCTGGGCGGAACTCATGTACAGCTCGATGGGCAGGCCCGTGGCCTCGCTCACCAGCTTGCCGGTGGCGTTGGTAGCGACGATGTTGTGCTCCGCCAGGATCCCCCGGTAAGCGATGCAGAACTGCACCATCAGCTCCTTTTTTCCGTCGTGTGCCATCAATGCGATATTCATATCCAGTCTCCGATCTATAGATTGGCGTGCCGGCGTCCGGCCGCCTTGATTCTCCGTCCGCCCCTCAATGCAGGAGCGTCAGCTCGTTTTCCGTCTGTTGAGTGCTCATCTTGAAGTCAAAGTAATACTGCAGCACTTCCCTGGCCATGGTGGCCAGGTTCGCGCCCACGGCGCCGTTCTCCAGCGCCACCGCCACCGCGATCTCCGGCTCCTCATAGGGGGCGTAGCAGATGAAGAAGGCGTCGTTGGTGCCGAAGCCGGTCTCGGTGGTGCCGGTCTTGGCGGCCACGGTGTAGGTGAAGCCGGCGAAGGGGATCCGGGCGGTACCGTCCGTCACGGCGCCCCGCATCCCCGAGTGGATCAGATCCCATGTCTCCTGGGTGGTCTCCACCTGGTTGAGCACCTCCGGCTCCCGCTCATAGACGCTCTCGGAGTAGTCGTAGCTGGAGGCGGACTTGAGGATGGAGCAGCTGTAGGTGGTGCCGGAATTGGCGATGGCCGCGCAGTACCGGGCCAGCTGGATGGGGGTCACCAGGGTGAAGCCCTGGCCGATGGAGGCCTGGATGGTGTCGGCGGCGAACCAGCTGGCCTCCCGCCGGCCCTCGTAGCGCCACGCCTTGTACTCGGGGGAGGCCACCTGGCCCACCTCCTCATACAGCTCGATGCCCGTGGGCTCGCCCAGCCCCAGCAGGGCGGCGTACTTGTCGATGTTCTTGATGGTGATCAGATCGCCGGTGGAGTAGAAGAAGAAGTTGCAGCTGTAGGTCAGCGCCTTGTCCACGGTGAGGGTCCCGTGCCGCGCGGTGCAGCCGGGGGCGTAGCCCGCGTCCTTGTATTTCTCGTAGACGCCGGTGCAGACAAACTCCGTGTCCTTGTCGATGAAGCCCTCCGCCAGGGCCGCCAGGGCCATGCAGGGCTTGAAGGTGGAGCCGGGGGAGTACAGGCCCTGGAGGGCCCGGTTCAGCATGGGCCGGCTCTCGTCCTCGTTCAGGGCCGCGAAGTCCTGCAGGAAGGTATCCAGGTTGTAGGTGGGGTAGGTGGCGATGCACAGCGGCTCGCCGGTCCTCACGTCGATGACCACCAGGGAGCCGCCCTCGATCAGGTCCCTCAGCTGGTCCAGCTCTCCCGCCGCCCGGTGCTGGGCGTTGGCGATCTCGGTCTGGGCGTTGGTGTTGGTGATATAGGTGGCCAGGGCGGTCTCGCCGGCGCCCTGCAGCTCGATGTCCAGGGTCAGGTAGATGTTGTTCCCCGGCTGGGGGACCTTTTCATAGACGGTGCTGGTGACCACGCCCTCGCTGGTGCTGGTCAGCTTGGCCAGACCGTCGGTGCCGTGGAGCAGCTCCTCGAAGGCGGCCTCCGCGCCGGATTTGCCCACCGTGGCGTTCAGGGGATAGTCCTTTTCCTTGTAAGTCTCATACTCCTCCGCGCTCATCAGGCCGGTATAGCCCAGGATATGGGGGGCGTAGGCGGTGTTGTACTCGCGGATATAGCCCACCTGCACGTCCACGCCGGGCAGGTCCGCCTCCATGAGGGAGGTGATGGTGTTGATGTTCACGTCCTGGGCGAAGATATAATCGGCGGTGTCGATGTCGTAGCGCACGTTCACCGCGTAGCGGATGGCGGCGATGACGCGCATCTCGTCGGCGGAGTAGTTGCCGTCGATGCCGTAGCGGGTACGCATCTCGGCCATGACCTCCACGGCGGAGGCGTCCTCGTCCAGCTTGTTGGCCTTCAGCCAGGCGTTCATCAGCAGCCGCTGGGTGGCGGACATGTCCGTGAACTCCCAGGGGGTGGAGGAGGTGATGGGCAGCTCGTCGTTGTAGCTGTCGCCGTTGGCCTCGATGATCTGGCACATCTGCAGGATGTCGGCGTTGATCTCGTCGTTCTCCAGGCCGGAATAGAACAGATCGTTCTCGTCGATGAGCAGGTTGTTGCAGTTGCGGTTGGACACCAGCAGCCGGCCGTACCGGTCCATCATGTTCCCCCGGGCGGCGATGATGGTCTCCTCGGTGACGATGGACTGTGTGGATTCCTCGTAGGCCTCGTTCCCGCCCTTGATCTGCAGCTGGTAGAGGGTGACGAAAAACAGCGCCAGCACCGCCGCCAGGACCAGGCACAGGAAAGCGAACCGTCCGGGACTAATCAGCTTTCTCATTGGGGTTTCCTTTCTGCCGCCGTCACCGGCCCATGGGCCGGGAGGCGATCAGCTTGCAGGGGAGGTATACGGTCATGCCCAGAATCAGGCTGTAAGCGATCTGGATCAGCCCCGTCCGCCAGACGGGCCAGTTGGCCCCCGCGCCCAGAAGCGCGGCGCGGAAGGCGCGCGCGTCCTCGTCCAGGAAGAACAGGAACGGGAACATCTGGCACAGGGCGATGACGGCCAGCGCCAGCAGCGACAGCGCCACGAAGGACACAAAGCCCCGGTGCAGCATATATTTCCCCAGCACGCCGGCAAAAAATCCGGCGGTGGGCAGCAGCACCGTGAACAGCGCCACGCTGTTGGCGTATGCGATGTCGGAGAAGATCCCCGCCACAAGGCCCACCAGGCCGCCCCATACGCCGCCCTCGAACAGGCCCACCGCCACCACCGCCGACGGTACGATCATGGCCCGCACGCCCGCGATGGGGACCCGGGCCGCCACCAGGTTCTGGAGGATGAACAGCACCACCAGCATCAGCCCATAGACAATGGCCCGCCGCAGCTTCGACAGATCAATAAGGTCCAGCAGCATCGCTCTTACTCCTGGATGGTGAAGTCGGTGATGACGAACACCTGGGTCAGGCTGCCCAGGTCACAGGCGGGCTCCACCACGCCGTAGATGGTCTGGCCGTTGCCCTCGCTGAGCACGGCGTTGATATAGCCGATGATCAGTCCCTGGGGGATGGAGCCTCTGCCGGAGGTGAGCACCGCCTCGCCCTCCACCAGCTGGGCGTTCTCCGACAGATAGGTCAGGCGCAGCTCGTTTTGCTGCATCAGGGAAAACTCGCCCACGCACATGCCCACCGCGCCGGCCTCGCCCACCAGAGCGCCCACGTCGATGCCGGAGTCCACCAGCGTACGCACGGTGCACCAGCTGTCCCCCAGCTCGATGATCTGGCCCACCAGGGCCCCGTACTCGGTGATGACGCAGTCGCCCACCTCGATGGGGTTGGTGGCGTTGTTCTCGCCCTTGGAGATCCGGAAGGTGCTCTCCCAGTTGGAGCTGGACCACTCGGTGATCTTGGCGGACTCCAGCACATAGTCGGTGTGCCGCTGCTGAAAGCCCAGCAGCTCCCGCAGGCGGACGTTCTCCTCCTCAAACTCGTTGGCGCTGATGATGGATTGCTGCGCCTGCGCCAGCTGGGCCCGGAGCGCGTTGTTCTCCGCCACCAGCTGGTCGTATTCATAGATATAGCCGTAGATGCCCTCGATCCACTCCACGGCGGCGGAGGCCGCCTGGCCCACCGCGCCGGACAGCGATCCGGTCACGTTGGCCAGCAGCCCGGCCCGGCCGCCCAGCAGCACCGTCACCAGCACGGCCACCAGCGCCACGGCGATGACGGCCCCGGCGATCCGGGGGCCGTATTTTTTGATGTACTGCTTCAATACAGCTTAACTCCCGCTTCTGCAAGCATCTTTCCCAAAAGGCACAGGGGCAGACCCACCACGTTGTAGTAGTCCCCCTCTATACGCTCCACATACATCCCCGCCCGGCCCTGATAGCCGTAGGCGCCGGCCTTGTCCATGCTCTCTCCCGTGGCCACATAGGCGTCGATCTCGGCGTCGGTCATCTCCCGGAAGAACACCCGGGTCGTCTCCATGCGGGTGTCGCTGTAGGAGTCCACGTGCGGATACACGCCGTACCGCACCAGACTCACGCCCGTATACACCTGATGCTCCCGGCCGGAGAGCATCCGCAGCATCCGCCGGGCGTCCGCCTCGTCCCGGGGCTTTCCCAGGACCTGGCCGTTGATGCCCACCACCGTGTCCGCGCCGATCACCAGCGCCTCGGGGTGGGCCTGAGCCACCTGTCGGGCCTTTTTCAGGGACAGATACCAGGCCGTCCGGCCCGCTTCCCCCTCCGCCTCCTTGGGAGGCGCCTCCGGCCCCGGGGCCGGGATGATGGTGAAGGGCAGGCCGAAATATCCCATGAGCTCCCGCCGGCGCGGCGAGGCGGAGGCAAGTATCAGCTCCATAGCGCTCCCTTCTGATAGGCCCCGCGGCTGGCGTTGATGGGCACGTAGTCGCTCTGTCCTTTATACCGCTGCGTCACCTGCACGCACTCCCGGGGGCTCTCCGTGGTGAACAGCAGCCGCAGTCCCCACAGCCCCACGTCCGCATACAGCTCCGGCCGGTCGGCCAGGAAGATCTTCCGGCTGTCGTAGACCGTGTTCCGGCAGCCGAACTCCTTCGTCACCGGATAGACGCCTCCGAAGGCGTCCCCCATGCTGGCCGGCGTGGAGCAGCTGCAGCGTCCGGCGCTGTTACGGATGATGCAGTGGTCGGTGACCATCACCGGCACCCGGCCGTAGACCACCATCTCGGTGGGGGCGGATTTGGTCATGGCGGCGATCTGCCGGACCGTCATCTCGCAGGAGGCGGTGACCGATGCGAAGCCCGCCCGGCCCAGCCGGTCCAGGGTCAGGGAGTTGGCCACGTTCAGGGCCAGATCCCCCCGCACGGTCATGCCCGCCCGCCGGGCCGCGGGCAGCAGTCCCATGCTCCCCGCCACCACCTGGCGGATGCCCATCGTCCGCAGCGCGGCCAGCAGCTCCGCCAGCACCGGCGTCTCCGCCTGGCTCACCACCGGCGGCAGCACCGCCGCGATCTGGGTCCCCTGGGAGCGGAAAACCTCCACGCCCTGGGCCCCCGCCGCCAGCACCTCCGCCGGCACGTACAACAGGTCCGGCCCTGTGGCGGCCAGCTCCTCCGTCAGCTGCTTTTCGCTGGTCACCTGCAGGATCAGCTTCGGCGGTCCCGGGGGCGTCTGCCCCTGGGGCCGGTCGGGCCGGTCGCCCACCCGGACGGCCACCGGCTGACGGCTCTGCTCGCCGATCTGGGCCAGCAGCTCCCGCCGGGCCTCCTCCACCGCCTCGTCGGGATAATCCAGTCCCGGCGCCACGGCGCAGTTGACCTCGGTGCAGTGAAAGGGCGTGCCCCCGGTGCGCCGGAGGATCTCCCGGACCCGGCCGTCGGAGATGCCCTGGCGGCCCAGGTCGATGGGCTCGAAGCCCTTGTGGGTCGCCCGGTGGCCCAGCTCGTCCTCCGCGGCGAACAGGGCGGGCTTGCCCGGCTCCAGCACCGCGTAGAACTTCACCGGCACCCGGCGCAGCTCCCCGTTCATATAGCTGCGGCGCAGCTCCGAATAAAACCGGGACGGGACCTTGTCGGTCTCCGGCGCGGGGGCGAACATGGCCGGCCCCGCCTGGCCGGTATAGTACCCATCGGACAGGCCCGTGGCCCCGAAAGCGTTGAGAAGGTAGCCCCGCTCCTCCGGGGAGGGGAGCAGCTTTTCCCGCACGGACCGGGCATACAGCCGGGTGGCATAGGCCACATACTCCGGCCGGCGGCCCCGGCCCTCGATCACGGCGCAGCGCACCCCCGCACTCTCCAGCTCCTCCAGATGGTCCGCCAGACACACGTCCGCCATGGAGAGGGGGTGCTCGTCCATCCGGCCGCCCAGGGAGAACCGGCCCCGGCAGGGCTGGCCACAGCGGAGACATCCGTCCCCCCGGTGTTCATGGGCCATGGCGCCTATGTAGCAGCGGCCGCCGTGGGCCACGCACACCGGCCCGTGGACGCATACGGCCACGGGGATGGGGGACTGCTTGGCGATGGCGGCGATCTGCTCGGCGCTCAGCTCCGGCGCCAGCGTCACCAGGCTCAGACCCATGGCGGCGGCGGCCGCCACGCTGTCTGCATTGCTCAGGCCCAGCCGCGTGCCGCCCCACAGGGGCATGTCCGGCAGCGCCTGGCGCAGGGCGGAGATCAGGCCCACGTCCCGGACCACCAGCGCCCCCGCCCCCTCCCGGGCGGCGAACAGCGCCAGCTCCAGACCCCGGGCCAGGCCCTCGTCCGTATACAGCGCCTCCACAGCCACCGCCGCCAGACACCCGCGCACCCGGCAATAACGGATACTCTGGGCCAGACCGTCCCGGTCCAGGGGGCGCTCCCCCTTTCCCACGGCGGTGAGACCCTCACCGATATAGACTGTGTCCGCTCCGCTCTGCACGGCGGCGATGACCGCCTCCATGCTCCCGGCGGGCGCGTGTATCTGCAGCATAGGACCCCCGCGTTCATCCGGCCTTTTGCGGCCGGTCAGAAAACCGTATAATCCTTTACATTATAAACACAAACCTCTGACAAAACAAGAGAAAATCCCAATTTCGGAAACCCTTTACAAAAACTTAAAATTTGGCCGCCCGGAGCCCCGCCAGCACCGACGCCGGCACCGATACCTCCCCGGCGACGCCCCATCCCAGGCGGATATGGGGCTTGACGGCGCCGTGAAAATCGCTGCCGCCGGACACCGCCAGGCCATAGCGGGCCGCCGCGTCCAGAAGGGCGCGGATCTGGTCGGGGGTATAGCCGGAATAGACACACTCCATGCCCCGGCAGCCCGCGTCCGCCGCGGCGCGGATGAACGCCTCCCAGGCAGGACCCTCGAAGCCGTATTCATAGGGGTGGGCGATGACGGCCACGCCCCCCGCGTCCCGGATGCAGCGGACCGCGTCCCCCAGCGGGATGCGCCGCCGGGGCCGGTAATAGGGCCGCCCCCGGCCCAGATAGCGGTCGAAGGCCTCGCTCACGGCGGACACATAGCCGTTTTCCGCCAGCCACCGGGCGATGTGGGGCCGGCCCAGCACGGCGCCGTCCCCGGCCGCGGCGCGCAGCCGCTCCAGCCGGATGGGGATGCCGTCCGCCGCCATGGCGGCCACGATCTCCCGGTTGCGGCGCTCCCGCTCGGCCACGATCCACCCCAGCGCCTGGCGCAGCGCGGCGGCGTCCGGGTCGATGAACAGCCCCAGGATATGCACGCCGCCGCTGCCGTATCCGGCGGACAGCTCGATGCCGGGGATCACCTCCACCCCCAGCGCCCGCCCCGCGGCCAGCGCCGGCTCCACGCCCGCCCCGGTGTCGTGGTCGGTGATCGCCACGGCCGCCAGGCCGATCTCCCGGGCCAGGGCCACCGTCTCGCCGGGCGTATATGTGCCGTCCGACGCCGTGGTGTGGACGTGCAGATCCACTGTGTCCATGTCTTCCGCCTCCCCGTCCATTATAACACCCGCCCACGGTTTAAGCAAACCTTGTCACAGCTTGCCCGAATATGCTATAATGACTGCGATGCGGTCATTCCGACGGCCGTACATACCAAAGACAAGGACGCGCGCACATGGACGACGCCAAGCTGAAACTGAACAGCCCCCGCCTTCTGGCGGTGCCGCAGCGGGACGCGGACCGGCTGCTGGAGGCCGGCGACGGGGACGCGGCGCTGCTGTATCTCTATCTGGTGAGAAACGGCGGCGTCCTGGACCCGGACCGGGCCGCCGAGGCGCTGCGTCTGTCCCGGCAGGCGGTGCGCGCCATTGCCCTGCGCCTGGAGCGGATGGGGCTTCTGGACGCCGGGGAGGACGAGCCCCGGCCCGCCCGGGATATCCCCGAGTACAGGGCGGCGGACGTGGTGCGCCGCAGCCAGTCGGACCCGGCCTTCCGGGACCTGGTGAAGGACGCCCAGGCCGCTCTGGGGCGGCCGCTCAGCTCCACGGATCTGAAAAAGCTGTTCGGCATCTACGACGATCTGGCCCTGCCGCCGGAGGTGATCATGCTGCTGGTCCACCACTGCCGGGAGGAGCACGACGAGCGCTACGGCGCCAGCCGGCCCCTGGGCTTCGCCGCCATCGAGAAGGAGGCCTACGTCTGGTTTGACCGGGAGATCGTCACCTACGAGCAGGCGGAGGCCTGGCTGGACGAGCTGGCCCGGCGCAAGAGCCTCACCGGCCGCATCCAGCAGGCGCTGGGCATCCGGGGCCGGGATCTGACGGCCACGGAGCGCCGGTATATCACGGACTGGATCGAGCTGGGCTTCGGCCCCGAGGCCCTGGCCCTGGCCGCGGACCGGACCGTCACCAACACCGGCTCGCTGAAGTGGAAATACATGGACTCCATCGTCCGCTCCTGGCACGGCAAGGGCCTGCACACCGTGGAGGAGATCGACCGGGGGGACCGGAAGCCGGACCGGACCGGCTCCGTCGCCGCCGTCCAGCCGGACGCCAGGGAGCTGGAGCGGATGAAAAAGCTGCGGGAAAAGCTGAACAAGGGCTGAGAGGGGAAAGATCATGGACGGCAGACTGCTGGCCCGTGCCAGAGAGGAAAAAGAGAATATCCGCCGCCGGGCCGTGCAGACGGACCGCCTCCGCCACGAGGAGGTCTACGCCCGGGTGCCGGAGATACGGCAGCTGGACCGGCGCATCGCCGCGCTGGTAGGCCAGGCCGCGGCCGCGGCCATGTCCGGCGGGGACGCCGCCATGGACGGCTTCCGCCGGGAGAGTCTGGAGCTGCAGGCCCGGCGGGCGGAGCTGCTGGTGGAGCACGGCTGGCCCATGGAGTATCTGGACGGGGCCTGGGACTGCCCCAAGTGCCGGGACACCGGCTATGTCCAGGGGCGGATGTGCTCCTGTCTGAAAAAGCTCTACGACCAGGCCCAGGCCCAGGACCTGTCCGCCCTTTTGAAGCTGGGCAGCGAGAGCTTCGGCACCTTCGATCTGGGCCTGTACGACGAGCGGCCCGACCCGGTCTCCGGCGTGGCCCCCCGGACCCAGATGGAGACGGTGTTCGGCATCTGCTACGACTACGCCCTGCACTTCGGCAAGAGCCGGATGGACCTGCTGTTCCGGGGCGGCACCGGCCTGGGCAAGACGTTTTTGGCCGCCTGCATCGCCCGGGAGGTGGCCCGGCAGGGCTACTCCGTGGTGTATGAGACGGCGGTGGACGCGGCCCGGGCCATGGAGGCCGACCACTTCCGCCGGGAGAGCGCGGATATCGCCGGGGCCGTGGAGCTGGCCCGGCGGATGCGCCAGTGCGATCTGCTCATTCTGGACGATCTGGGCACGGAGATGGTGACGGACTTCACCCGCTCCGCCCTTTACGACCTGGTGAACCGGCGGCTGACCGGCCAGAAGCGCACGATCATCACCACCAACCTGTCCGCCGCCCAGATGGCCAAGCTCTATACCCCCCAGCTGATGAGCCGGCTGGAGGGGGATTACCAGGTGCTCGCCTTCGTGGGCAGCGACATCCGCATCCTGAAAAAGGAGCGGGGCCTGGACTGACAAAAAAAGAACGCCCCGGGAGATGTCTCCCGGGGGCGTTTTTATATCTCCACCGTCTTGGTGGCGATATGCTCGCAGAAAGCCCGGTCGTGCTCCACTACCAGGAGCGTGGGCTTCGCCCGCAGCAGCAGCTCCTCGATCTGCATGCGGCTGATGAGGTCGATGTAATTGAGGGGCTCGTCCCACACCAGCAGATGGGCCCGCTGGCACAGGCTCCGGGCCAGGAGGACCTTTTTCTTCTGCCCGGCGGAGTAGGAGGCCATGTCCTTTTCAAACTGGCCGCGCTCGAAGTCCAGCTTGCGCAGAATGGCGAGAAACAGGCTCACGTCCACGCCGCACCTCTCGGCGTAATCGGTCAGACCGCCGGCCAGTCCCGCCGTGTCCTGGGGCACGTATGATATGACCAGGCCGCCGCCCGGCTCGAACACCCCCGTATGGGGGATATCCTCCCCGCAGACGAGCTTCAAAATACTGCTCTTTCCCGCCCCGTTGGGCCCCAGCAGCGCCACCCGGTCCCCCCGCTCCAGGGTGAAGGACACCGGCTCGCACACCGGGCCGTCCCCGTAATCCACCGCCACGTCCTTCAGATACGCCAGCCGGGGACTGCGGTATACCGGCTGGTCCAGCTTCAGCTCCTCCGCCGTCTCGATATTCTTCAAAAGCTTCGACTTCTCCTCCACGGCCCGCTCCCGCCGGGTCTCAATGGCCTTGGCTCGGCTCATTTGCTTTTTGGCTTTCGCCCCCTGCAGCGGTGCCCAGCCCTTGATATTGTCCACTTTGGTCCGATCCACGCCGGTCTTGCGCCGCTCCGCCGTGTTCGACCAGTCCTCCTTCTGGCGGGCGGCGGTCTTCAGACGTTTGACCTCCTTCTTCAGCCGCTCGTTCTCCGCCAGCTCGAAGTCATCCTGGCGCTGCTTATTCTCCCACCAGGTGGAGAAGTCCCCCCGGCACACCTGGATATCCGCCCGGTTGATGGACAGAATATGGTCCACGCACCCGTCCAGAAACGCCCGGTCGTGGCTGACCAGGATGAAGCCCTTTTTCTGGCGCAAATAGTCGCTCACCAGTCCGCGGCCCCGCATGTCCAGGTGGTTGGTGGGCTCGTCGATGAGCAGAAAGGCGTTCTCCCGCAAAAACAGCGCCGCCAGCAGCGCCTTGGTCCGCTCCCCGTTGGACAGGGTGGCAAAGGGGCGGTACAGCACGCCCTCGTCCACCCCCAGCTTTCCCAGCTCCCGCCGGAGCTTCCACGCCGGCGCGTCCGCACAGACCGCCCCCAGCACGTCGGCGGTGTCCGCGTCCATGTCCGGCACGGGATAGGGGAAGTACTCAAAATCCACGGACGCGGAGATGGTCCCCTGGTAGTCGTACTCGCCCATGAGCAGCTTCAAAAAGGTGGTCTTGCCCCGGCCGTTGCGGCCGGTGAAGCCCAGGCGCCAGTCCGTGTCGATCTGGAAGCTCGCGTCCTTGAAAATATAATCATAGCCCCCGCCGTAGGCGAAGGACAGGTTGGAAACATCGATCAGCGACATAGGTCATGCCCTCCTTAAAATACAGAATCGGCCGCGGGAAGCGCTCCCACAGCCGACGGAGGACATGGCCGTCGCCATGCCGATAAGCCGGTGAAGAGAATGGCCGCTCCCGCGATGCCGGCATGACGACAGGGCGGCTCGCGCCGCCGGGATGCGTTGTTCCCGTCATGCCAAAGCTGTCAGCAGGAAGCAGAGTCCATCTTTTCACCTCAGATCTGTTTTGTTGGATCCAGTGTATCACGGGCGGCGGGAAAGCACAAGCCAAAGGAAAAATATTTTTTAAATTTATATAAATCGCTTGACAAAGTTAATGAACTGATGTAACATGATTTGCGAGGTGAGAGATATGAAAAAGACCCTGTACAGCCTGATGCTCTCCGACGACGTGGTCCGGGCGGTGGACGCCCTGGCCCACCGGATGGGCACCAACCGCTCCGCTCTGGTCAATCAGATCCTGGCCGAGTACACCGATCTTGTGACCCCGGAGCGCCGGGTGCAGGACATCTTCCGGCAGATCAGCGAGCTGCTGGGCACGGACCAGGACCTGGTGCCCTTCGTGGCCCCCAACGCCATGACCATGAGTCTGAAATCCAGCCTCCAGTACCGCTACCGGCCCACGGTGAAGTACTCCGTGGAGCTGTACCGGGACAGGGAGGACTCCCTGGGGGAGCTGAGCGTGGTGTTCCGCACCCAGTCCCAGGACCTTCTGGACGCCATGGGGCAGTTCTTCCGCCTGTGGAAGCAGGTGGAGGACGGGCTCATCGCGGCCTATCACCCCCTGCCGGTGGAATACGCCCTGTATCCGGGCCGCTTCACCCGCTCCATCGCCCTGCCGGGCAGCCGGGACTACACCAGCGCCGACGTGGCCGGGGCCATCAGCGAGTACGTGCGGCTGTTCGACCGGCTGATGAAGGGCTATCTGGCCGGGAGCCTGTCGTCCCGGGACGTGGAGGCGGAGTATATCCGCTGGCTCCGGGCGGGGAATATCATTTTGTAAATGCCTTTACCTTTTGGACGGCTCCCTTGTGCAAAGGGAGCTGTCAGCGCGAAGCGCTGACTGAGGGATTGTCATCCGCAGTAACAACCCCTCCACCGTGCTGCGCACGGTCCCCCTCCCCTTGCACAGGGGAGGCAATAAAGAAGCATTAAAAAGGAAGTGACCATATATGAACAGCGATAAGCTGACGCAAAAGACCATAGAGACCATCAACGCCGCCACGGCCATGGCCCGGGAGAACGACAACCAGTACGTCACCCCCGAGCATCTGCTGTACGCCCTCATCGACGCGGACGGCGGGCTCATCCCCAGTCTGCTGGGGAAGATGGGCGTGGACTGCGACGGGGTGCTGTCGGCCCTGGACGGGGCCATCGAGCGGCTGCCCAAGGTCCAGGGGGCCCAGAGCATCTACCCCTCCAACGAGTTCGGGAAGGTCATCGACTTTGCCCAGAAGGTGGCGGCCCAGCTGAAGGACGAGTACGTGTCCGTGGAGCATTTGATGCTGGGCATCTTCGCCCACCCCACGGCCGCCATCCGGGACATCCTCCGGCAGTATAACGTCACCAAGGACGGCTTCACGGCGGAGCTTGCCAAGGTGAAAACCGGCCACGTCACCTCCGACAGCCCCGAGGACACTTACGGCGCGCTGGAAAAGTACGGCACCGACCTGGTGCAGCGGGCCCGGGACAACGAGCTGGACCCGGTGATCGGCCGGGACACGGAGATCCGAAACGTGATCCGCATCCTCTCCCGCAAGACGAAGAATAACCCGGTGCTCATCGGCGAGCCGGGCGTGGGCAAGACCGCCATCGCCGAGGGCCTGGCCCAGCGGATCGTCCGGGGGGACGTGCCCGAGGGGCTGAAGGACAAGACCGTGTTTTCCCTGGACATGGGCGCGCTGGTGGCCGGGGCCAAGTACCGGGGCGAGTTCGAGGAGCGGCTCAAAGCCGTGCTGGAGGAGATCGCCAAGAGCGAGGGGAAGATCCTGCTGTTCATCGACGAGCTGCACACCATCGTGGGCGCGGGCAAGACCGAGGGCAGCATGGACGCGGGCAATCTCCTCAAGCCCATGCTGGCCAGGGGCCAGCTGCACTGCATCGGCGCCACGACCCTGGACGAGTACAGAAAGTACATCGAAAAGGACGCGGCGCTGGAGCGGCGGTTCCAGCCCGTCATGGTCAGCGAGCCCACGGTGGAGGACACCGTCTCCATCCTCCGGGGCCTGAAGGAGCGGTACGAGATCTACCACGGGGTGCGCATCCACGACGCGGCCCTGGTGGCGGCTGCCACTCTCTCCAACCGGTATATCACCGACCGGTTTTTGCCGGACAAGGCCATCGACCTGGTGGACGAGGCCTGCGCGCTGATCCGCACGGAGATCGACTCCATGCCCTCGGAGCTGGACGACGTCCGCCGGAAGATCATGCAGATGGAGATCGAGGAGACGGCTCTGAAAAAGGAGACGGACAAGCTGAGCATGGACCGGCTGGCCAAGCTGCGGGCGGACCTGGCCGCCGCCAAGGAGGAGTTCGCCGCCATGAAGGCCCGCTGGGAGGCGGAAAAGGCGGGCGTGGACGCGGTGAAGGGCCTGAAGGCCGAGATCGAGCGCCAGACCGCCGACATGGAGCGCGCCCAGCAGAATTATGAGTACGAGACCGCGGCCCGGCTGAAATACGAGACCATCCCCGCCCTGCAAAAGAAGCTGGCGGAGGCGGAGGCCGCGCCGAAAAAGGGCGGCGCGCTGGTCCAGGACGCGGTCACCGAGGAGGAGATCGCCGGCATCGTGGCCCGCTGGACGGGCATCCCCGTATCGAAACTCATGGAGGGCGAGCGGGAGAAGCTGCTGCACCTGGAGGACATCCTCCATGAGCGTGTGGTGGGCCAGGACGAGGCGGTGCGTCTCGTCACCGAGGCCATCCTCCGCTCCCGGGCGGGCATCGCAGACCCCAACCGGCCCATCGGATCGTTCCTGTTCCTGGGCCCCACCGGCGTGGGCAAGACGGAGCTGGCCAAGAGCCTGGCCCAGGCCCTCTTCGACGACGAGAAGAGCATGGTGCGCATCGACATGACCGAGTACATGGAGAAGTTCTCCGTCTCCCGGCTCATCGGCGCCCCTCCGGGGTACGTGGGCTACGACGAGGGCGGCCAGCTCACCGAGGCGGTGCGCCGCCGGCCCTACTCCGTGGTGCTCTTTGACGAGATCGAAAAGGCCCACCCGGACGTGTTCAACATCCTTTTGCAGGTGCTGGACGACGGGCGCATCACCGACAGCCAGGGCCGGACGGTGGACTTTAAAAACACGGTCATCATCCTCACCTCCAACCTGGGAAGCCCCTATCTCTTGGACGGCATCGGCCCGGACGGGGACATCACGGCCGAGGCCCGGGCCGCCGTGCTGGGCGAGCTGCAGCGCGCCTTCCGGCCGGAGTTTCTCAACCGGCTGGACGAGACGGTGTTCTTCAAACCCCTCACCAAGGAGAACCTCACCGGCATCATCGCCATCCTCACCGAGGGACTGCGCCAGCGCCTGGCGGAGAAGCAGCTGGGCCTGCGCTTTACCGACGCGGCCTCGTCGCTGATCATCGACCGGGGCTACGACCCGGTGTACGGCGCGAGACCCCTGAAGCGGTATCTGCAAAGCGCCGCCGAGACCCTCATCGCCCGGAAGATCCTCTCCGGGGACATCCCCGCCGGGGCTACCCTGACGGTGGACGAGGAAAACGGCGAGCTTACGTGCAAGGTGGAGGACGTGACCGCTCCGTAACGCCGACGCCGCCGGACCCCATGGGTCCGGCGGCGCTTATTTTATTTTCCGGCGCCGGTCAGCCCAGCACCCGCAGCCAGTTGCCCCAGAAGATGTCCTCCAGCAGCGGCCGGCCGTAGCCCCGGGCCGCCAGCGCGTCCCACAGCACCGGCAGATCCTGCACCCCCGTCCAGCCGCAGCCCAGCTGGCAGCCGTCCCAGTCGCCGCCCAGAGCCACCGTCTTCTCTCCGCCCAGCGCCAGGAAGTGGTCGATGTGGCGCGCCGCGTCCTTCAGCCCGGCGGCCCCGCCGATGAAGTCGGCGCAGAGATTGAAGCCCGCCACGCCGCCGCTGTCCCGCACCGCGCGGAACATGTCGTCCGTCAGGTTCCGGGCGTGGCCGCACACCGCCCGGGCGTTGGAGTGGCTGGCCACCAGGGGCCCCAGCCCCATCTCCGCCAGGTCCCAGAACCCCGGGTCGGACAGATGGGACACGTCCATGGCGATGCCCAGCCGGGCCGCCTCCCGGGCGAAGGCCCGGCCCCGGTCCGTCAGGCCCTTCTCCGGCCCTTCCTTGTTGGAGCCGGCCAGGGCGTTTTCATAGTTCCAGGTGACGTTGACCAGCTTCACGCCCCAGGATGCCGCCGTCTCAAGCTTTTCCGGCTCGCAGTCCAGAAGCTCCCCGCCCTCGACGCTGAGCAGCGCCGCCGTCTTTCCGGCGGCGTTGGCGGCCTCTATGTCCGCCCCGGTGCGGCAGGGGACCGCCCGGCCGGCGTTCTTCTCCAGCTCCGAGACGAACCACTCGTGCTGCCTCCGGCACTCGTCCCACAGGCCCCCCTCCGGGAACCATCCGGCGGGGGCGAAGATGGCGAACACCTGGGCCGCTTTTTGGAACCGCCCCAGCCGCTCCAGGTCCAGCTGGCCCTCGCTGCGGTCCAGGGTCCAGCCCTGGCGGGCGCACCGGCTCACCGTGTCGCAGTGGCCGTCAAAATAGGGGATCTCCCCCGCGGATACCTTCATGTCCATACCTCCCGGCGCTGTGTTCTGCCGGCAGTATATCCCCCCGGCGGGCCGCTGTCAACCGCCGGATCGCGGGAAAACGCCCAGGGGAACATATCGTAAAATTTTTCCAAATAACTGGTAGAATTTTGTCCACTATTACTTGTAAAGAAAATAACAAACCCCTTCCATTTGGTGGATGGCTTTGCTATAATACATACTGAGCATATTGTTGATTATAGCTGGTTCTATTATTTAAATATTAGAGAAAAACAAATTCATGCCGATCCAGGCAGGGGGTAATTTATGATTTCACACGGGAAAGAGATCAAGGTCTTCACCGGCAACGCCAATCCCACGCTGGCCCAGGGGATATGTGACAACCTGAACATCTCCCTGGGCGACGCCGTCTGCACCCACTTTGCGGACGGGGAGTGCTCCGTATCTGTGTATGAGCCGGTCCGCGGCGCGGACGTGTTCCTGGTCCAGTCCACCTGCGGGCCCGTCAACGACAACCTGATGGAGCTGCTGGTGATGATCGACGCCATGCGCCGGGCCTCCGCCGGCCGCATCACCGCCGTGATCCCTTATTTCGGCTATGCCCGGCAGGACCGGAAAGCCAAGAGCCGCGACCCCATCTCCGCCAAGCTGGTGGCCAACCTGATCACCGAGGCCGGCGCCGACCGGGTCCTGACCATGGACCTGCACGCGCCCCAGATCCAGGGCTTCTTCGACATCGCCGTGGACAATCTCTCCGGCGGCCCCCTGTTCGCCAACCACTACAAAAAGCGCTTCGACCTGGCCAGCGGCGATTATATGGTCGTGTCCCCGGACGTGGGCAGCGTGGCCCGGGCCCGGACCTTCGCCATGAAGCTGGGCGTGGGCCTGGCCATCGTGGACAAGCGCCGGGAAAAGGCCAATCAGTCCGAGGTCATGAACCTGATCGGCAACGTGGAGGGCAAGAACGTCATCATCCTGGACGACATGGTGGACACCGCCGGGTCCCTGGTGGGCGCGGCCCGTGCCATTAAGGAGATCGGCGGCGCCAACAAGATCTATGCCTGCGCCAGCCACGGGGTGTTGTCCGGCCCGGCCCTGGAGCGGCTCGCCTCCAGCTGTCTGGAGGAGCTGCTGCTGTTCGACACCATCCCCTATCCCAAGGACCAGCCCATGGTGGATAAGATCCGCTATCTGTCCTGCGCGCCGGTGTTCGCCGCCTCCATCCACCGGATCTACGAGGACGAATCCCTGGCGTCCCTGTTCGACTGATGTTCGCCAAAAAGCCGTCCGTGGCGTGGCTGGCGGTATTTCTGGGCAATCCCGGCCCCCAATACGCCGGCACCCGCCACAACGCGGGCTTTCTCGCGGCGGAGGCCTTTGAGCGGGACCACGCCGGCGTGCGCATCGCCCGCTCCCGCTTCCGGGCCCTGACGGACCGGTGCGAGCTGGGCGGCGAGGGCGTGCTGCTGATGAAGCCCCAGACCTATATGAACGAGTCCGGCCAGGCGGTGGGCCAGGCGGCCCGGTTTTACAAGATCCCCCCGGAGCGGGTGATCGTGGTGTCCGACGACATCAACCTTCCCTGCGGCCGGCTGCGGGTGCGGACCAAGGGCTCCGCGGGCGGCCACAACGGTCTGAAGAGCGTCATCGCCCACCTGGGCAGCGAGGAGTTTCCCCGGATCCGCATCGGCGTGGGCGCCCCGCCCCACGGCGGCAACGAGCAGATCGACTGGGTGCTGGGCGTGCCGAGAAACCAGGACTGGGAGGATTTCTCCGCCGCCTGCGCCCGGGCGGCCAAGGCCGTGGAGGCCTACATCACCCAGGGCCCGGAGCGGGCCATGGACCAGTACAACCGGCTGTAAAAATGTATACCCGCGCGTTCGGCGGAGCGCGAAACATATATTTTTCATAAAAGGGGGTTCGCCAGTGAAAAAGGAATGCATCGCCATGCTGCTGGCGGGCGGCCAGGGATCCCGGCTCTATGCCCTGACAGCCAATGTAGCAAAGCCCAATCTGCCCTTCGGGGGCAAGTACCGCATCATCGATTTTCCCCTGTCCAACTGTGCCAATTCCGGCATCGACACCGTGGGCGTGCTGACCCAGTACCGGCCCATGAAGCTCAATGCCTACCTGGGCACCGGCCAGCCCTGGGATCTGAGCGCCGACGACGGCGGCGTGTTCATTCTGCCTCCCTACATGTCCGCGGGGGAGAAGGGCAACTGGTTCTCCGGCACGGCCAACGCCATCTACCAGAACATCGACTTCATCGACGTGCGGGACCCGGAGTACGTGCTGATCCTGTCCGGCGACCACATCTATAAGATGGACTACGCCGACATGCTCCGGGAGCACAAGGAAAAAGGCGCCGCCTGCACCATCGCCGTCATCCAGGTGAGCATGGACGAGGCCAAGCGCTTCGGCATCATGAACGTGGGCGACGACGGCTACATCAACGAGTTCGAGGAAAAGCCCGCGCACCCCAAGAGCGACCTGGCCTCCATGGGCATCTACATCTTCACCTGGAAGACCCTGCGCCAGGCCCTCATCGAGGACGAGGCCGATCCCAACAGCCAGCAGGACTTCGGCAAAAACATCATCCCCAAGCTGCTGGCCGCCGGGGAGAAGCTCTGGCCCTACCGGTTCCAGGGCTACTGGCGGGACGTGGGCACCATCACCAGCCTGTGGGACGCCAACATGGATATGCTCAGCCAGAACCTGGATCTCTATGACCGCAGCTGGCCCATCATGAGCCGCAGCCCCATCCGGCCGCCCCATATCGCCGGCCCGGAGGCGGATATCCGCCACAGCATCGTCACCGAGGGCTGCATCGTGGACGGCGCGGTGTTCAACAGCGTCCTCTCCAATCAGGTCGTGGTGGAGAAGGGCGCCCGCGTGGAATACAGCGTGCTCATGCCCGGCGCCCATGTGGAGGCCGGGGCGGAGGTGCGCTTCGCCATTTTGGGCGAGAACGCCCGGATCTGCCGCGGAGCCCATGTGGGCACGGAGCCGGACGGGACGGATAGCTGGGGCGTGGCGACCTGCGGCCCGGATGTGACTGTTGGCCCCGGCGCTATGGTGGCGCCCGGCGCCATGCTCTATGACGATTTGGTGGCGACGACATGAGAAACGATCTGCATGGAATCATCTACACGCTCAGCTCCGAGCCGAAGCTCCGGGAGCTGGTAGAACACCGGAACAGCGCCTCCATCCCCTTCGGCGGGCGCTACCGTCTGATCGACTTTGCCCTGTCCATGATGGTCAACGCCGGCATCCGGGACGTGAGCGTCATCATGGAGCGGGATTACCAGAGCCTGCTGGACCACCTGTCCAACGGCGCGGACTGGGGTCTGGCCCGGCGCAGCGGCGGCCTTCGCCTGCTGCCCCCCTTCGGCCTGCCCGAGTCCCATTCCGGCCACTTCAACGGCTGCATGGAGGCTCTGCGCAGCGTGGGCAACTACATCCGGGAGATCCCCTCCGCCAACGTGGTGCTGTGCGCCGCCGACTGGGTGGGCAACATCGACCTGGGCAAGGCGATGGACCTCCACCGCCATACCGGCGCGGACATCACCGCCGTCTGCTCCGAGGGCTACGGCCCCTTCCCCCACCACCGGCTGGTGCCGGACGCCGACGGCTTTGCCCGCAAGCTGCTGTTCTCCGAGGGCGGCCCCGGACCGGGCCTGTTCTCCCGGGAGATCTACATCATCAAAAAGGACGTGCTGCTGCAGCTGATGGACTACTGCGCGGACGCCAACCACAACCACTTCCACCGGGACGCCATCGCCCACTATCTGGCCGGCGGCGGAAAGATCGCCGTGTACGAACACAACGATTACGCCCGGCGGCTGGTCTCCGTCAGCGATTACTTCGAGGCCAGCATGGACATGTACAAACCCGAAGTCATGCAGGCCCTGTTCCCCGCCGACGGGCTGCCCATCCGCACCAAGGAGCGGGCCGAGGCCAGCACCTATTACGGCGACACCGCCAAGGTCACCCGCTCGCTGGTGGCCGACGGCTGCTATGTGGAGGGAGAGCTGGACCACTGCATCCTCTTCCGGGGCGTCCACGTGGCCAAGGGCGCCAAGCTGTCCAACTGCGTGGTCATGCAGGACACCGTCGTCCAGGCCGGCGCGCAGATGAGCTGCGTCATCGCCGACAAGGACTGCGTCATCACCGAGGGCCGGCTCCTGGCCGGGACCGAGCGGATCCCGCTGGTCATCCCCAAGGGCGAGACGGTCTGAAACCGAGGACCGAACCCATCATCCGAACGTGCCTCCGTCCCGCGGGGCGGAGGTATGATTCGGCCCGAATATGCCAACAATCTTCAATAAGGAGCTTATATATGTCAGAGATCACACGGGACGAGCTGCATGCAGCCATTGAAGACAAACTTTGCGCCCATTTCGGCACCACCGGCGCCAACGCCACCGACGAGCAGGTGTTCCTGGCCTCCGCCCAGGTCATCCGGGAGATCATGAGCCGCCTCATCGCGGTGCAGCGGGAGAAAAAGGACGAAAAGCAGGTGCACTACCTGTCCATGGAGTATCTGCTGGGCCGGAGCCTGATGAAGAACGCCTACAACCTGGGCATCGGCACAGAACTCACCGCGGCGCTGGAGGACATGGGCCGCAGCGCGGCGGACATCTTTGAGCTGGAGCCGGACGCGGGTCTGGGCAACGGCGGTCTGGGCCGGCTGGCCGCCTGCTACAGCGACAGCATGGCGTCCCTGGGCATCCCCGCCTCCGGGTATTCCCTGTGCTATGAGCTGGGGCTTTTCAAGCAGGTCATCAAGGACGGCGTCCAGACCGAGGTCTCCGACAGCTGGCCTCTGGGGGCCATCGGCTGGCTCAACGCCCGGGAGGAGGACACCTGCGAGGTCCGCTTCGGCGGCCGCGTGGAGGAGGTCTGGGACCACACCGGCATCTGCCGGACCCACCTGAAGGACTATACCAGCGTGCTGGCCGTGCCCCGGGATATGCTCATCGCCGGCTACGGCGGCAAGCGGGTCAACACCCTGCGGCTGTGGGAGGCCCGGAGCAACCAGGACCTGGATATGTACCTGTTCTCCGGCGGCAAGTATATGGAGGCCATGGAGAAGCGCACCATGGCGGAGGTCATCACCAAGGTCCTCTATCCCGCCGACGACCACATCCAGGGCAAGGAGCTGCGCCTGAAGCAGCAGTACTTCTTCGTCTCCGCCACCGCCCAGGACCTGGTGAAAAAGCACCGCCGGGACTGGGGCGACGTGCGCTCGTTCCCCGACCACCACGTCATCCAGATCAACGACACCCACCCCACCCTCATCATCCCGGAGCTGATGCGCATCTTCATGGACGAGGACGGCCTGGGCTGGGACGAGGCGCTGGACTGCGTGTGCCGCACGGTGGCCTATACCAACCACACCGTGCTCTCCGAGGCGCTGGAGAAGTGGCCCCAGGGCCTCATCGAGTCGCTGATGCCCCGCTGCTGGCAGATCATCCGGGAGCTGAACATCCGCTGGACGAAAAAGCTCAACGAGTGGTTCCCCGGGGACCAGAAGAAGGTGGAGTACAGCCTCATCCTCTCCGGCGGCCAGGTGCACATGGCCAACCTGTGCCAGGCGGTGTGCTATAAGATCAACGGCGTGTCCGCCCTTCACGGGGAGATCCTGAAGACCCGGCTGTTCAAGGACCTGTGCGGCGTGCGGCCGGACCGGTACACCTTCGTCACCAACGGCATCGACCACCGCCGCTGGCTGGACCAGATCAACCCCGACCTGGCCGGTCTGATCCAGGACCTGATCGGCCCGGGCTTCATCACCGAGCCGGAGCGGCTCATCGAGCTGCGCAAATTTGAAAACGACGAGACCGTGCTGGGCATGCTCAACGTGATCAAGTCCCGCAACAAGGACCGGCTGGCCGCCTGGCTGAAGCGGGACCAGGACGCGGTGCTGGATCCCGCCGCCGTGCTGGACGTACAGGTCAAGCGTCTGCATGAGTACAAGCGCCAGCTGCTGGCGGCCATGCTCATCACCAGTCTGCAGCAGCGCATCCACAGCGACCCCAACGCCGAGTTCCTGCCCCGCACCTTCGTGTTCGGCGCCAAGGCCGCGGGCAGCTACGTCACCGCCAAGCGGATCATCGAGCTGCTCAACTCCCTGTCCAAGGACCTGGCCGCCGACCCCCTGTGCAAGGGCAAGCTGCAGGTGCTGTTCGCCGCCAACTACCGGGTGAGCATGGCCGAGCAGCTGATGCCTGCCGCCCAGGTGTCCGAGCAGATCTCCACCGCCGGCAAGGAGGCCAGCGGCACCGGCAACATGAAGCTGATGATGAACGGCGCCATTACCATCGGCACCCTGGACGGCGCCAACGTGGAGATGTACCAGCGGCTGGGCGCGGACAATATGTTCCTGTTCGGCCTGAAGGCGGCCGAGGTGGAGTCCCTGCGGAGCCAGGGCTATCGCCCCCAGAGCTACTACGACGCCGACCCCGTCATCCGCTCGGTGCTGGACCGGTTCAGCTCCGGCTTCGCCGACGGCAAGAGCTATTCCGACCTGGTGAGCAACCTGCTCTACGGCGGCGACCAGTATATGCTGCTGGCGGACTTCGCCGACTACCGGCGGGCCCACGACGAGCTGTATAAGCTCATGGCCGACCCCATCGCCTCGGCCCGGGTGAGCCTGGTGAACATCGCCGAGTCCGGCATATTCGCCGCCGACCGGGCGGTGAAGGAGTACGCCGAGAACATCTGGCACATCTGAGTCAAAAAAGCGCCCCCTTCTCTCCCCGCGATTCTATGAACGGCCCCCTCGAAGGAGGGAGCCGTTTTGTTTTTACTTTACACCGGCCGCCCGTTTGGTATAATAGCGGCGAAAGGGGGCGCATCCCATGCCCAAACACATCCTCATCATCGACGACGACGTCCCCATCGGGGACATGCTCTCCGAGGCGCTGACCCGGGAGGGATACCGGGTCAGCCGGGCATACTCCGGCACGGAGGCGCTGCTGGCGCTGCCCCAGGCCCGGCCGGACCTGGTGCTGCTGGATCTGATGCTGCCGGGCCTGGCGGGGGAGGAGGTGCTGCCGAAGATCAAGGGCATCCCCGTGATCGTGGTGAGCGCCAAGGTGGACGTGCAGGACAAGGTGGATCTGCTGCTGGGCGGGGCGGCGGACTATGTGACCAAGCCCTTCGAAATCAAGGAGCTGCTGGCCCGCGTGGCCGTGCGTCTGCGCCAGGCGCCGGCCCCGGACGTGGCCCGGTTCGCCTTCGGCCCTCTGGAGCTGGACGCGGACACCCGCACCGCCGCCCTGGGGGAGCGGCAGGTCCGTCTGACCCGCACGGAGTGCGCAATCCTGAAGCTGCTCATGCTCAACCCCCGCCAGGTCATCACCAAGTCCCAGATCCTGGACCGGATCAGCCTGGACACCCCGGACTGCACGGAGAGCAGTCTGAAAATGCACGTGAGCAATCTGCGCAAAAAGCTGCGGGAGCTGGACGGCAACGACTGGATCGAGGCGGTGTGGGGCATCGGCTTCAAGCTGCGCACGCCGGAGGAAGTTTTACAGTAGCCTTTACCGCTTTCTTTACCGCCCTGCTGTATCCTGTGGGCAGTAAGGAGGTATCCGACCCATGGAATATGTTTTGCAGACGGCGGAGCTGACCAAGCGCTACCGTCACTTCACGGCCCTGAACGGGCTGAACATGTCCGTGCCCCGGGGGTCCATCTACGGCCTGGTGGGCCGCAACGGCGCGGGCAAGACCACCCTCATCCGGCTGATCTGCGGCCTGCAGGCGCCCACCGCGGGCACTTATACCCTCTACGGCCGCAAGCACACCGACCGGGACATCGACCGCTCCCGGCGGCGGATGGGGGCGGTGGTGGAGACCCCGTCCATCTATCTGGATATGTCCGCCCAGGACAATCTGAAGCAGCAGTACCGGGTGCTGGGCCTGCCCTCCTTTGAGGGCATACCGGAGCTGCTGGCGCTGGTGGGGCTGGAAAACGCCGGCAAAAAGAAGGCCCGGCACTTCTCCCTGGGCATGAAGCAGCGCCTTGGCATCGCCGTGGCCCTGGCCGGGGACCCGGATTTTCTGGTGCTGGACGAGCCGGTGAACGGCCTGGACCCCCAGGGCATCATCGAGATCCGGGAGCTGATACTGCGCCTCAACCGGGAGCGGCAGATCACCGTGCTCATCTCCAGCCACATCCTGGACGAGCTGAGCCGCCTGGCCACCCACTACGGCTTCATCGACGGGGGCCGGATGGTGAAGGAGATCTCCGCGGCCGAATTGGAGGCGGCCTGCCGCAAGTGCGTGCGCCTGACCGTCACGGACACCGCCGCCCTGGCCCGGGTGCTGGACGGCATGGGCGCGGAGTATAAGATCCTGGACGGCGAGACCGCGGACGTGTACCAAAAGATCCCCGTCTCCCGGCTGACGGCGGCGCTCTCGGCGGAGGGCTGCGAGCTGACGGACATGCAGGAGCGGGACGAGAGTCTGGAGAGCTATTTCGTCTCCCTGGTGGGAGGTGGCAGAAATGGCTGACCTTCTCCGGGCGGGCTTTGCCCGGCTGTGGAGGGCTCCCATCTTCTGGCTGGGCGTGGCGTTCATGGCGGGTTGGGGCGGCCTGGTCTGCCATAGCGCCTATGATGGCTCCCAGTATGGGATCGTCTACTTCATGGGCGATCTGTGCCGCTACCACTGCATCGTCACGGTGTTCCTGCCGGCGGTGTTCTGCGCCCTGTTTCTGGGCACGGAGTATGACCACGGCACCATCCGCAACAAGCTCATCGCCGGCAAGAGCCGCCCGGCGGTGTATCTGACCAGCCTTATTCTGAGTCTGGCCGCCTGCTTTCTGATGCTCGGGGCCTACTTCCTGCCGGTGGTCTGCGTGGGTCCCTTCGTCACCGAGGGACTGGGGACCACCCCCGGCACGCTGGCTCTGATCGTTATCGGGGAGCTGCTCATGGCGGCGGCGCTGTGCGCTCTGTGCACGCTGGGCAGCCTGCTCATCTCCCGGAAGGCGGTGCTGGCGGTGACGCTGCTGCTGGCGGTGCTGGCGGGACTGGCCGTGGGCGGCTATTTGGAGGGCCGGCTGCAGGAGCCGGAGTTTCATCAGGTCATCATGATGAACGAGGAGGGTGAACCGGCAATCGCGTCGGACAGGGAGAATCCCAGCTATCTCCGGGGCCGGGAGCGGGAGGTCTACCAGTTCGCGGCGGACTTTCTCCCCATGGGCCAGGCACTGCTCTATAATTTCGACATGGCGGTCCACCCCGCGGCCATGTGCCTTTATTCCCTGCTGATCCTGACCGCATCCACCGCCGGAGGGCTTCTGGCCTTTCGCCGGAAGGACCTGAAATAGGGGGGCGGCGCTATGGCAAGTCTTATCCGCTCCCACCTGGCGCGGCTATGGAAAAACCCCCTGTATTGGGCGACCCTTCTCTTGATGCTCCCCTACGGGCTGGGCCTTTGCAACAGCGCCATCGGCGACTTTCAGTCCGGTATCTCGACCGCCGGCCTGTGGGGCCAGCCCCTGTGCGGCTTTTGCCTGCTGATCGGTATCGTCCTGGCGACGGTGTTCAGCCTCTTTTTCGGCACGGAGCACACCGACGGCACTCTCCGCAATAAGCTCATCGCCGGTCACGGCCGGGCGAGCATCTATCTGGCGACTCTCGCGGTGGGCATCCTGGCGGCGCTGGCGCTGTATGGGGCCGAGCTGCTGGCATGGCTGCCCCGGCTGGGCTGGATGGTGCGCAATTTCCCCGCCCCCGAGCCGAAGGCCCTGGCGCTGTGCCTGGGCGGGACGGCGCTGCTGCTGGCGGCGTACTGCTCGGTGTGCGTGATGCTCTGTATGCTCATCCAGCGGCGGTCGGTCCTGGCGGTGGTTTTGATCCTGCTGATGGTCGCTCTGCTTTTCGCCTCCCTCCAGGTCCAGGACGCTTACGAGACCGCCACCAACGGGGGCATGCAGCTGATGATCGACGAGGCAGGCAATCAGCAGTGGGTGTTCCGCGAGCCGGGGCAAGCCGGGGCGATCACGACGTTTTTATACGACGCGCTCCCGGTCTGCCAGGCCTACCGGTACATGGAACTGGAGGCCACGCCCCGGATGCTTCTGTATTCTGCGGGCCTGACCGCGGTCACCACGGCTCTGGGGCTGGTCCTGTTCCGGCGCAAGGACATCCGATAAGGAGACTGCCATGACGAACCTGATCCGCTCCCACTTTGCCCGGCTGTGGCGCGCGCCGGTGTTCTGGCTGGCGGCGGCCGTCTCGGCGGCTGCGGGCCTGTACCTGGAGTTCATCCAGAACGCCTGGCTGGCCATCCTCCCGCCGCTGTGCTGCGCGGTGGTGTTCAGCCTCTTTTTCGGCGCGGAGTACGCCGACGGGACCATCCGCAACAAGCTGGCCGCCGGCCGCAGCCGGACAGAGATATACCTGTCCGTCCTGGCGGCGTCCATCCTGGTGATGTGGCTGTTTCTGGCCCTGTCCAGCCCCCGGATCATCCTCACCGCCCGGCATAACACGTACGGCCATTACACCCCCGGCGAGGCGGCGCTGGCCGTCGCGATGGTGATGCTGTCCTCGGCGGCGACGGCGGCGGTGCTCGCCTGCCTGTGCATGCTGGTGCATAAGCGGGCCGTACTGGCCCTGGCGCTGGTATTCCTGGTGCTGGGCGGCATCCTGCTGGGGGCGCTGGTGTGGAGCGAGTTCGCCTCCTACGGCAGCACCTACATGCTGCAGATCGACGAGGACGCGCTGAGCAGCGTGGTCCGGAGCTATGACGTGGACGAGCTGCTGCGGCTGGGCCTGGCGGAGTGGGTGTACGTGCCGCCCGGCAAGCCGCCGGCGATGCTGACCCTCGCGGGCCGGCTGCTGCCCGTGGTGCAGGCCCTGCTGGCACTGGACCGGGACACGGGCGTTCCCATGGCCTGGGACGTGCCCCTGTGGTCCCTGGGGGAGATCGCCCTGACCACGGCATTGGGCCTGGCCCTGTTCAAGCGAAAAGACATCCGGTAAAAAGGCGGTGTTTCCATGGCATATCTGGCCTGCGCCATACTGGCCGCGACCGCCCTGGCGCTGGGCCTGCATGTATGGTCCATGCGCCGGGCGGCCCGGCAGATCGTCCGGGAGCTCTCCGAAAAGCTCTCGGAGGACACCAATACCCTCATCTCCCTGTCCACCTCCGACAGGGAGATGCGCCGTCTGGCGGCGGCGCTGAACCGCCAGCTTCGCATCCTCCGGGCCCAGCGGCTGCGGTACCGCCAGGGGGACCAGGAGCTGAAGGACGCCGTCACCAACGTCTCCCACGATCTGCGCACGCCCCTCACCGCCATCTGCGGGTATCTGGAGCTTCTGGAGCAGGAGGAGAAGAGCGAGGCGGCGGAGCGGTATCTCACCCGCATCGCCGAGCGGACCGAGGCCATGAAGGCGCTGACGGAGGAGCTGTTCCGCTACTCGGTGGTGCTGTCCACCGACCAGGATATGGCCCCGGAGCCGGTGGATCTGAACGCCGCGGTGGAGACCGCCGCCGCGGGCTATTACGCCGCCCTCACCGCCCGGGGGATCGAGCCGGTCATCACCCTGCCGGAGGAGCGCGTGGTCCGCTCCCTGGACCGGGCGGCCCTGAACCGGGTCCTCTCCAACCTCTTCTCCAACGCCCTGAAATACAGCGACGGGGATCTGGATGTGACCCTCTCCGCCGACGGCCGCATCGCCTTCTCCAACACCGCCCGGGATCTGGACCCGGTGCGGGTGGGCCGGCTGTTCGATCGGTTCTTCTCCCTGGAGGCGGCCCGCAACTCCACGGGCCTGGGCCTGGCCATCGCCCGGACGCTGGTGGAGCGGATGGGCGGCTCCATCGGGGCCGGATACGAGGCCGGCCGCCTCACCGTCACGGTGTCCTTCCCGGGGGATGCGCCCCGGGCCCCCTCTTGACAGCCTGTGGTATACTGGAGGATGTAAGGTATACCAAACAGGAGGGCGAGACGTGAAGATCCACGAATCGGCGGAGAACTATCTGGAAGCGGTGCTGATGATCTCCCGGCGGCAAGCGGACGTGCGGGCGGCGGATCTGTGCCGCCACCTGGGCTTTTCCCGGCCCACGGTGAGCCAGGCAGTGCGGGAGCTGGCCGCGGACGGGTATCTGAACGTGGACGGCAGCAACCACATCACCCTCACCGACAAGGGCATGGCCATCGCCGGGCGGATTTTGGAGCGCCACGAGGTGATCGCGGAGATCTTCATGGACCTGGGGGTGAGCCGGGACACGGCTTATGCCGACGCCTGCCGGGTGGAGCATTACATCAGCGAGGAGACCTTCTCCTGCATGAAGCGCTGGCACCGGCGGGAGGTCTGACGGGGCCGGCGCGGCCCGGTCCGGAGCAAAGATGCGTCCCCCATCGGGGCATAAAAAAGCGGGTTCCGCCGAAAGGCGGGACCCGCGCTCTCTATAAAATGGTCATTTCTCTTGGGCCAGGGCGGCGTGATATTCGTCCACCATTCGCCGCAGGGAGACGCTCTGCAGACTGTCCGTCAGATCCTCCCGGAGGGTCTGGTAGGTCCGCTCCAGCACCTGTCCGATGTTCCTCCCCACCGGACAGAGCGGGGACGGGGCGGCGTGCACCCCCATCAGCTTGTCCAGGGCGTCCGGCTCCACCGCCTGGCAGATCCGATACAGGGAGACCTCCTCCAGGGGGACCCGGATCGTGGCGCCGCCCGTCCCGGAGGGGATCGCGACGATGCCCGCTTTCTTCAGCGCGCTCAGGATATTCCGGACGGTCACCGGGTTGCAGCCCGTGGACCGGGACAGCAGCTCGCTGGTGACCTTTTCCTGCCGGCCGTACTCGTTGATAAAAATCAGGCAGTGGACGGCGATGGAGCATTTTTTGCTGATCTGCATAGGCGTCGATCCTCCCGGTGCTATTTTAGCAAAAATCCGGCCTGATGTAAACATTGACATTACACCTTTTCGGCGGTATAATGGCCGAAAGATGTAATTTTAAACCTTACACCACAGGAGGGACGCCCACATGAAATACGTACAGATCATCTTCAGCCCCACGGGAGGGACGGAAAAGGTGGCAAAGGCGATTGCGGGGGATTGGCCGGCCGCCGACACCGTGGACCTCTCCGTCCCGGGGGCGGATTACGGAAAGATTACCCTGCAGCCGGAGGACGCGGCGCTGATCGCGATGCCCTCCTTCGGCGGTCTGGCGCCCCAGCTGGCGCTGGATCGGCTCGCCGCCATCCGGGGCAACGGCGCGCGGTGCATCCTGGTGGCCGTCTACGGCAACCGCGCCTACGAGGACACTTTGGTCCAGATGGAGGACGCCGCCGAGAAGAGCGGGTTCCGGGTCATCGCCGCCGTCGCCGCCGTGGCGGAGCACTCCATCATGCGCCAGTATGCCACCGGCCGGCCCGACGGCGCCGACCGGGACCAGCTCGCCGGCTTCGGGGCGAAGATCCGGGAGAAGCTGGAGAGCGGCGGGGAGAGCAAGCCGGCCATCCCCGGGAACCGGCCCTACAAAAAGGCCGGCGGCTTCGGCCTTGTGCCCAAGGCCGATTCCGGCTGCGACGAATGCGGCCTGTGCGCGAAGCGGTGCCCCGCCGGGGCGATCGACCCCCAGGCGCCCCAGGCCACGGACGGGAGCCGGTGCATCAGCTGCATGCGCTGCGTTTCCCTCTGTCCCCGGCAGGCCCGCAAGGTCAACAGCGTCATGGTATCCGCCGCGGCCCTGGCCATCAAGAAGGCCTGCTCCCAGTACAAGGAAAACGAGCTGTTCCTCTGATATTCGCCGCGCCTGCCCCGCAGGCGGAAAGACGCCCCGCTGCCGCGGGGCGTCTTTCCCTGTTTCCGGCCCCGAAAAGCCGAAACGGTCCGGTCAGTTGACGAAACAATTTCATTGTGCTATAATACCACATTGATTTTTGTATGAGAAAGCAAGAGGTGGTTTTTCCCCATGGGAGATGGCAGTAGTTGGCTATCTGTCCTTTTCCTTCTCGCCCTGGTGGGCTTCGCCATGTATTTCGCCTTCGCGGAGACGGCGTTCGCCTCCGTGTCCCGCAACCGGATCAAGGTCCGTCAGGAAAAAGGCGACCATCGGGCCAAAAAGGCCCTGTATGTCCTGGACAACTTTGACCGGGCCATCACCACGATCCTCATCGGCACCAACATCGCCCATCTGGCCGCGGCGGCGGTGGTAACCGTGTTCGTCACCCGTCACTGGGGCGTCGGCCGGGTGGTGTGGGGCACCATCGCCACCACGCTGGTGCTGTTCCTGTTCGGGGAGATGCTCCCCAAATCCATCGCGAAAAAATACAGCGAGCGGTTCAGTCTTGGCACCGCCGGTTCGCTGTGCTTTTTTATGCGCTTTTTCGCCCCCGTCTCGGCCATGCTCACCGCCATCGGCCAGGCGGCCGCCAAGCTCTCCAAGGGGGAGGGCGAGGTGTCCGTGACGGAGGATGAGCTGTACGACCTGATCGAGGACATGACCGACGCGGGCAGCCTGGACGAGGAGCAGGGCGACCTGGTCCAGTCGGCGCTGGAGTTCGCCGACATCACCGTGGAGCACGTGCTCACCGCCCGGGTGGACATGGCCGCCATCGACGTGGCCTGGCCGGGGCAGAAGATCATCGACTTCATCCGCTCCCAGCGGCACACCCGGCTGCCGGTCTATGAAAACGACACCGACAACATCATCGGCATCCTGCAGATCCGCAAATACATCAAGGCCTGGCTGAGCCAGGGAGACGGGGTGGACCTGCGCTCCCTGCTGGACGCAGCCTATTTCGTGCCGGCCACCACCAACGTGGACGACCTGCTGCCGGAGCTGAGCCGCAACCGACTCAACATGGCCATCGTCACCGACCCCTGGGGCGGCACCCTGGGCGTGGTGACGGTGGAGGACATACTGGAGGAGCTGGTGGGCGAGATCTGGGACGAGGAGGACGAGGTGGAGGAGTACTTCCACCCCATCGGCGGCGGCCGGTACGAGGCCGACGGGCGGCTGGACGTGGATGAGCTGTTCGAGCGGCTGGACTACGACGACCCGGAGGACGACGAGGAGCTGGTCCACAAGCCCCTGGCCGAGTGGACGCTGGAGCACTTCGATCTGATGCCCGCCCAGCGGGACAAATTCACCTACCACGACCTGGAGTTCACCGTCTCCGACGTGCGCCAGCACCGCATCCGCAAGCTGACCGTCCGCCGGCTGCCGGCGGCCGGAACGGAAGGGGGCGGGAACCTATGACGGCATACATCCTGTCGCTGCTGGTATGTCTGGCCCTGTCCGCGTTCTTCTCCGCCTCGGAGATGGCCCTGTCCGCCGCCAACCGGCTGCGGCTGGAGAGCGCGGCGGAGGACGGCAGCCGCTCTGCCAAAACGGCCCTCTCCCTGCTGGACGACTTCGACAGCGCCCTGAGCGCCATCCTCATCGGCAACAACCTGGTGAACGTGGCCTCCAGCTCCATCAGCTCCGTCATCGCCATCACCGTGGCCGCCCGGGCCGGAATCGCCGACGGGCTCAGCTCCACGGTCGCCACCGTGCTCGTGACGGTGCTGGTCATCATCTTCGGCGAGACCATGCCCAAGATCCTGGCCAAGAAGAACGCCACCCGCCTGACCCTGGCGGTGGCGGGGATCGTCCGGTTTTTGACCGTGCTGCTCTCGCCGCTGGTGTGGTGCGCGGTGCGCCTGACCCGGCTCATCACCCGGCCCCTGCCGGGCGAGGCCCCCGGGGACGAGCAGGAGGCCGCGGTGGAGGAGCTGCAGTCCATCATCGAGACCGCCCAGGATGAGGACGTGCTGGACGACGACCGGGGGGAGCTGCTGCGCTCCGCCCTGGACTTCGGCGAGATCTCTGCCAGCCAGGCCATGACCGCCCGGGTGGATATGGTGGCCCTGGACATCGACGACTCCCTGGAGGACATCCTCCGCCAGGTGGACGACATCCCCTACTCCCGCCTGCCGGTGTATGAGGGCGGCACGGACAGCATCATCGGCGTGCTGCACCTGAACAGCCTGTACCGGGCGCTGCTGGAGGAGGGGGAGGTGGACATCCGCAGTCTGCTCACCGAGCCCTGCTTCGTGTATAAGACCGTGAAACTGCCCGCGGTGCTGGAACAGCTCCGGGAGAAGCAGACCCACCTGGCCATCGTCACCGACGAATACGGCGGCACCGCCGGCGTCATCTCCATGGAGGACGTGCTGGAATACCTGGTGGGGGACATCTGGGACGAGACCGACGAGGTGGAGGAGGACATCGTCAAGACCTCCGAGGACAGCTGGGAGCTGGACGGCGACCTGCCCATCGAGGACTTCCTGGAGCTGGTGGAGCTGGACGAGGAGGACTTCGACTTCGAGAGCGAGACCGTGGGCGGCTGGGTCATGGAGCTGAACGAGGGCTATGCCCCGCCGGGCTGCGTGGTGACCTATCAGGATCTGGAGATAACCGTCCTGGAGGCGGACGACAAACGTGTGGAAAAGGTAAAGGTGATCCGCAATGAATGACAAGAACAATCCCGCTCTGAAATTCTGGACGGGCCCCTGGCCCATCGGGCTGTCCGTGGTGCTGCTGGCCGGCTCCGTGTGGCTGGGCTTTTTCGCCCAGGATCTGCTGGGCCGGACGCTGACGGCGGTGTCGTCCATCGCCGGCGCCCTGGCCGCGTTCATCCTGCTCTCCACCGCCATGCGGGTGCGCAAGGCCGTGAAGGATGCCGCCGACAGACCGGCCCCGGACGCCTCCGCTCCCCAGGCCGAGGCCGTGGCCGGTCCCCAGACGACGGACGGGGACGATGAGGGCGAGGACGGGGAGGAGGAGTACGAGTTCCCCTTCCTGCGGCTGATGGACAGCCGCAGCCGGCTGTATACCTGCTGCGAGACCCGCAGCTGGTACGCCATCCAGTTCCAGACCGTCGCCACCGCCAGCGTCCGGGGCGACAAGCTGGCCCCCAGCTGGTTCCCCGGCGACGTGGACCACGATTACGCCGCCAAGCAGGACATCTGGATCGCCAAGAGCGACCTCACATCCTACGAGCTGGACCCCTTCCCCGTGTCCAACCTGCCCTGGCCCAACAGCGGCACCCTCACCCTGACCGCCGGCGGGACGAAGCACACCTTCGCGCTGCTGGGCGAGGTGGACGAGGAGGATCTGGAGGAGTTCTTCCGGCGCTGAGCAACAAAAAAAGAGCCCGGAGCGGTTGCTCCGGGCTCTTGGTTTCTCGGAAAATCACACGGCGCGCTGGACCTTGCCGCTGCGCAGGCAGCGGGTGCACACGTACACATGCTGGGGCTTCCCGTCCACGATCGCCTTCACGCGCTTTACGTTGGGCTTCCAGGTACGGTTGGAACGCCGGTGGGAGTGGCTGACCTTGATGCCGAAAGTCACGCCTTTTCCGCAAACCTCACATTTTGCCATCGTAATCAGCTCCTTCCTGCTGTCCAGCGGGCAGCCCCAATATAATAACAGACCCGTTGTCAAATTGCAAGAGTTTTTTTCAATTCCGGGAAAAACTTGAAAAAAACCGGGATAGCGATTGCGAAACCCCTTGCCGATGTATTAAAATACTGTCATCGACTGCCAACCGCATACTATGATAGAAACGAGGTGCCCCCATGGGCAACAAAAAATATTCCGTGGCCCTGGCCGAGCTGGTAAAAGAGCACGACCTGAAGGTGGCCTACGCCGCGCCGGACTTCGGCACCATCCGCATCTCCTCTGTGGACATCAACCGCCCCGGCATCCAGCTGATGGGCTATCTGGAGCATTTTGACGCTTCCCGCATCCAGGTCATCGGCAAGAGCGAGAACGCCATGATGGAGGAGCTGGACCGGGCCAAGCGCCTGGCGGGCTTCCAGGCGGTGATGGCCGGGCGGGTGCCCGCGGTGATCGTGGCCCACGCCGAGCCGGTGCTGCCGGAGTGCCTGGAGATGGCCGTCAAATACGGCGTGAATCTGCTCACCACCGACATGGACACCTCCGAGTTCTCCGCCCGGCTCATCCACTCCCTGCGCTACCACCTGGCCCCCCGGGAGACCGTCCACGGGGTGCTGATGGAGGTCTACGGCGAGGGGATGCTCATCATCGGCGACAGCGGCGTGGGCAAATCGGAGACCGCCCTGGGCCTGCTCAAGCAGGGCCACCGGCTCATCGCCGACGACGCGGTGGAGCTGCTGCGCACCTCCAGCTTCCATCTGGAGGGCCGGTCCCCGTCGCTGATCCGCCACTTCATGGAACTGCGGGGCATCGGCGTGATCAACGTGCCCAGCGTGTTCGGCATCGGCGCGGTGAAGCCCTCCTGCCAGATCGACCTGGCGGTGGAGATGGAGGTTTGGGACGACAGCAAGCACTATGACCGCCTGGGGCTGGACACCAAGACCACCGAGTATCTGGGGGTGAGCATCCCGCTGGTGACCATCCCGGTGCGGCCCGGCCGGAACCTGGCCGTCATCCTGGAGCTGGCGGCGCTGACCAACCGGCAGAAGAAGACCGGCTACAACGCCGCCGAGGATCTGGTCAACCGGGTGGATCAGAGCGTGGATCAGGGGCTGGACTTTTAGTCGTTTGAAAAGTATGATTTCCGAGGTATACGCCCCCGGAAATCATATCCAACTTTATTTGCGCCTGCGGGCACAAACTCTGCGAGGCTATATGGAGTATTCTTCTCTTATTCGTGAAATTCAAAAGGCGCTGCCGGAGCTGGACCTGCGGGAAAACGAGCCCATGCGGGAGCACTGCTCCTTCCGCATCGGCGGGCCCGCGGCGGCCATGGCCCTGCCGGGCTCGGCGGAGCAGCTGACGGCGCTGTGCGCCCTGCTGCGCCGGGCGGGGGTAAAGCCCCTGGTCATTGGCAAGGGCACCAACATCCTGCCCCCGGACGAGGGGCTGGACCGGTTCGTCATCGCCGTCTGCCCCGGGGTGGGGCAGGTGCGGGTCTCCGGCAGCCAGGTGACGGCGGACTGCGGCGCCACGCTGGCGGCGGCCGCCTCGGCGGCGGCCCGGGCGGGCCTCGCCGGGCTGGAATTCGCCCACGGCATCCCCGGCAGCGTGGGCGGCGGCGTGGTGATGAACGCCGGGGCCTACGGCGGGGAGCTGAAGGACGTCGCGGTGCGCACGGAGTATCTGGACGAGGATCTGGTCAGCCGGACCGTCCGGGGCCCGGAGCATCAGTTCTCTTACCGGCACAGCGTCTTTTCCCACCGGGACGTGATCCTGCTGCAGACGGTCTTCTCCCTTGCCCCGGGGGACCCGGAGGCCATCCAGGCCCGGATGCGGGAGCTGGCGGAGCGGCGCCGGGCCAGCCAGCCGCTGGACCTTCCCTCGGCGGGCAGCACCTTCAAGCGCCCGGCGGGGGGCTACGCCGCCGCCCTCATCGACCAGGCGGGACTGAAGGGCTTCGCCGTGGGCGGGGCGCAGGTATCGGAAAAGCACGCCGGGTTCGTGGTGAACACCGGCTCCGCCACCGCGGCGGACGTGCTGCGGCTGATGGAACACATCCAACAGACCGTCCTGGCCCGCGCCGGCGTGGCGCTGGAGCCGGAGGTCCTCATCCTGGGGAGGAAATGAGCATGGAGATCCTGGTCATCACCGGCCTTTCCGGCGCGGGGAAATCCCGGGCCGCGGACATCTGCGAGGATCTGGGATATTACTGCGTGGACAACCTGCCGCCGGCCCTCCTGGGCCGGTTCGCCGCCCTGTGCCAGTCCGGCCAGGGCCGGTTCGAGCGGGTGGCCCTGGGTCTGGACGTGCGCAGCGTGGAGAACGCCCAGGAGCTGGACCAGGCCATCCGGGAACTGGACGGGCTGGAGGAGGCGGTGCGCATCCTCTATCTGGAGGCGGACACCGCCACGCTCCTGCGCCGGTACAAGGAATCCCGCCGGCCCCATCCCCTGGGCCGGCCCGGGGAGAGCATCCGCCAGGCCATTGAGCGGGAGCGGGCCTTCCTCACCCCCCTGCGGGACCGGGCGGACTTCATCATCCGCACCGACGCCGAGCCGCTGAACGCCCTGCGGGCCCGGATCTGCCAGTGCCTGCAGCGGTCGGAGCGGCGCTTCACCGTGAACGTGCTCAGCTTCGGCTATCACCGGGGCCTGCCCCCGGAGGCGGATCTGGTGTTCGACGTGCGGTGTCTGCCCAACCCCTTCTATGAGCCGGATCTGCAGCACCTCACCGGGCTGGACGGGCCCGTGGCGGATTTCGTGTTCCGCAACGGCAACGCCCAGGCCCTGCTGACGAAGCTGACGGAACTGCTGGAACTGCTGCTGCCTCTCTATGAGGCGGACCGGACGGAGCTGACCGTGGCGGTGGGCTGCACCGGCGGCCAGCACCGGAGCGTGGCCATGGCCGCGGCCCTGGCCCGGGAGCTGGAGGACCGGGGCGTGGCGGTGACCGTGGGCCACCGGGAGCTGGGGGTCTGAGATGGGGCGGTTCGAGCGGCCCCGGATCGCCGCCGTGGGCGGCGGGACCGGCCTGTCCACCATGCTGCGGGGTCTGAAGACGCGCACCGACCGGCTCACCGCCATCGTCACCGTCACCGACGACGGCGGCGGCAGCGGCGTGCTCCGCCGGGAACTGGGCATGCTCCCGCCGGGGGACATCCGCAACTGCATCCTGGCCCTGGCCAACGCCGAGCCCGTGATGCAGCAGGCGCTGGGCTACCGCTTCCGCGAGGGGTCCCTGGCGGGACAGAATCTGGGCAATCTGATGCTGGCGGCCCTGAACGACATCTCCGGCTCCTTCGACGGGGCCGTGGCCGCCCTGAGCCAGCTGCTGGCCATCACAGGCCGGGTCCTGCCGGTGACGGACCAGGATCTGGTGCTCCGGGCGGAGTTTGCCGACGGGACGGTGATCCGGGGGGAGAGCCGCATCACCGGCTACAAGCGCAGCCCCGGCGCGGAGATCCGCCGGGTGAGTCTGGAGCCGGCCGGGCCGGCGGCCCTGCCGGCGGTGCTGGAGGCCCTGGACCGGGCGGACATGATCGTGCTGGGGCCGGGCAGTCTCTATACCAGCGTGATCCCCAATCTGCTCACCGCCGGCGTGTCCGAGGCCATCCGGGCCTCCCGGGCGGTGAAAGTATATGTGATGAACATCATGACTCAGGACGGGGAGACGGAGCGCTATACCGCCGCCGACCACGTGCGGGCCCTGCTGGACCACGGCGGACAGGGGCTGTTCCACTGGGTGCTCATCAACGACCTGCCGGTGGACGAGGCGGTCCTGCCCGCCTACCGGAAGGAGGGCGTGGCGCCGGTGACGGTGGACGAACAGGCGCTGCGGCAGCTGGGCGTGGAGCCGGTGTACGCGCCGCTGGCCAGCTGGGCCGGCGGACTGGTGCGACACGAGCCCACGGCCCTGGCGGACGCGCTGATGGATCTCTATCACAGCCGGGCGGAGACGAGAACGTACTGATATGAGCTTTTCTGCGGATGTAAAAACCGAACTGTGCCGGGAGAATCCGGGCAAGAAGTGCTGCGCCCTGGCGGAGGCCTACGGGGTGCTGCTGTACGCCAACACCTTCACCCCCCGGCTGATCCGGATCATGACGGCCAACGACGCCTTCGCCGCCCGGCTGCCCCGGCTGTTCCGCCGGGCATTCGGGATAGAACTGGACGCTGCGCCGGCGGAGAAGAGCGGCAAGCGCTCCTTCCTCATCACCGACCCGGACAAGCTCCGGACCATCTTTGACGCCTTCGGCTATGACCCGGGCCGGACCCTGGTCCACCACATCAATCTGGCGGTGGTGGAGTCCGACTGCGACCGGGTGGCCTTCCTGCGGGGGGCGTTCCTGGCCGGCGGCAGCGTCACCGACCCGTCCCGGGGCTATCACCTGGAACTGGCCACCGGCCACGAGAGCGTGTGCCGGGAGCTGCGGGCAATCCTGCAGGAGATGGGCTTCGAGCCCCGGGAGGCCGTCCGGGGGCGGAGCTGGATCACCTATTTTAAAAAGAGCGGCGCCATTGAGGACCTGCTCACCACCATGGGCGCCGGCGTCTCCGCCATGGGCATCATGCAGGCCAAGGTGGAAAAGCACATGGCCAACGCCATGAACCGCATCACCAACTGCGACATGGCCAACGCCGACAAGATCACCGACGCGGCGGCGGAACAGCTGGCCGCCATCCGGGCCATCGAGGCCGGACCCGGGCTGGACAGCCTGCCCCCGGCGCTTCAGGATGCGGCGCTGCTGCGCATCGCCAACCCCTCCTGCAGCCTGTCGGATCTGGCCCTGCTGGCCCAGCCCCCCGTGTCGAAAAGCTGCATGAGCCACCGGCTGCGGAAGCTGACGGAGCTGGGCCGGGAGAACAAGGAGTAACCATCATGGCATTCGTTCATCTGCATGTCCACAGCGAATACAGCCTCCTGGACGGCGCCTGCCGCATCAAGGAACTGGCGAAGCGGGCCAAGGAGATGGGCCAGGACGCCCTTGCCATCACCGACCACGGGGTGATGTACGGCGTGGTGGACTTTTACCGGGCCTGCCGGGAGGCGGACGTGAAGCCCGTCATCGGCTGCGAGGTGTACGTGGCCCCCCGGGGCCGCGCCGACAAGGAATACGGCCTGGACAACAACTACTCCCACCTGATCCTGCTGTGCAAAAACGAGACCGGTTACCACAATCTGTGCGCGCTGGTGTCGGAGGGCTTCGTAAACGGCTTTTACATCCGCCCTCGCATCGACTGGCCCCTGCTGCATGAGCACGCGGAGGGGCTGATCTGCCTGTCCGGGTGTCTGGCGGGAGACATCCAGCAGAAGATCGTCCAGGGCCAGTACGAAGCCGCCAAGGCCCGGGCCCTGGAGCTGGATGCGCTTTTCGGCCGGGGCAGCTTTTATCTGGAGCTGCAGGACCACGGCATCCCCGACGAGCGCCGGGCCGCCCAGGGGCTCATCCGCATCCACAACGAGACCGGCATCCCCCTGGCGGTCACCAACGACGCCCACTATCTGCGCCGGGAGGACGCCCACATCCAGGACGTGCTCATGTGCGTGCAGACGGGCAAGACCGTGGACGACCCGGACCGGATGAAGTTTGAGAGCACGGAGCTGTACCTCAAATCCGAGGAGGAGATGCGCGCGCTGTTCCCCGACTTCCCCGAGGCTTATGACAACACGGTGAAGATCGCCGAAATGTGCGATTTCGACTTCGAGTTCGGCCACTATCACCTGCCTCAATTCCAGCTGCCGGAGGGGGAGACGGACAGCTTCGCCTATCTGAAAAAGCTTTGTTATCAGGGCCTGGCGGAGCGCTATCCCGGCTACGGGAAGGACCTGGCCGACCGGCTGGACTACGAGCTGGGCGTGATAAACCAGATGGGGTTCGTGGACTACTTCCTCATCGTCTGGGACTTCATCGCCTTCGCCAAGGGCCACGACATCCCGGTGGGGCCGGGGCGCGGCTCCGGCGCCGGGTCCATCGTCAGCTACACCCTGCACATCACCGACGTGGACCCCATCAAGTACAAGCTCTTCTTCGAGCGGTTTCTGAACCCCGAGCGGGTCACCATGCCGGACATCGACATGGACTTCTGCGTCCGCCGCCGGGGCGAGGTGATCGACTACGTGTCCCGCAAGTACGGCGCGGACCACGTGGCCCAGATCGTCACCTTCGGCACCATGGCCGCCCGGGCGGCCATCCGGGACGTGGGCCGGGTGCTGGGCGTGGGCTACGCCGAGACGGACGCGGTGGCAAAAAACGTCCCCTTCTCCCTGGGCATGACCCTGGACGAGGCGCTGCGCCTTTCCAAGCCCCTGAAGGAGATGTACGACGCCGACGAGAAGATCCACGACCTGGTGGACACGGCCCGGGCCCTGGAGGGCATGCCCCGTCACGCCTCCACCCACGCCGCCGGCGTGGTCATCACCGCCAGGCCCCTCACCGACTATGTGCCCCTGGCCCGGAACGACGAGTCCATCGTCTGCCAGTTCGACATGGTGACCCTGGAGCAGCTGGGCCTGCTGAAGATGGACTTTCTGGGCCTGCGGAACCTGACGGTACTGAAGGACGCGGAGGAGCTGGTGCGCCGGGTGGAGCCGGACTTCCGGGTGGACAAGGTCCCGGAGGACGACCCGGAGACCTTCCAGATGCTCACCGACGGCAAGACCAGCGGGGTGTTCCAGCTGGAATCCGTGGGCATGACCGGCGTGTGCGTGGGGCTGCGGCCCAAGTCCATCGAGGACATCACCGCCGTCATCGCCCTGTACCGGCCCGGCCCCATGGAGTCCATCCCCCGGTTTCTGGAGTGCGCCGCCCATCCCGAGCGGGTGACCTACAAGCACGAGCTGCTGCGGCCCATCCTGGACGTGACCTACGGCTGCATCGTCTACCAGGAGCAGGTCATCAGCATCTTCCAGCGCCTGGCGGGCTTCTCCCTGGGCCAGGCGGACATGATCCGCCGGGCCATGTCCAAGAAAAAGCACGCGGTCATCGACGCCGAGCGCAAGGCCTTCGTCTACGGCGACGCGGAGCGGAACATCCCCGGCTGTCTCGCCAACGGCGTCAGCGAGGACGTGGCCAACAGCATCTACGACGAGATCCTGGACTTCGCCTCCTACGCCTTCAACAAGGCCCACGCGGTGTGCTACGCCGTGGTGGCCTACCGCACGGCGTGGATGAAGTGCCACTGGCCCCGGGAATATATGGCGGCGCTGCTCACCAGCGTGCTGGACAGCGCCGGCAAGGTGGCGGAGTACATCGGCGAGTGCCGGAAGCTGGGCATCGAGCTGCTGCCCCCGGACGTGAACGAGTCCGACGCGGACTTCACCGTGGCCGGCGGGAACATCCGTTTCGGCCTGGCGGCGGTGAAGGGCGTGGGCCAGGGATTCGTCCACCAGCTGATGGCGGAGCGGGCCGAGTCCGGCCCCTTCGCGGCCTTCGACGAGTTCTGCCGGCGGATGTACGGCAAGGAGCTGAACCGCCGGCCGGTGGAGAGCCTGATCCAGGCGGGGGCCTTCGACTCCCTGGGCTATAAGCGCAAGGCGCTGCTGCAGGTGCTGGACAAGGTCCTGGACGGGGTCAGCTCCGCCGGGCGGAAGAATCTGGCCGGGCAGTTCGACCTGTTCTCCATGGACGAGGACGAGCCCGTCTCCACCCTGGAGCTGCCGGACGTGGAGGAGTTCACCCCCATGGAGAAGATGGAGATGGAGCGGCAGACCACGGGGCTGTATCTCACCGGCCACCCCATGCACAGCTACCGGGACACCGTGGAAAAGCTGGGGGCCGCCTCCATGGGCGCCATCCTGGAGGACTTCGCCGGCGAGGAGGGCCCCGGCCGGTTCCGGGACGGCCAGCGCGTCATCCTGGCGGGCATCGTGTCCGCCGCCCGGACCCGTACCACCAAAAACAACACCCTCATGTGCACCGCCACGCTGGAGGACGACTCCGGCTCCATGGAGCTCATCGCCTTCCAGCGGGCCCTGGACCAGGGCGGCAGCTATCTGACGGAGGGCACGGCGGTCTGCTGCGCCGGGCGCATCTCCGTCCGGGACGAGAAGGACCCCCAGCTGATGCTGGACGCGGTCTATCCCCTGGAGGGGCTGACGGACAGCGCCGTCGCCTCCATCAAAAACGCCGCCCGGGACGGCGGCTACGCCGGCCAGCAGACACCCCCGCCCCAGACTCCGGACCGGGGCGCGCCGGCGGGGAAAACCCTGTGGGTGCGGCTGCCCGGCCGGGACGACCCCCTCTTTCACCGGATCGAGCTGCTGCTGACCATGTTCCCGGGCACAGAGTCCCTGGTGGTCTATTTCACCGATACGAAAAAGCGCCTGGGCGCCAAGTGCGTGATCCACGACGCCCTCATCCGGGAGCTGCAAGAGCTGCTGGGAGAGCAGAACGTGGTGGTCAAATAGCGAGGAGGTAGGGGATATGCTGGAATATCTGATCGGCAGCAGGGGGCTCTCCCCGGCGGGGGCGGCCGGCGGGGACGGCCCCCGTCTGCGCATCATGTCGGCGGAGGAGTTTCGGCAGGCGGAGGGGTATTTCCGCCAGAAGCAGATGCTCCACAGCCTGGGCTCCATCCGCTACAGCAAGGGGGAGGCCTTTGCCCAGGGCATCCAGGGGGTGCTGCGCATCCCGCCCAAGGGCGAGACGGCCGCCGCCCATCTGGCGCTGGGGTTCTACCTGGAGCCGGACCGGCTGACGCTCATCGAGAGCGCCGGCAGTCTCAAGGCCCTGCCGGGCCAGCTCAAGGAGCGGCTGGGGGAGCACACGGCCCCGGACCGGGTGCTGCTGCTGTTTTTGGAGATGACGGCGGAGGACGACGTGCTCTATCTGCAGCACATCGAGGAGCAGATGGACCGGCTGGAGCAGGCCGTTCTGGACGACGCCCCCGTGCAGGTGTTCGAGGCGCTGATGCAGTGCCGGAAGCGGCTCAGCGAGCTGAACGCCCACTACGAGCAGATGAGCGCCCTGGGGGAGCTGATGGCCGCGGCGGCGGAGGACGGCGGACGGCTGGTGCGCACCGCCGCTCCCTGGCAGAGCTACGTGAGCCGCATGGGCCGGCTGCAGCGGTATGTGGGTCTGCTGCGGGAGTATGCCGCCCAGCTGCGGGACATCTACCAGACCAAGCAGGACGCCCGGCAGAACCGGACCATGAGCATCCTCACGGTGGTGACCACCCTGTTTCTGCCCCTGACGCTGCTCACCGGCTGGTACGGCATGAACTTCGCCTACATGCCGGAGCTGCGCTGGCGGTACGGATATGCCGCCGTGGCGGTGTTGGCCGTGGCGGTGGTCACGGCGGAGATCATCTATTTCAAGAAAAAGAAAATGCTTTGACATAAGGAGATACGGCCATACAGGACACGACGGTAAAAAAAGAACGGGCGGCGCTGGCGGGACTGGCGGCCGCCAGCATGGATATCTCGGAGCGCAGCGGCGATGTGAGCATGGACGAGCTGTGGCGGCTGACGGAGACCGCCGGGGCGGAGCCGGTGTGCACCCTGCTGCAGACCCGGGACAAGCCGGACCCCCGCAGCTTTCTGGGCCCGGGCAAGGTCCGGGAGCTGAAGGACCTGGTGGCGGGCCAGGCCTGCGACCTGGCGGTGTTTGACAACGACCTCACCCCCTCCCAGGCCCGGGTGCTGGAGGAGGAACTGGGGGTGCGGGTGCTGGACCGGACGGGGCTCATCCTGGACATCTTCGCCCAGCGGGCCCGTACCCGGGAGGGCAAGCTGCAGGTGGAGCTGGCCCAGTACCGGTATCTGCTGCCCCGGCTCACCGGCATGTGGACCCACTTAAAGCGCCAGGCGGGCACATCCGCCCCCATCGGCACCCGCGGCCCCGGCGAGACCCAGCTGGAGACCGACCGGCGGCACATCCGCCGGCGCATCCAGAAGCTGGCGGAGGAGCTGGAGCAGGTGCGCCGGGTCCGGGGCACCCAGCGGCGGCAGCGGGAGCGCAACGCCGTGCCGGTGGTGGCCCTGGTGGGCTATACCAACGCGGGCAAATCCACCCTGCTCAACACCCTCACCGGCGGCAGCATCCACACCGGGGACCGGCTGTTCGACACCCTGGACACCACCACCCGGCGGCTGGATCTGGCGGAGGGCGGCCAGGCCCTCCTCAGCGACACGGTGGGCTTTATCCGCAAGCTGCCCACGGAGCTGGTGGACGCCTTCAAGGCCACGCTGGAGGAGCTGGCTTACGCGGATCTGCTGCTGCACGTGATCGACATCTCCGACCCGGACTGGGAGACCCAGGTGCGGGTGGTGGAGGACCTGATCGTGCGGCTGGGGGCGGGACAGACCCCCTGTCTGAAGGTCTATAACAAGTGCGACGCCTACTTCGGCCGCCTGCCGTCCGGGGAGGACGAGGTGTGCGTGTGCGCCCGGACCGGGGAGGGCACGGGCACGCTGCTGTATGCCATCGGCCGGAAGCTCTCCGGTGAGCTGACCCGGATGGAACTGGCCATCCCCTACGACAAGTCCGCCCTGGTGGAGCGGCTGCGCCGGGAGGCCAACCTCCTCAGCGTGGATTACGCCGAGGACAGCATCCAGGCCACGGCGGTGGTGCGGCCGGGGCTGCGGGAGAGCCTGCGCCCTTATGAGGTGGCCCATGGGTGAGCGGATGCGGCCGGCGGGATACGGCACCGGCACTTACGAGGAAAAGCGCTCCCGGTTCATCGGGGAGCTGTTCCCCGTGGCCGGCGAGGAGCAGGCGAAGCAGTGCCTCGCCCAGGTGAAGAAGAAATATCCCGACGCCCGGCACCACTGCTGGGCCTGGGTGCTGCCGGACGGGTCCTGCCGCTGGTCCGACGACGGGGAGCCGGGGGGCACCGCCGGCGGGCCCATGGCGGCGGTGCTGAAGGGGGCGGACCTTACCGGCGCGCTGTGCGTGGTGACCCGGTACTTCGGCGGCACGCTGCTGGGCAGCGGCGGGCTGGTGCGGGCCTATTCCAAGGCGGCGGCCCTGGCCCTGG
>CANQSJ010000010.1 GCA_947626495.1 uncultured Oscillospiraceae bacterium | reverse complement strand
CAACGAGAAGCACGACGGCACCTACGGGGCCATGAAGACGGGCTGGGTGAAGCTGGACGGCGTCTATTACTACTTCAGCGCCTCCGCCGGCGGCGCCATGGTGACGTCGGACTGGGTGCTGGATGGGAAGACATGGTATTATCAGGACGCGGACGGCCGCCAGGCGGCGGGCCTGCGCCAGGTTGAGGGCAAGACCTATTATCTCAACGAGAAGCACGACGGCACCTACGGGGCCATGAAGACGGGCTGGGTGAAGCTGGACGGCGTCTATTACTACTTCAACGCCTCCGCCGGCGGCGCCATGCACACCGGCTGGCTCCGGGACGGGAAGAACCGGTTCTATCTGGACGACACCGGCGCGATGCTCGTGGGCTGGCAGCAGATCGACGGGACCCGGTACTATTTCAACGAGTCCCACGACGGCGCCTACGGGGCGCTCCGGAGCTGAGCGGGTCTGAAACTTTATTCATCAGTTTTTGAAAATATGCAGAATACACCTTGAAAATCAAGGTGTATTTTGCTATCATATAAGGACTTGCGAGAATGAATGAGCGCAGTTTTTGGAGTCAAAATGAGTTTGTTGGATAACATACACTCTCCCGCCGATGTGAAGGCCCTCCCAGCCGAGGCGCTGGATGAGCTGTGCCGGGAGATCAGAGAGAAGCTGGTATCCGAACTGGCGGTGCACGGGGGACACCTGGCCTCCAATCTGGGGGCGGTGGAGCTGACGGTGGCGCTGCACCGGGTCTATGACACCGGCCGGGACCGGCTGGTGTTCGACGTGGGCCACCAGTGCTATACCCATAAGCTGCTCACTGGCCGGCAGGATTTCACCGATTTCCGGGATCTGGGCGGCCTGGCCGGGTTTCCCCGGCCTGACGAGAGCGTCCATGACGCCTTCATCGCCGGCCACGCCTCCGACTCGGTGTCCGTGGCGCTGGGCATGGCCCGGGCCCGCACCGCGCTGGGGGAGGACTATGACGTGGTCGCCCTGATCGGGGACGGCGCCCTCAACGGCGGCATGGCCCTGGAGGCGCTCTCCGACGCGGGGCGCAGCGGCGAGCCGCTGGTGGTGGTGCTCAACGACAACGGCATGAGCATCAACGAGAGCGTGGGCGGTCTGGCGGCGATGCTGGGCCGGATGCGCACCCGGGTGGAGTACATCCGCTTCAAAAAGTGGTATCGCCAGACCATCATGCCCCATATCCCGGGGCTGAGCCGCGTCCTGGCCCGGGCCAAGCAGTGGCTGAAGGAGCGGCTCATCCCGGACAACATCTTCGACGACTTCGGCTATGAGTACATCGGCCCCATCAATGGCCACGATATCCGGAAGGTGGAGAACGCCGTCCGCTGGGCCAAGGAATACCGGGCGCCGGTGCTGGTGCACGTGATCACCCAGAAGGGCCGGGGCTACGGCCCGGCGGAGCGGTCGCCGGAGAGCTTCCACGGGGTGGGGGCCTTCGATCCGGACAGCGGGGAGCCCCGGCCCACGGGGGAGGATTTCTCCTCTGTGTTCGGCCGGACGCTGACGGAGCTGGCCGGAGAGGACCCCACGGTGGTGGCCATCACCGCCGCCATGAAGGAGGGCACCGGCCTCATTGACTTTCAAAAGACCTATCCCGACCGCTTTTTCGACGTGGGCATCGCCGAGGAGCACGCCTGCGCCATGGCCGCAGGCATGGCCGCCCGGGGGATGAAGCCTGTGTTTGCGGTGTACTCCACGTTTCTGCAGCGGGGCTACGACATGCTGATCCACGACGTGGCCCTCATGGGCCTGCACGTGGTATTCGCCGTGGACCGGGCGGGAATCGTGGGCCGGGACGGAGTGACCCATCAGGGCAGCTTCGACGTGGCCTATCTTTCCACCGTGCCGGGGATGAAGATCTACGCCCCCGCCAGCTTCGCGGAGCTGCGGACCATGCTGCGAAAGGCGGTGCTGGAGGATACGGGGCCTGTGGCGGTGCGCTATCCCCGGGGCGGAGAGGGCGGCTTTTTGGGCGATACTTCCGGGGAGCCGGCCGAGACGGTATATTTCCACGGCGACGATATCACCATCGTGTCCTACGGCACGGAGATCAACGAGGCCATGATGGCGGCCCGGATGCTGCGGAGCAGAGATATCAGTCCCGACGTCATCAAGCTGAACGTGCTCGCGCCGCTGGACACGGAGGCGGTGCTGGAATCGGTGCGCCGGACCGGGGCGCTGCTGGTGGCGGAGGAGGCCTGCGCCGCCGGATGCATAGGCGAGCGGCTTTTGGCCGCGGCAGAGCAGGCGGGCATCGCCCTGCGGGAGGCCCGGCTGGCGAATTTGGGCGACGGCATCCTGGAGCACGGAGAGCCCTGGAAGCTGCGGGAAAAGATGGGACTGGACAACGGTTCTCTGATGAGGACCGCCTGGGAGATGCTGCATGGGGAAGAGCAGGCTTGATCAGCGGGTATACGACCTGGGCCTGGCAGAGAGCCGGGAAAAGGCCAAGGCGCTCATCATGGCCGGGAGCGTGTACGTCAACGGCGAGAGGCAGACCAAACCCGGCGCGCCGGTGGCCGACGGGGCGGACGTGACGGTAAAAGGAGAGAAGCTGGCCTACGTCAGCCGGGGCGGACTGAAGCTGGAAAAGGCCCTGGACACCTTTGCCGTGGACCCGGCGGGGCTGGTGTGCGTGGACTGCGGCGCCTCCACCGGCGGCTTCACCGACTGCCTGCTGCAACGGGGCGCCCGGCGGGTGTATGCCGTGGACGTGGGCTATGGGCAGCTGGCCTGGAGCCTGCGCAGCGATGAGCGGGTCACCGTCATGGAGCGCACCAACGCCCGGAACCTGACGCCGGAGATGTTCCCGGAGGGGATGGATCTGGCAGTGATGGATATGTCCTTCATCTCCCTGCGGCTGGTGCTGCCGGCGGTGAAGACGCTTCTGAAGCCGGCCGGACAGGTGATCTGCCTCATCAAGCCCCAGTTTGAGGCCGGCCGGGAAAAGGTGGGCAAAAAAGGCGTGGTCCGGGACCCGGAGGTCCACCGGCAGGTGCTGGAGGACACTCTGGCCGCGGCGGAGCAGATGGGCTTTTCCCTGCGGGGACTGACCTTTTCCCCGGTGCGGGGCCCGGAGGGGAATATCGAGTATCTTGCCTGGCTGGGGCTGGGCGGGCAGAGCGTGCCGGCGGACTGCGCCGGGGTGGTGCGCTCGTCCCATCAGGCCCTGGACGGCGGGAGAGGAGAGACGACATGAACAGACTGGTCACGCTGTGTCCCAACGTCCAGCGGGACGCCGGCTTCGCCGTGACGGCGGCGGTGAAGGCCATGCTGGAGCGGGACGGCCACGAGGTAGCCGTATGCCCCGTGTGCGGGGAGCGGTGGGACCCGCCTCCCTTTGAGACCGTGGCGCTGGACCAGGCGCTGCCCCGGGCGGATCTGCTGGTCACCCTGGGGGGCGACGGCACCATCCTGCGCATCGCGCCCCAGCTGATGCACCACAACGTGCCCCTGGTGGGAGTGAATCTGGGCCACACAGGGTTTCTCACGGAGCTGGACCGGGACAATGTGGATCTGCTGCGGCAGGCCGCCGCGGGGGAGTTCGAGCCGGTGCCCCGGATGATGCTGGACGTGGCCGTCTGGCGCGGCGGGCAAAAGGTGTTCATGGACACGGCCCTGAACGACGCGGTGATATCCGGCATCGTGCAGAACGTGCGTCTCACCGCCCTGGGCGACGGCAAGCGGATCCTGGCCTTTTCCGGGGACGGGGTGATTGTGTCCACGCCCACAGGCTCCACGGCCTATTCCATGGCGGCGGGCGGGCCGCTGGTGGAGCCGGACGCGGAGGGGATCATCCTCACGCCCATCTGCGCCCATATACTGGCCGCCCGGAGCTTTGTGCTCAAGCCGGAGAGGACGGTGTCCGTCGTGCCCGAGGACGTGAGCGAGGGGCGCCGGTGCGTGCTGAGCGTGGACGGCCGGGGGCTGACGGACCTTTACGACGGGGACGAGGTCGCGGTCACAAAATCCAGGTACAGGCTGCTGGTGGCCCATCTGGGCACCAAGAGCTTTTATGAAACGGCATTTGAAAAATTGGGGGAGAGAGCATGAAGACGTCGAGACAGAGCGTGATCCTGGACATCATTGCTCAGGAGGACATCGAGACCCAGGGCCAGATGCTGGAGGCACTTTTGGCCCGGGGCGTGAAGAGCACCCAGGCCACCGTATCCCGGGATATTAAGGAGCTGCGGCTGGTGAAGGAGATCGGCCCCAGCGGCCGGTACCGCTACGTCCAGGCAGATCAGGACGAGTCCAGCGAGGCTGCCCGCCGGATGGAGGAGATCTTCCGGGAGGGCTGCATCAGCTTTGACCACGCCCTGCACACCGTGGTGGTGCGCACCATGCCGGGGCTGGCCAGCGCCGTGTGCGGCGCGGTGGACGCCATGGGCGAGGACGCGGTGCTGGGCTCCGTGGCCGGCGACGATACGGGCATCATCGTCATGCGCAACGCCGCCGCGGCGGAGCGCCTGTGCGCCCAGCTGCGCCGGGCTTACAAGAGGTAAACGCCGATGCTGAGAAGTCTCCACATCGAAAATATCGCGGTGGTGGAGCGCTCCGACGTCCAGTTCCGGGAGGGACTGAATGTGCTGACCGGCGAGACCGGCGCGGGCAAATCCATCGTCATCGACGCGCTGTACGCCGTCATCGGGGGCCGGACCAGCCGGGAGCTGGTGCGCTCCGGCGCGGATCGGGCGCTGGCCGCCGCCGTGTTCGACGCGGACGCCGCCGCGGACTGGTGCGCGGAAAACGGCGTGGAGCCGGAGGACGGCAGTTTGATCGTGCAGCGGACCGTGTCCGCCGACGGAAAGGGCTCCTGCCGGGTCAACGGCGTGCCCGTGACGGTGGCGCAGCTGCGCGCGCTGGGGTCGCTGCTGGTGGACATCCACGGCCAGAACGACGGCCGGCAGCTGCTGGACGAGAGCCGGCACCTGGCATATCTGGACGCCTTCGCTCAGAACGGTCCGGCGCTGGCCGCCTATCAGGCCGCCTACGGCGCCTATATGGCCAACGAGCGGGAGATAGAGCGCCTCTCCCTGGACGACGAGACCCGCCGGCGGCTGGCGGAGAGCCTGGAATACCTGGTGCAGGAGCTGGAGAAAGCCCAGCTGAAGGCCGGCGAGGAGGCGGAGCTCACCGAGCGTTCGGCGCTGCTGCGCAACGGCGAGAAGCTGCGGGAGGCCGCCGAGGGGGCGTTCACGGCCCTGTATGGGGACGAGGGCTCCGCGGTGGAGCTGGCCGGCCAGGCGAGAGGCTGGCTCAGCCGGGCCCGGGGCTGGAGCGCCGATCTGGCGGCGGCGGACGACACCCTCTCCGAGGCGGTGGCGCTGCTGCAGGACGCGGCGGAGCGGGTCCGGGACGTGTGGGACAGCCTGGATTTTTCCCCGGAGGAGTTTGACCGGGTGGAGGGACGGCTGGCCCAGCTGCGGCGGCTGGAGAAGAAATTCTCTGCCGTGGATGAGGCGGCGCTCATCGCCCTTTATGAGGAGTCGGCCGCGCGCCTGGCGGAGATCGAATACGGCGACGAGGCGCTGGAAAAGCTCACCCAAAAGCGCGAGGCGCTGAAAAAGGACTGCCTGGCCGCGGCGGAAAAGCTGACGCGTACCCGCCGGCAGGCCGGGAAGAGCCTGGCGGAACGGGTGGAGCGGGAGCTGAAGGAGCTGAGCATGCCCTCCGTCCGGTTCGTGACGGACATCGCGCCCATGACCGGAAAGCCGGGCTTCGGCCCCAAGGGGGCGGACGAGGTGCGCTTTCTCATGAGCGCCAACGCCGGCGAGACGCCGGGCCGCATCTCCAAGATCGCCTCCGGCGGCGAGTTGAGCCGCATCATGCTGGCGCTGAAGACCGTGTTCGGCCAGAACGACCCGGTGCCCACGGCGGTGTTCGACGAGATCGACACCGGCGTGTCCGGCGTGGCCGCCAGCCGGGTGGGGGAGAAGCTGGCCCTCACCGGCATGCAGCGGCAGGTGCTGTGCGTCAGCCACCTTGCGCAGATCGCCGCCATGGCCGACAGCCAGTATCTCATTGAGAAGACGGAGAAAAACGGCCGGACCTATACCACCGTGACGGAGCTGGACCGGACCGGACGGCGCCGGGAGATCGCCCGGCTCACCGGCGGCGACAACATCACCGACACCACCACCGCCTCCGCCGAGGAGCAGCTGGCCGCGGCGGACGCTTGGAAAGAAAAACAGCATGGAGGAGAGAAGAAACATGACTCTGTATGACGAACTGACCGCCCGCGGGCTCATCGCCCAGGTGACGGACGAGGACAAGATCAAGGACCTGATCAACGCGGGCAAGGCTACCTTTTATATCGGCTTCGACTGCACGGCGGACAGTCTCACCGCCGGCCACTTCGTGACGCTCACGTTCATGAAGCGGCTGCAGCAGGCCGGCAACAAGCCCATCGCCCTCATTGGCGGCGGCACCACCATGATCGGCGACCCCTCCGGCCGCTCCGACATGCGAAAGATGCTCACCAAGGAGGCCATCGACCACAACGCCGAGTGCTTCAAGCGGCAGATGGAGAAATTCATCGACTTCGGCGAGGGCCCCGGCCAGGCCATGATGGTCAACAACGCCGACTGGCTGCTGGACCTGAATTACGTGGATCTGCTGCGGGAGGTGGGCGCCTGCTTTTCCGTGAACAACATGCTCCGGGCCGAGTGCTATAAGCAGCGCATGGAGAAGGGCCTCAGCTTCCTGGAGTTCAATTACATGATCATGCAGTCCTACGACTTCTACCACATGTTCCAGACCCTGGGCTGCAACATGCAGTTCGGCGGCAACGACCAGTGGAGCAACATGCTGGGGGGAACGGAGCTGATCCGCCGGAAGCTGGGCAAGGACGCCTACGCCATGACGGTGAGTCTGCTCACCGACTCCAACGGCATGAAGATGGGCAAGACCGCCGGCAACGCTGTGTGGCTGGACCCCAACAAGACCCCGCCCTACGATTTCTATCAGTACTGGCGCAACGTGGGCGACGCGGACGTGATGAAGTGCATCCGCATGCTCACCTTCCTGCCCCTGGAGCAGATCCAGGAGATGGACCACTGGAAGGATCAGCAGATCAACCAGGCCAAGGAGATCCTGGCCTACGAGCTGACGAAGATGGTCCACGGCCAGGCCGAGGCCGACAAGGCCCAGGCGGCGGCGAAAGCGCTGTTCGGCGCCGGGTCCGGGGAGGAGATGCCGGTGACGGAGATCACCGAGGCGGACCTCACCGACGGCGGAGCGGACATCAAGAGCCTGCTGGTGAAGGCGGGACTGGTGAAGTCCAACTCCGAGGCCCGGCAGAACATCGCCCAGGGGGGCGTGACCCTGGACGGGGAGAAGGTCACCGATCTGTTCCTGTCCGTGCCGGCGGAAAAGCTCCGTGCCGGCGTGCTGCTCCGCCGGGGGAAGAAGAGCTATCGGAAGGTAGTCTTAAAGTAATGATAAGCCTGTCTGATGGACAGGGATAATGCCTTAATGGATCTGGTGTCGATGCGCGGTTTTTGGAGGAACTGCGCATTGACACCAGTTATTTTAAGTAATAGTATAGGTGACGGAATGAATTTGCTTGTGCAAAGCCTTAAATCATGAAACTGAAAGGAAATGACAAAATGAAAAAGACGCTTGCTTTGCTGCTCGCGCTGCTCATGATCCTGGCGCTGACCGCCTGCGGCGGCTCCGGCAACGCGGAGGAGCCCGCGGCCGGCAGCGACACCTATACCGTTGGCATCTGCCAGCTGGCGCCCCATCCCGCGCTGGACCAGGCCACCCAGGGCTTTAAGGACGCCCTGACCGAGGCGCTGGGCGACGCCGTCACCTTCGACGAGCAGAACGCCGGCGGCGAGGCCACCAACTGCACCACCATCGTGGACGGCTTCGTGGCCAACCATGTGGACCTGATCCTGGCCAACGCCACCCCGGCCGTGCAGGCCGCGGCTTCTGCCACCGCCGATATCCCCATCCTGGGCACCGCCGTCACCAACTACGGCGTGGCGCTGGAGCTGGACACCACCGAGGACAAGGTCCTGGGCGGCAACGTGTCCGGCACCTCCGACCTGGCCCCGCTGGACCAGCAGGCCGCTATGATCCAGGAGCTGTTCCCCGACGCGCAGAACGTGGGACTGCTGTACTGCTCCGCCGAGCCCAACTCCGTCTATCAGATCGAGACCATCCAGGGCTACCTGCAGGAAATGGGCTACACCTGCACGCCCTACGCCTTTAACGACGTGAACGACCTGCAGGCCGTGACCCAGACCGCCTGCGATAACTCCGACGTGATCTACATCCCCACCGACAACACCGCTGCCAACAACACCTCCACCATCGCGGACGTGGTGCTGCCCGCCAAGGTGCCCGTAGTGGCCGGCGAGTCCGGCATCTGCCAGGGCTGCGGCGTGGCGACCCTGTCCATCAGCTACTATGAGCTGGGCCAGATCACCGGCCAGATGGCCGCGCAGATCCTGACCGGCGCTGCCAAGATCGAGGAGACCGCCGTTGGCTTTGACACCACCCTGGATAAGCTCTACAACGCCGCCAACTGCGAGGCGCTGGGCATTACCGTCCCCGAGGACTACATTCCCCTGGAGGCCGAGTGATATCTCACTATGGACGCTTCGTCCAGTCCATTGGGCTGGGCGAAGCAGCTGAAAAAGAAGAGGGAAATGCTTTCATTTCCCTCTGTTTTTTGCTATAATCCCTTTTGTTTGAGTTGAACGGAGGAAACCCCGCCATGAACGTGCTGCTGTCGTTTGTGAACTCTCTGCCCGGCGCTTGCGGGCAGGGTCTCGCCTGGGGCCTGATGGCCATCGGCGTATATCTGACCTATAAGATCCTGGATGTGGCTGACCTGACGGTGGACGGTTCCCTGGCTACCGGCGGCGCGGTGTGCGGGGTGCTGATCGTCATGGGCGTCAATCCCTGGGTGGCGATGCTCGCCGCCATCCTTGCCGGCATGCTGGCGGGACTGGTAACGGGGCTGCTCCACACCGCCTGCGGCATCCCGGCCATCCTGTCGGGCATCCTGACCCAGCTGGCCCTTTACTCCCTGAACCTGCGCATCATGGCCATTGGCGACACCGCTAAGACTAAGGCCACCCTGGCCCTGAGCGTGGACAGAAATCCCCTGCTGGTGTCGTCCCGGTTCGTGCGGGAGCTGTCGCTGCGCAATCCCATCCTGCTGCTGGCCATCATCGTGGCGGCGGCCATCGGGCTGCTGTACTGGTTCTTCGGCACGGAGTTGGGCTGCTCCATCCGGGCCACCGGCGCCAACCAGAACATGAGCCGGGCCCAGGGCATCAACACTGATAAAAACAAGGTGCTGGGCCTGGTGGTGTCCAACGGCATGGTGGCCATGTCCGGAGCCCTGCTGGCCCAGTATTCCGGCAGCGTTACCATCGACATGGGCCGGGGCGCCATTGTCATCGGCCTGGCCGCCGTCATCATCGGCGAGGTGCTGCTGGACAAGGTGTTCCGTAACTTCGCCCTGAAGCTGCTGGCCTCCGTCATCGGCGCCATCATCTATTACGCGGTGATCACCCTGGTGCTGCGGCTGGGCCTGGAGTCCACGGACCTGAAGCTTCTCACGGCCCTGGTGGTGGCGGTGTTCCTCACCGTGCCCAACTGGAAGGAGAAGTTTTTCACCAAAGCCAAAAAGGAGGTCAAGACCGATGCCTGAAGCTGTCAAGAATATGCTGGAGGTCAAGGGTGTCTATAAGACCTTCAATCCCGGCACGGTGAATGAGAAGCGGGCCCTGAACGGCCTGGAGCTCACCCTGGCGGATGGGGACTTCGTCACCGTCATCGGCTCCAACGGCGCGGGCAAGTCCACGGCCCTGAACGCCATCGCCGGCGTGTGGCCGGTGGACGCGGGGAAGATCTTCATCGACGGGGAGGACGTGACCGGCCTGCCGGAATACAAGCGGGCCCGGTATCTGGGCCGGGTGTTCCAGGACCCCATGACCGGCACCGCCGCCACCATGGAGATCCAGGAGAACCTGGCGCTGGCCCTGCGCCGGGGACAGCGCCGGGGGCTGCGCCAAGGGATCACCCAAAAGGAAAAGGACCAGTTCCGGGAGATGCTCCGCACGCTGGACCTGGGGCTGGAGGACCGCATGACCGCCAAGGTGGGGCTGCTGTCCGGCGGCCAGCGCCAGGCGCTGACGCTGCTGATGGCCACGCTGAAAAAGCCCAAGCTGCTGCTCCTGGACGAGCACACCGCCGCTCTGGACCCCAAGACTGCGGAGAAGGTGCTGAATACCACCGAGTCGATCATCCGGGAGAGCCATCTGACCGCCTTTATGGTCACCCACAACATGAAGGACGCCATTGCCCACGGCAACCGGCTCATCATGATGAACGAGGGGCGGATCATCCTCGACGTGGCCGGCGAGGAGAAAAAGCGCCTGACCATCAAGGACCTGCTGGACAAATTCGCGGAGCTGTCCGGCAGTTCCATCACCAACGACAGCGTGCTGCTGGCCTGAGAAAAGAAAATGACGGCGTGACCGGTCGGTCACGCCGTCTGGCGGATAGAATCGATTAAAGCGCGTCGTCGTTGACCCGGTCCGGGGCCGTCTCCAGCGTCTCGGGATTGGCCAGATAGTACCGGAAGTACCGGAAGGCGGAGCCTATGTAGGCGCTGTCGGCGATGCGGCTGTCGTAGCTGGCGGTATAGTCCAGGACCTTTTTCTCCGCCGGGCGGCCGGTCTTGTCCAGTTCGGTGACGGTGCGGACCCGGCCCAGGGACAGATACACCGGCAGGCCGCCCAGCCGGTTCAGACTGCGGCGGACGGGGGGCAGATGGAAGGCTCCCTCGTCGGAGATGAAGGCGGAGCCGTGATAGGGACTCTTCTCCGTGAGCGAGGCGGACAGCCACCCGTGGAAGTCCAGCCACCGCAGAACGCCGATGGCGAAGCGGAGGATGAACCGAGGGGTCTTCACCAGCGTGGCCGCCATGCGCTCCAGCCGGTCGGCGGACTGATCCGCCCGCAGGTTGTCCAGCCGGGCGTTGATCTTCCGGTACACGTCATAGACCGTGTCGGTGGGCTGGAAGCGGACGGTGAAGCTCATGCCGGAGGCGTCCGCGGTACCGCTGCCGCCGGAGGACAGGACGATGTCGATGTTGTCCCGGGCGTAGATGAACCGGCCGGATACGAACCGGTTCATGGCCGGGCGCAGAGCCAGCGTGCGCACATAGGCGGCGATGACCACGTGCAGCAGCGACATGCTCTCGTCGCCCTCCCGGCGCCGGGCCCGGAGCCATGCCTCCACGGCGGCCAGATCCACGGTGTCGGTGAAGCTGTTGGTGCCGTCGCTGGGGTCCAGCACGGTGAAGGGCGACAGCTGGAACAGCGGCGATATGGTGCGCAGCCGCCGGCCGTCCTTGCGGTCGGTCAGGCGCCGGCGGGCGTAACGATCAGGCATGGTGTTCCTCCTGTGGTGGAGTCTGGACCGGACGGGCCGGTTCAACCAATTATACACCAGTGCGTGCCGATTCGTCAACTGACGGCGGGACGGCGCGGTTTTTGGGCGAGATCCCTTGGCTTGCGCCAGGACTGTGCGACATGGTATAATAGCGCCGAAGTCGCTATTATACCAGCGAATACCGGTCGCGCTCCTGGCAAATGCCAGAACCGCGCGACATGGTATACTGGATTCCGGATTCTGGATTCCGGATTCGTGCGGCAGGGACGAGAGGTGAAGGGTGTGCAACCGCTGAAAGAGAGTCTTCGCGCCGCGGCGACAGGCGCAGTCGCATTTTTGAAATGGGTGATCCTGGCCTGTGTCACAGGCCTGGCCGTAGGCGCCGCCGCGGTGGCCTTTCACTGGTGCATCGGAACGGTGACGGCCCTGCGGGGGATGTTCCCCCGGGTCATCTGGCTGCTGCCGGCGGTGGGCGCTGCCATCGCGCTGATATACAAGCTGTGCGGCATGGAGCATGACCGGGGGACCAACCTGGTGCTGGTGGCCGTGCGGGAGGCGAAGCCCATGCCCCTGCGGATGGCGCCGCTGATCTTCCTCAGCACGGTGCTCACCCACCTGGCGGGCGGCTCCGCCGGCCGGGAGGGCGCGGCGCTGCAGCTGGGCGGGTCCATGGCCGCCTGGGCGGGCAAGCTGCTGCGCCTGGACGAGAAGGACGAGCGGGTGATGGTGATGTGCGGCATGGCGGCGGCCTTTTCCGCGCTGTTCGGCACGCCCATCACCGCGGCGGTGTTCGCCATGGAGGTGGTGAGCGTAGGGGTCATGTACTACATCGCCATCGTGCCCTGCCTGGTGGCGTCTGTGAGCGGTTTTTTGCTGGCCCAGGCTCTGGGGCTGCACGGGCTGGTGGGCTACGCCGCCGGCCAGGCTCCGGCCCTCACCGGGGCGTCCATGGCCCAGACCGTGGCGCTGGGTGCACTGTGCGCGCTGGTGTCGGTGGGGTTCTGCGCCGCCATGCACACGTCCCACAAGCTCTATGAGAAGTATATCCCCAACGCTGTGCTCCGGGCGGCCGTGGGCGGGGCGCTGGTGCTGGCGCTGCTGCTGGTGATGAAGGACGGCCGGCTCTACAGCGGCGCAGGCGACGAGCTGATCCGGAAGCTGCTGGGCGGGCAGACCATCTGGTACGCGTTCCTGCTCAAGATTCTCTTTACCGCTCTGACCCTGGGAGCGGGCTTCCGGGGCGGGGAGATCGTGCCGGCGCTGTGCGTGGGCTGTGCCTTCGGCACGTGGGTCGGGCCGCTTCTGGGCCTGCCCCACGCCTTCTCCGGGGCGCTGGGTATGGCGGCGGTGTTCTGCGGAGCCACCAACTGCCCCATCACCTCCATGCTCCTCAGCTATGAGCTGTTCGGCGGCCAGGCTGTGATCCTGTATGCGCTGGCTTGCGCGGTGAGCTACATGTTAAGCGGGTATTTCGGTCTTTACAGCGAGCAGAAGATCGTCTACTCCAAGACCCGCGCGGAATGGATCGACAAAAAGGCGCGCTGAGCGCGGATAAGGAGATAAACCATGACAACGTTCAATCACTTCAATTTCAACGTTCTGGACCTGGACAGGAGCCTGGCCTTCTATAAGCAGGCGTTGAACCTGACGCCCGCCCGGGAGAAGACGGCGGAGGACGGCTCCTTCAAGCTGGTGTTCCTCCAGGACGAGGCGGCCAGCCCCTTTCAGCTGGAGCTGACCTGGATGGCCGGCCGCAAGGAGCCCTACAACCTGGGGGAGGGGGAGTTCCACCTGGCCTTCCGCGCGGAGGACTTCGACGCGCTGTATGCAAAGCACAAGGCCATGGGCTGCGTGTGCTTTGAGAACACGTCCATGGGGGTCTATTTCATCGAGGACCCGGACGGCTATTGGATTGAGATCGTCCCGGTGCGCAAATAAACCGGGAGGAAAGAGAGGAGTTATACCGTGAATTTCATTTTTATCTCGCCCAACTTTCCCCGTACATACTGGAACTTTTGCGACAGGCTCCGGAAAAACGGCGTGACCGTCCTTGGGGTGGGGGACTGCCCCTACGAGGAGCTGGAGCCAGGCCTGCGGGAGGCCCTGACGGAGTACTACAAGGTGGACACCTTGGAGGACTATGACCAGGTGTTCCGGGCCGTGGCCTATTTCTCTTACCGGTACGGCAAGATCGACTGGCTGGAGTCCAACAACGAGTACTGGCTGGAGCAGGATGCCCGTCTGCGCACGGACTTTCACATCACCACCGGCGTGGACAGCGTGGGTGTGGCGGCCTTCAAGAGCAAATCCGGCATGAAGACCTATTACGCCGAGGCGCAGGTGCCCACCGCTCGCTGCCACCGGGTCACCGACATCGACGCCGCCCGGGCGTTCATCGACCAGGTGGGCTGGCCGGTGATCGTCAAGCCGGACAACGGGGTGGGGGCCTCCCACACCTGGAAGCTGGAAAACGACGCCGACCTGGAGCGGTTTTTCGCCGAAAAGCCCCCGGTGGAGTACGTGATGGAGGAGTTCGTCTGGGGCGCCATCCGCTCCTACGACGCCATCATGGACAGCCGCTGCGAGCCGCTGATCGAGTCCACCGGCATCTTCCCGCCCTCCATCGCCGACATCGTCAACGAGCAGGGGGATCTGGCCTACTACGTGGCCGACACGGTGCCCCAGGCTCTGGCGGAGCGGGGTCGGCGCACGGCCAAGGCCTTCGGCGCCGCCAGCCGGTTCATCCATCTGGAGTTCTTCGAGCTGACGAAGGCCAAGCCCGGTCTGGGCGAGATCGGGGATTTCGTGGGCCTGGAAGTGAACATGCGCCCGGCGGGGGGCTACACCCCGGATATGATCAACTTTGCCCACAGCACCGACGTCTATCAGATCTGGGCGGACATGGTCGCCTTCGATGAGCGCCGGCTGCTCCCCAGCGGCCAGGACCACTACTGCGCCTACGCCAGCCGCCGGGACGCCAGCCATTACCGCCACAGCCACGAGGAGATCCTGGAGAAATACGGTCCCCAGATGGCCATGTGTGAGCGGATGCCGGACGCCCTCTCGGACGCCATGGGCAACCAGATGTACACCATCCACGCCGCCGACGAGGCCGCGGCGAAAGAATTCATCCGCTTCGTTGGGGAGCGGGCCTGACAGAGAGGAGCCATTTTCACCGATGCAAGTGCGTTATTTTAAGGAGTACAGCCATAACCTGGGCCGGGATATGGAGTTTGAGGTCTATGGCCACGGAGGCAAGCTCTGCCTGGCGTTCCCGCCCCAGGACGGCCGGTTTTTTGACTTTGCCAGCTATGGCATGGTGGATACGGTGGCCCCCTGGGTGGAGGAGGGCCGGGTGATGGTCGTGGGCGTGGACGCCATCGACGGCGAGACCTGGTCCAACGCCGGGGGCGACCCCCGCTGGCGGATGGAGCAGCAGGAGCGGTGGTTTGCCTACGTGACGGACGAGCTGCTGCCCCGGTGCTATGAGCTGGGCTGCGACGATCGCAAGGCCATGACCACCGGCTGCAGCATGGGCGCGCTGCACGCGGCCAATTTCTTTTTCCGGCGGCCGGATCTGTTCGACACGGTGATCTCCCTGAGCGGCCTGTTCGACGCGGACTTCTTCTTCGGCGACTACCACGACGATCTGACCTACGCCAACTCGCCCCTGCAGTTTATCCCCAATATGCCCGACGACCACCCCTGGCTGGATCTGTACCGGCAGAGCAACATCATCCTGTGCGCGGGGCAGGGAGCGTGGGACTGGGAGATGCTGGCCCATGAGCGCCGGCTGGAGTCCATCCTGCGCGGGAAGGGCGTGCCCGTGTGGGCCGATTACTGGGGAGGGGACGTGTGCCACGACTGGCCCTGGTGGAAGAAGCAGCTGCCCTATTTCTTCTCCCATCTGCCCATATAAGAGAATATAAAAAGGCCGCCGCGCTCAAAGCGCGGCGGTTGTTTTTTTGTCTGTGGCGGTTGTATCCCGGACCGGTGTGAAGCCCCGGGCGGTCAGCCGCCCAGATACGCTTTTTTGATCTCGTCGCTCTGGGCCAGCTCTGCGCCGGTGCCGGACAGGGCGATGGACCCCGATTCCAGCACGTAGGCCCGGTCGGCGATCTGCAGGGCCATCTCCGCGTTCTGCTCCACCAGCAGGATGGTGGTGCCGGAGGCGTGGAACTCTTGGATGATGTTGAAGATCTCCTCCACCAGAATGGGCGCCAGGCCCATGGAGGGCTCATCCAGCATGAGAAGCTTGGGGTGGCTCATCAGCGCCCGGCCCATGGCCAGCATCTGCTGCTCGCCGCCGGAGAGGGTGCCGGCGATCTGGCTGCGGCGCTCCTTCAGCCGGGGGAAGTGGGAGAACACGTTCTCAAAGTCCGCCTCCGGCACCTTTCCCTTTTGGACATAAGCGCCCATCTCCAGATTCTCCATCACCGTCATCTGCAGGAAGATGCGCCGGCCCTCGGGGACCTGGGCCAGGCCCTTGGCGGGCAGCTTGTAGCCGTCGGTGTGGGTGATATCCTCGCCCAGGAAGGTGATCTTGCCGGAGCGGGGATGCATGATGCCGGAGACGGTCTGCAGGGTGGTGGACTTGCCCGCGCCGTTGGCGCCGATCAGCGCCACCACCTCGCCCTCGTTCACGTCAAAGGAGATGCCCTTGATGGCGTGGATGGCGCCGTAATAGACGTGGATGTTCTCAACGGTCAGCATCATTTCACTTCGCCCCCTTCTTGCCCAGGTACGCCTCGATGACCACGGGATCGTTCTTGATCTGGTCCGGGTCGCCCTTGGCGATGACCTTGCCGTAGTTGAGCACGCAAATGCCCTCGCAGATGCCCATGACCAGGTTCATGTCGTGCTCGATGAGCAGCACCGCGATCTGGAACATATCCCGGATGCGGCGGATGTTCTCCATCAGCTCCTCGGTCTCGGAGGGGTTCATGCCGGCGGCCGGCTCGTCCAGCAGCAGCAGACTGGGGTTGGTGGCCAGGGCCCGGAGGATCTCCAGCCGGCGCTGGGCGCCATAGGGGAGGGAGCCGGCCTGGCTGTCGGCCATGCTCTCCATATTGAAGATGCTCAGAAGCTCCATGGCCCGCTCCCGGGCGATGCGCTCGCTGCGGTAGAAGGAGGGCAGGCGCAGAATACCGGTCAGGGCGTTGTAGCTCATCTCGTCGTGCAGCCCCACCAGGATGTTCTCCATCACCGTCATGTTGGAGAACAGGCGGATGTTCTGGAAGGTGCGGGCGATGCCCAGCTTGCACACCTGGCTGGTCTTGAGGCCCCGGGTCTCCCGGCCGTCCAGGAGGATGGAGCCCCGGGTGGGCTGGTAGACGTTGGTGAGCAGGTTGAACACCGTGGTCTTGCCCGCGCCGTTGGGGCCGATGAGCCCGGCAATCTCCGTGCGGCCGATGGTGAGGGTGAAGTCATCCACCGCCACCAGACCGCCGAAGTCGATGCCCAGATGGTGGGTCTCCAGAATGGGGGTCTTGTCGATGTCCCGCTCGGGGATGACGCTGCGGCTGGGGACAGGCACCAGCTTGACCTTATTTGCCATTTTCAGCGCCTCCTTCCGGGGTCGGACCGGCGGGCTTCTTTGCGCGGCCCGTCAGCTTGCCCTTGATAATATCCAGATAGCCCTTCAAAACGGGGTTGTTGGTGATGAGCATCACCAGGATCAGCACGATGGCATAGATCAGCATGCGGTAGTCGGCAAACTGGCGCAGGGCTTCCGGCAGGATGGTCAGCGCCGCGGCGGCGATGATGGAGCCCAGCATGTTGCCCAGACCGCCCAGGACCACGAACACCAGTACCAGAATGGAGGTGTTGAAGTCGAACTTGTTGGCGATGATGGTGGAGTAGTTCATGGCGAACAGGGTGCCGGCCGCGCCGGCCATGGCCGCGGAGGTCACGAAGGCCATGAGCCGGTACTTGACGATGTTGACGCCCACGCTCTCGGCGGCGATGCGGTTGTCCCGGATGGCCATGATGGCCCGGCCGGAGCGGCTGTTGACCAGGTTGAACACGATGAACAGCGTGAGCATTACCAGCAGGAAGCCGGCGGTAAAGGTGGAGATCTTTTCGATGGTAGTGATCCCCATGGGGCCGTTGATGATGATCTTGCCGCCCTCGGCCAGCGCCAGTTTGTTGGTCAGCAGGCTCAGCTGCAGACCGTTTTCATCCACGCCCACGTAGAGGTTGTTGATGATGCTCTTGATGATCTCGCCGAAGGCCAGGGTCACGATGGCCAGATAGTCGCCTTTGAGCCGCAGCACCGGGATGCCGATGAGCACGCCGGCGACGGCGGCGAAGACCGCGCCCACCGCCATGCCGATGAGCAGGCGCAGGGCGGGGGAGGGAATGGCGTTCTGCAGGGCCATGGCCGCGGTGACGCCGGTGAAGGCGCCCACGCTCATGAAGCCCGCGTGGCCCAGGCTCAGCTCGCCCAGCACGCCCACCGTCAGGTTCAGGCTCACGGCCATGACCACGTAGGCGCAGATGGGCACCAGCATGCCCTTCAGAGAGGAGGTGATGGAGCCGGTGACGGTCATGGTCTGCAGCACGGCGTAGGCCGCGATGACCAGCCCATAGGTGGCGAAGTTCTTGCGGGTGTTTCGATTCAGCGTTTTTTTCTTCATGTCCGCACCTCAGACTTTCTCCCTGATCTGCTTGCCCAGCAGCCCGGTGGGCTTTACCAGCAGCACCACGATCAGCACGGCGAACACCACGGCGTCGGACAGCTGGGTGGAGATATAGGCCTTGGCAAAGATCTCGATAACCCCCAGCAGCAGCCCGCCCAGGAACGCGCCCGGGATGGAGCCGATGCCGCCGAACACCGCGGCGGTGAAGGCCTTGATGCCGGGCATGGAGCCGGTGGTGGGCACCAGGTTGGGATAGGCGGAGCACAGCAGCACGCCTGCGATGGCCGCCAGGCCGGAGCCGATGGCGAAGGTGACGGAGATGGTGGAGTTGACGTTGATGCCCATCAGCTGGGCCGCGCCCTTATCCTCGGAGCAGGCCCGCATGGCCTTGCCCATCTTCGTGTTGCCCGTGAACAGCGTCAGGGCGACCATGATGACGATGCAGGACACGATGGTGGTGATGGTCACATACGAGACGGTAAGCTGACCGCCGAAGAGAGCCAGTCTGCCGGTGCCCACCACGGAGGAGAACACCTTGGGGTTGGGCGTCCACAGCAGCTGCGCGCCGTTTTGCAAAAAGTAGCTAACGCCGATGGCCGTGATCAGCACCGCCAGGGAGGGGGCCGCCCGCAGAGGCTTATAGGCCAGCCGCTCCACCAGAATGCCCAGTACGGTGCACACCGCCATGGCGGCCAGCACGCCCACCAGCGGCGGCAGGGCAAAGCGGCTCACGGCGAAAAAGCATATATACGCGCCCACCATGATCACGTCGCCGTGGGCGAAGTTCAGCATTTTGGCAATGCCGTAAACCATGGTGTAGCCCAGGGCGATGATGGCGTAGATGCTGCCCAGGCTGATGCCGCTGAGCAGATAGTTGAGAAATGTCACGAGGGAGAGCCCCCTTTCGTCAGATCACAGGGTAGGGGAGAGACGGGAAAATCCCGAAAGGCCGGAGCAGGCGCATCAAAGCATCTGCTCCGGCCCCGTTGCCGGAAAATCAGGCAGGATCAGTCAAGACCCACGTATGCGCCGTCCTGGATCACCATGCCGTGGGCGCTCTTGCTCACCGCGCCGGTGGCGTCCCAGGTCATGCCGGTGCCGGTCAGACCGTCGAAGGTCATGGAGGTGAACTGCTGGATCATCAGGTCGTTCAGCTCCTCGGCGCTCATGTCGGGGGTGGCGCCGGCGGCCTCCAGGGCCTGCTTGTAGGCGTAGATGCAGTCGTAAGCATCAGCGGCGAACTGGTTGGGGATCTCGTTGTAGAGCTCCTGATACTTGGCCACGAAGGCCTGGGTGGCCTCGTCGGTGGAGTCGGCGTTGAAGGGGGTCAGCAGCATGACACCCTCGGCCAGGGTGGGATCAAAGCCCTCCATGGTCAGGATGCCGTCCATGCCGTCCACGCCGAACCACTTGGGGGCGTAGCCCATGGCGTTGGCCTGAGCGAAGATCAGGGAGGCGGGCTGATAGTACATGGGCAGGAACACCAGGTCGGCGCCGGCGTTCTGCATCTCGGTCAGCTGCACGCTGAAGTCGTTGTTGTCCTCGGTGAAGGTGGACTCGGCCACGATCGTCAGACCCAGCTCCTCGGCCTTGTCCACAAAGGAGTTGCGCAGACCGGTGGAGTAGTCCTCGTCGTTCTTCCAGATGATGCCGATCTTTTCGCCCAGCTGCATGTCAGAGATGTACTGCGCGGAAGCGCCGCCCTGGGTGGGATAGTCCAGGAAGCACATCTGAAACATGTTGTCCTTGCCCTCGATGACGGTGGGGGCGGAGGCGGAGGGGGTCAGGGAGAAGATCCGGTCGGCGAAGCCCTCCGCGGAGGTGGCGTTGGCCGGAGCGGAGGTGACGGAGCCCAGGCTCAGCTGCATGCCCCAGTCCTTCAGGGCGTTGTAGGCGTTGACGGCCTTCTCGGCGTCGTGGGCGTCGTCCTCGTACTTCAGCTCAAACTGGATGCCGCCCTGGGCGTTGATCTCGTCCACGGCGATCTGGGCGCCATTCATGGCCGCGTTGCCGTAAATAGCCGCGTCGCCGGTCAGAGGGCCGGTGCCGCCGATCTTGAAGGCGGTAGACTCGGAACTGCTGCCGCTTCCGCCGCAGGAGCACAGAGCCACCAGCATGATCGAGGCAAGGGCGAGGGCGATCAGCTTTTTCATGGTGGTGCGTTTCATTTTTTGTACCTCTTTCCATAAAGTCTATTCAGACCGGGCCCCGCCCGGCAGAAAACAAATGCTTATTTTAGATAATAGTGTGTTCGGCGGAAAATGTCAATGTGCCAAAAACATGTTTGTAAAAACTGTGTACAATGACGGAAATGCATTTTTCTTTTTCGTGCACAAAAACGATAAAGAAATAGAGGGATCCGGCGCGTCCCGCGGCGCGGCCGCAAAAATAGGAGAACTCCGGGCCGAAGCCCGGGGAGAGAGGTCCGTCACAGCACTTTTGCCAGGAAGCTCTGCGCCCGCTCGGTCTGGGGGTGGTCGAAGAACTCCGTGGGGGTGTTCTGCTCCATGATGATGCCGTCCTCCATGAACAGCACCCGGTCGCCCACCTCCTTGGCAAAGCCCATCTCGTGGGTGACCACCACCATGGTCATGCCGTCGTTGGCAAGCTGCTTCATCACGTCCAGCACCTCGCCCACCATCTCCGGGTCCAGGGCGGAGGTGGGCTCGTCGAAGAGCATGACCTCCGGCTCCATGCACAGCGCCCGCACGATGGCCACGCGCTGCTTCTGGCCGCCGGACAGCTGGTTGGGATAGGACCCGGCCCGGTCCGCCAGACCCACCCGGCCCAGCAGCTCCATGGCCTTTTCCTCGGCCTCGGCCTTGGATTTTTTCAAAAGCTTCGTGGGGGCCAGGGTCAGGTTCTTCATGATGGTCATGTGGGGGAACAGGTTGAAGTGCTGGAACACCATGCCCATCTTCTGGCGGTACTTGTTGATGTCGCTCTTGGGGTCGGTGATGTCCGTGCCCTTGAAGGTGATGGTGCCGGCGGTGGGGGTCTCCAGCAGGTTCAGGCAGCGCAGGAAGGTGCTCTTGCCGGAGCCGGAGGGGCCGATGACGACCACCTTCTCGCCGGGATAGATGTGCTCGGTGATGTCCTTGAGGACCACGTGGTCCCCAAAGGCTTTTTTCAGGCCCTTAACGTCTATCACTTTCGCGCAGCCTCCTTTCCAGTATGCTCTGCAGCCAGGAGAAGATCATCACCAGGATCAGGTACATGATGGCGGTGATGACATAGGGGAACATGTACTCGTACGTCTTGGCGCCGATGGACCGGGCCGCGTAGACGATCTCCTTACCGGCGATGACGCTGATGAGGGAGGTATCCTTCAAAAGCACGATGAACTCATTGCCCAGGGAGGGGAGGATGGCCTTGAAGGCCTGGGGGATGACGATGAACCGCATGGTCTGGATGTAGCTCAGACCCAGGGAGCGGCCCGCCTCCGACTGGCCCGGGTCCAGGCTCATCAGCCCGCCCCGGATGATCTCGGACACATAGGCGCCGGAGTTGATGCCCAGGCCCAGCGCGCCTACCAGGGTGAAGTTCCGGCTGGAGGCGAAGATGACGAAGCCCATGATCATCAGCTGTACCATCATGGGGGTGCCCCGGATGACGGTGACGTATATCTTGCAGACGAAATTGATGGCGGACAGGACGGGGTTGTGGGTGCCGGGGCGGCGCTGGTCGTGGGCCACACGGGCCATGGCCACCAGCACGCCCAGCACCACGCCGATGATCAGGGCGATCACGGTGACCTCGATGGTGGTGAGCAGGCCCTCAAAATACTTCAGCCACCGGTCCTCCAAAAACCAGGCCCGGTAGAATTTCGTGAACAGGCTCTGCCAGAAGTTCAGATCCTCCAGGGGGATCTGGGACAGGGTCTCGTAGAGCAGGTCTACGTTCATGCTATTTCCCCTCTCTTAGTTATATGGAAAGGGGGGCGGTCGGCGGGACCGCCCCTCTCCTCAGGCCGGGTATTATTACTCGGCGGCGATGTACTTGTCGATGATGGCCTGAACGGTGCCGTCGGCGATCATTTCCTCAAGAGCGCTGTTGAGGGCCTCCAGCAGACCGGTGTTGCCCTCGTCCACGGCCAGGCAGTAGTTCTCCAGCACCCAGTCGCCCTCCAGCAGATGCAGACCGGCGTTGGACTTGACGTACTCCTGGGCGGGGCCGTTGTCGATGATGACCGCGTCCACCTGGCCGTTGAGCATGGCCTGGACAGCCAGAGCGCCGTTGTCATAGGCCAGGACGTGATCCTCGCCGTAGCCGCCGTTCTCGGGGGTGTCGGCGGCGTACATCTCACCGGTGGTGCCGCGCTGGACGCCGATCATCTTATCGTTGGCCAGGTCGTCCATGGTCTCGATGTCGGAGCCGTCGGGGACGATGACCACCTGCTGGCCGGTGGCGTAGCTGGTGGAGAAGTCCATGACCTTGTCACGCTCTTCCTTGTAGGTCAGGCCGGCCAGGACCATGTCGCTCTTGCCGTTCTGCACGGCCACCAGAGCGGAGTCGAAGTCCATGTCGTCGATGACCAGCTCCAGGCCCAGCTTGTCGGCCAGAGCCACGGCGATCTCCACGTCGATGCCCTCGAAGCCGTTGTAGACGCCCTCGCCGTCGGCGACCATCTCATAGGGAGGGAAGGCGGCGTTGGTGCTCATGATGAGCTTGCCTTCCTCGACGGTGGTGTACCCGGCTGCCTCGGCTTCCGGTTCGGTCTCGGGTTCCTCTTCCGGCTCAGCTTCGGGCTCAACCTCGGGCTCGGTCTCCACAGGGGCCTCGGTGGGTTCGGACTGGGTTTCGGCGCTGCTTCCGGAGCCGCCGCAGGCGGCCTGGCTCAGGATCATGGCAAGGGCCAAAAGCATTGCAAGAAGTTTCTTCATTGTATCAGTTCCATCCTTCCATTTTGTCGTTGCTGTTTTATGTAACCAGGTTTGGTTGATGGCTGGATTATAATCCGGCTGAGATGAATAAACAATAGGATATTCACTAAAAAGTGAATAAGGCTGCATTTTCTTGCAACCTATACAAAAGAAAACCCCTTTCCCGAGGGAAAGGGGATAAATATTCACGAAAAAAGCCGCTCTGCGATGTGGGGGTCGGCCGGTCTGGGGGTGTCCTGGGGCTTACAGCGGCCGCAGGTGAAGCCCCGGATGGCCAGTTTCAGCATTTTTTTCAGGGTATATTTGCTCTCTCCCGCCACCCGCGGGGCGCGGGCATACTCCACCGTGGCGATGGGAAGCCCCAGCCGGGTGGCGAGGCCCCGGAGGAAGGGGTCCTCCTCGTGGTACAGGGCCAGCTTGTCCAAAGCGGCGCGGTCCATGAGCCGGTAGTCGGCGTGGTTGTAGACGAGCCTGGCCCCGAACAGGTTCATCAGCGCGTAATAACTCTGGGCGGTGAAGCGCTTGAGGAAGGTGTCGGTCTCCCGGCTGGAGCGGACGCCGCAGACGATGGGAAAGCCCTCGGCGTGTTTTTTCATCATCTCTCCCATGGCGGAGATGTCGTCCTGCAGATCCGCGTCGATGCTGATGGTCACGTCCGTCCGCTCCCGGGCCTCCATGAGCCCGGCCATCACCGCGTTCTGGTGGCCCCGGTTGGGATACAGACGCAGACCGGAAAAGGCGGGATCTCCCTCGTGCAGGGAGCGGATGATCTCCCAGGTGCCGTCGGCGGAGCCGTCGTCCACGAGAAGGATCCGGCTGGCCGGCGAGGCGAGACCGGCGGCGGTCAGCTCCTCCAGCTCCCGGCGGAATACAGGGGCCGTCCGGGGCAGGCATTCGGACTCGTTGTAGCAGGGGACAATAATATATAATGTTGGCATTTTCCTCACCTCCGGGTCATTATAATGGTTTTTTGCAACATTTTCAACAGAAATGCGCGAGGACAGAAAGTCACCCTTGAAAAAAAGCCGCGATGGTATATAATATGAAAGGTTAATGATAGTGGAAAAATAGCGCTGTTGCGCCATTTTCCGGCACGCGCCGCAGCCGTTTTTTGGAGACGCCCCCTATGAACAGCATCGTTCTCTACGCCCCGGAGATCCCCCAGAATACGGGCGCCATCGCCCGGACCTGCGCCGCCACCGGCGCCAGTCTGCACCTGATTAAGCCCCTGGGCTTCGACATCTCGGATGCCGCCGTGAAGCGGGCGGGGCTGGACTACTGGCATCTGGTGGACGTGCATGTATACGAGAACCTGGATGCGTACCTGGCGGAGAACGGGGACGAACATCTCTGGCTGCTGTCCACCAAGGCGCCCCGGAGCTATGCCCAGGCGTCCTTCGGCCCGGACGCGGCGCTGCTGTTCGGCCGGGAGACCTCCGGTCTGCCGGAGGAGTTGATGGAGCGCTACCGGGACCGGTGCCTGCGGATCCCCATGAAGGCCCGGGCGCGCAGCCTCAATCTGGCCAGCTCCGCTTCCATCATCCTCTACGAGGCCCTGCGCCAGCAGGGATTTCCCGGGCTGTTGGACCGGGGGATTATGGCCGTGGGGGAATGAACCGTTAAAAACCATTTATAATGGAGGAAATAGGCAATGAACTACAACAAGAAAACCGTGACCCAGGTGGACGTGAAGGGCAAGAAGGTCCTTCTGCGCTGCGACTTCAACGTCCCGCAGGACAAGAAGACCGGCGAGATCAAGGACGACAAGCGCATCCGCGCCGCTCTTCCCACCATCCAGTATCTGCTGGATAACGGCGCCGCCGTCATCGCCTGCTCCCATCTTGGCAAGCCTGAGCCCAACTTTGAGAAGTGGGCAAAGAAGCAGGCTGAAAAGGGCAAGGACCCTGCCGAGCTCACCGAGGCGAAGTGGAAGAAGTCCCTGGACGCGCTGCGTATGGAGCCGGTGGCCGAGCGCCTCAGCCAGCTGCTGGGCAAGCCGGTCGTCCTGGCCGATGACGTAGTGGGCCCCGACGCCCAGGCCAAGGCCGCCGCTCTCCAGCCCGGCCAGATCATGCTGCTGCAGAACACCCGTTTTGAAAAGGGCGAGACCAAGAACGATCCCGCTACCGCCAAGGCGCTGGCCGGTCTGGCCGGCGAGGGTGGCCTGTATGTGTCCGACGCCTTCGGCACCGTGCACCGCGCCCATGCCTCCACCGTCGGCGTGGCTGATTATCTGCCCGCCGTGTCCGGCTTCCTGATCGGCAAGGAGCTGTCCATCATGGGCAAGGCGCTGGAAGATCCCGCCCGTCCCTTTGTGGCCATCCTGGGCGGCGCCAAGGTCTCCGACAAGATCCCCGTCATCGAGAATCTGCTGACCAAGGCCGACAAGATCATCATCGGCGGCGGCATGGCCTACACCTTCATCAAGGCCCAGGGCCATGAGGTGGGCGACAGCCTCCTGGAGGAGGACAAGGTCGATTTCGCCAAGCAGATGATCGCCGACGCCAAGGCCAAGGGCGTGGAGCTGCTGCTGCCCGAGGACACCGTGGTGGCCAAGGAATTCTCCGCCGATGCGGAGAGCAAGACCGTTCCCTCCGATTCCATCCCCGCCGGCTGGCAGGGCCTGGACATCGGCGAGAAGACCCGCGAGGCGTTCGCCGCCGCCGTCAAGGGCGCCGGCACCATCGTGTGGAACGGCCCCATGGGCGTGTTCGAGTTCGATAAGTTCGCCGAGGGCACCCGCGCCGTGGCCCGTGCCGTGGCCGGCTCCGGCGCCGTGAGCATCATCGGCGGCGGCGACAGCGCGGCGGCTGTGGAGCAGCTGGGCTTCGCCGACAAGATCACCCACATCTCCACCGGCGGCGGCGCCTCCCTGGAATTCCTGGAGGGCAAGGCTCTGCCCGGCGTGGTCGCCCTTGAGGACGCATAAGGAGATCTTCCATGGATAAGAAATACCGCAATGCCCTCATCGCGGGCAACTGGAAAATGAATATGCTGGCCTCCCAGGTCCCCGCCTATTGGCAGGGCCTGGAGCCGGGCGCGAAGCTGAGCGAGGGCGTGTCCAGCGCGCTGTGCGTGCCCTTCCCCCTGATCCCCGCCGTGAAGGCGGCCCTGGCCGGCAGCCAGGTGAAGGTGGGCGCCCAGGACGTGTCCGCCCATGACAAGGGCGCCTACACCGGCGAGGTCTCCGCGGCCATGCTGGCGGATCTGGGCGTGGACTACTGCATCATCGGCCACAGCGAGCGCCGGGCCTATCACGCCGAGAGCGACCAGCTGGTGAACGAGAAGCTGAAGGCCCTTCTGGGCGCGGGCATCACCCCCATCATGTGCTGCGGCGAGAGCCTGGAGCAGCGGGACGCGGGCGTGACCCTGTCCTTCGTGGAGAGTCAGATCAAGGGCGGCCTCGCGGGCGTGTCCGCCGAGGAGATGAAGAAGGTCGTCATCGCCTATGAGCCCATCTGGGCCATCGGCACCGGCCGTACCGCCACCGCGGCCCAGGCCCAGGAGGTCTGCGGCTACATCCGCGGCGTGCTGGCGGGCCTGTACGGGGAGGAGCTGGCCAAGGGCGTGCAGATCCTTTACGGCGGCAGCATGAACGGCAAAAACGCCGCCGAGCTGCTCTCTCAGCCCGACATCGACGGCGGCCTCATCGGCGGCGCCAGCCTGAAGCCGGAATTCGCGGACATCATCGGTGCGGCCAATGAGTAAGAAACCGACCGTACTGCTCATCATGGACGGGTTCGGCCTGGCCGAGCCCGGCCCCTACAACGCCGTCTCCGTGGCGAAGACCCCCGTTCTGGACGGCCTGTTCGCCCAGTATCCCAACACCCAGCTGCAGGCCAGCGGCGAGGACGTGGGACTGCCCGCCGGCCAGATCGGCAACTCCGAGGTGGGCCACACCAACATCGGCGCCGGCCGGGTGGTGTTCCAGCCCCTGCCCCGGATCAGCCGGGCGGTGGACGACGGCAGCTTCTTTGAAAATCCCGCCTACTGCGCCGCCATGGACGAGGCCGCCAAGTCCGGCCACCCGGTGCATGTGCTGGGCCTGCTGTCCGACGGCGGCGTGCACAGCCACATCAAGCACATCTTCGCCCTGGTGGACATGGCCCAAAAGCGGGGCGTGAAGCAGTGCTACGTCCACTGCTTCCTGGACGGCCGGGACGTGCCGCCCTCCTCCGGTCAGGGCTACGTGCAGATGCTGGCGGATCACTGCGCCGGGATCGGCTACGGGAAGATCGCCACCATCCAGGGCCGCTTTTGGGGCATGGATCGGGATAAGCGCTGGGAGCGCCTGGAGAAGGGCTATCGGGCCATCGTCTGCGGCGAGGGCGCCAAGGAGCCCGATCCGGTGAAGGCGGTGGGCGCCAGCTATGCCGCCGGCGTCACCGACGAGTTTATGGAACCGGTGGTCTGCGACGGCGACGGCGTCATCCAGTCCGGCGACAGCGTGATCTTCGCCAACTTCCGGCCCGACCGGGCCCGGGAGATGACCTGGGCGCTGATGAAGCCCGACTTTGACGGCTTCGCCCTGCCCAAGGGCCACTTCCCCCTGCACTATGTGTGCACCGCCCAGTACGACGAGGCCATGACCGAGCTGCCCATCGCCTTCCCGCCGGAGGTGCTGGAGGATACCTTCGGGGAGATCGTCAGCCGGGCCGGCATGAAGCAGCTTCGCATCGCGGAGACAGAGAAGTACGCCCATGTGACGTTCTTCTTCAACGGCGGCGTGGAGCGCACCTACCCCGGGGAAGACCGGGTGCTGGTGCCGTCCCCCAAGGAGTACGCCACTTACGACCTGGTCCCCCAGATGAGCGCCGACGAGGTCACCGCCAAGGCGGTGGAGCGCATCGAGTCCGGCGTGTACGACACGGTCATCATGAACCTGGCCAACTGCGATATGGTGGGCCACACCGGCGTCATGGACGCAGCGGTGAAGGCGGTGGAGACCGTGGACACCTGCGTGGGCAAGGTCTGGCAGGCTGTGGAGAAGATGGGCGGCGTGCTGCTGGTCACCGCCGACCACGGCAACGCCGATAAGATGCGGGCCGAGGACGGCACGCCCCATACCGCCCACACCACCAACCCGGTGCCCTTCATTCTGTGCGGGGCGGGGGATGTGAAGCTTCATCCCGGCCGGCTGGCGGACATCGCCCCCACCATGCTCCATCTGATGGGTCTGGAGCAGCCCAAGGCCATGACAGGCGCGTGCCTGATCGACTGAAGAAAAATATCATTATTTTAAGGAGAATAACATGAAAGACTATTTCGAGATCGTTGACGTGAAGGCCCTGGAGATCCTGGACTCCCGCGGCAACCCCACCGTGGAGGTGGAGGTCACTCTGGACGACGGCACCGTCGGCCGCGCGGCCGTTCCCTCCGGCGCTTCCACCGGCATCCATGAGGCCTGCGAGCTGCGGGACGGCGACAAGAGCCGCTACCTGGGCAAGGGCACCCTCACCGCCGTGAAGAACGTGAACACCGAGATCGCCGAGGCGCTGCAGGGCCTGAACGTTCTGGACCAGCCTGCTATCGACAAGATCCTCATCGAGCTGGACGGCACCCCCAACAAGACCCGTCTGGGCGCCAACGCCATGCTGGGCGCCAGCCTGGCCTGCGCCAAGGCTGCGGCCAACGCCCTGGGCCTGCCCCTGTATCAGTATGTGGGCGGCTGCAACGCCAAGACCCTGCCCGTGCCCATGATGAACGTGCTCAACGGCGGCGCGCACGCCACCAGCTCCAACGTGGATATCCAGGAGTTCATGATCATGCCCGTGGGCGCTCCCAACTTTGCCGAGGCCCTGCGCATGTGCGCCGAGGTGTTCCACACCTTGAAGAAGGTCGTTCCCGCCTCCGGCGTGGGCGATGAGGGCGGCTATGCCCCCACTCTGGACAGCGACGAGGACGCTCTGAAGGCCCTGGTCACCGCCATCGAGAAGGCCGGCTATAAGCCCGGCGAGGACTTCCGGATCGCCATCGACTGCGCCGTGTCCGACTGGTACGACGCGGACAAGAAGGTCTATCACCTGCCCAAGCGGGGCATCGACATGACCAGCGCCGAGCTGGTGGCCATGTACGAGGACTTCGTGGCCAAGTATCCCATCATCTCCATCGAGGACGGCCTGGGCGAGGACGACTGGGACGGCTGGAAGCTGATGACCGACAAGCTGGGCGACAAGATCCAGATCGTGGGCGACGACCTGTTCGTCACCAACGTGGAGCGGGTCAAGATGGGCATCGAGAAGAAGGTCGCCAACTCCGTGCTTATCAAGCTGAACCAGATCGGCACCCTGACCGAGACCCTGGACGCCATCCAGCTGGCCCACCGCGCCGGCTACACCGCCGTTATCTCCCACCGCTCCGGCGAGACTGAGGACACCACCATCGCCGACCTGACCGTCGCCGTGAACGCCGGCCAGATCAAGACCGGCGCCCCCAGCCGCACCGACCGCGTGGCCAAGTACAACCAGCTGCTCCGCATCGAGGACGAGCTGGACGATACGGCCAAGTATCTGGGCATGGACGCTTTCTTCTCCATCAAGAAGTAAAAAGTCCGCGCTGACCCCAAAACCTGTATAAATTGGTGTTTCCAAGGCAACAATAGCCTTCGGAAACACCAATTTTTTTGGAGGGTCAAAACAAATGGAAAACAAGCAGGGGTCCGGCGCCAGAGCCGGGTCCATGGGGGGAAAGGGCTTCTACATAGTCCTTTTCCTGTGCGCGGCGGTGATCGGCATCTCCCTTTGGATCATGCTCACCGACGCGGGGACTAATGTAGAAGACGTGATGGCAGAGGAACCGGTGGTGGACGTGTCCGGCGCGTTCGTCACCATGATCCCGGCGGACGAGGCGATGCGCACCGATCCGGAGCAGGAGAGCGCGGCGCCCGCCGATACCGGCGACGGGACGGAGGACGCCTCGGCGGAGAATGGGTCGGAGGAGGACGCCTCCCGGCAGGAGGAAGCGCCGGCGCAGGCGGTGTTCTCCGAGACCGTGACCAGCTATGTCTGGCCGGTGCGGGGCTCCGTGCAGGTGCCCTATTCCATCGATCGGCTGCTGTACGACAGCACCATGGCCGACTGGCGCACCCATGACGGCATCGACGTGGCCTGCGCCCAGGGCGAACAGGTCCTGGCGGCGGCAGGCGGCACGGTGGTGGATGTGTCCAGCGACGATCTGCTGGGCACCACCGTGGAGATCGACCACGGCAACGGTACCCACTCCATCTACGCCAATCTGGCGGCGGAGCCCCCGGTGGGCGTGGGCCAGGTGGTCACCATGGGCCAGGTCATCGGCTCTGTGGGGACCACGGCGCTGGGGGAGGTCAACCAGGTCAGCCACCTCCACTTTGCCATGACGAAGGACGGATTGAGCACCGATCCCATGGGTTATCTGCCGGAAGACGGGGCAGAGTGAGAAAAAACAAAGGAAAAAAGCGGCGGGGGCACCCGCCGCTTTTTCCTATTTTTCATTGCGCATGGGGCGCTATCGTGCTATACTGTGTCAAACGAGCGGCCTGCGGTCAATTTGACGAATGCCGCCCAAACCGTTGACATAAAGGCGGGACAGACGATATGACTGTTGTAATCAAGCTCGGCACCTCCAACATCACCTATCCCACGGGAAATCTGAACATCCGGCACATGGAAAAGCTGGTGAAGGTGCTCAGCGATCTGAAAAACGCGGGGCACAGGATCGTGCTGGTGTCCTCCGGCGCCATCGCCATGGGCGTGGGGAAGCTGGGGCTGGACCGGCGTCCGGCGGATATGCCGGGCAAGCAGGCGGCCGCCGCCGTGGGGCAGTGCGAGTTGATGTACACCTACGACAAGCTGTTTTCCGAGTATAACCACACGGTGGCCCAGGTGCTGCTCACAGGCAGCGACGTGGACAACGCCGCTCGCCGGGAGCACTTTGTGAACACCATGAGCCGGCTGCTGGAGATGGGCGTGCTGCCCATCATCAACGAGAACGACACCGTCTCCACCGAGGAGATCGCCGTGGGGGACAACGACACCCTGGCGGCCATCGTGGGCTGCGCCATCCGGGCGGATCTGGTGGTGCTGCTCAGCGACATCGACGGGCTCTATTCCGCCGACCCCCACAAGGACCCGAACGCCCGGCTCATCGAGACGGTGGAGGGCGGGGTCACCCCGGAGTTGGAGGCCATGGCGGACCAGGCGGGCAGCGGGCTCTCCGTGGGCGGCATGAAGACCAAGCTGAGCGCGGCGAAAATGACCATGGCGGCGGGCATCGACATGGTGATCGCCAACGGCAGCAATCCGGAGAATCTGTACAGCATCCTGGACGGTGGGAATATGATCGGCACGAGCTTTCGGGCATGCCCGGCCGGCCGGAACGGGGAGGATTGAATAAGGACCATGACGACCCATGAGATTTTGCTGGCGGCCCAGACCGCCAAGGCGGCGCTGGCGACGGCCGGCGCGGAGAAAAAAGCGCAGGCGCTGCGCCTGATGGCCGACAGCGTACTGGCGGATATGGACAATATCCTCGCGGCCAACGAGCAGGACATGCAGGCGGCCCGGGGGGTCATGCCGGATGTGATGCTGGACAGGCTGGCCCTGGACGCCGGCCGGGTGCGGGCCATGGCGGAGGGGGTCTGTCAGGCGGCCGCTCTGCCGGACCCGGTGGGGAAGGTTCTGCGCCATGTGGAGCGGCCCAACGGGCTGGTCATCCAGCGGGTCAGCGTGCCCCTGGGCGTGGTGGCCATCATCTACGAGAGCCGGCCCAATGTGACCGCCGACGCGGCGGCGCTGGCGGTGATGAGCGGGAACGTGTGCGTGCTCCGGTGCGGCAAGGAGTCCTGGCGCAGCTGCAACGCCATCGTGCGGGCCCTGCGGGCCGGGCTCCGGCAGGCGGGACTGCCGGAGGAGTCGGTGAGCCTGGTGCAGGATATCTCCCGGGACAGCGCCCGGGAGCTGATGAGCGCCAGCGGTCTGGTGGATCTGCTGATCCCCCGGGGCGGCGCAGGTCTGATCCGGGCCTGCGTGGAGAACGCCACCGTGCCCTGCATCCAGACGGGGACCGGCATCTGCCATGTGTATGTGGACGCCGCGGCGGATCTGGACAAGGCCCTGGCCATTGTGGAGAACGCCAAGACCAGCCGGCCCAGCGTGTGCAACGCCGAGGAGGTCCTGCTGGTCCACGAGGCCGTGGCGGAGCGGTTCCTGCCCCGGCTGAAAAGGCGGCTGGTGGACGACCGGGCCGCCGCAGGCAAGCCGCCCGTCCAACTCCGGCTGGACGAAAAAGCGGCAGCCCTCATTCCCGGCGTGCCGGCGGGGGAGCGGGATTTTGACACGGAGTTTCTCGACTACATCCTGGCGGTGGCCGTGGTGAAGGACGTGAACGCTGCCATCGCCCACATCGCCGCCCACTCCACCGGCCATTCCGACGCCATCATCACCGAGGACGGCGACGCCGCGGCGCTTTTCACCCGAAGCGTGGACAGCGCGGCGGTGTACGTGAACGCCTCCACCCGGTTCACCGACGGGGGCGAGTTCGGTCTGGGCTGCGAGATGGGCATCTCCACCCAAAAGCTCCACGCCCGGGGCCCCATGGGCCTGGAGGAGCTCTGCTCCTACAAATACATCATCCGCGGCGACGGCCAGATCCGGTAATGGAGGTGGAGTCCTTCACGGTGCCCCTGGGGGAGGCCGCCATGGACGCGATTCGTTTCGGCGGGGGAGACCGGGCCCTGGTGATGATTCCGGGGCTGAACCTGCACCGCCTGCGGGAGACAGGCTACGCCTTGGCGCATACATACAAGCGCTTTGCCGATGATTACACAGTGTATATTTTCGACCGGCGGGACCCGGTCCGGGAGGGCTATTCCGTCCGGGACATCGCCGCGGATACGGCGGCGGGGATGGATGCGCTGGGGATCGGGAGCGCGGCGGTGTTCGGCGTGTCCCAGGGGGGCATGGCCGCCATGTACCTGGCGCTGGACCGGCCGGAGCTGGTGGAAAAGCTGGTGCTGGCGGTGACCGCTGCCCGGGCCAACGATACCCTCCGGCAGGTGGTGGGCCGGTGGTCGGCGCTGGCGGAGGCGGACGACTACGACGGCCTGGTGGCGGACGTGATGGAGAAGATGTACTCGCCGGAATATCTGCGGCGCTTCGGCCGGCTGCTTCCGGCCGTTTCCCGGGTCGGCCGGCCCGACGATCTGTACCGGCTGTCCGTACTCACCCGGTCCTGCCTCACCTGCGAGGCGTACGACCGGCTGGGGGAGATCCGCTGCCCCGCCTTTGTCATCGGCGGGCGGCGGGACAAGGTGCTCACCGGCGAGGCCTCGGTGGAGATCGCGGAAAAACTGGGGTGCGGGATCTATCTGTACGAGGACCTGGGCCACTCCGCCTACGAGGAGGCCCGGGATTTCAACGACCGGGTGCTGGCTTTTCTGCGCCACGGGTAAATGGGAACGCCCCGTCCGTCGGACGGGGCGTTTTGCGTGCAGAAGGCCCAATGGAATGGGTGTCAGCAGGTGGGATTGTACTTCTGCTTGGTCTGCTGGACCTGCTGTTGGGGGGCGTTGTCCATCTGGTACCAGCCCTTGGCGCTCATCTGCTTGTAGATGTTGTCCTGCATGGACAGGGTGTCGTCAAAGGCGCTGGAGAAGGCCTGGTGGATGTTGGCGGTGCTGGATTCGATGGCGCCGTGCATATACAGGTCAATGACGCCCTTGGTGGTGAGGAGAAGGTTCTCCATGATGCATTTGTCGTCCATTTTGTCTCTCCTTACACGAGGTCGTAGAATTTCTTGTAGACCTGGCGGTGGCGGTCGGCCATCTGCTGGGCCTGGAGCTTGAGACTGGCGTCCTTCAGAGTGTTGGCCGCGTCCTGGCACTGCGTCACCAGAAACATGGCGTGGGAGAGGGCGTCGTCCACGTAGAGCAGTTCTTTCGTTGTCATATTAAGATCACCTCATAGAAAGTATTTCCCCAAAGGGGCGGACTATGAGCGGCCGCGAAAAAATTTTGCCTGGCGGAAAGAAAAGTCTTGTCCGATCAATTTCGAAAGTATATAATAGAGCATATAGTAAGCGATTTTGAATTTGAGAATTAGCGTGTCTTATGAGGTGTGCGATGAAAACATCCAGATACGAAGTTTTCCTGAAGATCGTGGAGACGAAGAGCCTGACCCGGACGGCGGCCTTCTTCGGCTGCACCCAGTCGGCGGTGAGCCAGCTGGTGCGGGCGCTGGAGACGGACCTGGGGGTGACGCTCCTGGCCCGGAGCAAGAGCGGCGTACGCCTGACGGCGGAGGGGGAATATCTGCTGCCCAGCATGCGCCAGATCGTGGTGGGGGAGCGGAACGTGTTCGAGCGGAGTCTGGAGCTGCAGAACATGAACGCGGGTCTGATCCGCATCGGCATTTTCACCAGCCTCTCCTGCCAGTGGCTGCCGCCCCATCTGAAGGACTTCCGGGAGAAGTATCCCAACATCGGGTTCGAGCTGCTGCAGGGAGACGTGGTGCAGATCTGCGAGTGGCTGCGCAGCGGCATGGTGGATGTGGGCTTCATGACGAAGCCGGAGGGGGACGAGTTCGTGTTCCGGGAGCTGCTGAAGGACCGGATGGAAATCGTCTTGCCGGCGAGCCACCGTCTGGCGGGGCGGAGCGTCAGTCTGGAGGATCTGCGGGAGGAGACGTTCGTCCTGCTGGAGTCCGGGTACAGCCAGATCGTGGAAAAGATCTTTTCCGACGCGGACATCCGGCCCAAGCGCCAGTATACCGTGAAGGACGATTACACCGTTATGAGCATGGTGGAGAGCGGCCTGGGGGTGACGCTGCTGCCGGAGCTGGTGCTTCAGCGTACGCCCTACGAGCTGTACGGCTGCCCCATCGAGCCGGCCTATTACCGCCAGCTGGGGGTGGCCTGGATGAAAAAGGAGCAGGGCTCCATCGCGGTGTCCAAGTTCGTCCACCATCTGCTGGGGGACGAGGCCGTATAAAATATCGGGAAACGCGCAGCGCCCGGACATTCTGTCCGGGCGCTGCGCTGTTCATTGCAGGGTCCGCCAAAGGACGGGCGGGCCTTATTTTTTGATCTGCTCCATATACCCGGCCGTTATGATGCCGGCGGGGAGGGCGACGATCGCGATGCCCACGATGGAGGATATCATCGTTACGATCCTTCCGGCGGCGGTCACCGGGCAGATGTCGCCGTATCCGATCGTGGTGAGGCTCACGGTGGCCCAGTAGACGGCCTCAAAGAAATCGGCGAACGTATCGGGCTCCACGTTGAAGATGATCAGCGCGGAGATCAGCACATATCCCACAGCCAGGGAGCACACGGCCAGAAGCGGCCCCCGCTGGGCCTTTATGACCGCCGCGATAATCTGCACGCTCTTGGCATACCGGAACATTTTGAACGAGCGGAACACGCGGAAGGTGCGAAACAGGCGGAGCAGCTTGACCAGCCGCAGACCGGGAAACAGGGAGGTGAACACCGGCAGGATCGCCAGCAGGTCGATGATCGCCATGGGGGTGAGGGGGTAGAGGAAGAACGAGGCGGTGCCCCGCTTCAGCTTCATATCGGCGGTCATGAGCCGCACGGCGTAGTCCAGCAGAAAGCACGCCGTGGCGACAATATTGATGGCGGAGAAGACCCGGTTCGTCTCCTTGAACGCCAGAGGGACAAGGCTGGCGGTGATGAGGCACATCATGCACAGGTCGTAGACCCTGCTGGCCTTATCGTCCTCGTTGGCGACCTCTATGATCTCAAATATCCGCTTGCGCATCTCGAATCATTCTTTCCTTTGCAGCGTTCCGCGTCCATCCGATATGTACTTGAACGTAAAAACCAGTATACCATGGACGGTGCGGCTTGACAAGCGACGTGGAAGGCGGCCAGGCAAAGCTGCAAAAAAATAAGCCCGGCGCTCTCACGTCAGGCTTATTTCCGGGGAGCCGAGCTCCGCCGTGGTGACCCGTACGGGACTCGAACCCATGTTACCGCCGTGAAAGGGCGGTGTCTTAACCACTTGACCAACGGGCCAAAAAAATGGTGGAGACTGCGCGACTCGAACGCGCGACCTCATGCGTGTGAAGCATGCGCTCTAACCTGCTGAGCTAAGCCTCCATCTTCTTTTCCGGGAGAGGCGGAAGCCTCTCCCGCTATGGTAGCGGCGACTGGATTCGAACCGGTGACACTGCGGGTATGAACCGCATGCTCTAGCCAACTGAGCTACGCCGCCAAACAGCTTGGTCATTATATCGCAGTTGGCATCAAATGTCAAGGGTTTCCCTCCGGGAAAAACCGCTTTTCAAAAAACCGCCGGGGAGCGGACTCCCCGGCGTGAGAGGGGACATCAAAGGTGCCGCAACGCGACGAGCGTGGCCAGGCCCGCCAGCTTCAGATAATCTGCCTCCACGGCCGCGCGGGCCGACAGGCGCCGCACTATGTGGTCGGTGACGACGGCCTGGCTGATGATCGCGGTGGCCGCCTCCGTGGCGGCGTCGGTGTCCACATCCTCGGGCGCGGGCTCCTCCTCGGGCGCAGGTGCATCTTCGGGAGTGGTTTCGTCTTCAGGCGCGGGCTCCTCCTCAGGCGTCGCATCCTCCTCAGGCGCCGCCTCTTCGGGCGCAGGGGGTTCCTCCGGGTCGGCGCTGTCCTCGCCCTCCTCCGGGACAGGGGCCTCCTCGTCCAGCTGGCCCGGATCGGGGGCGTCGATCTCCAGATCCCCCTGGACCGGCTGGCCGTACACGCCGCTCTCCAGCGGGACGGCGGCGGGATAGAGGATCATGGAGCCGTCCCCGTTGTCCACGATCCGGCCGTAGACCACGCCGCCCTCCTCGACGGTGAGGCTGGTGATGAGAGAGGCGTTGCCGACGACCCAGACGCCGCCGGCCTCCACCGTCACGTCGATGGCGGCGGAGCCGTTGTAGAAGAATTTGTTCTGCACCTGCCCCTGCAGGTAGTACTGGGCCGCAGTGTAGTCGGTGAACTGGATGTAAGCGGCGTCGCCCTCGTTGCCGGAGGTGGGTTCGCCCATGCCGTTCAGCAGCACGTAGCCCACAGCGTCTCCGCAGGCGGCGACGGCCTCCATGGCCCGGTCGCTGTAGGGGATGGCCTTCACGGTGGAGGCCAGATCCATGTCGCCGTTGAGCAGCGCGCCGCTGCCCACGGTGACCGCCAGCACGTCGCCGCTCTGGCCGTAATAGCCGGTGCCGTTGTAAAGGTCGCCCTTGTATACGCCGTTGGTGAAGAACACGTTCAGCCGCTGGGGGCCGCCGTCTTCGGACACAGCATCCTCTTCAGGTGCAGTTTCGTCCTCGGGCACGGCATCCTCCTCAGGCGCAGCTTCGTCTTCCGGCACGGCTTCGTCCGCGGGGGATTCTTCGTCTTCAGGAGCAGCTTCCTCTTCGGGAGCGGCCTCCCCGGCGACAGGCATTTCCCCAGGCGCGGACCCGCTGTCCGCCAGAGGATAGGCGATGCCGGGGAAGCCGGGAGCGATGCCGAGCTTGCTGTCGGAATAGACCTGGCTGTCATCGGAGGGCATGCCGATCCGGCCGTCATCGTCGTTGTCCATCATCTGGACCAGCACGCCGCTGTCCGGGTCCAGATCGGCGTTGTTGAAGAAGAACCCGCCGTTGCCGTCCTTATAGAGCACGGTGGCGGAGGCGGTCTTGATCCAGCTCTCGTCGTCCACATAGACGCCGTCGGCCACGTCGCCGGCCATCAGGAAGCCGAACACGCTGCGGATGACCGTGGGCTGACCCTGGCCCTGGACGGTGTCAACGAGCTCGCCGTCGCCGTCGTACAGGGGGATGCTGCCGGCGGAGGAGCCGTAGTAGGCGGTATTGGCCCCGTTGAGTACGGCGCCGTAGGTCGCGCCGCTGATCTGCAGGCCGTAGTGGTACTGATCGGCGCCGCCGGTATAGGCGGTGCCGTAGCCGGAACCGTACTCGCCCTTCGCCCAGCCCAGGATGGCCCAGCCGGAGTCCAGGCCGCCCTCGCCGGCGGGGAGGACGCGGATGGTACTGTCCACGCTGGTGACGGAGCTGTCGCCGGAGGCGTCCGTGGAGACGCCACCCCAGCCGCCGACAGTGAGGGCGGTGCGGACCAGGTTCAGCGCGGGAGACTGGCCCACCAGACAGATGCCCCGAGCGCCGCCGGAGACGCCCAGACCCCAGGGGGGAGAGAGCATGGCGGAGCGGTCGGTGGAACTGACATAGCCCTCATAGGCGCCGGTGAGGGGATCGCCGCCCAGAACGGACAGCTGGGAGTCCGTGACGGCAGCCACAGAGCCCTCGCTCACCACCAGGCCGGCGCGGCCCAGGCCGATCACGCCGACGGCGGCGCCGGTGAGAGCCAGCCTCGCCCCATCATGGGCCACGAGAGCGGCGCCCTGGCCGGAGAAGTCGTTGGCGTTCTCCCCCTGGCCCTGGTCGGAGACGACCAGCGTGCCGCTGACGGCGGCTTCCGAGCCCTGACCGTGGACGTAAACGGCGGTATAGCCCTCGCCGGTGACGGTCTCGTTCAGACCGATCTCCTCCTGGCCGGTCACATCCTGGCCCACATAGATGGCGCCCGTGTCGTCCCGGCCGGCGTAGCCGGTGAGACCGGCGTACTCAGAGGGAGGGAGACTGTCCGCCTGGATGAGTTCGCCGGCGGGCAGGGTGTCCAGCCCCGGCAGGGAGATGGGCGCGTCCCCGCTCTCCTGGGGGGCGGGCGCCTCCTCCTGGGGGGCATCCTCGTCTTCGGGGGCCTCGCCGGAGTCCTCCCGGACGGGATCGGCCTCCGGCTCCGCGTCGGCATCCTCCTCAGAGGCGTCATCGTCCCCGGGCACGACCACCGCGTCGGTGGAGGAGCCCTGGGAGACATCCGGGTCGGGCGTGGCATATACGCTCATGCTCAGAAGCATGCTCAAAACGATGATCAGAGACAGGATCTTCGCTGTATTTTTCATGATCTTTCCCCTTTCCAGCGGATCGGCGACGGGTCCGATCAGGATACGCTACAGAATAATATTATAATAGAATCCGGTCTAATGCAATTACAAATGGGATTGGTCTGCGATTTTGTCACTGTTGATGAATTACAAGATGTAATTTGGTTATGGAAACTTTCAACGGTTTATCCACTTCCGGCGGAATATTTACAGTTTGTTCAACACAATGCGGCACAGCCGTAGTATCCTTAATAAAAAAGAAATCATCACTGAAAGGTGATCGTATGAATTTCAGGCAAAAGCTGTCTCAGTTCATGTACGGCCGCAACGGGATAGACGTTCTCGGGGTGTTCCTGCTCGTTGTGTCGGTCGTGCTGATGACGCTGTCCACGCTGTTTTCCCGGATATCGGTGCTGTCGGAACTGTTTCTGGCGCTGGAGTGGATGGTGCTGCTGCTGTGCGTTTTCCGTATCTTCTCCCGGAATACCGTCAAGCGCCAGCAGGAGAATGCCAAGTACTATCAGCACCACCGGAAATTCCTGCTGTGGTGCCGGTCCGTGCGGGACCGCTGGACCCAGCGCAAGGACTATAAATTCTTCCGGTGCCCCTCCTGCCACGCGCTGCTGCGGGTGCCCCGGGGAAAGGGCGTTCTGGAGCTGACCTGCCGCAAGTGCGGCAACCGTTTTAAGCGCCGCACATGAACCCATACAGGGAGTTGGGGGTATCGCCCCGTGCCTCGGACCAGGAGATCTCCCGGGCCTATAAGCGGATGGCGAAGCGCCACCATCCGGATCTGCACCCGGAGGATGCCGCCGCCGCGGAGCGGATGGGCCGCATCAACCAGGCCTACGGGGACATCAAGGCCATGCGCCGGGACGAGCGGGATGCGGCCGCTCACCGGACGGCGCCCCCGCCGCAGACGCCCGACAGGCCAAAGCCATTGGTGGTTGGGGCGATCCTGGCCGCGGTGGTGACTTTTTTCCTGGTGCGGCTGCTATTGGACATCCTGTTCGGCGGATGAGCGGAAACGCAGACAAAAAATAAGCGGACAGTGAAAACTGTCCGCTTTTTGTCGGTTTACCGTCTGCCGGCGCCGCCTCCGCCGGAGTGGCCGCCGAAGCCGCCGCCCCGGGTACCGCCCCCGAAGCCGCCGCGGCTGCCGCCTCCAAAGCCGCCGGAGCGGCCTGCGCCGCCGCCGGGCCTGCCGCCAAAGCCGCTGCCCCGTGGCCGGGAGAAAGAGGAGTTTTGCCGCGGCCCGGGGAAGCCGCCGCCCATAAAGCCGCCGGGTCCGCCGAAACCGGCAGGACCGCCGGGACCGGGCCCGGGGGGAGGGGGCGGCCGGAACTGGTCCCGGTAGCTGCGGTAGCGCCGCCCGCCGCCGAACCAGAAAATGGGGAAGAATCCGCCTGTATAACCCCAGGAGCGCATCCGGGTGAAGCGGCTGGCCGCGCCGATGACCCAGATGAGGACGATGAAGATGAGAAGCAGGAAGATGACCGCGAACACCGCGACGATGCCGCTGCCGCCGGAGGGGGAAGGCGCTTGCTGCTCATAGTCGGACACGCCGTAGTAGTCCAGATACCAGTCGTAGAGGTTTTCCGCCAGAGTCTGGACCGCCTCGTCGAACCGGTCCGCGTCCACATCGTCCCAGAAATACCGGTCCAGGTACAGCGACGCCGTATCGTCGTCAAAGACCTCGTCCAGGCCGTCGCCCACCGTGAGCCAACCCCGGTATTCGCCGGCTACCAGCAGCAGGAGCATGCCGTTGGACTGGCTGGCGCTGCCCACGCCCCAGTCGCTCATCAGCTCCGCGGCGGCCAGGTCCGCGTCCTGGGAGAGATAGTTCACCGTGGCCACCACCAGCTGGGCCCCGTCGCACTGGTTTTCCAGCACGTCGTTATACGCCGTCAGCAGCTGCTCTGTCTCGGAGGAGAGCACGCCAGCCGCGTCCCGGCAGTAAAACTCGCTGCCGGTGCCGGCCTCCAGGTCGATGGCCAGGGCCGGGACGGTGAGCAGCGCCGCTGCCAGCAGAAAGGCGAGAACTGTCCGCAATGCTTTCATGGTTGTCACCTCAGGGGAAGGTCTCCGGCGTCTTTACAAGAGTGAGGCGCCAGAGGATGTTGGCGGGGAAGGGGGACAGGACCTCCTCCCGGAAGGCGAGAATGTGATCGTTGTAGGCCGGATCGGCCAGCACCGCCTGGGCGCCGTCAAAGTCGGCGATGATCTGGTCGTAGTCGTCGTGGCTGGCGGGCAGGGACGCGCCGGAGGTCTTGACGGCCTCCACATCCGCGACGGCCTCCGCAAGGGCCTGGTTGGCCGCGCCGATGGCGGGGATATCCCGTTCGTCCAGGGCGGCATCCAGCTCCAGCCGGGCGGCGCGGAGGGCCTCGTAACTCTCCGCCCATTCGCCCTCGGAGCCGATGACCGACAGCAGCCGGCCGGCCAGCTTCACGCTGGTCTCCAGCTGGTCGCCGGGGCAGGTATAATACCCCTCGACATGCAGCTGCGAGCGGTCGAAGAAGGCCTCCTCCGCTTTTTGGCAGGCTCTCGTCAGGCTCCGGTGGCTGCCGATGAGGGTGAATACCACCACCGTCAGCACGAACAGGGCGATGGCCACCGGGCGTTTTTTCAAAATGCTCATCCCAAAGTCCCCGCCGGCGGATCAGCCGCGGATCTCCAACAGATTCTGCTTCAGCTCGCCCTCGATGCGGCCCAGTTCCACCTCGGCCTGGGCCCGGCGGGCGCGGCCGTCCACCTGGATCTTGCGCACATCCTCCAGGGTGTTGATCAGCTCCTGGTTGGTCTGCTGCAGGGTCTCCAGATCCACGATGCCCCGCTCGGCCTCCTGGGCCACGCCCACGGAGCCGGTGTGCAGGGCGGCGGCGTTCTTCTTCAAAAGCTCGTTGGTCACCTCGCTGACGCTGTGGGTGGCCTCCATGGCCTGCTGGGAGTGATACATGCTCATGGCCAGCACCATCTGGCTCTTCCACAGGGGGATGGTGTTGACGATGGCGGTCTGGATCTTCTCGGCCATGAGGGAGTCGTTGTTCTGGATCATGCGGATCTGGGGACCCATCTGGATGGAGATCATCCTTGTCAGCTCCAGATCGTGGATCTTTTTCTCGAACCGGCCGATCAGGTTGGCGAAGTCGTTGGCGGCCTGGGCGTCCTCGGGAAGACCGGACTGCTCCGCCTTTTTCAGCATGGCGGGCAGCTCCGTGTTCCGCAGCTCCTCCAGCTTCAGCTTGCCGGCCAGGATGTACATGGTCAGTTCCTTGAAATAGGCCTGGTTCATCTCGTACATGTTGTCCATGGTGACGATGTCCTTGTTCAGGGTGATCCAGTGCTGATCCAGAGCGGAGGAGATCCGGTCTACGTTTACCTCGGCCTTGTCGTACTTGGTCTTGAGGTCGCTGATGCTCTTGGAGGCCCTGTGGAACAGGCCCTTCAGGCCCTTGGGCTGCTCGTTGACGTCGTTGAGACCGTTGAGCTGGGCCACCAGGTCGGCCAGCATATCCCCGGCCTCGCCCAGATCCTTGGTGCGGACCTTCTCCAGCGCCTGGGCGGAGAAATCGGCGATGTTCTTCTGGGCGGCGGAGCCGTAGCTGAGCACCTGGGCGGAGTCGGTCACGTCGATCTTCTTGGCAAATTCCCGCACGGCGGCCTGCTCCGCCGGGGCGAGGACGCTGATGTCCAGCTTTTCCACCGGCGCCTCCGGCTGGGCCTGCTGGGCGGCGGGCTGGACCGCCGCGGCCGCGGCGGTGGGAGCGGCGGGCGTCGCGGGGGAGGGGTCCAGAGTGAGATTGATCTCATACTTTTTTTCGTCGGCCATGATGTGGTTCCTTTCCCTTTATTATTCTCTTGCGGTTGTACGATGATTATTTGGCGCCGTCCCGGGCCTTGCGCAGCAGTTCCTCCAGACCGTCGCCGTCCACCAGACCCTCCCGGGTCAGGAGATTTTCCATCACCTGGATGTCCGCGTCCAGATCCATGGCGTCGTTCTTATACAGGGCGTCCAGCTGCTTTTGGAAGGCCTCCGCCTCCGTGTCCAGCATCTGCAGGATCCGCTCCTTGGACGAGGTGATGTTGTCCCCCTCCGCCCCCAGACTGGCCATCCGGTCGTAGGCGTTGAGCAGCCGGATGGTAGAGGGGAGGAAGTAGCTCTGGAATTTCTGGATTTGCGGGATGTCGGCGGGGTCGTCCCCGGCGTCCCTGGCGATGGCGTCGCTGAGGTCGGCGAGCCGGGCGATCTTCGCCCTGACGGGGCCGTCGCCGATGGAGGCGGCCAGCCGGTCCATCTCCCTGCGGGCGACGGCGGCCTGGGCCATGATCTCATCGGCGGGGGTCCGGGGCTGGGCGGGCTCTTCCGGCTCGGGGACGTATTCCACCGTGGGCTTGATGAGCTTGTCCGCCGCCAGCCATGCCGCCGCCGTCACCAGCGCGGCCACGAGAAAGTGCCACATAGTGTACAGCGGCGCCACCAGGGCATATACGGCGAATACCCCGGCGGCGATATACACGGGAAGAGCGGACTTGCGCTTGACTGGACGCATAAACCAAGCCCCCTGCGAAATGGATACATATATTTTATGATAAACTGACAATAACGTCAAGGTCTACTTGCCAGTTTTGCTCCGGGCTGGTATACTTATCCTGGATCGGCATGGTCCTCCCGCTGCGGCGCTGGCCGCCGGGAAAGCGCCGGGGGCGGGCGGTCCCGCCGTTCCGCCCCCTGTATATAAAAGCCCGGTCGCGCGCGGCGCGGCTGTGATATATTATGCGCCGGCGGCGGAGAGTGACAACGGCCGGCCGATGATAAGGTGAGAAGAACATGGCATTTTTTCCCGCGTCATTTGAGGAACTGATCGACCGCTTCGCGGCCCTGCCGGGGATCGGACGCAAGAGCGCCCAGCGACTGGCCTTTCACGTGCTGGCCCTGCCGGAGGGGGAGGCGGAGGCCTTCGCCGAGACCATCCTCCGGGCCCGGCGGACCGTGCACACCTGCCCGGTGTGCCAGAATCTGACGGACGGCGAGATCTGCGCCGTGTGCGCCGACGAGCGCCGGGACAGGTCCGTCATCTGCGTGGTGGCGGAGGCCCGGGACGTGGCCAGTCTGGAGCGCAGCCGGGAGTACAACGGCGTGTACCACGTGCTCCACGGGGTGCTCAGCCCCATGAGCCACATCGGCCCCGACGACATCCGTATCTCGGAGCTGGTCAAGCGGGTGGCCGACGGCGACGTGAAGGAGGTCATCATGGCCACCAACCCGGACACGGAGGGGGATGCCACGGCCATGTATATCGCCCGGCTTTTAAAGCCCTTCGACGTGCGGGTGACCCGGCTTGCCTACGGCATCCCCGTGGGCTCCAACCTGGAGTTCACCGACGACGCCACTCTGGTCCGTGCCCTGGAGGGACGGCGGGAAATGTGAGGACCGGGGCGGAATATTTTTCCCTGAACCGGGTATGATGTAACCGGGCGAGGCACGGCCCGGAAAGCGATACATATAGTAAGGAGTTAATCACTGTCAATGGCACAAAAACTGAAGATCGTGGCTCTTGGCGGTCTGGATGAGATCGGCAAGAACCTGTATGTTTACGAGTACGGCAAGGACATCCTGGTGGTGGACTGCGGCATGGGCTTTCCCGACGAGGACATGTACGGCATCGACGTGGTCATCCCGGACATCACCTATCTCGTACAGAACAAGGAACGGGTCCGGGGCATGGTGCTCACCCACGGCCATGAGGACCACATCGGGGCGGTGCCCTATGTGATGAGCCGAATCAGCTGTCCCATTTACGCCACCCGTCTGACGGCGGGACTGGTGCGTCTGAAGCTGGAGGAGCACGGCCTGGCGGACAAGGTGGAGATCGTCACCCACTCGGCGGGGGACTGCTTCAAGGTGGGCAGCAACTTTGAATGTGAGTTCATCCACGTGAACCACTCCATCGCCGACAGCGTGGCCCTGGCCATCAAGTCCCCGGCGGGCACGGTGATCCACACCGGCGACTTCAAGATCGATCTGACGCCCATCGAGGGGGGCGTGTTCGACTTCCACCGGTTCGCGGAGCTGGGCCGGGAGGGTGTGCTGGCGCTCTTGAGCGACTCCACCAACGTGGAGCGGCCGGGCTATTCCGAGTCCGAGCGGCACGTGGGGGAGAGCCTGGAGAACCTGTTCCGGGGCTGCGACAAGCGCATCATCGTCACCACCTTCGCCTCCAACGTCCACCGCATCCAGCAGATCATCGACTGCGCCGCCCGGTATAAGCGCAAGGTGGGCGTCACCGGCCGGAGCATGGAGAACGTGATCCGCCTGGCCACGGAGGAGGGCTATCTGACCGTGCCCAAGGACGTGCTGGTGGATATGAACCATATCAATTCCCTCCCCGCCTCCCGGGTGGTGATCATGACCACCGGCAGCCAGGGGGAGAACATGTCCGCGCTGTACCGGATGGCCTTTTCCGAGCACCGGCAGGTGCGGATCAGCGCGGGGGACCGGGTCATCATCTCCGCCTCCGCCATCCCCGGCAACGAGCGCACCATCACCAAGGTCATCGACGAGCTCTTCTATAAGGGCGCGGAGGTCATCTACGACCGGAGCATCGACATCCACGTGTCCGGCCACGCCTGCCAGCAGGAGCAGAAGACCATGCTGGCCCTGACCCGACCCCAGTATTTCATCCCCGTCCACGGGGAGCACCGGATGCTGTGCCGCCACGGGGATCTGGCCAAGGAGATGGGCGTGAAGCCCTCCAACGTGCTCATCGCCGGGGTGGGCGAGGTGGTGGAGATCACCTCCAAGCGCATCCACAAGGCGGGCACGGTGCCCTCCGGCCGGGTGCTGGTGGACGGCGCCACCGAGGAGGGCGTGGAGAACGTGGTCCTGCGGGACCGGCAGCATCTGGCCCAGGACGGGATGCTGGTGGTGGTCATGACCATGTCCGGCCAGGACGGGTCCATGATCTCCGAGCCGGAGATCATCACCCGGGGTTTTGTGTACGTCAAGGACAACCCCCAGCTCATGGAGGACATGCGCCGGGTGGTGTATGAGTCCATCGAATCCTGCGAGCGGGCCCGGATCACCGACTGGGCCGACATCAAGAGCCGGGTCCGGGGCAATCTGAGCGGGTATCTGTATAAAGTCACCCGCCGCAGCCCCATGATCCTGCCGGTCATCATGGAAGTGTGAGATGAACATCCAGATTTTCGGCAAAAACAAGTGCTTCGACACGAAAAAGGCCCAGCGGTATTTCAAGGAGCGGAGGGTGAAGTTCCAGTACGTGGACATCCTCCGCTACGGCATGAGCCGCGGAGAGTTGACGGCGGTGAAAAACGCGGTGGGGCTGACCGCCATGAGCGACGCGCCGGAGGTCGGCTATCTGGCCTACGACGAGGACAAGCTGGAGAAGCTGTTCCAGTGTCCGGAGCTGCTGAAAACGCCCATCGTCCGCAACGGCAGGCAGGCCACCGTGGGCTACTGCCCGGACGTGTGGAAGACGTGGGAATAGAGGGATACATAGAATGAACATATTCGTGTTTGGCAGCGGCGCCTGGGGAACGGCCCTGGCCATGCTGCTGGTGGGCAACGGCCACACCGTCACGCTGTGGTCCCATGATCCGGCCAAGGCCGCGGCCATGGCCCGGACCGGCAAGAACCCGGCCCTCCCCGGGGTGCGGCTGCCGAAGCAGCTGGCGGTCACGGGGGACCCTGCGGGCGCGGAGAGGGCGGAGATGGTGCTCTTTGCCCCGCCGTCCAAGGTGCTGCGGAGCGTGGCGGAGACCGCCGCGCCCCATATCCGCCCCGGCACGCTGGTGGTGTCCGCCACCAAGGGCATCGAGGCGGGCACGGATCTGCGCATGAGCCAGATCCTGGACGCCGCGCTGCAGGGGACATGCCCGGTGGCGGTGCTGTCCGGCCCCTCCCACGCCGAGGAGGTATCCCGGCGGATGGCCACCGGCTGTGTGGCCGCCGCGGAGGACCAGGCGGTGGCGGAGCTGGTGCAGGGGATCTTTATGAACGACATGTTCCGGGTCTATGTGAACCGGGACGTGGTGGGCGTGGAGCTGTGCGGCGCGGTGAAGAACGTCGTCGCCATCGGCTGCGGCGTGGTGGACGGCCTGGTCCTGGGGGACAACGCCAAGGCGCTGTATATGACCCGGGCCATGGCGGAGCTGGCGGTGCTGTGTCAGCGGGCCGGTGGCCAGCGGAGCACCTGTTCGGGCCTGGCGGGCATGGGGGATATGATCGTCACCTGCCTGTCCGCCCACTCCCGGAACCGGCAGGCCGGCCTTCTCATCGGCCGGGGCGCCCCGGTGGAGCAGGCCCTGCGGGAGGTCGGCGCGGTGGTGGAGGGCTATTACGCCGCCGCCAGCGTCCGTTCCCTGGGGGAGAAGCTGGGGGTGGAACTGCCCATCTGCCGGAGCGTGTACGGCATCCTCTATGAGGACGGCGATCCGGAGGAGACGGTCCGCGCCCTGATGGGCCGGGATCGGCGCAGCGAGTTCGACTACGGCTGGGACATGTCCGGCAGGTCCTGACGACAGCATGATCAAGCCAAGACATCTGGAGCAGGGCGACACGGTCGCCGTTGTCAGTCTGTCCGCCGGGACATTGGGAGAGCCGTGGGCCATCCACAAGCTGGACATCGCCCGGGAGCGGCTGGAACGGGACTATGGCCTCCATGTGGCCGTCATGCCCAACGCCCTGAAGGGCCGGGACTATCTTTATGACCACCCGGAGGCACGGGCAGCGGACATGATGGACGCCTTCCGGGACAGGTCCGTCAAGGCCATTTTCAACGCCATCGGCGGGGACGACACCATCCGGCTGCTGCCCTACATCGACTTTGACGTCATCCGGGATAATCCCAAGGTATTCACCGGCTTTTCCGACACCACCGCCAACCACCTGATGTGCTATAAGGCCGGGCTTATCTCCTATTACGGGGCAAGCGTCATGACCAATTTTGCCGAGTATGGCAAGATCAACGACTACACCGCCGCCATGATAAGGGACACGCTCTTTGCGCCCAAGCCTACCCTGAACATCCCCTCCGCGCCTTACTGGTACGACGACGAGGACGAGAAGATCTGGTGGAAGCCGGAGAACATGCACCGGCTCAAGCAGTACCATCCTGAGACGGTAGGCTACGAGGTCATACAGGGCGCCGGCGTGGCGAAGGGGCCGCTGCTGGGCGGCTGTGTGGACGTGTTCCCCATGGTAGTGGGCACGGAGATATGGCCCACAAAAGAACAGTGGATGGGAAAGATCATGTTCCTGGAGACCAGTGAGGATGACATCAGCCCGGACTATCTGACGTGGTATCTCAGAAATCTGGCCGCTCAGGGGCTGTTCGACGTGATCAAGGGCATCATCGTGGGCAAGCCCGCCCGGCGCGGCAAATATGAGCCGTATAAGGAAGTTTACAGACGCGTCGTGGGCCGGGAGGCGCATCACCCGGAGCTTCCTATATTGTATAACGTCAACTTCGGCCACGCGGAGCCCATCGGCGTGCTGCCCTATGGGATAAGCTGCCGGCTGGACGCGGACAGAAAGACCCTGACGCTGCTGGAGCCGGCCACCGCGTGAGAAGGCAGCAAAAAACAGCGCCGCTCCACGAGCGGCGCTGCACTTATTCGGTATTCGCCAGATCAGATAAAGTTCAGCACCAGGGTCAGCAGGACGAACACCAGCGCGACCCACTTGGTCATCTTCGCCAGCTTGGCGTCCCAGGTCTTGGCCTTGGTCTTGGTCATAAAGGTATCCGCACCGCCGGCAATGGCGCCGGACAGACCGGAGCGCTTTCCGCTCTGGAACAGGATCACGACGATCAGAAACAGGCAGGCGATCAGATGCAGTATAGAAATGGCAATGGTCATAGCAATTCACCTTTTATCAAAATTCGCTCAATTACTATAACATACCTGTCCGGTGAAATCAAGAGTTTTTTCGCGTTTTTTGCCGTGGGAAGAGGAAGCCGCAGGTGTATGCAATATATTTAAATGTATAGCAATAGCAGGGGGGACGCGTCATGCAGTTCGTGTATCTGGACAAACGAATCGCGGTGGTGGTCAAGCCAGCAGGGGTGCTGTCCACCGACGAGCCCGGCGGTCTGCCCGATATGGTGCGGCAGGCGCTGGGCGACGAAAACGGCTGCGTTCGCACGGTCCACCGGCTGGACCGCCCCGTGGGGGGTCTGATGGTGCTGGCCCGGTCCCGGCGGGCGGCCTCGGAGCTGAGCCGCCAGATCCGGGAGGGGACGTTTTGCAAGGAATATCTGGCGGTGGTCCACGGCCGGCCGGAGCCGGAGCGGGGCAGGATGGAGGACTATCTCGTCCGGGACGCCGTCTCCCACCGCACCGTCACGGCGGCCGGTCCCGGCAGGGACGCCCGGCCGGCGGCGCTGGAATATGAGACCGTGGAGACCCGGGAGGGGATGAGTCTGGAGCGCGTGCGGCTGCTCACCGGCCGGACCCACCAGATCCGCTGCCAGTTCGCCAGCCGGGGCCTGCCTCTGGTCGGGGACAGAAAATACGGCCTGCAGGGGGATGAATGCGCCATTGCATTGTGGTCGCATACACTGCGTTTTGCCCACCCGGAGACCGGGGAGATGTTGGCGTTTATGCAACCCGCGCCGGATGTTTATCCGTATAACCTGTTTTACGCTGGGAAGGACCTGGAAAAATAACCGCGATATTCATTTTTCTTCGGAGCAGTATGCAGTATATTTTACTTCAGCTGCCCCGGACTGACGCCGAAGCACTCCCGAAAGGCCCGGAAAAAGGTGGAATACTCCTCGAAGCCGCTGTCCGCGGCGGCCTTGTTCACGCCGACCCCGTTGCGGATCAGGTGGGCGGCGTAGAGCAGCCGCCGCTGACGCACATAGGCGTGGACCGTGGTGCCGGTCTGGGCCTTGAAAAGCCGCATAAAGTGATATTTGCTCAGATATACCCGCTCTGCCAGGGCCTCTACCGTCAGGGGCCCTGACAGATTTTCGTTTATGTAGGACAGGGTGTCGGCGATCTTGCCGTCGTAGGGGGAGGGGGCTGCGTCCTGAGGGCTCACGGCGGGTGACAGGCGGTTCACCGCGATGAGCAGTTGCATCACCAGGGTGTCCCGCAGGGCCTGCGCGCCGAAATCGCGGTCGGCCATGGCGGCCTCCAGGCGGGCCAGAAGCTCCCGCAGCAGGGCGATCTCCTCCGGTCCCGGCTTGAGCAGACACTGCCCCCGCTTGTCCGCCGCGTCGAAGCACTCCATCAGCCCGGACCCGGGCATGGCTCGCTCGGCATACTGCCGGTCCAGGTACAGGATTACCCGCTCGTAGGGCTTGGACACGTCGATGAGGGCTTTGTGGATGGTGTGGTGGCTCACCAGCAGGATGTCCCAGGGCTGCAGCACGTAGGTGGCCCGGTCCACCATGTAGTCCACCCGGCCGTCCAGAAGGATCACCATCTTGTCGAAGGTGTGGAAGTGAAAATCCCGCTCCTGGCCGGCGGTGTCCCGCAGATGGAACAGCCGGTAATCCTCCTTCAGATAGCCCTCCTGGCTGTAGCTGGCGGTCATGGCGCGCCTCCTTTTCCCGAGTTGGTAACATAATACAGCATTTTTTTCAATCTTTCAAGCATTTCTCGCAATGTTAATTGCAAATGCATGCCACTATAATGTGAAAGACCTGTGCAGCGGTGGCCGGCGGATCGGGAGGGGAGTCCCGATGGCGGCCTGGCGTGGCCGGCGGACCCGGCGCGGAGCACCGGGAAAGGAATTTTTGGAGGTCAGGTATGGACAAGAAAGCAGTTGCAAAGAATTATCGGTTTATGGCCCTGATGCTGGCGGCCATGATCGCGGGCGCGATTGTGGGCTGGATCTGGCCCGTGACGGACGCCTCCGGCGGCGCTACGGTGCTCAAGCCCCTTGGCACCGTGTTCATCAACATGATGTTCTGCATCGTGGTGCCCCTGGTGTTCGCTTCCATCGCCGGCGCGGTGGCCAACATGGGCAGCCGCAAGCGGGCGGGGAAGATCATGGGCGTCACCATCGCCACCTTCGTGGTCACCGGCGCCATCGCCGCGGTGATCATGTTCGTGCTGGTGAAGCTGTTCCCGCCGGTGCTGAGCGCATGGCAGGAGATCCCGGAGGAGGAGATGGGCGAGTACGCCAGCTTCTCCACCATGATCGTGAACTTCTTCACGGCGGAGGACTTTGTGGGCCTGCTCAGCCGCCGGGCCATGCTGCCGCTGATCGTGTTCTCCATCCTCTTCGGCTTCGCAGTGAACCTGAACGGCGGCAAGGAGACCGTGGTGGGCAAGTTTCTGGAGGATCTGACCAACGTGATGCTGAAGTTCGTCAAGATCGTCACCTATTACGCCCCCATCGCCTTCTTCGCCATCTTCGCGGACCTGGTGGCCTCCTACGGTCCCCAGATCACCGCCAGCTACGGCCGGGCGCTGATCCTGTATTACCCCCTGTGCTTCGTTTACATCTTCACGGCCTGGCCCCTGTTCGCCCGGTTCGGCGGCGGCAAGGGCGCGGTGAAGGTCATGTTCCGCCATATCACCAAGCCCGCGGTGGTGTCCCTGGGCACCTGCTCCAGCGTGGCCACCATCCCCACCAACATGGAGGAGGCGGCCGACACGGGCATCTCCAAGGACGTGTCCGACATGGTGCTGCCCCTGGGCGCCACCATGCACATGGACGGCTCCTGCTTCTCCTGCGTGCTGAAGATTGCCTTCGTGCTGGGCGTGTTCGGCAAGGACATGGGCTTCGGCATGCTGATCCCCGTGGTGCTGGTGGCCGTGCTCAGCTCCGTGGGCATGAGCGGCGTGCCCGGCGGCGGGTACATCGGCGAGTACATCATCTGCTCCATCTTCTTCCCCGAGCAGATGAGCATGGCGTTCCCCATCCTGGTGGCCATCGGCAACCTGGTGGATCCCCCGGCGACCATGATCAACGCCGCCGGCGACTATGTGGTCAGCTACATCGTCAGCCGCTTCGTGGACGGCAAGGACTGGCTGCAGAAGAGGCTCAGCGGCGAAAAATCCGCCTGAGCATATCCCTTCGCCATTCTCCGGCCGCGCCGCATTTTGCGGCGCGGCCGCTTCTGTTGTGTCCGCAAATGGAGGTCCCGCGAAAAAATTTTTCCGCCCTCTCTGGCCCCCGATACTCATATCATTTAGGCAAAATTGCGAAATCCCCGGGATTTCCAAGGGATTGCGGGATTTTTCATGGCAACAAAATATTGAAAGGAAAGCTATTGACAGGCACAAGATGTTGTGCTAGTATAGCATTCAGCGACGTTATGTAACCGCCCGGCACGACCGGGTGGGTGGGATATAGAGTTACCAGAAAAGAGAGGCGGAACAACATGAAGATTATCAAGAGAAACGGCTCTGAGGTCTCCTTTGACATCACCAAGATCATCAACGCCATCACCAAGGCCAACGACGTGGTGGATGAGGATCTGCGCATGACCACCACCCAGATCCATCGGATCGCTGACTCCGTGGAGAAGAGCTGCGTGGAGCTGGGGCGCTCCCCCTCCGTGGAGGAGATCCAGGACATGGTGGAGGAGCAGATCATGGCCCACGGCGCCTACGAGGTGGCCAAGCGGTACATCACCTACCGCTACACCCGGAGCCTGGTGCGTCAGTCCAACACCACCGACGACAAGATCCTGACCCTCATCGAGTGCAACAACGAGGAGGCCAAGCAGGAGAACTCCAACAAGAACCCGGTGGTCAACTCCACCCAGCGGGACTACATGGCCGGCGAGGTCAGCCGGGACATCACCGCCCGTCTGCTGCTGCCCCAGGACATCGTGCAGGCCCACGAGGAGGGCATCATCCACTTCCACGACACCGACTACTACGCCCAGCACATGCACAACTGCGACCTGGTGAACCTGGAGGACATGCTGCAAAACGGCACCGTCATCACCGACACCCTCATCGAGCGGCCCCACTCCTTCGCCACTGCCTGCAACATCGCCACCCAGATCGTGGCCCAGGTGGCCTCCAACCAGTACGGCGGCCAGTCCATCTCCCTGGCCCATCTGGCGCCCTTCGTCCAGGTCAGCCGGGAGAAGATCCGCTCCATCGTCCGGGACGAGATCAGCACGCTGGGCGTGGTGCCCACCGCCGAGCAGGTGGACCAGATCGTGGAGAAGCGCCTGCGGGAGGAGATCCGCCGGGGCGTGCAGACCATCCAGTACCAGGTGGTGACGCTGCTCACCACCAACGGACAGGCCCCCTTTGTCACCGTGTTCATGTACCTGAACGAGGCCAAGAGCGAGCAGGAGAAGAAGGATCTGGCCATCATCATCGAGGAGACCCTGCTGCAGCGCTACGAGGGCGTGAAGAACGAGCAGGGCATCTGGGTCACCCCCGCGTTCCCCAAGCTCATCTACGTGCTGGAGGAGGACAACGTGGAGGAGGGCACCCCCTACTGGTACCTGACCAAGCTGGCGGCCAAGTGCACCGCCAAGCGGATGGTGCCCGACTACATCTCCGAGAAGAAGATGCTGGAGCTGAAGGGCGACGTGTACACCTGCATGGGCTGCCGCAGTTTCCTGACCCCGGACCGGTTCACCGACGCGGGCGTGGGCAACATCGCCAACGCCGGCAACTACGAGCCGGGCAAGCACAAGTATTACGGCCGGTTCAACCAGGGCGTGGTCACCATCAACCTGCCCGACGTGGCCCTCTCCTCCGGCGGCAATCTGGAGAAGTTCTGGAAGATCTTTGAGGAGCGGCTGGAGCTGTGCCACCGGGCCCTGCGCTGCCGCCACGATCGGCTGAAGGGCACCCTCTCCGACGCGGCCCCCATCCTCTGGCAGTACGGCGCCCTGGCGCGGCTGCAGAAGGGCGAGCCCATCGACAAGCTGCTCTACGGCGGATACTCCACCATCTCCCTGGGCTACGCGGGCCTTTACGAGTGCGTCAAGTACATGACCGGCAAGAGCCACACCGATCCCTCCGCCACGCCCTTCGCCCTGGAGATCATGCAGAAGATGAACGACAAGTGCAAGCAGTGGAAGACGGCCGAGGACATCGACTACTCCCTGTACGGCACGCCCCTGGAGAGCACCACCTACAAGTTCGCCAAGTGCCTGCAGAAGCGCTTCGGCATCGTCCCCGGCATCAACGACAAGGGCTACATCACCAACTCCTACCACGTGCACGTCACCGAGCAGATCGACGCGTTCACCAAGCTGAAGTTTGAGGCCCAGTTCCAGCATCTGTCCCCCGGCGGCGCCATCAGCTATGTGGAGGTGCCGGACATGCAGAACAACCTGGAGGCCGTGCTGCAGGTGATGAAGTTCATCTACGACAACATCATCTACGCCGAGCTGAACACCAAGAGCGACTACTGCCAGGTGTGCGGCTGGGACGGGGAGATCGAGATCGTGGAGGACGACGGCAAGCTGATCTGGCGCTGCCCCCGCTGCGGCAACACCGATCAGGACAAGATGAACGTGGCCCGGCGGACCTGCGGCTACATCGGAACCCAGTTCTGGAACCAGGGCCGCACCCAGGAGATCAAGGACCGGGTCCTGCACCTGTAAGAGTCTGACGGATGTATTACGGCGAGATCAAAAACTGCGACATAGCCAACGGCATCGGCGTGCGGGTGACACTGTTCGTGTCCGGCTGCACCAACCGGTGCCCCGGCTGTTTCCAGCCGGAGACATGGGACTTCCACTACGGCCAGCCCTTCACCGCCGAGACGGAGGAGAAGCTGCTGGAAATGCTGTCCCCCAGCTTCATCAACGGCCTGACGCTGCTGGGAGGCGACCCCTTCGAGCCGGACAACCAGCGCTCGCTGGTGCCGTTTCTCCGCCGGGTGCGGGAGCGGTATCCGAAAAAGACCGTCTGGGCCTTCACGGGGTTCGTCTATGAGGACCTGCTGCGGGAGGGCAGCCACCCCCGCTGCGAGGCCACAGACGAGCTGCTGGGAATGGTGGACGTGCTGGTGGACGGGCCCTTTGTGGAGGCAAAGCACGAGGTGGGGCTGCGGTTCCGGGGCTCCACCAACCAGCGGCTCATCGATATGAACGAGACCCGCCGGCAGGGCCGGATCGTCCTCTGGGACGACTGAGAAGAACATCTGTTGTCCGGCTCCCTGCAAGGGGAGCCGGCGCTTGTTTATAGGAGGGGACATGGAAAACTTTCTGGAAAAAGAGGAAGTGCTGCTGAGCAGCAAGCTGGACTATGCGGGAAAGCTGAAGGTCGCGGGGCTTTTCGATCTGTTCATGGATCTGGCGGCGGAGCAGGCGGCGTACATGGACGTGGGCTATGAGCAGATGCTGGCCCACCGGGCCTTTTGGCTGGCGGTGCGCACGAGGATCCGCATCTACAAGGTGCCGGGGCTCATGGACCGGGTGACGGTCAGGACCTGGCCGGGCAAGCCGGGGTCGGTCAAGTGCGACCGGTTTTACAGCCTGACCATGAACGGCGAGACGCTGGCGGAGGGACGCACGGAGTGGGCGGCCCAGAACATCGACGACGGCCGGCTGCTGAAGACCAGCGCCTTCGGCTACCCGGTGGATCTGGTGCCCCGGCCGGAGCGGGTGTGCGAAGGGCCCTTCACCCGGTTCAAGGAGCAGCCGGAGCCGGACAATCTCGTCGCCTGTTACACCGTGGGCTCCCGGGACATCGACACCGGGCGGCACATGAACAACGTGGCTTATGTGCGCATGCTCATGGGCACGTTCTCCGTCGCCGAGCTGGCGGCCATGGACATCGCCGAGGTGGAGATCGCCTACAGCGCCGCCTGCCGGGAGGGGGAGGAGCTGACCGTCTACCGCCGCCGGGACGGGGAGGGCTGGCATCTGCTGGTGCAAAAGCCCGACGGCACTGCCGCCGTGCAGATGGTCCTGCGGCTGCGGGCGTGACGATGGGTTTGCATATCCGAAAGAGCGCGAAGACGCCCCGGAACGGTCCTCCGACCGTCCCGGGGCGTCTGTTGATCTCTGGGAAGGGGCCGCTCAGCCCTTGTCCGCGTCGTCCAGATGCAGGGTGCCGGCGTATTTGCGGTAGTTGTCCCGGAACAGCCGGTTGTACGTCTGGTTGCCGGAGTGGTGCAGCTCGTGCAGGTATTGGTGCTCCTGGCCGGAGATGGACAGATCGTCCCGCCCCAGCATATACACCGCCAGATCGGAGCACTGGTCGCTGACGCGCTCCAGGTTCTGGAGGATGTTCTCGTACTGGATGCCCATGTATACGTCGCAGGCGCCCCGGGTCAGCCGGTCCACATGCCGGCTCCGCATCGCCTCGATGATGTCGTCGATGACCTCCTCCAGGGGCTCCACCGTCCGGGCGCGGTCCAGATCGTCGGATTTGAACACGTCCACCGTCAGGGCCAGGATGTCCCGCACCGCGGCCATGGTGCCCCGCAGATCCTCCTGGGCGGCGGGGGAGAGGGATTTGCCCGCCTGGAGGAACCGCTGCTGGTCGTGGAGGATGTTCTGGGCCAGGTCGCCGATGCGCTCGAAGCAGGTGAGGGCCTTGATCTGGAAGTTCTGGTCCCGGTTGTCTGCGGCCCGGGTCACGTAGGGGGAGAGGCTGACGATATACTGGTTGGCCGCGTCGGCCATCCGGTCCAGCAGCTCCTCCCGCTGGTTGACGCGCTCGGTGCGCTTCGGGTCGTATTCAAAGATCTGCTGGAAGGCGGCGTCATAATTGTGCAGGGACACGTCCGCCATGTGGCCGATGAGGTGGGCGGACTGGTCCAGGGCCAGGGTCGGGTTGGTGAGCAGATGGCTGTCCAGCTCCCGCAGATTCGTCAGGATGTCCTGATCCTCCGCATCCAGCGGCTTGTCCGGCACCAGCTTTTCCGCCAGCCGGGCGAACACGCCGCTCATGGGCAGCAGCAGCACCGCCGGCACCAGCCGGAACAGGCCGTGGATGTTGGCCACGCCGCCGGAGTCCAGCGAGGTGTACCAGAACCCGTCCGTCAGCACGCCCGCCGTGCGCAGCGCCGTCATGGCCAGGGCGATGAGGATCGCGGCGCAGATGTTGTAGATCACATGCACCACGACCGTGCGGATCTGCTCCGGCTTGGCGCCGATGCGACAGACCAGGAAGGTGGTCAGGCAGTCGCCGATGTTCACGCCGATGATCACGGCGAACACGCCGCAAAAGCGCACGCCCACGGAACTGGCGATGGACTGGAGGATGCCGATCACGGCGGAGGAACTCTGGATGACGCCGGTGACCAGCGCGCCGGAGAGGAAGCCCAGAATGTAGTTGTCCTCAAAGGCGGTGAGTAGGCCGCTGAGCCGGTCGCCCAGAGAGCTGACCGCGTCGCTCATGAAGATCAGCCCCATGAACAGGATGCCGAAGCCCACGGCGATGGTGCCCGCGTTTTTGGCGGTGCTCTTGGCCACGAACATCAACAGCACCATGCCGATGATCAGCGCGAGGGGGGCCAGGTTGTCCGCGTTGAAAAGGTACAGTATGCTGGTGCTGCCGGCCTGCAGGTCCATCAGGCGGATGATCTGGGCGGTGATGGCGGTGCCCACGTTGGCCCCCAGCACGATGCCGATGGACTGGCGGAAGGTGAGAAATCCCGCGCCCACCAGGCCCACCGTCAGCACGATGGCGGCGGTGGAACTCTGGATCATGCAGGTGACCAGCGTGCCCAGCAGAAAGCCCAGAGCGGGGCGGCTGGTGACCTTGGCCAGGGCCGCCTTCATGGCCCCGCCGGAACAGCTCTTCAGCCCGTCGCCCATGACGCGCATGCCGTACAGGAACATGCTCAGTCCGCCCAGGATGGCTACGATCTTATAAAATACATCCATTTTCCCTTTTCTCCCAGCGAAAAACCGTGTATGGACGAACGCCCATATACTCCTAATTTTATCTTATATCACAAGGAAAAGGACCACAAGTTAAAATTTCGTATCAAATCTTTTCGTTTCTGCGGCACAGGCGGGGACACACTGGTAAGAATAGCTAAAAATTACCAGAAACTTAGTGGAAAAATGTCTTTCTGCTGGAGACGGGAATAATTGACTTTCCATTTGCCCCTTTGTTATAATATTCCCAACAATGATACACCCATGAGTTGGCGACTGACGGAACGCGAGGTACGCGGGGGAGCCAATCTCATCGTATTTGCCGACCGTCTGGGCAGCTCCTGTTTGAAAATGATCAGGGCTGCTCAAATTGCTTTAAGGAAGTGCATTTATGAAGAAAGTAGCCATCATCATGGGCAGCGACAGCGACCTGCCCGTGGCGGAGAAGGCGGCCGCCAAGCTGGCGGAGTTCGCCGTGCCCTTCGAGGTACACATTTTCTCCGCCCACCGTACGCCGGACGAGGCGCGCCAGTTCGCCCGATGCGCCCGGGAGAGGGATTTCGGCGTGATCATCGCCGCCGCCGGCATGGCGGCGCACCTGGCCGGCGCGATCGCGGCCAACACCACTTTGCCTGTCGTAGGCATCCCTTTAAAGTCCAAAAGTTTAGACGGCGTTGACGCTCTTCTGTCCACGGTGCAGATGCCCTCCGGCATCCCGGTTGCCACCGTTGCGATAGACGGAGCCGTCAACGCCGCCCTGCTTTCCGTCGAGATCCTGGCCCTGTCGGACGAGACGCTGGCGCGGAAGCTGGACGATTACCGCGCCGCCGAGACGGAGAAGGTTCTGGCGAAAAACGCCGCCGCCGAGGCGCGGTTCAACAACATCTGAAAATCACACCACTTTCTGGGAGGTATCGTCATGGAAAAACGAGAGCAGCTTTACGAGGGCAAGGCCAAGAAGGTCTACGCCACCGATGACCCCGATCTGGTGATCGTCTCTTACAAGGACGACGCCACCGCCTTCAACGGCCTGAAAAAGGGCCAGATTGCCGGCAAGGGCGCCATCAACAACCGGGTCACCAACTATCTGATGCAGCGGCTGGAGGCCGAGGGCGTGCCCACCCACTTCGTGGAGGAGCTCAGCGACCGGGAGACGGTGGTGCGCAAGGTGTCCATCGTGCCCCTGGAGGTCATCATCCGCAACATCTCCGCCGGCAGCTTTGCCAAGCGCTACGGCGTGGAGGAGGGGATCGTGTTTGACGAGCCCACCTTCGAGACCTCCTACAAAAACGACGAGCTGGGCGATCCGCTGATCAACGATTCCCATGCCCTGGCCCTGAAGCTGTGCACCAAGGAGGAGCTGGACACCATCAAGGCCATGGCCTTCAAGGTCAACGACGTGCTCAAGGCCTTCTTCAAGGCGGTGAACGTGGATCTGGTGGACTTCAAGCTGGAGTTCGGCAAGACCTCCGACGGCAAGCTGGTGCTGGCCGATGAGATCAGCCCCGACACCTGCCGGTTCTGGGACAGCACCACCCACGAGAAGCTGGACAAGGACCGCTTCCGCCGGGACCTGGGCGGGGTGGAAGATGCCTACGCCGAGATGATGAAGCGCATTTTGGGCTGAGGACAAAAGCGAGGACTTTCTATGGACAACGGTTTTTGCGCCCGCGCTCTCCACGAGGAGTGCGGCGTGTTCGGCATCTATGATTCCACCGGCCGCACTGACATGGTCTCGGCGGTGTACAGCGCGCTGTACGCCCTGCAGCACCGCGGCCAGGAGAGCTGCGGCATCGCCCTGAATGTGGACGGCGTGCTCTCCGGCTACCGGGACTTGGGCCTGGCCGGCGAGGTGTTTACCCCCGAGGTGCTGCGCAATCTGCCCCAGGGCGCCAAGATGGCGTCGGGCCACGTGCGCTATGCCACGGCCGGGCAGTGCACCCGCTCCAACGCACAGCCGATGATCGTGCACCACTGCAAGGGCGGCATGGCGCTGTGCCACAACGGCAATCTGACCAACGCCTACCAGCTGCGCCACGACCTGGAGATGGACGGCTGCATCTTCCACGGCACCTCGGACAGCGAGGTCATCGCCTACCTTTTGACACGCAACCGGCTGAAGACCCCCAGCATCGAGGACGCGGTGTGCGAGACCATGAAGCAGCTGGAGGGCGCGTACAGCCTGGTCATCATGAGCGCCACCAAGCTCATCGCCGCCCGGGACCCCCACGGATTCCGACCGCTGTGCGTCGGCTCGCTGCCCGACGGCGCCGGATATGCCTTCGCCTCGGAGTCCTGCGCGCTGGACGCCGTGGGCGCAAAGCTGATCCGCGACATCCTCCCCGGCGAGGTGGTGGTGGTCAACCGGCAGGGCCTGCGCAGCATCCCGGCGATGTGCGGGCAGGCGCCCCACACCATGTGCGTGTTTGAGTACATCTATTTTGCCCGGCCGGACAGCGTGATCGAGGGCACCTGCGTCCACGAGGCGCGCCGGCAGGCCGGCCGCTTTTTGGCTCAGAGCCACCCGGTGGACGCGGACGTGGTCATCGGCGCGCCGGATTCGGGCCTGGACGCCGCCCTGGGCTATTCGCTGGAGAGCGGCATCCCTTACGGCGTCGGCTTCATCAAAAACAAGTACATCGGCCGTACCTTCATCCAGAACGATCAGGCCCTGCGGGAGAGCACCGTGCGCATCAAGCTCAACGCCGTACCCGCCACCGTGGCGGGCAAGCGGGTGATTCTGGTGGACGACTCCATCGTCCGGGGCACCACCAGCGCCCGCACCATCAAGCTGCTGCGGGACGCGGGCGCGGCGGAGGTACATTACCGCATCTCCGCGCCGCCGTTCGCCCACCCCTGCTATTTCGGGACCGATATCCCGGATGAAAAGCAGCTGGTGGCCACCGGTCACACCGTGGAGGAGATCAACGCTCTGGTGGGCTCCGATACGCTGGGCTTTTTGAGCGTGGAGCAGGTGAAGAGCCTGACGCCGGAGAGCAAGTGCGGCTACTGTGTGGGCTGCTTTACCGGCAACTACCCGGTGGCGCCGCCTGAAAAGACGATGGAGGAGTTCTTCTCCCGGCCGCTGAGCCAGTCGGCCCGCGGCAAACAGCTGTGAGATCCGGAGGAAAGCAAATGGAAAACAGCCATTCCGCGTCCTACGCCGCCGCCGGCGTGGACATCACCGCCGGATATAAGGCGGTGGAACTGATGAAAGGCCACATCGCCCGGACCAATATCCCCGGGGTGCTGGGCGGTATCGGAGGGTTCGGCGGGCTCTTTGAGCCGGACCTGGCCGGGATGGAGCACCCGGTGCTCATCTCCGGCACCGACGGGGTGGGCACCAAGCTGCGCATCGCCCAGTACCTGGACAAGCACGACACCATCGGCATCGACTGCGTGGCCATGTGCGTCAACGACGTGGTGTGCGCCGGGGCCAAACCCCTCCTTTTCCTGGACTATATCGCCTGCGGCAAAAACGTTCCCGAGCGCATCGCCGCCATCGTCGCCGGCGTGGCGGAGGGCTGCGTGCAGGCCGGCTGCGCCCTGGTGGGCGGCGAAACCGCCGAGCACCCCGGCGTCATGGACCCGGACGACTACGATCTGGCGGGCTTCACCGTGGGGATCGTGGACAAGAGCAAAATATTGGATAATTCTTCCATGCGGGCCGGGGATGTGCTGCTGGCGCTGCCCTCCAGCGGGGTGCACTCCAACGGTTTCTCCCTGGTGCGGAAGGTGTTCGGCCTGGACGACCATCCCCAGGCGCTGGACGAGCACTATGACGAGCTGGGCATGACCCTGGGCGAGGCGCTGCTGGCGCCCACCTGCATCTACGTAAAGCCCGTGCTGGCTCTGATGGAGGCCGTGACCGTGAAGGGCGTCAGCCACATCACCGGCGGAGGCTTTTTTGAGAACATCCCCCGGAGCATCCCGGAGGGCCTCGCCGCCCAGATTGAAAAGCGGGCGGTGAAGACTCCGCCCATCTTCGGTCTCATCCAGAAGGCCGGCGCCATCCCGGAGCGGGACATGTTCAACACCTTCAACATGGGCGTGGGCATGACCGTGACGGTTGCCCCGGAGGAGGCGGACCGGGCGCTGGATGTGCTGCATGCGCAGGGCGTGGACGCCTACGTGCTTGGCACCGTCGTCTCTGGCGGAGAGAGGGTGCAGCTGGTATGACGAAGACGCGCATCGCCGTGTTCGTCTCCGGCGGCGGCACCAATCTGCAGGCGCTGCTGGACGCCCAGGCGGCGGGGAAACTACACAGCGGCCAGATCGTGCTGGTGGTATCCAGCCAGCCGGGGGCCTATGCCCTCACCCGGGCGGAGAAGGCCGGGGTGCCCAGCGTGGTCTGCTCCCGAAAAGAACTGGGCGGCCAGGAGGCATTCGAGGCGGCCATACTGAGGGCGTTGGACGAGGCCGGCGCGGAGATGATCGTGCTGGCGGGGTTCATGAGCATTTTGAGCAAGAATTTCACCGACCGGTTCCCGGAGCGCATTCTGAACGTCCATCCGGCTCTGATCCCCTCCTTCTGCGGCAAGGGCTATTATGGTCTGAAGGTCCACGAGGCGGCCCTGGCGCGGGGCGTGAAGGTCACCGGCGCCACGGTGCATTTTGTCAACGAGATACCGGACGGGGGGCGTATCATCGCCCAGAAGCCCGTCCTGGTGGAGGAAGGCGACACGCCGGAGATCCTGCAGCGGCGGGTCATGGAACAGGCGGAGTGGATCATCCTGCCCCAGGCGGCGGAGATGGTCGCCGCGGACATTGCCAGGAGGAAAGAGCATGACTGATCTGACAGCGTATCTGCGCGAGCGCACCTATCCCGGCCGGGGCATCGCCCTGGGCCGCAGCGCCGACGGCAAGAAGGCCGTCATCGTCTACTTCATCATGGGCCGCAGCGTCAACAGCCGCAACCGGGTGTTCGTCGAGACAGAGGACGGCATCTGCACCCAGGCCCACGACCCGGCCAAGATGGTGGACCCCAGCCTCATCATCTACCACCCGGTGCGCGCCGCCGGCCGGGGCACCGTGGTCACCAACGGGGACCAGACCGACACCGTCCGGGACGCCCTGCTGGCGGGGCAGACCTTCGCCGACGCCCTGCGCACCCGGACCTTCGAGCCGGATGGCCCCAACTGGACCCCCCGCATCTCCGGGCTGGTGAGCCCGGACGGCAGCTATAAGCTGTCCATCCTGAAGAGCCTGGACGGGGACCCGGCCTGCTGCTGCCGGTATTTCTATGAATACGACAAGCCCCTGGCAGGTATGGGCCACATCATCCACACCTACGCCGCGGACGGCGAGCCGCTGCCCTCCTACCAGGGCGAGCCTGCCGCTGTGACCTTCGACGCCCCCAACGCCAAGGCCCTGGCGGACCAGGTCTGGGCGGCGCTGAACGAGGACAACAAGGTGTCCCTGTATGTCTCTTACATCGACCTCGCCACCGGCGAGCGGGACACGGTGATCGTCAACAAACACACCGACTGAGAGGGAGAGGAACATGAAAGAACTGGAACTGAAATACGGCTGCAACCCCAACCAGAAGCCCTCCTGCATCTTCATGGCGGACGGGGGCGAGCTGCCCATCAAGGTGCTCAACGGCAAGCCGGGCTATATCAATTTTCTGGACGCCTTCAACTCCTGGCAGCTGGTGAAGGAGCTTTCCGAGGCCACCGGCCTGCCCGCCGCCGCCAGCTTCAAGCACGTGTCCCCGGCGGGAGCCGCCGTGGGCAAGCCCCTGTCCGACGTGGACAAGAAGATCTACTTCGTGGACCCGGCGGCGGAGCTGAGCCCCATCGCCTGCGCCTACATCCGCGCCCGTGGCGCGGACCGGATGAGCTCCTACGGCGACTGGGCGGCGCTTTCCGAGGTCTGCGACGAGGCCACCGCCCGGTATCTGAAGGACGAGGTCTCCGACGGCATCATCGCCCCCGGCTACACCGACGAGGCCCTGGCCATTCTCAAGACCAAGAAAAAGGGCAACTATAACGTGGTGGAGATCGATCCCGCCTACGTCCCCGCGCCGGTGGAGCGCAAGGACGTGTACGGCGTCACCTTCCAGCAGGGCCGCAACGACTATAAGGTCACGGCGGAGGCCTTCTCCAACATCGTGACGAAAAACAAGACCCTGCCCCCCGAGGCGGTCATCGACATGACCGTGGCCCTCATCACCCTCAAATACACCCAGTCCAACTCCGTCTGCTACGTGAAGGACGGCCAGGCCATCGGCGTGGGCGCCGGCCAGCAGAGCCGCAT
>CANQSJ010000009.1 GCA_947626495.1 uncultured Oscillospiraceae bacterium | reverse complement strand
CATATGTAATACCTCCTTGGTGGTGCTTCTATTCTACACCCTCTGTGGAAGTTTACACAGTTTTTGGGATGGACCCCTGGAAGGGGTCACCGGTGGAGTGCTCAGTCAATTTGAAATGGGCAATTGTTCACGTTGCAGCCACTTTCACTACCAAACCTGTCCTTATGGGGGTCCTGACAATGCCATGGGCGAATTGGGCCGTTATGCGCGGTGCCCCAAGAAGGTGGACATGTAACGAGCGAGGAAACCAGCCAGCGGCTTTTGGTGCTGTAATAGTAAGACCGGGACGCGTACGCGTCCCGGGTTTTTATTGTCCCAAAGGAGGCTGCCGTCAGCCCTTGAAGTAGCTGTCAAAGTAATCCTCGTCGGCGGAGTGGGCTCCGCGGGGGGCGGGGCCGTCGTCGTAGTCGTCCTCGTCCTCCTCCGGCCGGTCGATGTAGCCGGCGGGGCCGTCATAATCGTCGTCCACGTCGTCCGGGTCGTCGATCCACTGGGCCTCCTGCTGGGCCTGGGCGATGGCCCGGTCCTTTTTCGCCACCCGCAGGCTGTGGAGGTGGCGGAACCGCTGGACGAAGTAGAATATCATCAGCAGCAGATAGATGGCCAGCAGCACGATCAGGATCGTGACGATCTGGCGGATGGCGGGGGTCTGGAACATCACGCCCAGCTGGGTGCGCATGTACTCCAGCCGGGAGATCTCCACCGTGCCGGCGGCCACCAGACGGGAGGTGCCGAAGCTCTCCCCGTCCAGGAACACCTCCACCGTGCCCAGCAGCTCCCCGGCGTTGATGGGGGCCTCCAGCTTCCGGCCCTCCTGCTCGTGGATATATTGGATCTCATAGCGGACGTTGCCCAGCTCCTGGTCGTTGGGCAGGATCAGGGACTTTCCGTTCTCCGCCCGCACGCCCACGGTCTTGGGGTTGCCCAGCTCCACGTCCACGGTGTCCAGCACCTGGGTGGTGGACAGGATGGGGCGGTAGCTGAAGTTGGCGAACACCCAGTCGAACAGGCTCCTGGCGGCCCGGAACTGGTCGCCCACCTCGGGGCAGCCGATGACCACCACGATCACGTTCATCTCGTTCCACTCGGCGGCGGCCACCATGCAGCGGCCGTAGCCGTCGTCATAGCCGTTCTTGATGCCGTAGGCCCGGTCGAAATACAGGTCGCTGGAGGGGGTGACCATCTCGTTGCGGTTGGTCATGCGCCGCTCGTCGGTCTGCTCCGTGGCCTCCACGGTGTGCTCCGCAGCGCCGCTGATGCTGAGGATCTGGGCGTTGCCCACCATCTGGCGGGCGATGATGGCCATGTCCATGGCGGTGGTGTACTGGTCCTCCGCCGGCCGGCCGTTGGCGTTGACGAAGTGGGTGTTGGTGCACCCCAGCTCCTGGGCCCGCCGGTTCATCCCGGCCACGAAGGTGTTCACCGAGCCGGACACGTGCTCCGCCAGGGCGTTGCACGCCTCGGTGGACGACTGCAGAAACAGCGCGTACAGCAGATCCTCCACCGACAGGGTCTCCCCCGGCTTCATGGCCGGGTCCATGGTGACGGAGTTGTCCGTCACGTTGTAATAGATCTCCTCCGAGGCGGTGACCTGGTCGGACAGGGCGACCGACCGCTCCTGGATGGCGTCTCCCGTCATCAGCGCCGTCATCACCATGGTCATCTCCGCCGGGGAGAACCGCTGGTCGGCGTTGAGCTGGTACATCACGTCCCCGGTGTCCGCGTCCATGACCACGGCGGCCTGGGCGCTCACCGACGGCTCGGGCACCGCCGCCGCCGGCACGGCCAGGAGGGTGACAAACATCGATATGATCAGAAGAAAGGACAACAGCTTGAATTTTTTCATGTCATTCTCCGGGAAAGTATGTTATGATAAGGGCGAAGGTCACTCTGACTTATTATAAAAAAAAACCCCGGGAAAAGCAACCTCTATCTTTCTTAAACTTTTATGCAAAATAAGGCAGTCCGAAAACAGAGCTCTCTCCGGCCGGTCCTGTGGGCCGTGACCGCCCTTCTGGCGGCGGGCACGGTGGTGTGGTACGCCCTGGACGGCGGGCCGGGCCCCATGGCCCTGGCCGCCCCGGACCGGGCGGCGCTGGCGGAGCGGGCGGGCGGACTGGACCTGAACGCCGCCACGGCGGAGCAGCTGCAGGAGCTGCCCGGGGTGGGGCCCGTGCTGGCGGAGCGGATCATTGCCTGGCGGACCGACAACGGCCCCTTCGCCGGGCCGGAGGACGTGATGGCCGTCCGGGGCATCGGCCCGGCCACCTATGAGGCCATCGCCCCATACATCGAATTCTGAGCGAGGAGCGCGGTTATGAAGATCCTGGTAGTGGACGACGAGGAGCTGCTGGTCAAAGGCATCAAATTCAATCTGGAGAGCGAGGGCTATGAGGTGGACGCCTGCTACGACGGCCTGACCGCCGTGAACATGGCCCGGGCCGGCGGGTACGGCCTCATCATCCTGGACCTGATGATGCCCAAGCTGGACGGGCTGGCAGCCTGCATGAAGATCCGGGAGTTCTCCACCGTGCCCATTATCATGCTCACCGCCAAGAGCGAGGACACCGACAAGCTCATCGGCTTTGAATACGGCGCGGACGATTACATCACCAAGCCCTTCAACATCCTGGAGCTGAAGGCCCGGGTCCGGGCCCTGCTGCGCCGGGCGAATCTCCAGAGCGCCGCCGGCGAGCCGGAGGGGCGGCTGGCCCGGGGCCCCATCGTCATCGACACCGAGCGCCGCTCCGCCCAGGTGGACGGCCGGCCCGTGGATCTGACGGTGAAGGAGTTCGACCTGGTGGAGCTGCTCATGCGCTCCCCCGGGAAGGTCTACTCCCGGGAGAGCCTGCTGGACCTGATCTGGGGCTACGACTACCAGGGCGACATCCGCACCGTGGACGTACACATCCGCCGGCTGCGGGAGAAGCTGGAGCCCAATCCGGCCGAGCCGGCCTATATCATCACCAAGTGGGGCGTGGGGTACTATTTCAAGGACTGAGAAAAAACCGAAGAAACGGGGCCTGTCCGTCCGGACGAAGCTGGCCGCCGCCTTCTCCCTGTTCACGGCGGCGCTGCTGCTGTTCGTGAACATCTACCCGATCCTGGTGAGCCGGGACATGGTGATTGACGCCAAGCGCAGCGCCCTCCAGTCCCAGGGCTCCGTGATCTCCAGCTCCCTGTCGGCGCTGGAGGTGCTGACCACGGAATCGGTGGAGCAGGTGGTCCGGCTGCTGGACGTGGCGCCGGTCACCCGGATGCTGGTCACCGACCAGACCGGGCGGATCCTCTATGACACCGACCAGGACGACAGCGCCGTGGGCCGCTATGCCCTGCTGAGCGAGGTGGCCGGGGCGCTGGACGGATACGCCTGGTTTTCCTGCGCCTATTCCCACGCCGAGGGGGCCTTCACCAGCCGGTGCGCCACGCCGGTGGCCGCCGGCGGCGTCATTATGGGCGCGGTGTTCCTGTATGAATACGACCAGTCCCAGGGGGAGATCATCGCGGGACTGCAGCGGAATTTGGGGAACATGTCCGCCCTGTTCGGCGGGGCGGGACTCATCATCATCTTCGTGCTGGCCTCCACCCTCACCCGCCGCATCAAGCGGCTCAGCGCCGCTATGGACGCGGTCCGGGGCGGGGATTACTCCTCCCGGGTCCGGGTCCGGGGCCGGGACGAGCTGGCGGATCTGTCCGAGGAGTTCAACGTGCTCGCCGGGCGGCTGGAGAGCACCGAAGAGGTGCGGCGGCGGTTCGTGTCCGACGCCTCCCATGAGCTGCGCACGCCCCTGGCCGCCATCCGGCTGCTGGCGGACAGCATCGCCCAGTCCGACGCCATGGACGGCCCCACCACCCGGGAGTTCGCCCGGGACATCGGCAGCGAGGCCGACCGGCTCCAGCGGATCACGGAAAAGCTGATGAATCTGACGAAGCTGGACGCCGGCCTCTCCGTCCGCCAGCGGGAGCCGGTGGACGTGGGAGCCGTGGCGGAGCGCACCCTCCCGCTGCTGCAGCCTCTGGCCGCCAGCCAGAACGTGACAATCGAGGCGGAGCTGGCGGAGGGCTGCGTGACGCTGGCCGCGGCGGACGACATCTATCAGATCATCTTCAACCTGGCGGAAAACGGCGTCAAATACAACGTCCCCGGCGGGACCGTGTCCATCCGGCTGCGGCCGGAGGGAGAGGCGGCGGTGCTCACCGTGTCGGACACGGGCATCGGCATCCCGGAGGCGGATATGGACCACATCTTCGAGCGGTTTTACCGGGTGGATAAGGCCCGCTCCCGGGCCAGCGGCGGCAGCGGCCTGGGCCTGGCCATCGTCCACGACGCGGTATCGTCCAACGGCGGCTCCATCCGGGTGGACCGGCGGGAGCAGGGCGGCACCGTCTTCACCGTCTCCTTCCCCCTGTACCGGCAGAAGGGAGGCCGGCCATGAAAAAACGGCTTTTGGCGCTGGCGCTGCTGCCGGCGCTGCTGCTGGGAGGCTGCGCCTTCGACGCCGGCTCCCTCCAACTTCCCTTCGATCTGCCCTGGGAGCAGACCGACGGCGGCCAGGAGGAGGGCACGCTGTCGATCTGCCGGCTCACCCCGGTGGACCCCGGGGCGGCGGAGCGGGCGGACCCGGACGGGTCCCTCACCGGATGGGAGGTCCTCCTCCCGCCGGAGGACGCGCCGGACGAGCTGGCCGCGGCCATCGCCCTGTTCGCCTCCCCCAGCCGGACGGAGGGGCTGGCCTGCGCCCTGCCCCAGGGCGTGGCCGTGGAGGACTGGTCCCTGGAGCGGGGCCTGGTGACGGTGCGTCTGAGCGACGGCTTTCTGGACGCGGACGACATGGACCGCTCCGCCGCCGCCCTGGCCCTGACCCTGACGCTGTGCCAGCTGGACGGGGTGGACGCCGTCACGGTGACGGCGGCGGACCAAATCCTGTTTTCCGGCCTGGTGCCGGAGGCCGCGCTGCTGCTGGCCACGGACACCGACCCTTATGTGCGGCAGCTGCGGCTGTATTTCGCCGACGGCGACGACCGCCGGCTCATCAGCGAGTACCACAGTCTGACCCTGGACGAGGACGCCGCCGCGGACCGGTACGTGATGGAGGAGCTGCTCCGGGGCCCCAACAGCGCCGAGCTGCGCAGCGCCATCCCCGCGGGGACGGAGCTGCTCTCCTGCCAGACGGAGGGCGGCGTGTGCACGGTGGACCTGTCGGAGGCGTTCTATACCGGCCGGCCCGACACCGCCGTGGGGGAGCGGCTGGCGATCTACTCCATCGTGGACTCCCTCACCGCTCTGCCCCAGGTGGACAGCGTGCAGCTTCTGGTGGAGGGCCAGATCGTGGACCGGTATGTCTACCGCTCCCTGGCCCAGCCCATCGGCCGGTACGAGGAGGCCATCGGCCCCGTGGCCGGGGACCGGGGGGAGCTGGACGTGGACCTCTATCTGCCCCTGCCGGGGCTGGATGCGGTGGAGCCGCTGCCCTGGCGGGTGAGCGTGGGCGAGCATGACTCCGTGCCGGAGGCGGTGCTCACCGCGCTGCTCACCGCGGCGGAGCCGGGATATCCGGCGCTGTTTTCCGGTAGCGGCACCGTGGGCAGCGTGATCGCCTACGGCGCGGACTGCACGGTGGATCTGTCGGAGAGCTTCTTCGCCTCGCTGCCGGCGGAGCACCGGGCCATCGCGGTCCGGTCCATGACCGCGTCCCTCACCGCCCTGGACCAGGTGGACAGCGTGTTCTTCACCATCGGCGGCCTGCCGGCCCTGTTCGACGGGGTAGACTGGTCCGGTCCCTGGACGGCGTGAGGCATAAAAATCATCGGGAGGACAGGATGAAAGATCTGAACGAATTCAGCCGGATCTCTCTGGCCGTGCTGCCCACGCCGGTGCAGCGGCTGGAGAACATCAGCCGGCTGCTGGGCACCAACGTGTGGATCAAGCGGGACGACATGACCGGCGTCGGGCTGGGCGGCAACAAGGTCCGCAAGCTGGAGTTTCTGCTGGCGGAGGCCCGGGACCAGGGCGCCCAGGTGGTGTTCACCACCGGCGGGGCCCAGTCCAACCACGCCATGCTCACGGCCGCCTGCGCCAAAAAGCTGGGCATGACGCCCATTCTGATCCTGAAAAAGCGGGGCGTCACCGCCTGCCGGGGCAACCTGCTGCTGGAAAAGCTGATGGGCACGGACGTGCGCTTTCTGGACACGGACGACTATCAGGACATATACGACGAGATGGACCGGGTGGGTCAGGCCATGGGCCTGCCCTACTACAAGATCCCCTGCGGCGGGTCCAATCCCGTGGGGGCGCTGGGCTATGTGGCCTGCGCCCGGGAGATCGCCGAGGGCGGCGTCCCCTTCCAGCACATCGTCTGCGCCGAGGGCAGCGGCGGCACCCACGCGGGCCTGGCCCTGGGGGCGAAGCTGTTCCTGCCCCGGACCCAGGTCACGGGCATGATGGTGGACACCGACCCCTTCGAGGTGATCACCCTGGACATCATGCGCCGGACGGCGGCGCTGCTCCAGGCGGACGTCTCCCTGGGCCCCGGGGATATCCACCTGCGGGATATGTGCGGGCCCGGCTACGCCATCCCCTCCCCGGAGGGCATGGCCGCGGTGCGGCTGATGGCGGAGAACGAGGGGCTGTTCCTGGACCCGGTCTATACGGGCAAGGCCTTCGCCGGGCTGCTGGCCATGGCCCGGGAGGGGGCCTTCCGCCCCACGGACAACGTGCTGTTCCTCTTCTCCGGCGGCGCCGGGGGCATTTTCGCCGCGGACCTGGCCGACGGCATCTGACAGAGCATAAAAACATTCAACATAAAAGGAGACTCTACCCATGTCACACGTATCACAGATCCAACAGGCCCTGGGCAGCCATGAGGCCCTCGTTATGACCGACGCGGTCAGCATCCGCTACGCCTCGGGCTTTCACATCGACGACGGCGCCGCCGTCATCACCCGCGACGGCGCCTGGGTGATCACCGACTCCCGCTATGTGGAGGCGGCCAGCGCCGCCATCCGGGACATGGAGGTGCGCTGCACCTCCAACGGCCACCCCCTGGGCGCCATGCTGGGCGAGCTGGCCGCGCAGCTGGGCCTGCGCCGGGCCGCCGCCTGTCCCTCCCGGCTCAGCCACAGCCAGTGGACCTGGCTGGAGCAGGCGCTGGGCGTTCCCCTGGACCCGGACGGCAGCATCGTGGAGGGGCTGCGCGCCTGCAAGGACCGGGACGAGGTGGACAGCATCATCGCCGCCCAGCGGATCGCGGAGAAGGCCCTGGACGAGGTGCTGGGCCTCATCAAGCCCGGCATGACGGAAAAGCAGATCGCCGCGGAGCTGGTCTACCGGATGTACAAATACGGCGGCGAGGGCAACTCCTTCGACCCCATCGTGGTCACCGGTCCCAAGAGCTCCATGCCCCACGGCGTGCCCGGGGAGAACGTGGTGAAGGACGGGGACTTTATCACCATGGACTTCGGCACCCTCTACAACGGCTACTGCTCCGACATGACCCGCACCGTGGCGGTGGGCCACGTGACGGAGGAGATGCGCCGGGTCTATGACACGGTGCTGCAGGCCCAGCTGGCGGGCATCGCCGCCGCCGCCCCCGGCGTGCCCGGCAGGGACGTCCACGAGGCGGGCCGGAAGGTCATCGCCGACGCGGGCTACGGGGAGTATTTTGGCCACGGCTTCGGCCACAGCCTGGGTCTGGAGATCCATGAAAACCCCGGCGCCCGGCCGGGCAACGACGCCCCCCTGCCCGAGGGCGCAGTCATCTCCGCGGAGCCCGGCATCTATCTGCCCGGGCGGTTCGGCGTGCGCATCGAGGACATGCTCTGGCTGCACGACGGCGCGGCCGAGAATCTGACAAAAGCCCCCAAAGAGCTGATAATCCTGTAAAAGAGGGTTGTCAAAGCGAAAAATGTATAGTAAAATGAATTGTTAACACACAAACCACTCATACGGAGGATAATTATATGATTTCAGCAGGCGAATTCCGCAACGGCGTGACCTTTGAGATGGACGGACAGGTCATGCAGGTCATCGAATTCCAGCACGTCAAGCCCGGCAAGGGCTCCCCCTTCGTGCGCACCAAGATGAAGAACGTCATCACCGGCGCCGTGGTGGAGACCTCCTTCAACCCCACCGCCAAGTTCGAGAGCGCCTACGTGGAGCGCAAGAACATGGAGTACAGCTACGCCGACGGCGACATCTATTACTTCATGGACGGGGAGACCTACGAGCTGATCCCCATCGACAAGAGCAAGCTGTCCGACGGCTTCCGGTTCGTCAAGGAGAACGAGGTCTGCACCATCAGCTCCTACAAGGGCGTGGTGTTCGCCGTGGATGCACCCAACTTCGTGACCCTGACCATCACCGAGACCGACCCCGGCTTCGCCGGCAACACCGCCACCAACGCCACCAAGCCCGCCACCCTGGAGACCGGCGCGGAGATCAAGGTTCCCCTGTTCATTGAGCCGGGCGAGCGCATCGAGATCGACACCCGCACCGGCGAGTATCTGGGCCGGGCCAAGGGCTGATCCCACAGGGAGAGCGGCGCCATGACCACTGCCGAGAAAGTCGCGTATCTGCGGGGCCTGGCCGAGGGCTACGGCACCGATCCCGCCACCAAGGAGGGAAAGCTTCTCACCACCATCCTGGACATCCTGGAGGACCTGGCCCTGGAGCAGGAGGACCTCAACGGCGTCATCGCCGAGCTGGGCGAGGACCTGGACGCCGTCAGCGAGGATCTGGAGGACGTGGAGGAGATCCTGTTCGGCGAGCCGGAGGAGGACGACGAGGACGAGGACGAGGACGAGGGCGAGCCCTGGGACGGCGAGACCGTCTATTACGAGTGCCAGTGCCCCAACTGCGGCGAGACCGTCACCTTTGAGGAGAGCGTGCTGGACGGCGGCTCCATCCAGTGCCCCGCCTGCGGCGAGACGCTGGAGTTCGACACGGAGGAGACCCCCGCTCCTCAGGAGGGCGAATAACACCTGCATCATAAACGCGCGGGAGACGCATGAAAGCGTCTCCCGCGTTTTTCTTTTTTGCCGTCGGTCCCGGTCCGCCGCCGGGGTACGGCCGCGCCCCGCGCCCGGAAGGCATACCTTCCCGGCGGCGGGGCATAATAGCTTATCCGGGACAGCCCTCAGTAGCCCCGGGTCAGGTCCACCCGATGGGCCAGGGGCCGGCCGGCGATGTAGTTGGCCAGATCCTCGCAGAAGCTGTCCACGTTCCGGTCCACGGTGTAGGCCAGGGTGAAGGTGCCGGACACATGGGGCGTGAGAATCAGATTCTTCGCCGTCCACAGGGGGTCGTCCGCCGGCAGAGGCTCCTGGGCCACCACATCCAGGGCCGCCCCGGCGATCCGCCCGGCGTTCAACGCCTCCGCCAGGGCCGCCTGATCGATGGCGGTGCCCCGTCCCACGTTGATCACCAGCGCCTCCGGCCGGAGCAGGGCGATCCGCTCCCGGCTGAGAAGCCGGACAGTCTGCGCCGTGCCCGGCACGGCCAGGATCACCATGTCCACCTCCGGCAGGACCCGGTCGAGCTCCTCCACGGGGACGATCTCGTCAAAGCCCTCCGCCTTCCGGCCGGACCGGTTCACGCCGACGATCTTCGCCGCGCCCAGGGCGTGGAACCGCTGGGCGATGCACCGGCCGATCTGGCCCGTGCCCACCATCGCGACGGTCAGGCCGTGGATGGACCGGATGGGCAGGCCGCCCCGCCAGTCCCGCTCCCGCATCCGGGCCTCATACTCCGGCATCCGCCGCAGGAGCATCAGCGCCACCATCACCGTGTGCTCGGCGATGGTCAGGCCGTAGACGTTGGAGTTGGTCACCAGACAGCCCGCCGGCAGCATCTCCGGCTGGGCGCTGAGATCGTCCATCCCCGCGCTGGCGCTGCAGTACCACTTCAGCTTCTCCGCTCCCGCCAGCAGCTCCCGGGACATGGCGTAGATCACCTCCGCCTCCCGGGCGCAGGCCATGGCCTCGGCCTTCTCCTTTTTGCCGAAAAACCGGACGGTCATGGCCCCGGCGGCCGCCGCAGTGATCTGGTCCCGGTGGCGGGGCTCCAGCTCGTCGATGAATACGCATATCTCCCTGCTCATCCCACTGTCTCCTTTTCGTCAAAATATGATGCCGTCGTCCCGGCGGCGGCCGGCACGGGAACTTTCCCGGCCGGAGCGCGTCCTATGGTCAGCGGCCGAACAGCTTCACACAGGTCTCCCCGTCCGTCTCCTCCAGCCGGACGCTGATCACCTCGCTGCGGGCTGTGGGCACGTTCTTGCCCACGAAATCCGGCCGGATGGGCAGCTCCCGGTGTCCCCGGTCCACCAGACAGAACAGCTGGATCCGGGCGGGCCGGCCCAGCCGCATGGTGGCATCCATGGCGGCCCGGGCGGTGCGGCCGGTGAAGATCACGTCGTCACACAGCAGCACGGTCTTCCCCTCCAGGCCGAAGGGCACCTTCGTGCCCGTCACCACCGGCGCGTCCGACACCCGGGTCAGATCGTCCCGGTACAGGGTGATGTCCAGCTCCCCCACCGGCACCCGGGTCCCCTCCAGGGCCTGGATGTTGGCAGCCAGCCGCCGGGCCAGGGGCACGCCCCGGGTATGAATCCCCAGCAGACACAGCCCCTCGGTGGACCGGTCCGCCTCCAGCACCTGGTGGGCGATGCGCACCAGCGCCCGCTCCAAAGCCGCTTTATCCATCAGTTCGGCGCGAAATTCCATCTCATGCCCTCCGCGGATCAAAAGATCCTGTTGTAAAAAATATACCGCCGGGACATGGTTTTGTCAATCGTTCCCCCGCCGGACCGGCGCGGCACTTGACCGGCCGGGGCGGGTGTGTTTTAATAGGGGCCGAAAGGGGGTGGGACCGTGGAAAAGCTGCCGGCGGGACTGGCGGACGCCCTTCTGCCCTGGTATGCGGCCAACGCCCGGGACCTGCCCTGGCGGCGGGACGCCGACCCCTATCGGGTGTGGATCTCGGAGATCATGCTCCAGCAGACCCGCATCGAGGCGGCCCGGGGCTATTATGAGCGGTTCATCGCCGCGCTGCCCACCGTGGAGGCCCTGGCGGCCGCCCCGGAGGAGCAGGTGTTGAAGCTGTGGGAGGGCCTGGGCTATTACTCCCGCGCCCGGAACCTGCACCGGGCGGCCCGGCTCATCGTGGAAGAATACGGCGGCCGTCTCCCCGCCGATCCGGCGGCCCTGCGGGCGCTGCCCGGGGTGGGGGACTACACCGCCGGGGCCATCGCCTCCATCGCCTTCGGCCTGCCCGAGCCGGCGGTGGACGGGAACGTGCTGCGGGTCTGCGCCCGGCTGACCTGCTGTTCCGACAGCATCGGCGAGCCCCGGGTGAAGGCCGCCTGCCGCCAGGCCCTGCGGGAGCAGTATCCGGCGGGCCAATGCGGCGCGTTCACCTCCGCGCTCATGGAGCTGGGGGAGACGGTCTGTCTGCCGGGCACCCCGGACTGCCCGGTCTGCCCCCTGGCGGGGATGTGCGCGGCGTGGGCCGCCGGCCGGCCGGCGGACTGGCCGGTGATGCCCGGGAAAAAGCCCCGGCGCGTCCAGGAGCGGACCGTGTTCCTGCTGGAGCACGAGGGGCGCGTCGCCCTTCTCCGGCGGCCGGACAAAGGGCTGCTGGCGGGGCTCTGGGAGTTTCCCAACACCGAGGGGACCCTGGACGAGGCCGCCGCCCTGGCCCGGGCGCAGGCCTGGGGCTGCCGGCCCGAGGCCATCGTCCCCTGCGGGGACGCCCAGCATATATTCACCCACCTGGAATGGCATCTGACCGGCTGGCGCATCCGGTGCGCCGCCGCGCCGGACCGGTTTACCTGGACGACGGCCCGGGAGCGGAAGGAGCGGTACTCCACCCCCTCCGCCTTCCGGTTTTACAAGGATCTGCTGGAAAGGAGTTCATCATGAAACGCTTTCTTCTGTTTTTTCTGACCGCCTGCTTTATCCTGGCCGCCGGCTGCGCCCCCGCCCAGGACGGGGCGGACAGCCCCATTGCCCCGGCGGAGCCCACGGAGGAGCCTGCGGAGGAGCCTGCCGCGGACCCCGCCTCCGGTTCCGACGCGGAGCCTGCGCAGACCGATCCGGAGACCCCGCCGGAGACGGAGGCCTCTGCCTCCGACACCCCCGGGGAGCCGGACGCGGACACGGACTTCACCGCCCTGTCCCTGGAGGAGATCGTGACGGACGCCATGGAGGAGCCGGAAGTTCTGCCCCGGATCGCCCTGGACTGCCCCGGCGCCCAGGCCATCAACGGCGACATCGCCGCCCGGTTCTCCCGGGACGCCTCCGACCCGGAGTACAACGTGTACTATGAGGCCAGCCGGACCGGGGACGTGGTGAGCATCCTGCTGGTGGACCGGACGCCCATGAACGACGTGGTCCTGTACGGCGTGTACAACCTGGATCTCGCCACCGGCCTGGCCCTGACGGGGCAGGAGCTGCTGGAGCAGCTGGACCTGACGGAGGAATACGTGGCCGCCGCGGAGGTGGAGGCGATGGGCTCGCTGTTCACCGAGATGTACTTCCAGTACGGCGAGCAGATGGGGGACTTTTACCAACAGATGTACGACCGGACGACCGACCCGGAGAACGCCGACACCGGCCGCGTCTGGATCGGCCCCGACGGCCAGCTGCGGTTCATCGGCCGGATCTACGCCCTCGCCGGCGCGGAGTATTACGAATACCCCATCTCCCTGGGCCTGTATTTCTGACAGAAGGCTGTTGCATCTGACGGCCCGGTGTGCTACTATATCGCTGAAAGGCGGGAGAACATGAAACTCAACCCCTATTACACCCGAAAAGAGCTGGCCGAGATCGGCTTCAAGGCCCTGGGCCGCCAGGTGCTGGTGAGCCGCACCTGCCGGATCTATACCCCGGACCAGATCTCCTTGGGCAGCCACGTGCTCATAGACGATTTCACCATCCTCAACGGGGAGATCACCATCGGCGACCACGTGCACATCAGTTCCAACTGCGAGCTGTATGCCGGGGAGTCCAGCATCACCATCCGGGACTTCTGCGGCATCTCGTCCCGCAACGCCTTTTATGCCACCAGCGACGATTTTTCCGGCGCCAGCCTCAATAACCCCACCGTTCCCCGGGCCTTCCGGTTCGAAAAGAATCTGCCGGTGGTGCTGGAAAAGCACGTCCTCACCGGCACCGGCTGTTCCTTCATGCCCGGCGTTCACGTGGGAGAGGGCTGCTCCTTCGGCTCCATGACCCTCATCAACAAGTCCACCGAGCCCTGGGGCATCTATGTGGGCATCCCCGCCCGGCGGATCCGGGAGCGGGAAAAGGGCCTGCTGGAATTTGAGAAAAAGCTGACAGGCGACAAACACGCCTGATCTTAACAGGAGGAATACCAATGGAAGATCTGATGGAAATCCTGCAAGACCTGCGCCCGGATGTGGACTTTGAGAAAGAGACGGCCCTCATCGACGACGGCATCCTGGGGTCCTTTGACATCACCGCCCTGGTCAACGAGATCATGGACGCCTTCGACGTGGAGATCTCCATGGCCGATCTGGAACCGGAGAATTTCAACTCCGCCCAGGCGATCTACGAATTCATCCAGTCCCTGCAGGAAAAGTGAGCAAAGACGGGCCTCCAAAAGAGCGCCCGTCTTTTTCTCCCCGTTCGACACAAACAGACCTTGACAAGCGCCGGTTTTCATGTTATTATAATGGTCCAAATAACGCGGGATAGAGCAGTCTGGTAGCTCGTCGGGCTCATAACCCGGAGGTCGTGGGTTCAAATCCCTCTCCCGCAACCACGTCGAAAGCGCCTTGAATCGTCAAGGCGCTTTCTCCTTTTCCCCAAGAGAGCGGTTGTCAAGGGTAATTTTAATTTATTAAGAGAACGCTCAATTCTTTATCTGACAATACATGTTTTCCAACGCTCCCTTGACATACAAATAGAAAAGCGCTTTAATATGAATACGGCAAAGGCGTCGTTCCGGGTGGGACGACGTCTTTGCTGTTTTTTCGTGGAGGGGAGATATATGAAAAGACCTGTCATTGGGATCGTGCCGCTGGTGGACATCCAGCGGGAAAGCTACTGGATGCTGCCGGGCTATATGGATGGGGTGGCAGAGGCCGGCGGTTTGCCACTCATGCTGCCGCTCACAGACGATGAGAAGCAAATAGACCAGCTTACGGCGCTTTGCGATGGACTCTTGTTCACCGGCGGCCAGGATGTGAGTCCGTCCCTCTATGGGGAGGAAAAGGATGCCGCCTGCGGGGAGTGCTGCCGGTCGCGGGACGCCATGGAAGAGCAACTGTTGAACGCTGCACTGAGGCATGATAAACCCATCTTCGGGATCTGCCGGGGCATACAGTTCATCAACGCGGCGCTGGGCGGGTCGCTGTATCAGGATTTGCCAAGCCAGCATCCATCGGCGATCGAACATCACCAGTGTCCGCCGTATGACGTGCCGGTCCACACCGTGACGCCGCTCCCGTCTACGCCCCTCGCAGCGCTGCTGGGAGACAGTGCGCTCGCGGTCAACAGCTATCATCACCAGGCGGTAAAGACGCTGGCGCCGGCATGGTCCGCTATGGCCGTCGCTCCTGACGGGATCATTGAGGCTGCGTACATGCCGGACAGGCGTTTCGCGTGGGCCGTCCAATGGCACCCTGAGTTCTCCTTCCGGGTGGATGAAAACAGCCGAAAGCTGTTTCATGCCTTTGTCCGGGCGGCGGAAGAAGACATCGACCCCCGTCACAAGGTCACGAACTCGTTTTCCCGCTCCAGGTAGCGGCAGAACACGAACAGGGCGCACAGATCCTCCGGAGGCAGACCTGTCTCGTCCTCTATGGCCCAGCCGCCCATGATCCCCCGGTGGAGGATGTGCACCACCTCCCGGTGGGTCCGATCGTACAGGGAGTAGTCCTGGCCGCTGTGCATGACCATGTCGTACTCCTGCCCCTCCAGCGTCACGTCGGCATGATCCGCCTTTGGCATGTGGCACACCGGCCAGCCCGCGTCGGCGGGGTCGCTCCCGGCGGCATAGTGGGGCGTGGCGGCGGCGTGTTCCCGGCCGACCTCGTCGGTGAGTACGTAGGTGTGCCTGTCCACCCGGTCCGCCTCATGGCATGCGGCCTCATGGTGTATATCCGTTATCGCCACCAGCTCTCCTTCCGGGGAGAGCAGTTTCTTCTCCTGGCCCGGCACGGTCCCTCTTATGCTCATGAGCGTGCCCTTCTCCCCTGCCCGATGGAGGGCGCCCGCCGCAATGATGTATTTATCCATTATGTCCCGCCTCCCTCAGATGATAAGACTTGCCAGGGTCCCCAGCGCCCCGGCCCCCAGCATCACGTAGATGGGCTTTGCCCGGAAGCGCCGCAGCACGAAAAGGCTGCTGCCAAAAAGCGCCGCGGAGAGCCAGTTTATCCCGCCCAGGTCCGCCGGCAGCGTCCGCTGGCCGTAGAAGGCCATGATCAAAAGCGATAGGCCCGCCGACGCGATCATGGCCACCACGGCCGGGCGGAGGGCCGCCAGGACACCCTTCACCGTGTCCAGCCCCCGGAAACGGTAATAGACGTAGGCCAGCGCCATCACGATGCAGCAGGAGGGCAGCACGCACCCGGCCGTGGCCACCACGGCGCCGGGGATGCCGGCCACCCGGATGCCCACGAAGGTGGCGGCGTTGATGGCGATGGGGCCGGGCGTCATCTCCGCGATGGTCATGATGTCCGCGAACTGGGTCATGGTCAGCCAGGGGTGCACGTCCATGACCTGGTGCTGGATGAGGGGCATGGCCGCGTAGCCGCCGCCGATGCTGAAAAGTCCGATCTGGAAAAAGCTCCAGAGAAGTTGTCCATAGATCACGGCCTTTTCACCGCCTTTCGGTGGAACTGTCCGCCATGCTTGCGGAGGACCGTATCCGCCGCGCCCACGGCGGCGCAGGCCAGGATCACAGCGACGATGTTCACGCCCAGAAACCGCACAGCGATGAACGACAGGACCATGACGGCCGGATACAGCAGCCGCCTTTGGCGCAGCACCCCCGCGCCCATGGTGAGCACGGTGTCGCAGATCACCGCCGCAACCCCGGCCAGCATGCAGGTCATGGCTGTGTTCACGATGGCGTTACCCCGCACCGCGCCGTAAAACCCGGAGAGCACGGAGATGATGATAAGCGGCGGCAGCACTGTGCCTAGCACCGCCACCAGCGCCCCCAGACACCCGGCCACATGGTAGCCCACCAGGATGGAGGCGTTCACCGCGATGGCACCGGGGGAGGACTCCGCGATGGCCACCAGGTCCAGCATCTCCTGCTCGTCGATCCAGCGCAGGTCGTTTACGAATTTCTCCCGCATCAGCGGCACGATCACGAAGCCGCCCCCGAAGGTCCCCGCGCTCAGCTTCAGCGTGGAGGTAAACAGCTTCCGGTATACGCCCTTTTGTCTTTTCAAGCACTCGCCCCCTTATCGGGGCCATTATATCTCTTGCATTTTTATATTGGAAATATTATAATTAAATTATAACGATAAGTAAAACGATATAAGGTGACACCATGACCATTCGCCACATCAAAATATTCCTGGCCATCTGTGAGGCCGGCTGCAACACCACCAAGGCCGCCGAGACGCTGCATATATCCCAGCCGGCGGTGAGCCTGGCCATCCGGGAGATGGAGCAGTATTACGGCGTGGCCCTGTTCGACCGGATGGGCCGGCGGCTGCGGATCACGGACGCGGGAGCGCGCTTCCGGGATCAGGCCCGGCACATCGTGCGGCTGTTCGACGACATGGAGCGGGGCATGAAGGACTGGGACGCCTTCGGCCTCATCCGGGTGGGGGCCAGCGTCACCATCGGGGCGCAGTTTCTGCCCAGCTATGTGAAGGCGTTTTACGACCGCTATCCGGGCACAGAGGTCCATGTCCTGGTGGCCCCCTCCGACCGGCTGGAGGCGGAGATCCTGGCCGACACCCTGGACCTGGCCCTCATCGAGGGCGTGCCCCACAGCCCGGAGCTGGTGAGCGAGGCGTACATGGAGGACGAGCTGGCGGTCGTATGCGCCCCGGACCTGTTTCCCTCCGGCGCACATCTCACCCTGGAGCAGTTCAAAAAGCAGAAATTCCTCCTGCGGGAGCAGGGCAGCGGCACCCGGGAGGTGTTCGAGCGGGCGGCAGCCTCCGCCGGATTCCACGCAGAGCCTCTGTGGGAGGCTATGAGCACCACCGCCCTGGTGAACGCGGTCATCAGCGGTCTGGGCGTGGCGGTGCTGCCCCATCGGATGGTGATGGGGCCCATCGAGCGGGGACTGGTGAACGCGGTGACAGTGGAAGGCCTGGCCTTCCGGCGGGAGTTTCGCATGATCTGGCACCGGGAGAAATACCTGACGGCGGCGGCCCGTGCCTTTCTGGACCTGTGCCGGAACTATGAGATAGACTACCCCCTGCCCAAGTACAACGGGCTGTTCTGACGGCGGGATGCACGCTCCGCAGAAGAGCGTTGCATGGTATGAAGTAAGAAAACGGATGGATATAATAACGACAAGAGGTCATCCATAAATTTTATAGACGACCTCTTTTCGCAATGTAAACAAGGGGCAAGCCCGCGTTTTGGCTTGCCCTTCAAAATGTTATATTCCCTTATCATAACGTCAAGGAAAGTTTTTTTACCACGCAAACAAATTCCCGCTGTTCCTTGCCATTATCCCGCCAGGCGGGAAGTTGTTTATTGTTCAATAAGACCATTCTTTTTCAGTATTACAAGATAAATATAGGCAACGGCTGTACCTGCGGCAACGAATATAGCATCCCATATATCCGGAGTATTTAAGATCGGAATAAAGCACTCATAAACCATGCCGAATATAGTGATAAGTATAGCTGTAATCGTAACAATATTAAATTTTCGTGTAAAATCCGATATGTGCGAAAGAAGAAAATCGGGCAACAGTTTCATTTCGGGATTAATTCTGTTCAACCAGCGAGAAACCATGCAGAACGCTCCGACAACCATCAAGCATAAACAGACGATCAAATACTTTTTCTTGAAATCTATTTTTTCATGAAGATTTCTCCTTTAGCGAACCTCACAAAGCCCAATTTATTGTTTTTTATTCTACCACACCCGGCCACAAAGAGCAATTTCCGCCGGAAACGCGCAGTGTTCCCGGCGGACATCTTTGGGACATTATCATTCTCTTTCCTCTCGGTCAATGGCAGCGGTATGCCTGTTCAGACTGTTCGTAGACGCTGTCCAACTGACGGTCTTTCATATAGCGCGGTATTTCCTCCTTTATTTTCTGCCCAGGGCGAATTTGCCCGCCCGCATGGAGGCGATGACGCCGCCGTCGATGAGAAGGTCCGTGCCGGTGATGAACCCCGCATCCGGCCCCAGCAGGAACGCCCCCGCCGCCGCGATCTCGTCGATGGTGCCCGTGCGCCGGGCCGGGGAGGCGTCGATCATGCCCTGATAGGTGTTGCCGGGGGCATTGAACTCGTCGTAAGCCAGGGGCGTGACGATGATGCCGGGGCTCAGGGTGTTGATACGGGCCCGGCGCTCGCCCCAGGTGGTGGCGGCCGCCGCCTGGACCCGCAGCTGGTTGGCCCGCTTCGCCACGATATAGGCCGCGCCGGAAGAGCCCGTCTTGCTCCCGTCCAGGCAGGGCAGAGAGGCAAGCTCCGCCGCAGGCGTCATGGCCAGGGCCTGTTCGTCCTCCTTTGTCAGCGCCGAGGGCATATACCCGGTCTGGCTGGCCACCACAAGCCCCGCGCCGCCGGGGGCCATGACCGCGCCGAAGGCGTCGATGGCATAGGCGGTACCGATGAGGTCCAGGGCGATGATGTGCTCCGGCTTGGCCTGGCTGGGAGAGGCACCCGCCGTCATCACGAAAACCTTGACCGGCCCCAGAGAGGCGGCCTTTTCCGCAAAGACTCTCAGAGAAGCCGGGTCGCAGGCATCCACGATGCAAGTCTGTACATCATAGCCGCTGTACTGGAAATCATGACTCACCCGCTCCAGGGCCGCCTTGCTGATGTCGCCCAGGAGTATCTTTTTGCCCGCCGCCACACGCCGGACGATGGCGGTTCCCATGGCTCCCGCGCCCAGCAGGACCACTACGTCTTTGTTCTCGTTCCGATCTAAAATCATGGATGTTCCCTCCTTATCGATCCTTGACAGGACCAGTATAGCATTGTAGAATCAATATAGCTAAACGAAGTATTAGATAGTCAATCGAAAATACTGATTATGCAGGTGAAGATATGACCACAAAAGACATGGACGCCATCCTGGAGGTAGCCCAGACCCTCAATTTCAACCGGGCGGCGGAGAATCTCTTCATGGCCCAGTCCACCCTGAGCTATCACATCAAGGCGGTAGAGAACGAGCTGGGCTTTGCCATCTTCGTCCGGTCCGGGAAGGGCGCGGCCCTGACGCCCGCCGGGGAGCAGTTTTGCGTCACGTTGCGGAATGTCCGCCAGGAACTGAAAAACGCCGTGGAGCAGGCCCAGAACTTCAGCGCCCGGTATGCAGAGAACATCTCCATCGGTATGCCTGTCCGCTCGGCTATCTATGACCTGCCCCGGCTCATGGGCCGGTTCGCCCAGCTCCACCCGGCGGTCTCCGTCACGCCGGTCTACTCCTACGCCAACTCCATCGACCAATTCCTCAAAGGCGAGACAGACGTGCTGTTTGCCCTGGAGACAAGTGTCCGGCATATCTCCGACATTCGGATCGAGCCCTTTTATGAAAGCCCCATCTATCTGATCACCCAGCCTGGCGACCCCTTGGCAAAAAAGGAACGTGTCACCGCCGACGACCTGGCGGGCCGGACGCTGATGATCGGCGGCGGCTCCCCGCCGGCGCTGAAAAGGGTCCAGCAGCGGATCATCGCCGGGGGCAGGGTGAACTACTTCAACAGCGCCGACCATGAGACCACGCTGACCAATGTGGCGGCGGAAAAGGGCGTGTGCCTCTCGCCGGGTTTTCTCAATGACCACAATCCCGAATTTGCCTGGACGCCCTTCGACTGCCGGGAGACCATCTCCTGCGTACTCTGCACCCACCGGGAGGACCAGCGCCCCATCGTCCGGGAGTTCGTGGCCCTGCTGCGGGAGCATTACACGGCGAACTGATGATCCCGATGCAACGCTCAAGGCAAAATGCAACGCTCTGGAAAGGAGCGTTGCTTTTTTGTCCGCCGGGCCGCTTATGAGCAGAAGACGGCCATTGACCGGGCACTTCGTCTTGTCTGCGTGCCCCGGCATTCGGGCGGCCGTCACTGCTTGACGGTCCCCTCCACGGTGATCGTGGTCACCTGCCAGGGAATGAGCCTGCCGCTGGCCTGCAGCGCCTTTTTCACCGCCATTTCCAGCCCGCCGCAGCAGGGCACCTCCATGCGGACGACGCTCACGCTCCGGATGTCGTTTTGCCGGATGATCTCCGTCAGCTTCTCGCTGTAATCCGCCCCGTCCAGCTTGGGACAGCCGATGAGGGTGACCTTGCCCCCCATGAAATCGCCGTGCATCCCGGCGTAGGCATAGGCGGTGCAGTCGGCGGCAACGAGCAGCTTCGCCCCGTCGAACCAGGGGGCCCGCACCGGGGCCAGCTTGATCTGCACCGGCCAGTTGCCCAGACAAGAGGTCGGGGTCGGCGCGGATGGGGCGGGCACCGGGGCGTCATGCCGGATCCGGCGGCTCATGGTGCCGGGGCAGCCGCCCCGGGGCGCCTTCCCGGCCCTGTTCTCCGCCACGGCCCTGGCGTCATAGGCCGCGGCCTCCCGCTCTTCAAAGGCGATGGCTCCCGTGGGGCACTCCGGCAGACAGTCGCCCATGCCGTCGCAGTAGTCGTCCCGGATGAGCCTTGCCTTGCCGCCGACCATGGCGATGGCCCCCTCGTGGCAGGCGTTGGCGCACGCCCCGCAGCCGTTGCATTTGCCCTCGTCGATGTGGACAATCCTTCTTACCATGGCTGTCGTTCCTTTCTGTTTTTCCCGCTTGGCGGCGCGTATCCCGCCCGCGAAATCGGGTGTTACACCCAAATTTTACCGCATGTCTCCGCCCCTGTCAATCGGCTGCGAGCGGCGCTTGCCAAGCGGCGGCGCCGGCGGTATAATCGGACCATAAGACAAGGCAAGGAGGCCCGCGCCATGACGTCCGATCGCCCTGCCGGCGGGGAGAGCCCCGCGACCCGGGAGGAGCTGTACCGCTCCATCTACACCCACGACACCATCTATATCCCGCCCCACGAGGAGACCAGCGGGGCGCTGGAGGTGGCGCTGGGCTGCTCCTGGCACCGGTGCGCCTTCTGCGACTTCGCCAAGGACGATTTCCGCCTCATCCCCCTGGAGGAGGTGGAGCGGCGGGTGCAGGTGCTGGCCCGGCTCCAGCCGGAGCAGACCCGGCTGTTCCTGCTGGGGGAGAACCCCTTCTGCATGGACACGGACCGGCTGCTGGCCATCCGGGCGCTGATCGGCCGGTATATGCCCCGGGTAGAGGCGCTGGCCATGTACGCCCGGGCGGACGACGTGCTCCGCAAGACCCCCGGCGAGCTGGCGGCCCTGGCCGCCGCAGGGGTCCGGGCGCTGCACATCGGCGTGGAGAGCGGCTGCGACGGCATCCTCCTCCGGTGCGAAAAGGGCGTCACCGCCGCCCAGACCACGGAGGCCCTGCTGCGGCTGGACGTGGCGGGGATCGACTACTTCGTCACCGTCATCCCCGGGCTGGGCGGCCGGGAGTATTCCCGCCTGCACGCGGTGGAGACCGCCCGGATGCTCAACCGGACCCATCCGAAAAATATCTGGTGCCTGAAGCTGCATCTGTACCCAGGCACGCCCCTCTACCGGCAGGCCCAGGCCGGCCACTTCACCCAGATGGACCCCTGGGAGGTGCTGGCGGAGGAGGAGCTGATGCTCCGGGAGCTGACTGTGACGGACTGCCTTTTCGAGGACACCACCGTCCTGGATCAGTACACCATCCGGGGGATGCTCCCGGACCAGAAGCAGCAGCTGCTCAGCGCCGTGGATCTGCTGCTCCGGGCCCACGCCGCCCCCGGCTGACCGGCGTCCCGCAAATTTTTTCATCCCGCGCATACCGCCCCAAAACCCGGGCGGCATGCGCTTTTTTTCGTCCTCTTCCGTGGCGGGCGATTTGGTCAAATGCCACAGATACCCGTTGACAACCCCGGGGCAGGTTGTTATGATAGGACAAAACATCCCCCGGAAAGCCTCGGTTATTCCCCCAGGGGACAGACAGGAGGAACGAACATGAGCGACAGACCTATTCTCGGGATCACCATGGGCGATCCCTTCGGCAACGGCCCGGAGATCTCCGTCCAGGCCCTGGCGGACCCGGCGGTCTATGACCGCTGCCGGCCTCTCATCGTGGGCGACGCCAGCGCCATGGCGTACGCGGCGAAGGCCGCGGAGACGGTGCACGGCATCCATGTGACCATCCACCCCATCCACGCCGTAGGCGAGGCGCTGTTCCAGCCCGGCACCATCGACGTGTACGACATGGGCCTTGTCTCCCCCGCCGACATCCCGGGCGATCCGGCCAATCCCAAGCCCTTCAAGCTGGGGGCCACGGCCCTGGGCGGCGAGGCCGCCTTCCAGTACGTGAAGCGGGTCATCGAGCTGGCCATGGCCGGCGAGGTGGACGCCACCGTCACCAACGCCCTGAGCAAGGAGGCCATCAACATGGCCGGCCACCACTACTCCGGCCACACGGAGATCTACGCCCACTACACCGGCACGGACAAGTACACCATGATGCTGGCCCACGAGGATCTGCGGGTGGTGCACGTGTCCACCCACGTGTCCCTGCGGGAGGCCTGCGACCGGGTGAAGAAGCAGCGGGTGCTGGACGTGATCCGCATCGCCAACGAGGGCTGCAAGGCCATCGGCATCGCCCAGCCCAAGATCGCCGTGGCGGGGCTGAACCCCCATTGCGGCGAGAACGGCCTGTTCGGCACCGAGGAGGTCCAGGAGATCCAGCCCGCCATCGACCAGGCCATGGCCGAGGGCATCCTCATCCCCGACGGCAAGCCCACGCCCCCCGACTCCGTGTTCTCCAAGGCGCTGGGCGGCTGGTATGACATCGTGGTGTGCATGTACCACGACCAGGGCCACATCCCCCTGAAGGTGAAGGGCTTTGTGTACAACAAGGCCGAGGGCCACTGGGACGCGGTGGCCGGCGTGAACGTGACGCTGGGCCTGCCCATCATCCGGGCCAGCGTGGACCACGGCACCGGCTTCGGCCACGCGGGCAGCGGCACCGCCAATGCCCTGAGTCTTGTCAACGCCATGGATTACGGCATCCGCATGGCAAACGCCAAGGCGGCCGCCGGAAACAAATAACGGAAAGGAGAGGCATCATGAACCGATATCTCATCATCGCGGACGACTTCACCGGCGCCAACGACACCGGCGTACAGATGAAGCGCCGGGGCCTGCCCACCACCGTGATCTTCGCCGGCCATCCCGTCCCCGCCGGGGAGGGCTCCGTCGTCATCGACACGGAGAGCCGCGGTCTCACCGGCCCGGAGGCGGGCGCAGCCACCGCCAAGTCCCTGGAGGGCGTGGATCTGGACGGCTTCAAGTGCGTCATCAAGAAGGTGGACTCCACCCTGCGGGGCAACGTGGCCGAGGAGATCCTCGCCGCGGACCGGGCCTTCGGCAGCGAGCTGGTGATCTTCGCGCCGGCCCTGCCCGCGCTGGGCCGCACCACCGAGGGCGGCGTACACATGCTCAAGGGCGTGCCCATCTGCCAGACCGAGTTGGCCCGGGACCCGAAGAAGCCCGTCCGGGAGGACAATCTGAAGCGGATCCTGGAGCAGGTCTATGACGAGCCGGTCACCCACGTGGGCCTGGAGACCATCCGCTCCGGGAACATCTCCCTGGAGGGCGGACGGCTGTTCACCTTCGACGCCACCCTGGACGGCGACCTGCGGGCCGTGATCCTGGCCGCCAAGGCCACGGGAAAGCGGGTCCTCTGGGTGGGCACGGCGGCCATCGCCGACAGCCTGATGGAGCTGGAGAAGCGGACCGACCCCGTCCTCTGCGCGGTGGCCAGCGTCAGCTCCGTCACCCGGGAGCAGGTCCGGGAGGCCGAGAAGGCGGGCGTGACCCTGATCCAGGTGCCCATCCACGAGCTGCTGGCCGGGCGGGAGCAGCCCGACCGCTATGAGGCCCTGACGGCGGAGAGCCTGCTGGCCGGCCATGACACCGTTCTCCTCAGCAGCTCCTCCTACGACCGGGAGCAGCTGGCCCTGTCCGAGGCCGAGGGCAAAAAGAAGGGCATGGAGACCTCCCAGGTCAGCGAGTATGTCCAGGCCCTCATGGGCTCCATGACCGTCAACATCCTGAAAAAGGCCCCCGTGTCCGGTCTGTTCCTCACCGGCGGCGACACCGCCATGGGCGTGCTGGGCACCGCCCGGGCGGACGGCTCCGAGATCCTGTCTGAGATCCTGGTGGGCATCCCCATGATGAAGATCGTGGGCGGCGCCCTCAACGGCACGAAGGTGGTCACCAAGGCCGGCGCCTTTGGCAAGGAGGACGCCATCCTCTTCGCCATCCGCAAGCTGAAGGAGGCGTAAGCATGAATACCAACAACCAGGTCTTTCTGGAGGGCGAACGGGACGAGGCCGTCCTGCTCATCCACGGCATCAGCTCCGGCTGCGCCCAGATGGTCCCCATGGGAAAGATGCTCAACGATTACGGCTACGCCGTCCACTGCGTCAACGTGGCCGGCCACGGCACCTATCCCCAAGACCTGCTGCACACCTCCTATGAGGACATGATCACCAAGGCGGATTATGACTTTTCCATGCTCAAGCGCCATTACGGCAAGGTCTATGTGGGCGGGCTGTCCCTGGGCGGGTGCCTGTCCCTGGCCCTGGCCGGTCTGCGGGACGACGTGGCGGGTATCATCTCCATCTCCAGCCCCCTGCGGATGCTCCCCGGCAACTTCGTCACCGCCGAGTATCCCCCCGAGCAGGTGTTCATCCACCGGGATCTGGGAGGAAAGGTGGGCGTGGCCAAAAAGTACCACATCCACTACGAGGAGATCGCCGTGCGGGTGTGCCATGAGCTGCTGGCCCTGACCGACTACCTCCGGGAGGAGGGCCGGCTGGAGAAGATCACCTGCCCCGCCCTGATCGCCCAGGCCCAGGACGACGACATGGCCGATCCCGCCAGCTGCCACCAGATCTTCCAGCGGATCCGCTCGGAGAAGAAGGTCCTCTACAATCCCCCCTCCGGCGGCCACAACCTGGCCTTCAACGAGGGCCGGTTCCAGCTGATGCAGAGCGTCGTGTCCTTCCTGGATCCGTTCTGATCGGAGTGAAATACAGACAGGCCCGCGCGCTGAAAAGCGCGCGGGCCTTTTTTCATGGCCGCAGATAGGTCTGCCGCATCAGCTCGATCAGCTCCCGGACCGCGTAGGGCACATACCGCCCGCTCCGGGTCACGGCGTAAAACTGCCGGCTGGCCAGGGGCGAGCCCATCCGGTAATAGCACAGCTCCCCCGCCGGGGTGTTCTGCACCAGCCGGGCGCTGGCGAAGGTGGCCCCCACCCCCGCCCGGGCCAGGTTGTAGGCCGTCACCATCTGCTCCACGCTCATCCGCACGTTGACGCTGGCCCCCGCCTGGGCGAACATGCGCCCCGCCCGCTCCAGGAGGTTGTTGCCCTCCGTCAGCAGCAGAAACGGCACCGCCGCGAATCTCTCCAGCGGCGCCGGCGGCAGCGCCGGGTCCAGATGCCGCCGCTCCGACACCATCTGCCAGGTGAGAGCCCGGTCCTCCAGCCCCCGGTTCTCCGCGAACGGCGCCGGCACCGCCAGCAGGATGTGGTCCTGAAACACCGGGGTGTAGCTGAACTCCTCCCCAAACGTCTCCCGGCACTCGAAGATCACGTCCACGCTCCCCGCCCGCAGACTGCTCTCCAGCAGCGCGGAGCTCTCCTCCGCCAGATGGACCTCCACCCCGGGATACGCCTCGCAGAACCGCCGCAGCACCGGCGGCAGGATGTAGGAGTCGAAATACTGGGTGGCTCCCACGTACAGCCGCCCCCGGCGCAGATGGATCAGATCCCCGATCTGGGCGGCGGCGTCCCGCTCCGCCTCCTCGATCCGGGCCACCTGGCGCATGTAGATCTCCCCCGCCTCCGTCAGGGTCAGCGGCTGGGCCGCCCGGTCGAAGATGGGCGCGCCCAGACTCTCCTCCACCTTCCGCACCGCCACGCTCAGCGCCGGCTGGGACACATACAGCTTCCGGGCCGCCGCGGAAAAGCTGCCCTCCTCGCAGATGGTGCGGATATAGATCATTTCCTGCCGCATGGCGCTCCTCCTATAAATCTGTTTTATATGCCAATAAAAAACATTAAATTGATTTTATACAAATTCTGTGCTAATTTCAAGAAAACATCACCATTTTGTACAGAAACACAAAAATATCGCCCCGGAGCGCCGCAAACGCGCCGGATGAAAGGAGAAGCGCATGGATATCGTCAAAAACTTTGTGGACAACATCAAGAAGGAAGACCTCCACACCCTGTATGTGCAGATCCAGCAGAACGGCAAGATCGTGGACTACTGGTCCCGGTTCTCCAAGCTGATCCGCATCGAGTCCTACTCCGCCTCCAAGACCTTCTGCGCCATCGGACTGGGCATCGCCCTGGACCAGGGCATCATCCGGCTGGACGAGAAGGTGGCGGACGCCTTCCCGGAGTACACCTACGACATCAACAACCCCTACTGCCTGGACGTGACGGTGCGGGACATGATGATCATGAGCACCGGTCTGGGCAAGCGGCTGTTCGCCCGGGACGATCCCCTGCGGGCCACCACCAAGGACTGGATCGACTACTTCTACCACGTGGGCGAGTTCACCCGCAAGAGCGGCGAGACCTTCCTGTACGACAACTTCAACACCTACATGCTCTGCGCCCTGGTGGAGAAGAAGGTGGGCGTGAACATGCACGAGTTCCTCCGCTACCGGGTGTTCGAGGCCCTGGGCATCGGCAACCCGGACATGACCGCCTGCCCCAAGGGGCACACCGTGGCGGCCAACGGCATGGCCATCAACGTGGACGAGCTGGCCCGGCTGGGACAGATGATCATGGACGGCGGCGTCTACAACGGCAAGCGGATCGTCTCCGAGAAGTTCATCCAGGACATGATCACCCCCCACATCCACACCGGCAAACCGGTCCCCGGCTTCAAGGACGGCAGCGAGCTGGACTACGGCTATCAGATCTGGGTGGACCCCACTCACGGGACCTATCACATGTGGGGCATCTTCGGCAAGTACACCGTCATGATCCCCCGGACCAACACGGTGGTGTCCGTGGTGTCCCTGGAGGAGAACGACGACGCGGTGGGCAACCGGGTCTGGAACGACCTGGTGATCCCCCTGCTGTGACGGCCGGAGAGAGGAGACGACGCCATGAAGCCTAACGCACTGCTTCTGAAGCCCTCCGATAACGTGGTCACCTGCATCAGCCCGGTGAAAAAGGGCGAGCCGGTGGTCTATCGCCGGGGGGACGAGCTCTGTTCCTTCCCTGCGCTGGAGGACATCCCCTACTGCCACAAGGCCGCCATCCAAAACATCGCCGTCGGGGAGGAGATCATCAAATACGCCCAGTCCATCGGCGTTGCCCTGACCAATCTCCCCACCGGCAGCTGGGTGTCCCATCTGAACATCCGCGGCGTGCCCAGAGATTACGACAGCGAGCTGATCTGACCGAAAGGAGCGACGGAACACTATGCAATTCATGGGATATAAACGGCCGGAGGGCCGGGCGGGCATCCGCAATCACGTTCTGATCCTCCCCGGGTGCGCCTGCGCCAGCGAGACCTGCCGGGTGGTGGCCAGCCAGGTGAAGGGGACCGTCAACGTCGTCTTCAACACCGGCTGCTCCGATGTGGCCGCCAACACTCAGATGAGCCAGCGGGTGCTGGTGGGCTTTGCCCTGAACCCCAACGTGTACGGCGTGGTGATCGTGGGTCTGGGCTGCGAGACGGTGCCCCACAAGGAGCTGCGGGAGAAGATCCAGCGGCTGACCAGCAAGCCGGTGGTGTCCTTCGGCATCCAGGAGGAGGGGGGCACGGTCCGCACCATCGAGAAGGCCGTCCGCGCCGCCCGCCAGATGGTGGCCGAGGCCAGCAAACAGCTCCGGGAGCCCTGCGAGATGTCCGACATCCTGCTGGGCATCGAGTGCGGCGGCTCCGACGCCACCTCCGGCATCGCGGCCAACCCTGTGGTGGGCGAGCTGAGCGATATGCTGGTGGACATGGGCGCCTCCACCATGATGAGCGAGACCATCGAGTTCATCGGCGGCGAGCACATGCTGGCCCGCCGGGGCGCCACCAAGGAGATTCACAACCGGATCATCAATATGTGCCGGGACTATGAGGCCCATCTGGCCGCCGCCGGGCAGGACTGCCGGGCGGGCCAGCCCACCCCCGGCAACAAGGCCGGCGGCCTGTCCACCCTGGAGGAGAAGAGCCTGGGCTGCATCCTCAAGGGCGGAACCCGGCCCGTGGTGGAGGTGCTGGAGGAGGCCGAGCGGCCCACCAAGCAGGGCGCGCTCATCATGGACACCCCGGGCTACGACATCGCCTCCGTCACCAGCATGGTGGCCGGCGGCTGCAACATCGTGGTGTTCACCACCGGCCGGGGGACCCCCACGGGCCACGCCCTGGCCCCGGTGCTGAAGGTCACCGGCAACCGGGAGACCTTCCAGCGCATGGAGGACAACATGGACTTCGACGCCAGCGCCGTCACCATGCTGGAAAAGGACGTCCCCACCGTGGCCCAGGATCTGCTCCGGGACGTGCTGGCCACCTGCAGCGGCCGGACCACCAAGGCCGAGGCCTACGGCTTCTCGGACATCGCCGTGGACCACGTCTGCCGCTTCGTCTGAACCGCAACAAAAAGAGCCGCTCTCAGCGGCTCTTTTTCGTCTCCGTTTTCAGGTACTTCCACAGGGTGGTGCGGCATATCCCCAGTTCGTCCGCCGCCCGGGCCTGGGTCATGCCCTCCTGGCTCAGCTTGGCACGGACCACGTCGGCGATGATCTGGTTCAGCGGCCGGTCCAGGTCCATCCCCGGGTCCGGCGCGTCCTCCGTCCGGGGCTGCCACGCCTCGTCCCGCAGGGCCATCTGGACCGCATCCGCCCGGATATAGGCGGTGTTGGTGACCTGCAGCAGTACGTCCAGCACCCGGCACAGCTGACGGATGTTCCCCGGCCAGAGAAAGCTCTGCAGATAGCTCATCCCCTCCGGCTCGATGCCGGCCGCCCGGCGCAGGCCCTTGATGCCCTCCTCGTTGAGATAGAGGGTCACCAGGGAGGGGATCTCATGGATGCGCCGGCGCAGGGGCTGCACCCGGAGCATGACGCTGGGGATCTCGGAGAACAGCTCCTCCACGCAGGCCGCCTCCCGCTCCGTTCCGTGGCGGCTCTCCTGGACGGAGAAGATCATCTGGTTGCGCACCGGCAGCGCCCCCTCCCGGTACAGCTGGATCAGCTGCCGCCGCTGGGCCGGGTCCAGCAGCTCCGCCCGCCGGAAGAAGAACACATACCCCCGGTCATACAGCGGCGAGTCGCCGCTGTCCAGCAGGTTCCGGAACATGTCCGCCGTCAGGCTCTCGCAGTCCACGGTGCACAGCACCGACTGGGCGTATTCGCCGGTGGCGTAGATATACTCGGCCAGGGAGTCCTTGCCCGTGCCCGGCTCCCCCGCGATGATCACCGCCCGGGCCCGGCGGCAGTTCTCCAGCCGCCGGACGATGTCCGCCTGGGCGGCGCCGCCGTAAAACATCCGGACGAAATCTCCGGAGATCTCGTCGCTGTTTTTCAGCCGTATCCCGGAGATCCGGGCGGGCGCCCCCTGGTCCAGTTCCGTGATGTCGAACACATAGCACTCCTCCCGGTCCCGCCGGGAGACGTCCGCGGAGACGGAGAAGCTGTGCCCGCCGTACCGGCGCAGCACGTTCTGCCGGCCGGAGCGGATCACCGCCGGCAGCAGCCGCTTGGCCGCCGTGGTGCAGGCGTTGCGGGCGGAGGCAGGGGCGTCGGAGAACAGGACCCGTCCTCCCCGGTCCAGCACCACGATCCGCCGCCGCACCAGGACAAGGGCCTCGTGATAGTAGTCCACGTCCCGGCGCATGTCCTGAAAATAGCTGAAATACCGCACCGCCTCGTCAAAGGCGTTGGCCACGTCCTTGCTGTCGGAGGTGATGAGGATGGCGTGCAGGCCATGGGCCCGGGCGTAGTCGGTGATCATGAAGTCCCCCACCACCATGGAGATGTCCAGCTGGCGCAGCGTGGCCAGAGTGGACTCCATGTCCTCCTCCCCGTTGTTGACGAGGATGGGGATGTCGTTGTACTGGAGGATGTCGCAGAGCATGGCGGCGGCGGTCACCGTCCGGGGGAAGCCGGCGATGGCGAACCGGCCGCCGTAGCCCTGGGCCAGCTTGATGGCGTTGAGGATGTCGAAGTAGGACAGCTCAACGGAGAACACCGGCGCGGACAGCTTCTCCCGCAGCAGATCCGTGGTGCCGCCGCGGGATACGACCACGTCGTATTCCGACGGGTCGATGCTCTGGGCGATGGCCAGGCCCTCGTGGAAGTTGCCGGCATAGGCCGTCAGCCGGATGTCCTCCCGCAGCTCCGCCACCGTCTCCATCAGCTCCCGCAGCCCCTCGTAAGGGGCGATCCCCAGCACTCGCAGCATGTCCCGCGGCCTCCTCTTCCTGTTTGTTTAGATTATAAACATTTTTCTCCTTTAAGTCAACAATATTCAAAGTTAGTCTTACTTTGTTCATTTTATAAACAAAAGCAGGCTCTGTAAAAATTGCACAATCCCGGTCTTTCCTGTATTCTAATTTTGTTAAGCTAAACAACCAATATTACTCTCTCCCCTTATTTGACCGAACAACCAAGACCAGAAGAAAGGAAGACGCACATGAAAAAAGGCATCCGACTCAATCCCAAGGACAACGTGGGCGTTGTCATCCAGGAGGTCGTCCCCGGCGACGAGGTGGACTTTGACAACGGCCTGGTCGTCAAGGCCCTGGACTCCATCCGCGTTCCCCATAAGATGGCCGTCAAGGACATCAAGACCGGCGATTACGTGATCAAGTACGGCGAGATCATGGGCTATGCCACCAAGGACATCCCCGCCGGCTCCCATGTGCACGATCACAACTGCGACTCTGAAAAACTGATGAAATGATCATCGCCTGACAGGAGGTTAAGTGTATGGCTCACGCAACGACTTTTATGGGATACTACCGCCCTGACGGGCGTGTGGGCATCCGCAACTACGTCATCGCCGTCGGCAACTGCAGCTGCGCCAACGGCCTGATTAACCAGATCGCGGCCCGGGTCCCCGGCGTCGTGCCCATGATCCACACCGACGGCTGCAGCACCCCCCGCGAGAACGAGCGCTGGCGGGAGACCCTGGTGGGCGTCTGCTGCAACCCCAACATCTACGCCGCCATCATCGTGGGCGTCGGCTGCGAGACCGACGACGCCAAGGAGATCGGCAAGCGGGTAGAGAAAGAGAGCGGCGGCAAGCCCGTTTACGCCGCTGTGGTACAGCAGGACGGCGGCGGTGCGAAGGTCATCGAGGCCTGCGTCAAGGCCGCGGAGAAATTCGTGGCGGACGCCGCCAAGTGCGAGCGGAAGGAAGCGCCCATCAGCAAGCTGGTCCTGGCCACCGAGTGCGGCGGCTCCGACGCCCTGTCCGGCGTAACCGCCAACCCCGCCATCGGCTATGTGTCCGACTGGATCGTTTCCAACGGCGGCACCTCCATCCTCAGCGAGATCCCCGAGCTGTTCGGCACCGAGGAGATCCTGGCGGCCCGCTCCGTCACCCCCGAGGTCGGCCAGAAGGTGAAGAACCTGATCTACGAGTGGCAGGAGCGCACCCGCTACCTGCTGGGCGAGAACACCGGCCGGACCCTGGCCCGCGGCAACATGGAGGGCGGCCTGACCACCATCCAGGAGAAGGCCCTGGGCTGCGTACATAAGGGCGGCACCTCCACGGTCATGGACGTGATCGACTACTCCGAGCGGGTGGGCGACCGCAAGGGCCTGATTATCATGGACGGCCCCGGCTATGACACCGACAACGTCACCGGCTGCTTCGCCAGCGGCGCGCAGCTGTTCATGTTCAGCACCGGCCGCGGCAACCCCCTGGGCTACCCCGTGGCGCCGGTCATCAAGATCTGCTCCAACAGCAAGACCTATTACGCCGTGGGCGGCGACGACGGCGACATGGACATCAACGCCGGCGCCATCATCACCGACGGGCTGAAGCCCGAGGAACTGGGCGAGCAGTGCATCGAGTACCTGCTGGACGTGTGCAACGGCAAGCAGACCCGCCCCGAGATCAACGGCTACGGCGGCGCCATGTGCGTCTGGTCCACCTCTTCCCCGTTCTGATCCGTCCCGGTAACCACACAACGATTTCAAAAAGGAGGTATTTGTTATGGAAAAGATCTCAGTATTCGGCGCCGGCGTCATCGGCTCCGGCATGGCCACCCTGATCACCGGCCACGGTCTGCCCTGCGTCGTGATCGGCCGCTCCGAGGCCGGTTTGGAGCGCTGCCGCAAGACCATCGAGCAGAACTGGGACGACATGATCGCCAACGGTCTGGTCAAGGAGAATAACAAGGCCGCCGCCATGGCCCTGCTGACCATCACCAACGACGTGACGGCTCTGAAGGGCACCACCTTCGTGTTCGAGGCCGTGGCCGAGGACGTGAAGCAGAAGGGCGAGGTCTACGCCCAGATCGAGCAGCATGCCGAGCCCAACGTGATCATTGCCTCCTGCACTTCCTCTCTGAGCTCCAGCGATCTGGCCGCCACGGCCTCCCGCCCGGAGAACGTGCTGGTGGTGCACCCCCTGAACCCCTCCCACATGATCCCCCTGGTGGAGGTGGTGACCCAGGAGAAGAACACCAAGGAGGTCCTGGACCGGGCTTACGCCGTGCTCAAGCAGCTTCACCGCGACCCCGTCACCCTCCGCAAGACCATGCCCGGCATCCTGGTCAACCGGTTCCATCAGGCCCTCTATCGGGAGTCCATCTACCTGATCGAGAGCGGCGTGACCACCGCCGACGACATCGACACTGCTATGAAGTATCTGAGCCTGCGCTACGCCTCCATCGGCCTGCTGGAGTTCTTCGACGACGTGGGCCTGCCCCTGGAGGTCAGCATCAGCAAGAACGTCTATCCCGATCTTTGCTCCACCACCCAGGTCCAGGAGTACACCCAGAAGCTGCTGGACGGCGGCAACACCGGCCGCAGCTCCGGTCTGGGCCTGCACGACTGGTCCAAGATCGACGACGACGATTACAGATACCGCAAACAGGTCCCCTTCTTCTTCTCTGTGAGCAAGTGGGATCTGCCGGGCTGAACGCCCTGAAACCCGTGTACGCGCTCCGGGCGGTCCCCCGCCCGGGCATATAAACCCGAGGACCCTAAATAAACGATTGGAGGAGAGTATCAATGAAGATCCTGAAAACGGTCCAAAAGATCCCCGGCGGCATGATGGTCGTTCCCCTGCTGTTGGGCGTCATTATCAACACCGTCGCTCCTGGTCTGCTCCAGGCGGGCGGCTACGTCACGGCTCTGTGGTCCAATGCCGGCGCCAACACCCTGATCGGCGCGTTCCTGTTCTGCGTCGGCGCCCAGATCCAGCTGCGTACCGGCGGCGAGATCCTCAAGCGCGGCATCGTGCTGCTGCTGGCCAAGTTCCTGGCCGGCGCCGTTCTGGGCTGGGTCATCGGCGCGGTCTTCGGACCTGCCGGCGTGCTGGGCCTGTCCTCTCTGGCCATCATCAGCGCCGTCACCAACTCCAACGGCGGCCTGTTCATGTCCCTGGTGGGCTCCTACGGCGATGACATCGACATCGCCTCCCAGGCCCTGCTGAACGTCAACGACGGTCCCTTCCTGACCCTGGTGGCCGTGGGCGCCTCCGGCATGGCCGACATCCCCTTCCAGAGCCTGGCCTGCGCCATCGCCCCCATCATCGTGGGCCTGATCCTGGGCAACCTGGACAAGGAGATCGCCAACTTCCTCAAGCCCGGTCTGAACGTCCTGATCCCCTTCTTCGCCTTCTGCCTCGGCGCCGGCATCAGCCTGGGCAACCTGGTCAAGGGCGGCATCGCCGGCATCGTGCTGGGCCTGATCACCGTGTTCTGGTCCGGCGCCATCTGCATCGCGGCCGACAAGTTCATCCTCAAGCGCCCCGGTTACGCCGGAGCGGCAGTAGCGACCGCGGCAGGCAACTGCGTCGCCACACCGGCGGCAGTGGCTCTGGCGGCTCCCTCCATGGAGCCCTATGTTGAGAGCGCCACTGTGCAGTGCGCCGCCGCCGTGATCGTGACGGTCATCCTGGTGCCCATCATCACCTCCTGGGCCGCCAAGAAGTGGGGCACCGCCGCTGAGTGGGAAGCCAAGAAGGCTGCCAAGCAGAACGGCTGATCCCGTACCTCTTCATTCTTTCGTGCAGACAGACATTTGAATACCCCAGGGCCGGGGGAGCTTCGTCTCTCCCGGCCCACTTCTGTGTCCGGATTGCCCGCCGGGGGTTGACGGCCGTCCGCTCTTCGGTATAATATTGGTAGCGGCCGTCCGCCAGGACGGCGAAAAAAGAGGAGAGCGAAGCGTCTATGCTGGTACCTGTACTTTTGTTCATCGTGGGACTGCTGTGCCTGATCAAGGGCGGCGACTGGTTCGTGGACGGCGCCACGGGCATCGCCCGGCGGTTCCATCTGCCGGAGCTGCTCATCGGCGCCACGGTGGTGTCCATCGGCACCACCCTGCCGGAGGTGATGGTGTCCACCACCTCCGCCCTCATCGGCCACGGGGAGATCGCCTACGGCAACGCCATCGGCTCGGTGATCTGCAACACCTCCCTCATCGCCGCCATCACCATCGCCGCCCGGCCCGGACCTGTGGACCGGAGCGCCCTGCGGACCCCGGTGCTGTTCTTCTTCGCGGCGGCGCTGTTTTACGCTGGCGTGGCCTATACCACCCAGTACTTCAGCCGGTTCGTGGGCGTCGTGCTGCTGGCCATGTTCGCGGTCTACATGTTCCTCACCGTCCGGCAGATGACCGGCGGCCGGGCCGCCAAGGCGGCGGAGGACGCCCCCGCGGAGGAGGTGCCGCTGGGCAAGAGTTTGCTGCTGCTGGTGGTGGGGGCGGCCCTCATCGCCGTGGGCGCGGATCTGCTGGTGGACAACGGCACCCTCATCGCCGAGGCCCTGGGCGTGCCCGAATCCGTCATCGCCCTGACCTTCGTGGCCCTGGGCACCTCCCTGCCGGAGCTGGTCACCGCCATCACCTCCCTGGTGAAGGGCCACGGGGCCCTGAGTCTGGGCAACGTGATCGGGGCGAACCTGTTCAACCTGGTGCTGGTCAGCGGCGTGTCTGTGACGCTGGCCCCCTTCAGCGTGCCCCAGAGCTCCGTCATCGCCGGCATGAACGCCTCGCTGGTGCTGGAGATCCCGGTGATGTTCGCGGTGATGCTGCTGCTCACCGTCCCCGCCCTGGCGAAGGGAAAGCTGTACCGGTCTCAGGGCGTGGCCCTGCTGGCCATTTACGCCGCCTTCTGCGTGATCCAGTTCGTCATGTGATCCCGGACGGAAAAAGGCCCCCGGACGCAAGTCCGGGGGCCTTTTCCTGTTCACTTCTCGCCCCGCAGCTTCACCAGCCGGTCGCGGATGACGGCGGCGTACTCGAACTCCAGCATCTGGGCGGCCTTGCGCATCTGCTTTTCCAGCTTCTCGATCTCCGCCTTCCGCTCGGCGGCGGTCATCTTGATGCCCGCAGCGGTGACGGCCTCCGCCTCCTCCGCGCCGGCGGAGATCTCCATCATGTCCTTCACGTCCTTGATGATGGTCCGGGGCACGATGCCGTGGGCCTCGTTGTAGGCCTGCTGCTTGGCCCGGCGGCGCTCCGTCTCCCGGATGCAGGCGGCCATACTGGGCGTCACCGTGTCCGCGTACATGAGCACGGTGCCCTCCGCGTTCCGGGCGGCCCGGCCCACGGTCTGGATGAGGCTGGTCTCGGACCGGAGAAAGCCCTCCTTGTCCGCGTCCAGGATGGCCACCAGGGACACCTCCGGCAGGTCCAGGCCCTCCCGCAGAAGGTTGATGCCCACCAGCACGTCGAAGTGGCCCAGGCGCATATCCCGGATGATCTCCATCCGCTCGATGGAGCCGATGTTGTGGTGCAGATACCGGCTGCGGATGCCCGCGTCGGTGAGATAGGCGGTCAGATCCTCCGCCATCTTCACGGTGAGGGTGGTGACCAGGGTGCGCTGGTTCTTCTCCACCCGGGCGTTGATCTCGCCGATGAGGTCGTCGATCTGGCCCTCCACCGGCCGGACCTCGATCCGCGGGTCCAAAAGCCCCGTGGGCCGGATCACCTGCTCGGCGATCTGCCCGGCCCGGCTGCGCTCATACTCCGCCGGGGTGGCGGACACGTAGATGGCCTGGTGGATGCGCTGGGTGAACTCGTCGAATTTCAGCGGCCGGTTGTCGAAGGCCGAGGGCAGGCGGAAGCCGTATTCCACCAGGGTCTGCTTGCGGCTGAAATCTCCCTTGAACATGGCCCGCACCTGGGGCAGGGTCACGTGGCTCTCGTCCACGAACAGCACGAAGTCCTTGGGGAAGTAGTCCAGCAGGGTCATGGGGGCGCTGCCAGGGGCCCGGCCGGAGATGATGCGGGAATAGTTCTCGATGCCGGAGCAGTAGCCCAGCTCCTGCATCATCTCGATGTCGTACTCCGTCCGCTGGCGGATGCGCTGGGCCTCCAGGAGCCGGCCGTTTTGCTCGAACCAGGCCACCCGCTCGTCCAGCTCCCGGCGGATCTCGCCGATGGCGGCCTCCATCTTCTCCTTGGTGGTCACGTAGTGATTGGCGGGCCAGACGGGGATGTTGGTCAGCCGCCGGATGACCTGGCCGGAGACGGCGTTGATCTCGCTGATCCGGTCGATCTCGTCGCCGAAAAACTCCACCCGGATGGCGGTGTCCTTCCAATAGGCGGGCCAGATCTCCATGGTGTCCCCCCGGACCCGGAACTTGTTGCGCTCGAAGGCCACGTCGTTGCGCTCGTAGCGGATGTCCACCAGCCGCCGGGCCAGATCCTCGATCTTCACGGTGAGGCCCACCCGCAGGGTGACCATCATGGCGGCGAAGTCGTCCGGCTCCCCCAGGCCGTAGATGCAGGAGACGGAGCTGACCACGATCACGTCCCGCCGCTCCAGCAGGGAGGCGGTGGCGCTCAGCCGCAGCCGGTCGATCTCGTCGTTGATGGAGGCGTCTTTTTCTATAAAGGTATCCGTATGGGGGATGTAGGCCTCCGGCTGGTAATAGTCGTAGTAGGAGACGAAGTACTCCACGGCGTTGTCCGGGAAAAACTCCCGAAACTCGGCGCACAGCTGGGCGGCCAGGGTCTTGTTGTGGGCCAGCACCAGGGTGGGCCGCTGGACCCGCTCGATCACCTTGGCCATGGTATAGGTCTTGCCGGAGCCGGTGACGCCCAGCAGCACCTGCTCGTCGATGCCGTTTTCCAGTCCTGCCGCCAGCGCGTCGATGGCCTCGGGCTGGTCGCCCGCGGGCTCATAGGGGGATACGACTTTGAAGGGCTTGGATTCCATGGCGCGGCCTCCTTGGGTGTTTGCATTGAATTAACATTATATCATACTTTTGGGAAAGTACAAGCAAACGGACCGCATCATCTCTCCCCGGCCTTTTGCGGCCGGCCCGGCGGAGGGCACGCCGCCCTTGCGCTTTCCGGGTGCGCCGGGGTATAATGGCGGAGGAAGGTCCGTCCGGCGCTCCCGCGGATGCGGGGCGCTTTGCCGGCGGGCCGATGCGATTTCGCGGAAAGGCGGGATGATATGCCAAACGCCATTGTCACCCTGAAGGAGGGGGAGGGCCGGTCCCTGAAGGCCGGCGGCCCCTGGATATACGACAACGAGGCCGCCTCGGTGGAGGGGACCTTCGACGACGGGGACATCGTCACCGTGGCGGATCACCGGGGCCGGTTCCTCTGCCAGGGGTTCATCAACCGGAAAAGCAAGCTGCTGGTGCGGGTGATGAGCCGGGACGAGAACGCGGTCATCGACCGGGCGTTTCTCCAAAAGCGGGTCCGGGACGCCTGGGAGTACCGGAAAAGGACGGTGGACACGTCCTGCTGCCGGGTCATCTTCGGGGAGGCGGACTTTCTCCCCGGGCTGGTGGTGGACAAGTTCTCCGACGTGCTGGTGGTCCAGTCCCTGGCCCTGGGCATCGACCGGATGAAAAACACCATTTTGGAGCTTCTCACCGAGGCCCTGGCGGCGGACGGCGTGACCGTCCGGGGCATATACGAGCGCAGCGACGCCCCCGTCCGGGAGCGGGAGGGCCTTGCGCGGGTGAAGGGCTTCATCGGCCCGGCCTTCGACACCAAGGTGGAGATCTGCGAAAACGGCGTGCGGTACCTGGTGGACGTGGCCGAGGGGCAGAAGACCGGCTTTTTCCTGGACCAGAAATACAACCGCCGGGCCATCCGGCCCCTGTGCGCCGGCGCGCGGGTGCTGGACTGCTTCACCCACACCGGCTCTTTCGCCCTGAACGCGGCCCAGGCCGGGGCGGAGAGCGTTCTGGCGGTGGACGCCTCGGAGCTGGCGGTGGCCCAGGCCCGGGAGAACGCCGCCCTCAACGGCCTCTCCGACCGGGTGACGGTCCGGTGCGCGGACGTGTTTGAATTTCTGCCGGCGCTCATCCAAAAGAAGGAACGGTACGACGTGGTGATCCTGGACCCGCCGGCCTTCGCCAAGAGCCGGGGCGCGGTGAAAAACGCGGTGAAGGGCTACCGCCAGATCAACCTGCGGGGACTGCAGCTGGTGAAGGACGGGGGCTATCTGGTCACCTGCTCCTGCTCCCACTTCGTGGACGCGGCCCTGCTGGCCGAGACGGTCCGCCAGGCGGCCAACAACGTGCGCAAGCGGCTGCGGCTGGTGGAATTCCGCACCCAGGCCCCGGACCACCCCATCCTCTTCGGCGCGGAGGATTCCAGCTATCTGAAATTCTTCATCTTCCAGGTCCTCCGGGAGGGCTGAGTCCGGCCAGGCACATTGACAGCCGCCGATCTCCTGTGGTATCATGCAATCAGAAATCCATACAGGAGGGATCAGAACATGACGATGCGCAAACGGGTCCTGGCCCTGGCGCTGGCGGCGATGATGCTGGCAACGATGGCGCTGGGCAGCGGCTTTCTCTCCCCCGTGGACAGAGCGGCGCTTCTCTCGTCCCGCTCCGCGGAGGACGGCTACGAACGGTATGAAAACGACACGGTGAAGTTCGCCATGGACGTGCCGGAGGGCTACGACGTGACGGAGCCCTACGTGAACGGGGTGATGATCTCCGACGGCAGCGATTTCCGCGTGGCGGCGGAGTACACCTTCACCACCGCCGACAACGCCCGGTTCATCCAGAGCGCGGACGATTTCGCCGCCTTCATCGAGGCGGACGAGACAGTCCTGGCCGACTGGGCCAGCGTGTCCGACCTGGAAATCATGGACTCCGGCTGGGGCGAGGTGGAGGGCAAGCGCTGCTACGTCTGCGCCTACACCACGGAGATCTCCGGCGACGCCTTCTCCGGCGCCCTCTATCTCTTCGACGGCAAGGGGGACTTCGGCTGCTACTGCCTGCAGGTCCTGCTCCGGGACGACGCCCGGGACGGGGAGATCTATATGGGGCAGCTGGAGCACATGCTCCGGAGCTTCACCGTCACCGGCGCCTATCAGGCGGATGGCTATATCTTCTACGACGAGCTGTGCGAGGGCATGCCGGTGCAGTTCTTCGCCCGGGACACCGCCCAGATGAAAAACTACGACAGCAGCATCACCATCTACCCGGTGGACCGGGTATTCGTGGAGGCCAACGTCACCATCCGTCAGAGCGCCTGGGAGTCCAGCTACGATCTGGCGACGGTCATGGACAGCTGCGGCGGCTATTACTTCAAATACCGGGACGACGCCCAGCTCACGGCGCAGCCCTCCCATTTCGATCTGGGGCGCTACAGCTACGACATGCTCTCGCTGGAGTGCTATAGCGACGGGGAGCACTACACGGTGAACGTGGCGCTGTTCGTCTCCGACGGCTACTACTGGGAGGTGACTTCCGAGGCGACGGACGAGTATGCCGACCAGGTGGCCGCCGCCTTCAGCGACACCCTGTTCTCCCTGCGGGTCAACGACGACGGCCTATCCGCCGGCTCCTCCGGCGCCTCGGGGCTGGAGGTCATCAGCGGCGGCGTGGGCGAGGCGCTGGACGCCACCGAGAACCTGGAGGGCTTCAACAACGGGGCCGACGGCTGGATGGAGCCGCTGGGCTTCGTTTGGACGCTGGACGACGGCGAATTGCTGGTGACGACGTATGAGACGGTCATCGGCTACGACTACACGGTGATGACCGACGCCTGGCTGATCCGGGACGGCACCGCGGCGCTGCTGTCCCACAACACCCTCTATGACGAGGTGGGCGGCAACAGCGGCAGCGTGTCCCTGATGGAGAAGGACGGCGTGCCCGTCATGCTGCTGGAGTGCCACCTCTGGGAGGGCGACCAGTTCAACAACTACTTCGCCTATTTCCCCCTGGATGAAGATGCCGGCTCCTTCGGCGAGGGCGTCTATATGGAGGCCCACGGCCAGGTGGGCGCCGAGAAGGACGGCCAGTACCTTGTGGACGGCAGCCAGATGTCCCTGTCCGCCTTCGAAAACGCCCAGGGCGAGTATGCCATCCGGATCGGCCCCATGGACATCCAGCAGGGCCACGGCAACGGCGACGTGATGGACTTTGCCGCCCTGCGCCGCTTCTATCCGGACTGATCCCGCCCAGAGCGGCTGGCGCGAAAGGAAACGACGATGTATGAACTGATTCGGCTCACCGACAGCAGCTGTTACATCCAGAGCCCCGCCAAGATCGGCCTGGTCCGTCTGGAGGGGGATCGGGTCTGCCTCATCGACAGCGGCAACGACAAGGATGCCGGCCGGAAGGTCCGCCAGATCCTGGATGCCAACGGCTGGCGCCTGGACGCCATCTACAACACCCACTCCCACGCCGACCACATCGGCGGCAACCAGTATCTGCAAAAGCAGACCGGCTGCCGGATCTATGCCCCCGGCATCGAGCGCGACTTCACCTGCCACCCCGTGCTGGAGCCCTCGCTCCTCTACGGCGGCTTTCCCGGCCGGGATCTGCGCCACAAGTTCCTCATGGCCCAGCCCAGCGACGCCCTGCCCCTGACGGAGGACGTCCTGCCGGCGGGCTGGGAGCGCATCCCCCTGCCCGGCCACAGCTTCGACATGGTGGGCTTCCGCACGGCGGACGGCGTGGTGTATCTGGCCGACTGTCTGTCCAGCCGGGAGACCCTGGAGAAATACCGGATCGGCTTTCTCTGGGACGTGGCCGCCTATCTGGACACCCTGGAGCGGGTCAAGACCATGGAGGGGGCCATGTTCGTGCCCGCCCACGCCCCTGCGGCGGAGAGCGTGGCGGAGCTGGCCCAGGTCAACATCGACGCGGTGCTGGAGGTGGCCCAGGCCATCCTGGACATCTGCCGGGAGCCCACAGGCTTCGACGGGATCCTCCGGCAGCTCTTCCGGCGCTACGGGCTGACCATGACCTTCGAGCAGCACGCCCTGGTGGGCAGCACGGTCCGGTCCTACCTCAGCTGGCTGCGGGACGCCGGCCGTCTGAACGCCGGGTTCGAGGAGGACACGCTCCTGTGGGAGCGGGCGTAAAAACCATATAGACCAGGACGGTATGGCGTTTGCCATACCGTCCTTTTCTCCTTCCGTTTTCTCCGGACCGTCACATCTCCGGGTCGATGCCGTGGCCGGACTGGGCCCGGGTGCGGCGACGACGGAGGATGGACAGAGCCGGCGCGGGGACCGGCAGCGTCATGCGCAGCGCCATCTTGGCGTGGCTGGCCGCCGCCACGGGCGCGCCCTCGCCGTCCCATATCTCTCCGGCGGTGAAGGCCAGCGGCTCCCGCCCGGGCATGACCAGCTCCAGCTCGTCCCCGGGGAAGAACCGGTTGCGCTGGGTCAGCCGGGCGTTCCCGGCGCCGTCGCACGCCTCCACCACCGCCGCCACGTCATAGCGGGAGAAATAGGCCGCGTCGGCGGTATACTGCCCCGGCGGGCCGAAGTAAAATCCCGTGCAGTAGGGCCGGTGGCTGACGGCGTATACCTCCTCCCGCCACACATCCGCCAGCGGCTCGCCCGCCAGGGCCGCGTCCACGGCGTGGCGGTAGGCGTGGGTGACCACGGCGGCGTAATAGGCGGACTTGGTCCGGCCCTCGATCTTCAGACTGCTCACCCCCGCCGCCAGCAGCGCCGGGATGTGGTCGATCATGCACAGATCCCGGGCGTTGTAAAGATAGGTCCCCCCGTCCTCGGTGATCTCCATGTACTCCCCCGGCCGCTTCTCCTCCACCAGGTGGTATTTCCACCGGCAGGGCTGGGCGCACTCTCCCCGGTTGGCGTCCCGGCCGGTCAGATAGTTGGACAGCACGCACCGCCCGGAGAAGGACACGCACATCGCCCCGTGGACGAAGGCCTCCAGCTCCATCTCCGCCGGCACCCGGGCGCGAAGCGCCGCGATCTGCTCCAGGCTCATCTCCCGGGCCAGCACCGCCCGCTTTGCCCCCAGATCGTAAAACATCCGGGCAGCGGCGGCGTTCATCACCCCCGCCTGGGTGCTGATGTGGACGGCGGCGTGGGGCGCGTACTTTTTCGCCAGGGCCAGCACCCCCAGATCGGAGACGATGAGCCCGTCGGCGCCGGCGTCCTCCAGGCTCTCCAGATAGGCCGGCAGCCCCTCCAGCTCCCGGTCCGTGGGGATGGTGTTCACGGTCACATAGACCTTCACGCCCCGCTCGTGGCAGTACCGCGCCGCCCAGGCCATGTCCTCCTTGCCGAAGACACCGGCGGCGGAGCGCATGCCGTAGCCCGGCCCGGCCAGATACACCCCGTCCGCGCCGAAGGCCACGGCGGCCATGAGCTTTTCCCTGTCCCCCGCTGGAGAGAGCACCTCCGGTTTTTTTGTATTTCCCATTTTAGCCTCGCACTCTATTGGCAAAGAAATGCCCGGCTGCAAAGCAACCGGGCATTTCTGCCAGCAAATCATCTTTGTCCCTTGTCGTAGGGGATGCCCTCGGCCTTGGGGGCCCGGGAGCTCTTGGAGGTGAAGGCCAGCACCAGCAGCGTCACCAGATAGGGCAGCAGCCGGTAGAAGTTGGCGTTCAGGCCCAGGTTGGCCAGCAGGAACACCCCGTCACCGTTGATGTCCAGACTGGCGTAGGCGGCGGCGATGCACTTGAAAAGACCGAACAGCATGGCCGCCCCGGCGATGTTCAGGGGCTTCCAGTTGCCGAAGATCATCACGGCCAGGGCCAAAAAGCCGAAGCCGGCCACGTCGCCGGTGGAGGCGCAGTTGGCGGTGGTCAGGGCGTACACGAACCCGCCCATGCCGGCCAGGGCGCCGGAGATGGTCACGCCGGCGTAGCGCATCTTCACCACGTTGATGCCCAGGGAGTCGGCGGCCTGGGGATTCTCGCCGCAGGAGCGCAGCCGCAGGCCGAACCGGGTCTTGTAGAGAATGATGGACAGGATCACGAACACCAGGATACACACGTAGGTGGTCAGGTATACCTTGTCCAGGAAGGTGCTGGCGAAGAAGCCCAGTTCGGCATTTTTGTCGAAGCCGAACATGGTCTTTTTCAGCATGAACCAGCTGGCGGCGTCGCCGGTGGCCATCTGCAGGGTGTTCTGGTTGGCGATGAGCCGGATGAGGAACAGCACCAGCGCCGGGGCCATCAGGTTCAGCGCCGTGCCGCCGATGGTCTGGTCGGCCCGCAGATTGATGGCCGCGAAGGCCAACAGCAGGGAGAAGACCGCGCCCAGTACGGCGGCCACCACCATGGTCATGAGCACGAAGCCCTGCAGGGCGACCCAGTTGTCCATCTGCTTGGCCACGTCGAACCAGCCCCACTGCTGGACCAGCCGCACGAACAGCACGCCTACGAACGCGCCGAAGATCATAATGCCTTCCAGCGCCAGGTTGATGATACCGCTGCGCTCGGCGAACACGCCGGCCAGGGCCACGATCATCAGCGGCACCGCGTAAATGAGAGTCTGTCGGATCAGAAATGACATTACTTCCCGGCCTCCTTTCCTTCCTCCGCCGAGGCGGCGGGGGCAGGCTCCGTTTCCGCGTTGGCGTCCGGTTTGTCCTTCGCCGTCTTCTTCGCCTTGCCGCCCAGCCACAGCTTGATGACCAGGGAGAAGGCGGACAGATACACGATCACGGAGATGATCACGTCGGTGATGTACTCGTTATAGGCCGTCAGCGCGGTGAGCTGCTGGCCGGCGATGTCCAGCATGGACATGAACATGCCGGTGAAGATGACGGCGATGGGGTTGCACACCGCCAGCAGGGCCACGGGGATGCCGTTGAAGCCGGTCGCCGGCAGGGACTGATAGGTGCTCCAGTAAAACTCCGTGTTGCCGGCCAGGTAATACAGCGCCGCCCCCGCGCCGGACATGGCGCCGGCGATGGCCATGCTCAGCACGATGCTCCGCCGGTCCTTGATGCCCGCGTACTTGGCCGCGTGGCGGTTGGCGCCGCAGGCCTTCAGCTCATAGCCGAAGGTGGTCTTGGTGAAGATGATGTACATCAGCACCGCCAGCAGCACGGCGATGAGGATGCCGCCGTTGACCTGGGAGCCGGGGAAGATCTTATCCAAAAACAGCTTGGGAGTCTGCACGCCGTTGAAGCTGGTCTTGTAGATATAAGCGGTCTTGGTGTTCTCCACGGTGTTTTTCAGGTTGGACACGTCGAACGCCCAGGTGGTCAGGTTGGCGGCGATCCAGTTGGTCATGATGCAGGCCAGCACCTCGTTGATGTTGAGGAAGGCCTTCATCATGCCGGGGATGGCGCCCCAGAGAGCGCCGGCGGCCATGCCGCCCAGGAACGCCAGGATCCACACCAGCCAGGCAGGCACCACGGTGGTGGGGATCTCCAGGGCGATGAACAGCGTGGCGGTGGTGCCGGCCAGATACTGGCCCGGCGCGCCGATGTTGAAAAGCCCCGTCTTATAGGCCACAGCCACGGACAGACCCGTGAGGATCAGGGGGGTGGCCCGGAAGAGCATATTGCCCAGGGTCACCGGGTTGAAGCCGAAGCTCAGCTCGCCGGCGGCGTCGCGGCCGGTGCTGACGATGCCCAGGAAGATGAGGCGGATGCCCTCCCAGGCGGTCTTGAGGTTCAGACTCTTGTTGAACATGCTGGCCAGCAGCACCACCAGGGCGCCCGCCGCCAGGCCGATGAGGATACTGATCAGGGAGGCCAGCACGGAGCGCGTGCCGTCCCGCTGCATCAGGGGAGTCTTCTCTTTCATGCGCTCTCACGCTCCTTTCCCTGGCGCTTGGCGCCGGCCATGTAAAGGCCCAGCTCCTCCACGGTGGTCTTCTTCGGGTCCAGCTCGCCCACGATCTCGCCCTCGTACATCACCAGGATCCGGTCGGACAGGTTCATCACCTCGTCCAGCTCCAGACTCACCAGCAGCACCGCCTTGCCGGCGTCCCGCTGGGCCACCAGCTGGCTGTGGATGTACTCGATGGCGCCCACGTCCAGGCCGCGGGTGGGCTGCACCGCCACGATCAGGGGCAGGTCCCGGTCGATCTCCCGGGCCACGATGGCCTTCTGCTGGTTGCCGCCGGACATGCTCCGGGCGATGGTCACGGGCCCCTGCCCGGAGCGGACGTCGTACTGTTCGATCAGCCTCTCCGCGTAGGAGCGGACCTCGCCGAAGCGGATGAAGCCGTGGCTCTGGAACTGGGGCTCATAGTACCGCTGGAGCACCATGTTCTGTTCCAGGGTGAAGTCCAGCACCAGGCCGTGCTTGTGCCGGTCCTCGGGGATGTGGCTCATGCCGGTCTGGCTGCGGGCGCGGATGGAGGCGTGGGAGATGTCGTGGCCGCACAGGGTGATCTTGCCGGCGCTGGCCTTCTCCAGACCGGTGAGGGCCTGGACGAACTCGGTCTGGCCGTTGCCGTCGATGCCGGCGATGCACACGATCTCTCCGGCGTGGGCGGTGAAGGAGACGTCCTTCACGGCGTCGTTTTTGTGGACCTTGGAGGGAACGGTGAGCCCCTCCACGGTGAGGACCGCCTCGCCGGGCTTGGCCTCGTCCTTGTCCACCACCAGCTGCACCGGGCGGCCCACCATCATGCGGCTCAGCTCCTCCTTGGTGGTGCCGGCGGTGTCGATGGTGCCCACATATTTGCCCTTGCGCAGCACCGTCACCCGGTCGGAGACCTCCATGATCTCGTTGAGCTTGTGGGAGATGAAGAGGATGCTCTTGCCCTCGGCGGCCAGATTCTTCATGATCTGCATCAGCTCCTCGATCTCCTGGGGGGTGAGCACCGCGGTGGGCTCGTCGAAGATCAGGATCTCATTGTCCCGGTAGAGCATTTTGAGGATCTCCGTGCGCTGCTGCATGCCCACGGTGATGTCCTCCACCTTGGCGTCCAGATTCACGTGCAGGCCGTACTGCTCGGACAGGGCCTCCACCTTTTTCCGGGCGTCCTTTTTCTGCAAAAAGCCCAGCTTCGTGTCCTCGGCGCCCAGGATGATGTTGTCCAGGACGGTGAACACGTCCACCAGCTTGAAGTGCTGGTGTACCATGCCGATGTGCAGAGCGGTGGCGTCGTTGGGACTCTCGATCTTCACCGGCTGGCCGTTTTTGCGGATCTCACCCTGCTCCGGCTGATAAAGGCCGAACAGCACGCTCATCAGCGTGCTCTTGCCGGCGCCGTTCTCCCCCAGCAGGGCGTGGATCTCGCCCTTGCGCAGCTGGAGGGTGATGTCGTCGTTGGCCTTGATGCCGGGAAATTCCTTGGTGATGTGAAGCATTTCGATGACATATTCCGGGTTCTGCTCCATGCTTCCTCCTCCTTCGTGTGGATTTGCCGGAAAATTAACTATGTGCTTTTACAAAGAAGAGGAAGAGTAGAGCGCTCTTCCCCTTCTTTTATGTGTCCGGATATCAGCCGACGTAGTTGATGGTCACATGGTCGGTCGCGGCCTGGACGATGTCGCCGCCGGCCAGGACGCTGTTGTCCACCTTCAGGGTGCCGTCCTTCAGGGAGGACACCAGGGTGTTGTACTCATCCACGGAGAAGTTCTCCAGGCTCCAGGTCGCGGTGGGCAGGCCCACGGAGTCGTCGTTGATGCCGCGGACGGTGTTGACGCCGCCGATGTCGGCCCACTCGTCGTTATAGAACTTGCCGATGGCCCAGGTGGTGGCCTCGGTCAGGCCCTTCAGAGCGGAGGTGACGACGGTGTCGGACTCAAAGGACTGGTCCACGTCCACGCCGATGACGTCGCCCTCGTTCTCAGCGGCCGCAGCGGTGATGGACTGGAAGATGGAGCCGCCGCAGGAGAAGACGATCTCGATGCCGTTCTCATACCAGCCGCTGATCATGGTCTGCAGCTCGGGGGAAGCGGAGAAGGTGTCGCCGTACTGCCAGGTGTAGTTGATGGAAACGTCCACGCCCATCTCCTCGGCAGCCGCCGCGGCGCCCTGGACGTAGCCGTAGCCGTAACGGCAGCAGGCCGGGTTGGTGCCGCCGCCGCCGCCGGCGAAGCCAAGCTGGGTGTAGCCTTCCTTCACCACGGCATAGCCGGCCAGATAGCCGCTCTGCTCTTCCTGGAAGGAGATGGCGGCCACGTTGTCAAGCACCGCACCGTTGGCGTCGGCCACGGGGTGGTCGCAGTCGATGAACACGAACTTCACGTCCGGGTTGGCGGCAGCCACGCTCATCATAGCGGTCTCCTGCATGAAGCCGGCGGCCACGATGATCTCCGCGCCGCCGTCCACGGCGTCCTGCATGGCCTTGACACGGTCGTCATCGGTGGCCTGATCGCCGTTGGCGGGCTGATAGTACTTGTAGTCCTTACCGTTGGCGGCAGCATACAGCTTCACGCCGTCGTAGGTGCCCTGGTTGAAGCTCTTGTCCTTCAGCTGGCCCACGTCGGTGATGAACGCCACCTCGTAGGTGTTGTCGGACGCGGTGACGGAATCCTCGATGGAGTCGGGATCAGACGCGTCGGTGGTCTTGTCTCCCTCGGCGGGCGCGGAACCGCCGCCGCCGCAGGCGGCCAGGGACAGCACCATTACCAGGGCCAGAAGCAGTGCCAGAAACTTTTTCATGTGATCCTCCTTAAATAATTCAATGCGGTCTTTCGACCTGTTTTGTCCTCTTCCGAACAGTAAAATTATAGCATGTTCGACCCCCGGATTCAATGGACAGGCCGTAAAAAAACGGAAACAGAAATCACAATTTAGTTGCAGCCGCCGGCTCTTGCAAGGAAATGTGATTTATGGTATCATATTTAAGAATAATACGGCCACCGGAGAGGAGGGAGCGCCTATGGGCCGGATTCTGACCATCGGCATCGCCGGCGGCACCGGCAGCGGCAAGACCACCATCACCCGGCGGCTGCAGCGGCAGTTTGAAAACCGGGTCTGCACCCTGTATCATGACAACTACTACCGCGCCCACGACGGACTGTCCATGGAGGAGCGCTCCAAGCTCAACTACGACGAGCCCGCCGCCTTCGAGACGGATCTGCTCATCCGCCATCTGGCGGCCCTGCGCCGGGGCGAGTGTGTGGACGGGCCCATCTATGACTACACCGTCCACAACCGCTCCGTGCGGACCCAGCGGCTGTGCCCCGCGCCGGTGGTGCTGGTGGAGGGTATCCTCATCCTGGCCGACGAGGCCCTGTGCCGGAGCCTGGACATCAAGGTCTTCGTGGACGCGGACGCGGACGTGCGCATCCTGCGGCGGATCGTCCGGGACGTGCGGGACCGGGGCCGGAGTCTGGAGAGCGTGGTGAACCAGTATCTGACCACGGTCAAGCCCATGCATGAGTTATACGTGGAGCCCAGCCGGCGGCGGGCGGATATCATCATCCCCGAGGGAGGGCAAAACGACGTGGCCGTGGAGCTGCTGATCCGGCGGATCCAGGCCCACCTGCAGGAGGAGGAAGACAATGGCTAAGCTCTACTTCAAATACGGCGCCATGGGCTCCAGCAAGTCCGCCCAGGCGCTGATCGCCAAGTTCAACTACGAGGAGCAGGGGATGCGCTGCTGGCTCATCAAGCCCTCCACGGACACCCGGGATGGGGCGGATGTGGTCCGCTCCCGGATCGGGCTGGAGGCCACCGGCGACGTGATCGCCCCCGAGGACAACATCGGCGACCTGTACCAGTCCGCGGGCTGGTGCGACGTGATCATCGCCGACGAGGCCCAGTTCTTCACCCCCGCCCAGATCGACCAGCTGCGGGACATCGTGGACCAGGCGGACGTGCCGGTGATGTGCTTCGGCCTGCGCACGGACTTCCTCACCCACCTGTTCCCCGGCGCCCGGCGGCTGATGGAGGTGGCCGACTCCATCACGGAGATCAAGACCATCTGCACCTGCGGCCGCAAGGCGGTGGTGAACGCCCGTCTGGACGAGAACGGCAACGTGGTCACCCAGGGCCAGCAGGTGATGCTGGGGGGCAACGACTCTTACACCGCCATGTGCCACCGCTGCTGGAAAAAGAAGATCCGGGAGCAGGAAGAGGCGGCGAAAAAGGTACCCCTCCCCGAATAATCCCCAGGACAGCGCAAGGACGCGGGCTTCAGCCCGCGTCCTTTTCTTCCTCCCACCGGGCCCGCAGCGCCGCCCAGCGGGGATCGTCCCGGAGGACGGCGGCCTCCTGCCCCACGTCCAGCACCGCCCGGCGCGCCATCCCGGCCAGGGCCGGGTCCCGGGGCTTGAAGGTCATGTGGGCGTACAGCGGCGAGTCGGCGAAGGCCCCCAGGGTGTCCGCCGCCTCCAGCAGCTTTTCCAGCAGGGCCAGCAGCCCGTCCGCGTCCCCCTCCGCCAGGGCCGGCTCCAGCCACGGCGATAACTCCGCGTATTTCCCCATGTCGAAGGCGGCCGCCAGCGCCCCCTGCTTTTCCGCCAGCATCCGGGCCTGGGCCCGGTCCCCGGACCGGAGGGCCGACACCTGCATCTCCTGCAGGACCATGGTCAGACCGTTGCAGCCCTGGAACAGCAGCTCCTCATAGGTCCGCAGCGCCTCCTCCCGCCGGCCGGACTCGTCCTGCACCCGGCCGCGAAGCAGCTTTCCCAGCGGATCGTACTTGGAGAAGCGCTGCAAAAACGCCTCCGCGCTCCCGTACTGCTTCCGCCACAGATGCAGCGACACCAGCGCCTCCGCCGCGCTCCGGCGCAGATCCTCCTCGCCGCTGTCCAGCAGGCGGACATACCGGTCCGTGATGAATCTGTCCCGCTCCCCGTCCGGGGGCAGCTCCTCCATCCGCGCCCAGGAATCCGCCATCTGCACCAGGTGCATCGTCAGCTTCCCGCAGTTGGGCCACTGGACCAGGGTGTCCCGGACCCAGGCGAAGGCCTCCTCGTAGGGGCCGTCGGAGAACCGCCGGTCCGCCTGTCCGATCAGGTCCGCCAGCTCCTCCTCCGTCAGCTCCTCCCGGAAGGACAGCAGCTCCTCCAGACTCACCCCCAGCAGCCGGGCGATGGGCCCCAGCAGGGCGATGTCCGGCAGGGCCGCGCCCCGCTCCCACTTGTTCACCGCCGGGGCCGTCACCCCCAGCCGGGACGCCACCTGCTCCTGGGTCAGACCCAGCCTTTTCCGGTTGGTCCGGATCACCGCGCCGATGTTCATGTCCCCGCCTCCTTCCCAATCATTCACGGACCCATCTTATCAGATAGGTCCGTATTTGACAACTGAATGTAATTTAATTTTCCGGAAAATTTTATGAGCGGCGCTCATGTCCCGGCGATGATCGCCCGCACCTGCTCCGGGGACAGCTTGACCGCCTTCCGGTCGTAGGTGACAAAACCGTTGAGCTCGTCCTCCACGTCGGTGAGCTGGGTGTAGATGGCAGCGGCCAGGCCCTGCTCCCGGGCGGGGGCGATCTGCTCCCCGTACAGCTTTCGCAGCTTTTCCAGCAGCTCGCCGGCGTCCCGGCACCGGGAATAGCCGAAGTCCCGGTCGTTGAAGGTGTGGCCCTCCACCCGCAGGTTGTATCCGCCGAACTCGCTCAGCAGCACCGCCCGGCCCTCCCGGTCCGGTTTATGGCGGTAGGGCCGGAAGTACACGTGCAGACTCTCCGTCTCCCCGCCCCCCTGGTCATGCCAGCCGCTGGCGTGGTCCACGGTGCGGGTGGGGTCCAGCGCCTTCACATGCTCCCGGACCCGGACCGCGTCGAACTGGCCCCAGCCCTCGTTGAAGGGCACCCACAGGGCGATGCAGGGGCAGTTGTACAGCGTGTCGATCATCTCGTCCAGCTCCCGGAGGAACTGCTCCCGGCCGGCGGCGTCGCCCCGGGCGAAGCGGCCGTAGCGGTCGTCCTTCGTCCGGCCGCCGATGCCGACGGCGGGGGCCTGGATCACCAGGGGGTCATACCGCCGGCCGCCGCCGTTGGGCATGTCCTGCCACACCAGCATCCCCAGCCGGTCGCAGTGGTAATACCAGCGCAGGGGTTCCACCTTGATGTGCTTGCGGATGGTGTTGAAGCCCAGATCCTTGGCCAGACGGATGTCGTCGACCATGGCCTGGTCCGACGGCCAGGTGTACAGCCCCTCCGGGTTATAGCCCTGATCCAGCACCCCGTTGTGGAAATAGGGCGCGCCGTTCAGGCACAGCCTGCCCTTTTCCACGGAAAATTTCCGCATGGCGAAATAGCTTTTCACCGTGTCGTCCCCCAGGGTGACGGTGAAGTCGTAGAGCCTCGGCTCCTCCGGGCTCCAGGGCTGAAAGTCCGGCACCGGCACCCGGGCGGGGCAGGGATAGTCCCGGCCCCCGAAATGGACCACCGCGCCGGCGGGCTCCGCCTCCACGGTCACCGCGGCCCCATCGAAATCCGGGGTGATGCGCAGCTTTTTGATGTACGTCTCCGGCACCGCCTCCGCCCACACCGGCTGCCAGATGCCGCTCTGGGGGGTGTACCAGATGCCGCCCCGGGCTGTCTTCTGCTTGCCCCGGGCCATGCCGCTCTCATCCGTGCCGTCCCGGCACAGCACCAGGATCTCCGCCTGCCGGTCCGGCCCCAGCGCGCCGGTGATGTCCAGACTGAAGGGGGTATAGCCCCCGGCGTGGGCGCCCGCCTCCTTTCCGTTCACCCAGACCCGGGCGGTCTGGTCCACGGCGCCGAAGTGGAGCAGCACCCGGCCCGGCGCGCCGGAAAAGTCCGCCTGCCGCCGGTACCACAGCCGGTCCTCCGGCCTCACCGTCCGGCCCACGCCGGAGGCGGGCGCCTCCGGGGAGAAGGGCACCGGGATGGTCCCGTCCCAGGCCGCGGGCGGCTCGTCGGAGCCGGTGACCGCATACTGCCAGGGCCCGCACAGGTTCCACCACCGGGCCCGCTCCATCTGGGGGCGGGGGTATTCGTCAAACATGGAAAAAGCACCTCCTCGCAGGTTGAAAAGGCAAATCTTTATCTCTATCTTTTTGGTCCTCTTCATATTATAGTACAGCTTGGCCCCCCGCCGCAACGACAGGCGAAAAAAACCGGCGTTTTTTTGCGGCCGGAACCCGTGTTTTGGCGAATTAAGTTATAGACAGCCGAAAGGAGTTGTGCTATTATATCAAAGTATAAAACTAAGCAAGAGGTGATGCTCATGCTCTTTAAGTCCCATGGCGGCGTGCATCCCAACGACATGAAGGCACCCGCCAACGAAGCGGCGATAACCACCATCCCCCAGCCGGCCCAGGTGGTCATCCCCATGTCCCAGCACATCGGCGCACCCTGCTCGCCTCTGGTGGCGGTGGGCGACGAGGTGAAGCTGGGCCAGAAGATCGGCGAGGCCAGCGCGCCTGTTTCCGCGCCCATCCACGCCTCCGTGTCCGGCAAGGTGGTGGCCATTGCGCCCCATCTGAACAACCTCGGCAACATGGTGAACTCTGTGGTCATCGAAAATGACTTCAAGGACACCCCCGCCGAGACCATGGTCCCCGCCCCGGCGGAGGCCCTGGAGAGCCCCGAGCAGATCGCGGCCATCATCCGCGAGGCAGGCATCGTCGGCATGGGCGGCGCCACGTTCCCCACCGCGTTCAAGATCACCAGCGGCTGGGGCAAGGTGGACACCGTCATCATCAACGGCGCCGAGTGCGAGCCGTACATAAACAGCGACTACCGCACCATGGTGGAGCACCCCGAGGAGCTCCTCAAGGGCATCCAGCTCATCATGAAGGCCTGCAAGGTGGACAAGGCCTACTTTGGCATCGAGCTGAACAAGAAGTTCGCCATCGACCTGCTCAACTTCAAAGGCGCCAAGCAGATGGGCATCGAGATCGTGCCCCTGAAGTGCCAGTACCCCCAGGGCGCTGAGAAGACCCTCATCAAGACCGTCACCGGCCGCGAGGTCCCTCCCGGGGGACTGCCCGCCGCCGTGGGCTGCAACGTGTTCAACACCTTCACCGCCTACAGCGTCTACCGCGCCTGCTATGAGGGCTGGCCCGCCATTGAGCGGGTGGTCACCGTCGCCGGCTCCGCCATCGCCGACCCGAAGAACGTGAAGGTCCGCGTGGGCACCAGCATGGAGTGGGTGTTCGAGCAGACCGGCGGCTTCGCCAAGGAGCCCTGGAAGATCATCATGGGCGGCCCGATGATGGGCATGGCCCAGTACGACATGACCGTCCCCTGCGGCAAGGGCACCGCGTCCCTGCTGGCCTTCGCCGACAAGGAGGACCGGACCGTTGCCGATCCCGTGTGCATCCGCTGCGGCCAGTGCATCGACGGCTGCCCCATGAACCTGCAGCCCATCTACATGTACATGTACCAGCAGAAGGGCGACGTGGAAATGCTCCAGAAGCTGAACATCATGGACTGCGTGGAGTGCGGCTCCTGCTCCTACATCTGCCCGGGCCGGCTGCACCTGACCCACGCCTTCAAGACCGGCAAGGCCTTGGTCCAGGCCCATCAGGCCGCCCTGAAGGCCAAGGAAGAGGCGGAAAAGGCCAAAGCGGCCGAGGCCGCCGAGAAGAAGGAGGACAAATAAGATGAACGAAGAACGGAAACTTATCGTATCCTCCTCCCCCCACATCCGCACGCCCCGGGGCACCCAGCAGATCATGCTGGACGTGATCATCGCCCTGATGCCCGCTCTGGTGGCGGCCGTGATCTTCTTCGGCATCAAGCCCCTGATCGTCACCGCCGTTTCCGTGGTGAGCTGCGTGGTGTTCGAGATCGGATACAGAAAACTCCTCAAGAAGAACGCCTCCTACATGGATCTGTCCGCGGTGGTGACCGGCATTCTGCTGGCCTACTGCCTGCCCTACACCTTCCCCTGGTGGGCCGTCATCATCGGCGCGTTCTTCTCCATCGTGCTGGTCAAGCAGCTGTTCGGCGGCATCGGCAAGAACATCTGGAACCCCGCTCTGGCGGGCCGTGCGTTCCTGCTGGTCAGCTACGCCGTGCTGATGACCACCTGGACGGATAAGGCCGACGCGGCCACCTTCGCCACCCCGCTGGCCAGTCTGCACGCCGGCAACCTGGCTCCCGACAGCCTGCTCAACATGTTCATCGGCAACATCGGCGGCAGCTTCGGCGAGGTCAGCGCCCTGGCCCTGCTGCTGGGCGGCGCCTGGCTGGTGTACCGGAAGGTCATCTCCCTGCGCATCCCCGTGGCTTACATCGGCACCGTGGCGGTGCTGACGCTGATCTTCTCCCGGGGCAACAACCACATCCTGTGGATGCTCCAGAACCTGCTGTCCGGCGGTCTGCTGCTGGGCGCCATCTTCATGGCCACCGACTACTGCACCAGCCCCGTGACGCCCAACGGCCAGCTGATCTTCGGCGTGGGCTGCGGCCTGCTCACCGTGCTGATCCGTTACTTCGGCTCCTATCCCGAGGGCGTCAGCTTCGCCATCCTGATCATGAACTGCTGCACGTGGCTCATCGACCAGCACACCGCCCCCCGCCGCTTCGGCGTCGTCGGCAAAAAATCCAAGAAGGAGGGCGCCAAGTGATGAAAAAGCTCGTTGATTTCGTGAAACCCGCCGCGATCCTTCTGATCGTCGCGGCCGTGGTCGCCCTGGTACTGGGTCTGGTGGATATGGTGACCCGGGACCGGATCGAGGCCATCGCCGCGGAGACCAAGACCAACGCCATGAAGGCGGTTTTGGATGCCGACAGCTACGAGGAGCTGACCCTTGAGAACGCTCCCGCGGACGTGGACGAGGCCTACACTGCCGCCGGCGGCGGCTGGGTGGTCCAGGTCACCGAGTCCGGCTCCCAGGGCTCCATCACCCTGATGGTGGGCGTGAGCCCGGATCTGACCTGCACGGGCATCTCCGTCACCGACTCCAGCGAGACCGCCGGTCTGGGCGCCATCGCCTCCCAGCAGAGCACCGCGGGCGAGAATTTCCGCAGCCAGTTCGTGGGCCAGTCCGGCACTGTGGCCGTCACCAAGGACGGCGGCTCCATCAACGCCCTCACCGGCGCCACCATCACCTCCAGGGCCATCTCCGCCGGGGTCACCACCGCGCTGGCTCTGTGCGAAACTTTAGGTTAAGGAGGGTACTGGTATGAACGTAAAGAAACAGCTTACCGAGGGCCTGATTACCAACAACCCCGTCCTGGTGCAGCAGATCGGCCTGTGCGCGACCATGGCCATCTCCACCTCCCTGTTCAACGGCATCGGCATGGGCCTGTCCGTGCTGATCATCCTCACCTGCTGCAACGTGGTGATCTCCGCCATCCGGAAGATCATCCCCGGGCAGGTCCGTCTGGCCATCTTCGTGGTGGTCATCGCCGGTTTCGTCACCATCGTGGACCTGTTGCTGAAGGCATTCATCCCCGCCCTTTCCTCCGCGCTGGGCGTGTTCATCCCGCTGATCGTGGTCAACTGCATCATCATCGGCCGCGCCGAGGCCTTCTCCTCCAAGGAGGGCGTGTTCCTGTCCTTCCGGGACGGCGTGTTCCAGGGCCTGGGCTACACCTGCGTGCTGGTGCTGATGTGCCTGGTCCGCGAGCTGCTGGGCTCCGGCACCATCGGCGGCGGCATCCTCAACGGCGCCACCTCCTTCTTCACCCTGGACGGCACCGGCGCCGGCATCCGTATCATCCCCGAGGGCTTCGGCGCCGGCGCGCTGGTCCTCCCCTTCGGCGGCTTCCTCACTCTGGGCTGCCTCATGGCCGTGATGCAGTACGCGCTGCGCAAGAGCAATGAGAAGAAGGCCCGGAAAGAAAAGGAGGTTAAAGAATAATGTTCGCTTCTATAGTCACCATCTCTCTGGCGGCGATCCTGACGAACAACTTCATCTTCTCCCAGTTCTTGGGCATCTGCCCGTTCCTGGGCGTGTCCAACAAGATGAGCACCGCCACCGGCATGAGCGTGGCCGTCATCTTCGTCATGACCATGGCCTCCGCCATCTGCTGGGTCATCAACCAGTTCCTGCTGATCCCCTTCGGCGTGGCCGACTTTATGCAGACCGTGGCCTACATCCTGGTCATCGCCGTGCTGGTCCAGTTCGTGGAGATGTTCCTGAAAAAGGCCATCCCCTCCCTGTACTCCGCCATGGGCATCTTCCTGCCCCTGATCACCACCAACTGCGCGGTGCTGGGCGTGGTGCTGCTGAACACCCAGAACAGCTACAACTTCCTGGAGAGCCTGGTGGACGGCTTCACCGGCGGCGTGGGCTTCACGGTGGCCATCGTCCTGTTCGCCAGCGTCCGGGAGCGGCTCCAGTTCGCCGATTATCCCAAGGCCTTCGAGGGCTTCGCCATCTGCCTCGTGACCGCGGCTCTGTTCGCTCTGGCGTTCATGGGCTTCTCCGGCATGAAGATCCCTGTATAAGGAGGGCTTTGCGATATGACGACTGTTATTTCTGCCATCGTGATTCTGGGCGTGCTGGGCCTGGTGTTCGGCGTGCTGCTGGTCATCGCCGGCAAGGTTTTCTATGTGGAGAAGGACCCCAAGGAAGAGGCGGTCCGCGCGGTGCTGGCCGGCGCCAACTGCGGCGCCTGCGGCTATCCCGGCTGTGACGGCTATGCCGCCGCGGTGGCCAAGGGCGAGGCGCCCGTGAACGGGTGCGTGCCCGGCGGCGCCAAGGCTGCCGCCGCCATCGGCGAGATCATGGGCGTGGCGGCCGATGCGGGGGAGGCCAGCGTGGCCTTCGTCCGCTGCTCCGGCACCTGCGGCCACACCAAGAAGAAATTCGAGTATGAGGGCATCAGCTCCTGCCTGGCCGCCACCCGCGTGCCCGGCAGCAACGGCGCCAACGTCTGCCCGGCCAGCTGCCTGGGCTTCGGCGACTGCGCCGCCGCCTGCCCCTTCGACGCCATGCACATTGTGGACGGCATCGCCCAGGTGGACCGGAGCAAGTGCGTCGGCTGCATGAAGTGCGCCTCCGTCTGCCCCAAGAAGCTGATCACCAAGGTGCCCGCCACCTCCACCAACGCGGTGGGCTGCAACTCCACCGACAAGGGCGCGGCCGTCACCAAGTACTGCGACTTCGGCTGCATCGGCTGCATGAAGTGCAAGAAGGAGTGCCCCGCCGACGCCATCACCGTCACCAACTTCCTGGCGGTCATCGATCAGGAAAAGTGCGTTCACTGCGGCCACTGCGCCGAGATCTGCCCCCGGAAGATCATCCGGGACTTCGACTGATCCCGCCAACCCAAAAAAGCGCCCGGATGACCGGACGCTTTTCTTTTTGCCGGAACTGTGCTATACTCGTCCCATACCGAGGAAAGGAGCGCGGGACCATGGATCTGCTGGAAAAGCTGCAGGCGCTGGCCGACATCCATGTGGGCGGCATCCAGCTGGGGAACATCCTCTCCGCCCTGCTGGCGCTGGTGATCTGTCTGGCGGCCAGCCGGACGCTGAGCGGCGTCATCCGCCGGATGTTGGGCCGGTCGAAAAAGCTGGACCCCACCTTCCGTGGCTTTCTCCAATCCACGGTGCGCATCCTGCTGTGGGTGCTGACGGCCATCATCGTGGCGGACGCCCTGGGCCTTTCCACCTCCTCCCTGGTGGCGGTGGTCAGCGTCGTCGGCCTGGCGCTGAGCCTGTCCATCCAGAACGTGATGTCCAACGTCTTTTCCGGCATCACCCTGCTGATCACCAAGCCCTTTGCGGTGGGGGACTACGTGGACATCTCCGGCAAGACGGGCACGGTGAAGCAGGTGGGCATCTTCTATACGGTGCTGGACACCTTCGAGAACATGCAGGTGAGCGTGCCCAACGCGGACGTGACCGCCGCGTCGGTGATCAACTACTCCGCCGAGCCGGTGCGCCGGCTGGATCTGACCTACGCCGCGTCCTATGACGACGACACGGAAACGGTCCGCGCCGCCCTTCTGGAGGCGGCCGGGCGGGAGGAGCGGGTCCTGACCGATCCGGCGCCCATGGCGGCCATCCGGGAGTTCGGCCCCAGCGCCGTGAGCTACGCCCTGCGGGTGTGGTGCCGCCAGGCGGATTACTGGGACGTGCGCTTCAGCCTCAACGAGCTGGTGCGGGACACCTTCGCCCGGCGGGGCGTGCGGATGACCTACGAGCATCTGAACGTACACATTCAGAATTGACCATTGACAAGCGCCCGAAAACGGGTTATCATGGGGCATCGACATACAGGAGGCGCCATTTCATGCGTTTCGGCTTTACCGCGGAATTTAGCTTCTTTACCTTTGCCGGGCAAAGGTAAGGGCGATCTTCACTGCGGTAATATCAGCGGAATTCGGGCTGTGCGGTGAGATCACCGCACAGCTTTTTTGTTTATCTCTTCACAGAAAGGCGGAAGAAAGATGGACCTTGTATCTCTGAAGCAGCAGTTGGATGAGCTGGACGAGCAGACCGCCAGGCTGTTCGCCCGGCGGATGGAGCTGTCCGCGCAGATCGCCCGGACCCGCCGGGAGGCGGGGCTGGTGCCCGTGGATCTGGCCGGCCAGCGGGACGCGAAGGACCGGTTTCAGGCCGTGGCGGGGGAGAACCTGAGCGGCTACGCCGGGGTGGTGTACGCCACGCTCCAGGACGTGTGCCAGAGCTATCTGGCCACACTGCTGCGGGAGCCCAGCGCCCTTTGCAGCCGCATCGCCCGGAGCGTACAGACCACCAAGCCCCTGTTTCCCGAGTCGGCCACCGTGGCCTGCCAGGGAGTGGAGGGCGCTTATGCCCAGATCGCCGCGGACAAGCTGTTCCAAAACGCCCACATCTCCTACGTCAAGAGCTTTGAGGCGGTGTTCTCCGCCATCGCCAGCGGCTTTTGCCAGTACGGCGTGCTGCCCCTGGAGAACAGCACCGCCGGGTCCGTGAACCGGATCTACGACCTGATGATGGAGTACAAATTCAGCATCGTCCGCTCCGTGCGGCTGAAGGTGGACCACAATCTGCTGGCCCGGCCGGGGGTGAAAAAGGAGGACATCCGGGAGATCTTCTCCCATGAGCAGGCCATCGCCCAGTGCGGGGAGTTCCTCAAGACCATGCCCAAGGCAAAGGTGACGGTGTGCGAGAACACCGCCGTGGCCGCCAAGCGGGTGGCGGAGTCGGACCGCGCCGACGTGGCCGCCCTGTCCAGCCACGCCTGCGGGGCCCTCTATGGGCTGGAGACCCTGGCCGCCGACGTCCAGGACAAGGGCAACAACTACACCCGCTTCATCTGCATCGGCAAGGACCCGGAGATCTTCCCCGGCGCGGACCGGACCAGCATCATGCTCACCGTGAGTCACCGGCCCGGGTCGCTGTACCGGCTGATGAGCCGCATCACCGCCCTGGGCATCAACCTGACCAAGCTGGAGAGCCGGCCCCTGCCGGACCGGGATTTCGAGTTCATGTTCTACTTCGACCTGGAGACCAGCGTCTATTCCCCCCGGTTCATCCAGCTGATGGCGGATCTGGAGGAGATGTGCGAGACGTTCCGGTATCTGGGCAGCTACTCGGAGATCGTCTGAGTCCCACAGAGAGAGGACCGGACGCGCGATGCGCGTCCGGTCCTCTTTTTTTATTCCTCCGTCAGAGCCGCGTAAAGCGCCTGCGGGTCCTCCGCCACCCGCTTGGGGCCGTGGGGCGCCAGCTCCTCCGCCTTGCGAAAGCCCCAGGCGACGATGATCTCGTCCATCCCCGCGTTCCGGGCGGTCTGGATGTCCACCTCCGAGTCGCCGATGTACACCGCCCGCTCCCGGGGAATCCCGATCCGGGCCAGGGCCTCGTTCACCATGTCCGGGGCGGGCTTCTTCGCCACCCCGGGCCGCTCGCCGATGGCCGCGTCAAAGGCACCGGGGAAGAATCGTCCGCACAGGTCCTTCACCCCGTAGTCCACCTTGTTGGACACCACCGCCAGGCGCAGCCCCGCCGCCCGCAGCTTTTCCAGCAGCGCCGAAATCCCCTCATAGGGCCGGGTGTTGTCCAGGTCGTGCTGCTTATAATATTCGTGGAAGGCGGCGTACAGCCGCTCCAGCTCCGCCGGGTCCGTGCCCGCCGGGGCGCCCCGCTCCACCAGCTTGCGCACCCCGTTGCCCACGAACCGGCGCACCTCCTCCAGCGTCCGCGCCGGATAGCCGCGGCTGGTCAGCGCGTGGTTCAGACTGTTTTTCAGATCCTCCAGGGTGTAGAGGATCGTCCCATCCAGGTCGAATATGGCCAAATCGTATTTTCTCATCCGTTCTCCTCCTTCCCACAGCCGGCCGGCGCCGCCAGGGAGCGCTTGCCCGCCCCGCGGGGGCCGTCCATCCGCAGGATCATGGTTCTTCCTCCTTAAAACCGGCGGGATGCCGGCTCTGCCAGTCCGTATACCACCGGGGGACGACCGTCCGGAACCCGTCGTAGTCCTCCGCCGTCCGGCGGTAGCGCCGCACCATGCCGTCTATCTCCCGCTGGCCGAACTTCTCCGCCCACTTGATGGAGTGCACCGCCGCGTGGGCCGTGTAGACCGCCAGGGCCCGCCAGAAATCCTCCGGGACGCCGCCGTCAAAATAGGCGTCGATCTGCCCGACGCAGTAGGGGACGCTGCACTCCGTCCCAAAGCTCTCCAGTTTATAAAACTCCTCCCAGGGGTCCCCCACCTCCCAACGGTTGAAGTCGATCACGCCAATGGAGCCGTCGTCCCGGTAGATAAGGTTGCCCGGGTGATAGTCCCCGTGCTGATAGACCGGCGGCTGGAGCCATATCCGGTCGATGTTCTCCCGCACGTACCGGATCGCGGCCTCGTCCCCCGCCTGCCGGAGCCGGGACGACGCATACCGGTCCATCTGCGCCAGCTTTTTGGCCTTCTTCGTCTCCGCCGGCACGTCGGCGGCCTCCACCGGGATGGAATGGATCAGCCGCAAAATGCGGCCCGCCTCCCGGCCCAGCCGGTACTGCTCCTCCTCCGGCAGACTGGGCAGCGCCTCCTCCAGGTCCCGGCCCTCCACCCAGGTGAGGAGCATATACACGCTCCGTCCCCCGTCGCAGAGGCCGAACGCCACCGGCGCGGACAGGGGAAAGCCCAGGGCCGCGAACTTGCGGATGATCTCGTACTCCTTTTTCTTGGCCCGGGCCTGTTCGCCGTCGGAGATGCGGAGCAGCCGCTTTCCCGCATCTGTCGTGACCAGGTACTTCCGGTCGGCGGACCAGCCCTTGGCGATCTCCTCCACCGCCGTCCAGTCCTCGCTGTGCGGGATATCCGCCCATTTCGCCCGCGTCACGCCGGTCCTTTCGCTCTCCTGTCCGCCCATCACAGGTCCTTTCTGAAACAGATCACCCGGTTGGCCTCCTCAAAACCAACAGCCAGATGAAAACGCAGACTGTCGGCGTTGTCCAGCTCGCAGTCGCTGGCAAATTCCGCGCAGCCCCGCTCCTTCGCCCACGCCTCGCAGGCGGCCAGCAGCCGCCCCGCGCAGCCATTCCGGCGAAAGGCTGCCTCCACATATACGCCCTCCAAATAGCCCACCGGGCTTGTTTTCGTCCCCTCCACATAGTCGTGCCGGAGCTGGCACTGGGCAAAGCCCGCGGCCCGGTCATCCTCCCAGGCGAGAAAACACGCGGCGTTCCCGCTGTTCACAAGACCGGCAAACTCGCCCGCCAGCTCCGCTGCCTCATGGCCGGGCCACAGCTTCGCTGCCAGCGCCGCCAGGGTCCCAATGTCTTCGGCTGTCGCTTTTCTTACCGTCATGACCTGTTCGCCCCCGTCGATCGTCGTCGCTCGCAAGCCAGGTCTCCCTTTGCCGCAAGCGGCAAAGCTCGAATGGCTCACGGCTCCTCCTCTCCCCAAAAGGCAGGCGTGCCTTTTGGGGACCCCAATACCCGGTCCAGCTCCGCTTGCAGCTTTTGCTTCATCTCCGCCAGCTCCCCGGCCGAGGGCCGAGACTCGTCGGCGTACATCTTCTCCATGGGATACCACCACACCGGGCCCTTGCCGCCGCTGCCGTACGGTCCGATGTCCCCGGCCCGCCGGGGGAACAGGTGCCAGTGCAGGTGGGCGTCCCCCATGCCCAGTAGCTCATAATTCATCTTCTCCGCCTGGAACGCCCGGGACACCGCCTGGGCCACCAGGGTCATCTCCTCCAGAAATCTGGCCCGCTCCGCCGGCGCCAGGTGGAAAAGCTCCGTCTTGTCCCCGTGATGCTTATAGAGAAACAGCGTATAACCGGCAAAGCGCTGGTGGTCGCCCAGCACTACGTAGCCCGTCTCCAGCTCCCGGACAAAATAGGGGTTCTCGCCCCGCCGGATCATTCCGATCCGATCGCAGATCAGGCACATGCTCATCCCTCCTGCTCGCGCACGTAGCTGCGCGTGACGCCCGCCCGGGCAAAGTCCGGGTGATACCGGCCGGGCAGATCCAGCGCTTCCATGTCGCGGAAGATCTCCTCCGCCGGGACATTGCGTCTGATCCCGATCATTGCGGCATATACCACCAGGAGTTAAAGCCATAGAGATAGGTCCGCGCGCCCTTGGGCATCTGGGTGGCGGCGTTGAACACGTTGTAATAGTCCCCCGCGCCCATGCCGAGGCACAGCGTGCCCATGGCCAGGCAGAACGTGAGCCGGGGCCATATCATCCCGATGACGTAGGGTACCAGGCCGAACACCAGGTTCGGCAGCAGGGACATGAAGATGAACCGGCCTTTACTCATGGTCTCCGGCCCCACCACGAACAGCAGCCCCTGGGCCCAGTTGGTGTAAAGATAGGCGTCGTCCCGGAAGCACACCGCGTGCAGCAGCTCGTGGGGGAACAGCACCAGCAGCGACGCGACGCACCCCAGCGTCAGCTGCCAAGAGTCTCCGCGCAGATAGGGCCAGCACCGCGCCGCCGCGCAGATCCCCAGCAGCACCATCAGCACCACGCTTATGCCGTTGGCCAGCAGGCTCATCTGCTTGGTGTCCTTCACTTCCTTGAAGGGCACCGCCCCCGGCTGATGCTCCCCCCCGGGGGAGGCTGTCCGGGTCCAGGTTGTATTTTCCCATGTAGTGCAGTTTCATATCTCTTTCTCCTCAAATCTCCGGCCGCCACTGGCAGCGGTCCATGTCCACCGTGCCGTCCGGGCGAAAGACCACGCCCTCCGCCTCCAGCAAAAACCGCTGGCCGTCGGGCATATAATCGTCAAAGGCCTTTTTCGTGCCGCCGGACCGGTCCACCACCCGGTGGCAGGGCACATCGCTTCCCGTCGGGCAGGAGGCCATGGCCCAGCCCACCAGCCGGGCGCCCCGGGGCCGGCCCGTCATGCGGGCGATCTGGCCGTAGGTGGCCACCTTCCCCGGCGGGATTTGGCGCACGGTGTTCCAGATGTCCTCAAAGGTCCCCGTCATGCCGGCGCGATCCCCTCAAAGCTCACGGCTACGTCCCCGCCGGGCAGCGCCTGGCGCACGCCGCCGTACCGCGCCGCCACCTTCTCCCACAGGGCCGCGCCGGGGCGGTTGGCCGGGGAATATTTCAGCTGCCAGGACCCGGGCCGCAGCCGCCGCAGGGCCTCCACCGCCGCCAGGGCGTACCCCCGGCCCCGGAAGGCCGGAAAGACGGTGAACTCCGCGATGGAGTTGTCCGTGGGCTCCCCGGTGAAGGAGTAGTCGTTTATGAGCGCAAAGCCCACCAGCGTCCCGCCCGCGTAGAAAAAGTACGCCTGGCGGGCCGGCTGCTGAAAATAAAGCGGCAGATATTTATACCGGTAGTTGCCGTCCTCTCCCAGGGGGATGGGGTAATAGCGGGTCATCTCGTAGAGGTATTTCTGCATCAGGTTCTCCAATGTCTCCCGCCGGTCCTCCCGGACCTCCTCCGCCCGGACGGGCAGTTCCGTCTGCACAATATCGTCCATTTCTATCTCTCCCCATCCAGCGCTGTGTCTCTGCCATGCGCAGACAGTATAGCACATTTCTGGGCATAAAGAAATCCCCTGGAGCAACGCTCCAGGGGATGATGTTGGCAGCGACCTATTTTTCCGGTCCGTCTCCAGACAAGTATCGTCGGCACAGTCGGGCTTAACTGCCGTGTTCGGAATGGGAACGGGTGGACCCCCGCTGTAATAGCCACCAACTTTTCAGGGTCTGCGCCCTGAAGACTGAACAATGGGTGTGTGGAGGTGGATACAAGGCTTGAGTCTGCTTAATAGGTCAAGCCCTCGGGTTATTAGTACCGGTCGGCTGAACACATTACTGTGCTTACACCTCCGGCCTATCAACGATGTAGTCCTCATCGACCCTTACTCCATTAAAAGGATGGGAGATCTTATCTTAGGGGGAGTTTCACGCTTAGATGCTTTCAGCGTTTATCTCGTCCAGACATAGCTACCCAGCTGTGCCGTTGGCACGACAACTGGTGCACCAGAGGTCTGTCCATCCCGGTCCTCTCGTACTAAGGACAGCTCCCTTCAAATCTCCTGCGCCCGCAACAGATAGGGACCGAACTGTCTCACGACGTTCTGAACCCAGCTCGCGTGCCACTTTAATCGGCGAACAGCCGAACCCTTGGGACCGAATTCAGCCCCAGGATGTGACGAGCCGACATCGAGGTGCCAAACCTCCCCGTCGCTGTGGACGCTTGGGGGAGATCAGCCTGTTATCCCCAGGGTAGCTTTTATCCGTTGAGCGACGGCACTTCCACTTGCGTACCGCCGGATCACTAACTCCTACTTTCGTACCTGCTCGGCCCGTCGGCCTCGCAGTCAAGTTGGCTTATGCGTTTGCGCTCTTTGCACGATTTCCGTCCGTGCTGAGCCAACCTTTGAGCGCCTCCGTTACCTTTTTGGAGGCGACCGCCCCAGTCAAACTGCCCACCTAACAGTGTCCCCCCGCCGGATTCACGGCGGCAGGTTAGAAAACCAGTAA
>CANQSJ010000008.1 GCA_947626495.1 uncultured Oscillospiraceae bacterium | reverse complement strand
AGCCCTTCCTCCGCCTGCCTTTTCGGCTCAGAAGGTAGACTTTTGTCCCCAGTGAGGGTTGCGGCGGCCCATTTCAGGAAAGTTTTGTGGGTTACGCCCAGCAGCGCCGCCGATTTTCTCGCCGAGAGGAGGCCCCGATTCCACCGCTGGAAGACCTCGGCGTACCCCTCCGGCTGCTCCTTCGGACGGCGGCCGAAGCGCACGCCCCGCTCCCGCGCCGCCGCGATGCCCTCCGCCTGGCGCTGGCGGATAAATTCCCGCTCCGTCTGCGCCACGTAGGACAGCAGCTGTAGCACGATGTTGGCGATGAGCGTGCCCGTCAGATCCCGGCCCTGGCGGGTGTCCAGCAGGGGCATGTCCAGCACCACAATCGCCACGCCCTTCTTTTTCGTCAGCAGCTGCCACTGCTCCAGGATCTCCTCGTAATTGCGGCCCAGCCGGTCGATGCTCTTGATGACCAGGGTGTCGCCCGCCTTCATCTTCCGCATCATCTGGCGGTAGGCGGGGCGGTCGAAGTCCTTGCCGGACTGCTTGTCCGTGAAGATGTTCTCTTCCTTCACCCCAAATTCCGTCATGGCGATCTGCTGCCGGTCTGTGTTTTGATCCCGGGAGGATACGCGGACGTAACCAAAAACCTTTTCGCTCATGTTTTTCCCTCCGTTCCCTAGTAGTGGTCGCCCTTGCAAAGAGCGCATCCTTCCCCATACGTTCTTGCGCGCGGGCCTGTATATACTTTGCCATGAAAAAATGTCCGTTGCATGACCGATCCGCGAGAAAAAAGCGGTTTTCCCTACATTTTCGGGAAAACCGCCTGGGAATATGCGGGGGAGAGCCCCCTGTCCGCGGGCGTCCCTTCGGACTGCCGCGGCCTTTTTTCCAGAATGGTGTCTAAATTTGTGGACAAGGGCAAAATTGGGATGCTATAATGACCGCAGTGCGACCCGACTGAGAAATAGAAATCATTGCGATCATCTGTGGAAGGGACGGTATGGAATGAAGAGGATCCGATTGCTGTCGCTGGTGCTGCTGGCGCTGGTGGCCGTGAACGCCCTTGCGGGCGGGCAGCAGGCCATGGCGGAAGGGCAGCCTCTGGTGGTGGGCGTGCGCGACGACATCGTGAATTTCAGTTTTTTGAACGAGACCACCGGAAAATACTACGGCCTGGAGATCGACCTGGCCAAGGAGCTGGCCCAGCGGCTGGGCCGGGACGGGGTGGAGTTTGTGACCGTGACGCCCACCACCCGGGAGGAGACCCTGCAGGAGGGGGACGTGGACTGCCTCATCGCCTGCTACTCCATCGACAAGGAGAGAAGGGAGCTGTTCGACTTCTCCGTCCCCTACTACACCGACGGCACGGTCTTCATGGTTCAGACCTCCTCCTGCTTTACCCGCTGGAAGGATCTGGTGGGCATGACCGTGGGCGTGCTGGCCGGCTCCAACACGGGGGATCTGGTGAAGGAGACTCTGGAGCGGATCGATCCCAAGGGGGTCAAGCTCCAGGAGGAGGAGACCTATCAGGATCTGTCCGATGCCCTGGAGCGGGGCGACGTGGACGCGGTGTGCATGGACGGGTGCATCGCCCAAGCGTATATGAACGAGGACCGGGCCTATCTGCCCGGGTCTCTGGCCGTCCAGTCTTACGGCGTGGCCACCCGGAAGGACTCCGAACTGAGCGGGCAGGTGGCCGCGGCCATGGACGAGATGCTGGACGACGGCACGGTCCGTCGGTTCGTGGACAAGTGGGACTGAGGAGGCGTCATGGATAGGCTGAAGAAAAAAGCGATCGTCATGATCCTCATCGAGGCCATCTGTCTCGTCGGCCTCGGGGTGTATCTCACCAGCATGCAGAACCACCTGTCCCTGCAGCAGCAGAAGCGGGACACCGACCAGAAGATTGTCCAGCTGCGGGAGCTGGTGGAGGCCACCGGCGAGTCCACCCAGCGGCTGAAGGAGACGGTGGACGGCATCTACCAGTCCAAGGCCATGAGCCTGGCGTACATGGTGCGGGAGGAAGTGGACAAGACGCTGGACGACGGCGTCATGGAGGAGTACCGCTCGCTGCTGGATGTGAACAACGTCTTCGTCCTGGACACGAACGGCAAGGTCCTCTGCAAGGCCCAGCCCTCGGACGTGGATTTCACCCGGGCCCGGTACAACCAGCTGCGCACCGTGTTCGACGAGGAGGTCCCGTCCCATGCCTTTGAGGTGGACATGGGCGACAGCCAGCTGCGCTATTACGGCGCCATGATCGACCAGGGGCGGATGGCCGTGGTGGCCCAGGACCCGGCGGAGCTGGACCGGCTGACGGAGGAGACCTCCTCCTGGAAGAGCGTGCTGGAGAATGTGAGCGTGGGTCTGGAGGGCTACTCCTTCGTGATCTCCGCCAAGGACTATACCTTCCTCTATCACCCCAACGAGGATATGATCGGCCTGGACGCCCTGGACGCGGGCATCCGGGTGGAGGATCTGGAGGACGGCGGCAGCTGCTGGATGACCGTCAACGGCGAGGAGCTCTACTGCGGCGTGGTCAAGGCCGACGACGTGTACGTGCTGTGCGCGGTCACCCGCAGTGAGATCAACTCCGCCAACGCCATCACCGTCATCGTGGTGCTGTTCGTGTTCTTCACCGCCATCACCGTGGTGGTGTTCTACGCCATCGTTCTGCTGAAGGCGGAGCGCGCCCGGACCGGGGCAAAGCCGGACGAGGGGGCTTACAGGAATTTCGGCCCCTTCCGCTGGCACAAGCGGGTGGGCCGGAAGCTCATATCCGTGTCGGCGGTGGGACTGCTGTGCATCCTGGTCATATCCTTCTACATGCAGACCCTGTTTTCCATGAGCCGGGCCTCCTTTGCCAATACCCAGCGGCTGGAGGAGATCGAGATGACCATAGACCGGTACCAGGCCAACGTGGACATGCTTACCGAGCAGTACAACACCAGCTACATCAGCAAGGGCAAGACCGCCGCCTATATCCTGGGCAAGCGGCCGGACATCTTCCGGGACCGGGAGAGCCTGGCCAAGCTGAGCCAGGCCATCGGCGCGGAGTACACCTTCGTCTTCAACCGGCAGGGAAAGATCGTCTCCACCGACTCGCCTTACACCAACTTCACCCTCAGCGACGACCCCAACGAGCAGTCTTATGAATTCCGGCAACTGCTGACAGGCGTGCCCTATCTGGTCCAGGAGGCCCAGAAGGACGACGTGGGGGTATACCGCCAGTACGTGGGCGTCACCATCCGGGACGAGGACGGCAACGCCAACGGCTTCGTGCAGGTGTCCGTCCAGCCGGAGCTGCTGGCCAACGCGGTGGAGCAGCTGAGCCTGAGCGCCGTGCTGCAGAACATCCGCGTGGGCGTCAACGGCTTTGCCTTCGCGGTGGACCGGGACACGAAAAACTTCATTTACTATCCGGAGGAGCGGTATATCGGCCGCAGCGCCGTGGACCACGGCATGGGCGACAACATGTTCCAGGACGGGGACAGCGGCTATGTCACCCTCGGTCTGGATAAGTATTACGGCGCGGCCGTGGAGACGGACGAAGCGTTCGTGTATGCGGTCATCCCCGCCAGCGAGCTGTTCGGCGACCGTGTGCTCATCAGCCTGTCCACCACCGGCGTGAGTCTGGTGTGTCTGGCGCTGATGTGCCTGCTGCTGTGCCTGGAGCGCCGCTCGCCGGCCAAGGACGGGCCGGAGGAGAGCGCCGACCTGCCGCAGACGGGGCCGGCCGGCTCCGGCAAGCGGGCGCGCATGGTGGACGTGGTCATGCCGGACGGCACCGTGAAAAAGACGGAGAGCGCCTTCAGCCGATGGAGCAACCAGGCCCTGGGCTGGGGGGAGATGACCCCCGAGCAGAAGACCATGATGGTGCTGAAGGTGCTGCTGAGTCTGCTGGCGCTGTTCATCGTGGTGGCCGTGACCAACAAGGAGGCGGCCTTTACCCGCACCAGCGTGTTCCGCTACGTCATCGACGGCACCTGGACCCGGGGCGTGAACGTGTTCGCCATCACCGCCAGCGTGATGATCCTGTGCGTGATCTGCGTGGTGAGCATGGTGCTGCGCGCCATCCTCAAGTTCCTCAGCCGGAGCATGAGCGCCCGGGGCGAGACGGTGATCCGTCTGATCAACAACCTGGTCAAGTATGTGGCCGTGATCGTGGCGCTGTACTTCTGCTTCGCCATGTTCGGCGTGGACACCGCCACGCTGCTGGCCTCCGCCGGCATCCTGAGCCTGGTCATCGGCCTGGGCGCCCAGGATCTGGTGAAGGACATCGTGGCCGGCCTGTTCATCATCTTCGAGGGCGAGTTCCGGGTGGGCGACATCGTCACCGTGGGCGACTGGCGGGGCACCGTGGTGGAGATCGGCGTGCGCACCACCAAGATCGAGGAGCCCGGCAAGAACATCAAAATCATCAACAACAGCTCCATCTCCAACGTGATCAACATGACCCGCAAGGAGTCCTTCGCCTCCTGCGACGTGGGCATCGAATACGGCGAGAGCCTGGAGCGGGTGGAGGCCATTCTGGCCAAGGAGCTGCCCAACGTGCGCAAGCGTTTGCCCAAGATCACCGACGGCCCGTTCTACAAGGGCGTGGCCTCCCTGGGCGACTCCGGCGTGATCATCCGCGTCATCGCCCAGTGCGCCGAGGGCGACCGGCTCCAGATGGGGCGCGACCTGAACCGGGAGATGAAGCTGATCTTCGACAAGTACAAGATCAACGTGCCCTTCCCACAGGTGGTGATCAACCAGCCCGTGGAGTTCAAGGAGGCCACCGAGTGGCAGAAGCGCCAGGCGGAGAAATTCGCCGAGGAGCAGCGGAATCTGGGCAAGGATCTGGAGACCATCGGTCCCGTCTGATCCGCGGCGTAACCCCAAAAAGAGAAAAAGCGGCCCCGGGAGATCCACTCCCGGGGCCGCTGGTGCGGGTAGGGAGATTTGAACTCCCACGGTCGCCCACGGGAACCTAAATCCCGCGTGTCTGCCAATTCCACCATACCCGCCTGGGTAGGGCCATTATACCGAAAAGCGGCGTCCCTTGCAAGAGCGCGGGACAAATTTCCCGCCGCGCGCGTTGACGTCGGGGCGTTTTTCTGGTATTATTATACAAACAAAACCGGGCGGCTCCCACCGCCGGGGAAAGGAGCGAGATATGGCACACAGGATCGTTACCATCAGCCGGGAATTTGGCAGCGGCGGCCGTACCATCGGCCGGCGGACAGCGGAAAAGCTGGGCATTCCCTGTTACGACAACGAGCTTTTGGAGAAGATCGCCGAGGAGAGCGGCCTGGCCAAGGAGTACATCGCCGAGCGGGGCGAGTACACGCCCCGGGGCGGATGGCTGGCCACCGCCTTCGCCGACCGCTCCGTGAACGGACTGAGCGTGCAGGACTATCTCTGGACCGTGCAGCGCCGGCTGATCCTCCAGATCGGGGAGACGGAGGACTGCGTGATCGTGGGCCGGTGCGCGGACTACATCCTGGAGGGGAAGGCGGACCTTCTGAAGGTGTTCGTCTATGCCCCCATGGCGGACCGGGCGGAGCGGATCGTGACGCTCTACGGCGAGACCAGCGACACCCCCGAAAAGCGCCTGCGGGACAAGGACAAGCGCCGGGCGGCCTATTACCAGTTCTACACCGATATGGAGTGGGGCAAGGTCCAGCACTACCACATCGCCCTGAACAGCGCCCAATTCGGCATCGACCGGTGCGTGGACATCATCGCCAGCCTGTACTGAGGACAAAGAAAAACGCGGCGCCCGCGAAAGCGGGCGCCGTTTTCATATCTCGATCACGCAGGAGTCGAAGGCGTTGATGACCTCCGTGTCCCCCCGGCGGCAGCGCTGGGGGACGTTGTGGCTGTAGGTGCGGTGGATGTGGCCGTGGATGAAGAGCCGGGGCCGGTACTGGTCCAGCAGGGTGTTGAAGCACTCGAATCCCCGGTGGGAGAGGGTGTCGAAGTCGTTCAGTCCCCGGGCGGGGGCGTGGGTCAGCAGGATGTCGAAGCCGTCGTAGCGGCGGAGCTTTCTCCCCAGCCGCCGGATGCGCGCGGCCATCTGCCGCTCGGTGTACATGCACTGTCCGTCCTTGTACCGGTAGGAGCCGCCCAGCCCCAGGATGCGCAGACCCTTTTCCACCACGATCTGGTCCTCCGCGCACACGCAGCCCTCCGGCGGGTCCTTCACCAGCGGATCGTCGTGGTTGCCCCGCACGTACACCACCGGGCAGTGGGCCATGGTGACCAGAAATTCCAGATAGCTGCGCTTCAGATCCCCGCAGGCCAGGATCAGATCGAACTCATCCAGGCAGCCGGGCTGATAGTACTCGTAATATCGGAGGGAGGGGACGTCGGAAACGGCCAATATCTTCATGGGCTCTCCTCTCCGGCGCCGGGCCGCGCGCCGGTCACCCCCGCGATCCACACGGTGGCCTTGCCGGTCTCGGTCAGCTCCGAATAGGTGGGGATGGACCCCGACACGTTCTCGTTGAGCCAGTCCATGTCGATGACCTGCTCCGGGGTGAGGGTCTTGCCCTTGTCCAGCTTCTGCCGGCCGGTCTGGTCGTACAGCGGACCGGTGAAGGGCTGGCACAGCCCGGCGCAGATGCTCTTTTCCAGCAGCCCCGCCATGTTCCGCACGCCCACGGGCAGCTTGTCGGAATAGCGCATCTCCACCACGCCCGCGCTCATGCCCCAGTAGTAATTCAGAGCCTTGGCGCTGCCGGCGCTCTCGGACTGGAAGGTGCCGTTGCGGATGCGGCGCAGCAGGGCCTCGTAATACACGCCCCACTGCCACACGGGCATGGCCAGGTTCACCTGGCTGCCGTCGGGATTCACCAGACCCAGGCCGAAGGGGGTCCGGCCCCGGTCGGTGAGCCGGGTCAGATCCTGGGAGGAGATGAGCCGGATGCCCCGGTCCGTCAGCCGCCGGGCGGCGCTGACGTCGCCGGCCACGGAGGACCACTCCAGCCGCACCTCGGACTTGGGGCTGACGCTCTGCACGCCCAGGGCGAAGGCGTTGATGCCCGCCACCTGGCCGTAGATGGGGTAGTCGCACACATAGCCCACGTCCTCGCCGCCGGCCAGGGAGCCGGCGATCACCCCGGCGATGAACTTGGCCTCATACATCCGGGCGTAGTAGGTGCGGATGTAGCGGTGGGATATGTTCAGCGCGCAGTTGAGGATGGTGAGCTTGGGGTCCTCCACCGCGGCCCGGAGGCTGGCGGGCAGCAGCCGGGGAGAGGTGGTGAAGATCACGGTGCTGCCCTCGTCCGCCGCCTGGCGGATCACCCGGTCCGCGTCGGCGTCCAGGGCGTTGAAGTAGGCCTTCGTGACGATCTTGTCCCCAAACACCCGCTGGACATATTCCCGGCCCAGCTCATGGCCCCAGGTCCAGCCGGAGAGGGCGGGGTCCTTGTCGTGGATGAAGGCCACGGTCAGGGGCTTGTCGCTCTTGGGCAGCACCCGGGACAGCAGTCCCTCCGGCTTCTCCGCTCCGGGGGACAGCTTCACGTCGATGGGGTCCGGCTCCTGCTGGAGGGTGATCTCCTCCCAGACCTGGGAGATGGATTTTTTGATCTCCGGGGCGGTCATGTTCCGCAGCTGCTGGTAGCCGAAGATCTCCATATACGCCAGCATGGCGTCCCCCACGGTGGTGGACAGGCGGCTGCCGCCGCTGGCCTCGTAGGCGGAGCGGAAGCAATAGTAGGCGGAGCGGAAGCTCATCCGGTCGTCGTCGTCCCACATCTGGCCGGGGCTCTTGCCCAGCAGCTGCTGGAGCTTGGCATACCCGCCGGGCTTGGTGAACTCGATATAATTCACCTTGCTGGCCCGGAAGAACTCCACATATTCATAATAGAGGGCCGTCTCCGGGTCGTCCCGGTGCTCCGGCATGATGCGCGTGACGTGGGCGTCCACCGTGTTGGCGCCGAAAAAGCGCAGCACGCTCACCCGCTTGTTGCCCTCCTCCACGTAGTACCGGTTCATGTACTCCCAGACCTTGATGGGGTCCCGGATGCCCTCCTCCACGTGGGCCTGGCACAGCCGCTGCCACTTGTCGGAAAACTCCGAGCCGGCGGGGATGAGGGGCATCATGTTCCGGGCAAAGGAGAGGGCCCGGGCGGTGGTGCGGGTGCCCACCACGTGCTCCATGGGGATCTGCATGGTGCCCAGATCGACGCCGGAGAACTTGTCGGATCCGGGGAGGATCATCTCCAGCGCGGGGGGATAGGGGTGCAGACCCTCCGCGGTGCAGCGGCGGAATTCCTTCTGGCCCTGCTTCAGGGCATCGGCGTAATAGTTGGTCAGCATGGCGCGTCCTTTCACGATGGGGCCGATATTTGCTCAGGGCGACATTGTACACCATCCGAACCGGGATGCACAAGGGGGAATATCGCTAAAAAGTCCCCGGATATCCGGGGACTTTTCGCGTGAATGACGGGAGCGTCCGCCCCCGGCGGGTCACAGCATGCCGAGATAGAGTTTGCCGTATTCGAAGGCCCAGTTGTCGCAGCTGTAGTCCACGGCCATGGCGTGCTGGATGAGGCCGGCCATGGCGGCGGGATCGGCGTAGGCGGCCAGGGCCCGGCGCACCGCGTCGGCGAAATCCTGCCCGTCCATCCGGGCGAAGGAGAAGCCGGTGCCCTCGCCGGTGTACTGGTTGTAGGGCTGCACCGTGTCCCGCAGACCGCCGGTCTCCCGGACGATGGGCAGGGTGCCGTAGGCCATGGCGATCAGCTGGGAGATGCCGCAGGGCTCGAACCGGGAGGGCATCAGGAAGAAGTCGCATCCGGCGTAGATGTGGTGGCTCAGATCGTCGTCATAGCCGATCCAGGCGCAGGCCCGGCCGGGGTGGCGCGCCTCCAGACCCCGCAGCCAGCCCTCGTATTTCTTGTTGCCGTTGCCCAGCAGCACGAAGGCGCAGTCGTTGTTCCACAAAAGCTCGTCCATGGCGGCCATCACCAGCTCCAGACCCTTCTGCTCCACCAGCCGGGTCACCATGCCGATCAGCGGCCGGTCCGGGACCACCTCCAAGCCGGTCTCCTCCATGAGGGCGGCCTTGCAGGCGGCCTTGCCGGCCAGATCATCGGCGTTGAAGTTGGCGGGGATCTTGGGATCGGAGGCGGGGTTCCACACCGCGCGGTCGATGCCGTTGACGATGCCGTCCACGTCCCCCCGCAGGCTCAGCACCGGGTCCAGGCCCTCGCCGTACTCCCAGGTGCAGATCTCCCGGGCGTAGGAGGGGCTGACGGTGTTCACCCGGTCGGCCATGACGCAGCCGGCCTTCAAAAAGGCGGCCATGCCGTAGCGCTCCATCAGGCCCAGACTGCCTTCCTGGATGCCGAGATAGTCCTGGACGAAGTCGAAGTTGCACAGGCCCTGGTAGGCGATGTTGTGGATGGTGAGCAGAGTCCGGGTCCGGCCCAGGCCGGAGTCTATGTACTGGGTCTTCAGCAGCAGGGGGATCATGCCGGTGTGCCAGTCGTTGCAGTGGATCACGTCGGGGATGAAGTCCAGCCGGAACAGGCTCTCCAGCGCCGCCCGGGTGAAGAAGGCGTACTGCTCGCCCTCCCGGTCGGGCAGATAGATGGGACCGCCGAAGTATTCCTCGTTCTCGATGAGCCAGACGGTGACCCCGTCCAGGATCAGCCGGTTCACGCCCACGAACTTGGTCCGCCAGCCCAGGGAGATGGTGAAGGAGAAAAGGTATTCCACCCGGTCGGAATATTTGGCCTTGATGACGCTGTGGTAGGGGATCATCACTCGGGCGTCGAAGCCCAGCTGGTTCAGGTACTTGGGCAGGGTGCCCACAACGTCGGCCAGGCCGCCGGTCTTGGCAAGGGGGGCGCACTCGGCGGCGGTGAGCAGGATCTTTGCCGGCCGGTCCAGACCCTTCTCCGCGGCCAGCGCCGCGATGGAGTCTCTCAGCTCGTTGACTTGCATGGCGTTTTATCCTCCGTAAATTCAAAGTATTGCGCCGACAGCGGCGGCAGAGCCACCCTGGCGCGGTAGGAGAATTCCCTGAAGTCCGCCTTTTCGTACACGATGGGGGGCAGCGCGCAGCCCCAGCCGCCGAAGGCGGCGTCGTCGCTGTTGAGCAGGGGCGTGAGCGTGCCCTTGGCAGGCAGGCCGAAGACGAATTCGTCACAGTATACAGGGGTGAAGTTGCAGACGCAGACGATGGGATTGGCCTTTTTCCGGGCCTTGGGCCGGCGGAGGAAGGCGATGGAGCTCCGGTCCCGGTCGTCGGGGTTGAGCCAGGTGAAGCCGTCCCAGCTGTCCTCGATCTGCCAGAGAGCGGGCTGGGACACATACAGCTTGCCCAGCGCGGCGCACCAGTCCTGCATCTCGCGGTGCTTGGGATAGTCCAGCAGCAGCCAGTCCAGACCCTGCTCGTAATTCCACTCGATGAACTGGGCGAACTCCCCGCCCATGAAGGTGAGCTTTTTGCCCGGGTGGGCGAACTGATAGCCGTACAGCGCCCGCAAAGAGGCGAACTTGTCCTCATACAGCCCCGCCATCTTCTGTACCATGGAGCACTTGCCGTGGACCACCTCGTCGTGGGAGAAGGCCAGGATGTAGTACTCGGAGAAGGCGTACATCATGGAGAAGGTGAGCTTGTCGTGGTTGAAGGAGCGGAAGTAGGGGTCCATGCTGAAGTAGTCCAGGGTGTCGTGCATGAAGCCCATGTCCCACTTGAAGGTGAAGCCCAGACCCCCGTCCGCCGCCGGGGCGGTGACCCTGGGATAGGCGGTGGACTCCTCCGCCACGGTGAAGGCGCCGGGGCACCGCTCCGCCACGGCGGCGTTGAGCTGCTGCCAGAAGCCGACCGCGTCCAGATCGATGTTGCCGCCCTCCCGGTTGGGGACCCACTCGCCCGCCTTGCGGCCGTAATCCAGATACAGCATGGAGCTGACCGCGTCGCACCGCAGACCGTCCACGTGGTAGGTCTCCAGGAAGAACAGCGCCGAGCTGATGAGGAAGCCCCGCACGTCCGGGCTGGCGTAATCGAACACCAGTGTGCCCCACTCCGAGTGCTCCCCCTTGCGGGGATCGGAATACTCGTAAAGGGGCGTGCCGTCAAACCGGGCCAGGCCGTGCTCGTCCCGGGGGAAGTGGGCCGCCACCCAGTCGATGATGACGCCGATGCCTGCCCGGTGCAGCGTGTCCACGAAGGCCATGAAGTCCTCCGGGGTGCCGTAGCGGCTGGTGGGGGCGAACCAGCCCGTGGCCTGATAGCCCCAGCTGCCGGCGAAGGGGAACTCGGTGATGGGCAGCAGCTCCACGTGGGTATAGCCCATCTTCTGGCAGTATTCCGCCAGGACGGGCGCGATGTTTTTGTAGTTGGGGAACACCTCGTTGGGCTCCAGCCGCCAGGAGCCGATGTGCATCTCATAGATGTTCATGGGCAGGGCCCGCACGTCTTTTTTCGCCCGGGACCGCATCCAGGCCCCGTCGGACCAGGAATAGTCCCCCAGCTGCCAGACCTTGGAGCCGGTGGCGGGGCCGGTCTCCGCGTGGAAGGCGAAGGGGTCCGCCTTGAGCACCTGCCGGCCGTCCGGGCCGGTGACGGCGTATTTGTATACCTGCCCGTGCTCCACTCCGGCCAGGGTGGCGGACCAGTAGCCCTCCGGATCCCGCTCCATGGGCGCGGCGGCCGCGTCCCAGCCGTTGAAGTCTCCCACCACGGACACCGCTTGGGCGTTGGGCGCCCATACCCGGAAGGTCCAGCCGTCTCCCTCCCGGTGACAGCCGAGATGCTCCTGGGCCCGGTATGTACAGTCGTTCAGCGCGCTCATTGTGTTTCCCCCCGGATGATCAGAAATGATGCTTCTGCCTCTATCATAAACTATCCGGGGATTTTTTTCAATAATTGACAGAGCCTGAAAGATATAATAAAATAAAAACTGTCAAATCTCACAAGGGGAATACGTCTGCGGCGGACACCTCGAAGGCCTGCCGCTGGAAGCTCTCCCCGTCGATGACCTTGGTATAGGCCCGGCTCTGGATCCGTCCGCGGACGGCCAGCTGGGTCCCCACGGGTACGTCGGCGATGTCCCGGGCCTGCTGGCCCCAGGCGATGACCGGGATATAATCGCTGCGCCGGTACCGGCGGGATACGGCCAGGATCACGTCGCAGATCTCCCGGCCCATGGGCGTCACGCGCAGCGTGGGCGGCCGGCAGACCGTGCCGGTGAGGGCGATGTGGTTCTCATCCTCGCCGCCGGGGCCGATCTCCCGGGCCAGCACCGTGAGCACCAGGCGGTTGCCCACGCCGGATTTGTTGTTGTATGAGCGCAGCTCCCCCGCGATCCGGACGGGGCCGGCCTGGAGCGCGTCGTCTGCGGGCAGCATGGACTGCCGCGCCACGATGTTCACCGTGTCCGCCGTGCCGCTGAGCCGGCGGGTCTGCAGGGGGAAGGTATAGAACCGGATGCCCCGGCTCTCATGGGAATAACGGGGGAGGGCGGTCACGGTGCCGCACAGCTCCGCCCGGTTGGTGACGAACACCTCGTCCATTGGCGCACCTCGCAAGCGTTGATGCTTCAGCCTATGCGCCGGGACGGGCCGATATGAACAAAAAAACGGGCCTCTGCCCGCGTGAGGAGGAACATCTATGGAACTGAACGAGATATTGCGCCGGTGTGACCACACGCTGCTGCGCCAGGACGCCACCATGCAGGAGATCCGCCAGCTTTGCGACGAGGGCATCCGCTATCAGTGCGCCTCGGTGTGCATCCCGCCCTGCCATGTGGCCGGGGCCAAGCGCTATGTGGGCGGGCGGCTCCCCATCTGCACGGTCATCGGCTTCCCCAACGGCTACAGCACCACCGCCGTGAAGGTCCAGGAGGCCCGGGACGCCGTGGCCAACGGCGCCGCCGAGATCGACATGGTGGTGAACCTAGCCATGGTCAAGGACGGCTGCTGGGACGACGTGCTCCGGGAGATCATCGCCATCCGGGACGCCACGGCGGGCCATATCCTGAAGGTCATCATCGAGACCTGCCTGCTGACCCAGGAGGAGAAGATCAAGCTGTGTGAGATCGTGTCCAGCTCCGGCGCGGATTATATCAAGACCTCCACCGGCTTCTCCACCGGCGGCGCCACCCGGGAGGACGTGGCCCTGCTGCGCCAGCACTGCGGCCCCCACGTGAAGGTGAAGGCCGCCGGCGGCATCCGGACCATGCAGGACGCGGAGGATATGATCGCCCTGGGCGCGGACCGGCTGGGCACCAGCCGGATCGTAAAGCTGGCCATCGAGATGGAGAATGCGCCCGCCCCCGTGGAGGAGCCCATCCCCGTGGAGGAGCCCGCCCCTGCGGAGGAGCCCATCCCCGTGGAGGAGCCCGTTCCTGTGGAGGAGCCCATCCATGAGGAAGAGTCCGCCCCCGTGGAGGAGCCCACGCCTGCGGAAGAGTCCGCTCCCGTGGAGGAGCCCGCTCCTGAGGCGCCGGCGGAGGATCCCTCACAGCCCCCGGTGGAATACTGATGCCCGCAGCGCCCTGGCCAGGGCGCATCCGGGGACGCTGAGCAAAAGCCACAACGCCGTATACCGGGCGCAGATCTGCCCGTACAGATTCCAGGGCCGGGCGGAGTAGTCCCATACCCGCCAGCCCAGCGCCACGTTCACGACGGCCCCGGTGATGAACTCCACCGACGTGATCACCGCCGCGCACAGCAGATACTGCCAGGGCCGGCCCATGTCCGTGGCGGCGATCCGGTACATGAGAAGAAAGCAGACGCCGCCGGCCAGCACCATGGTCCAGTGGGTGCGGCGGCGCCATGCCAGCTCCAGCAGCCCGTAGGCGCCGCCGCCCAGGCAGAATATGCAGATCGTTTCCAACTCCGTCATGCCTGGATAATCCCCGCTTTTTGGGGAAAATAGACTTGACAAAACCCGGCCGGGCTGGTATATTATTTGCGCACAAAGCAGGACGCAGTGGTATCCGTCCTCGCCCGGCCGCCTTATTGCGCGCGCCGCGGCCGCAAGACCTTTTGAGTGTTTTTGCGCGGATACGTCCTGTATCCGCGCTTTTTGTACATTAAAAAGGGAGGTGTTCTGGCAATAGCGAACATGACGCATCCTCTTAACGAGGATATCCGGGAGCCGCAGGTACGCCTGATCGGCGACGATGGCGAACAGCTGGGGATCATGTCCTCGGAGGAAGCTCTCCAGATCGCGGAGCAGCGGGACATGGACCTGGTGATGATCTCTCCCCAAGCGAAACCGCCTGTGTGCAAGATCATGGACTATGGCAAGTATCGCTTCGAGCAGTCCAAGAGGGAGAAAGAGGCGAAGAAGAACCAGCACGTCATCGAGGTCAAAGAGATCCGTATGTCGCCGTCCATCGGCGAGAACGACTTTTTGGTCAAGCTTCGCAGTGGCCAGAAATTCCTGGCCGATGGGGACCGGCTGAAGGTAACGGTGCGGTTCCGCGGCCGTGAGATGGCGCACACCGAGTTGGGCAGGCAGCTTCTGGAGCGGTATGCCCAGGAGTGCGCTGAGATCGCGAAAGTCGATAAGGGCGCAAAGCTGGAGGGCCGGCTGATGACCGAATTCCTCTCGCCCAAGGCCCAGACCCCGCAAAAGAAACAGCCCAAGCAAGAAAAATCAAAGGAGACGAACTGAAATGCCGAAACTGAAGACCCACAGCGCTTCCAAGAAGCGTTTCTCTCTGACCAAGAACGGCAAGGTCAAGCGTGCCCACGCCTTTAAGAGCCATCTGCTCAACGGCCACGGCAAGACCACCAAGCGTAAGCGCGGCCTGCGCAAGGGCGCCTACGCCGACAGCACCAACGCCGCTACCGTCAAGCGCATGATCCCGTATAAATAAGGAGGACACGAAAGATGGCACGTATCAAGGGCGCGATGATGACGCGCAAGAGAAGAAACAAGATCCTGGGCATGGCCAAGGGTTATTGGGGCAGCAAGTCCCGTCATTATAAAATGGCCAATCAGGCCGTGATGAAGAGCCTGCGCTACGCTTACGTGGGCCGCAAGCAGCGCAAGCGCGATTTCCGCCAGCTGTGGATCGCCCGTATCAGCGCCGCCTGCAAGCTGAACGGCACCAACTACTCCCAGTTCATGCACGGCCTGAAGCTGGCCGGCGTCAACATGAACCGGAAGATGCTCTCCGAGACCGCGATCAACGATCCCGCCGCCTTCACCGCCCTGGTGGAGAAGGCGAAGGCCGCTCGGTGATCATACCGTAAAAAAGCCCGGAGTTTTCTCCGGGCTTTTTCCTGCAATACAGTCGCACCCCGCGGCCCGATTTCCGGGACGCGGGGTTTTCATATAAAATCAATGTGTCGGGAAAGATAGGACCGGCACATTGATTTTTTATATGGAGGTATGAACATGATCGCACTGAACGAACAAGCTTTGACAGATTTTCGCGCACGATTGGTAGAGGACGAGGCGGCGCCGGCCACGGTGGCCAAGTATCTGTCGGCGGTACGGCGCCTGGCGGCATTCTGCCACGGAAACCTGTGGAGCAAGGCACAGCTGGTGGCCTTCAAACAGGATTTGGAGGCGTCGGACCTGGCGCCGGGGACGGTAAACGGCGTGCTGACGGCGGTGAATAAGCTGCTGAATATCAGCGGATACCGCGAATGGCGGCTGCGGTTCCTCAAGGTACAACGCCGAGTTTTCATGGCCCCCGAGCGGGAGATGACCCGCGCGGAGTATGAAAGACTGGTGAATACCGCCCGAGCGAACGGAGACGAGCGCACCGCCACGATTTTACAGACCCTCTGTTCCACCGGAGCGCGGGCGGGGGAGCTCTCCGCCATCACCGTGGAGGCGGCGCGCGCCGGGCACGCGGAAATCCGCTCCAAGGGCAAGATCCGCATGATCCTCCTGCCGAAGAAGCTCTGCAAACTCCTTCTCAACTACTGCGCGAAAAGAGAAATCACGTCCGGCCCCGTCTTCATCACCGCGTCCGGCAAGCCTCTCGACCGGAGCAACCTCTGGAAGACGCTGAAGGCCCTGGCGGCGAAAGCAAAGGTGCTGGCGAACAAGGTCTTCCCGCACAACCTGCGGCATCTTTTCGCCCGTACCTATTATAAAAAGACCCGGGACATCGTGCGGCTCGCCGACATCCTGGGACACTCGAGCGTGGAGACCACCCGCATCTACACCGCCCGCAGCCCCATTGAGCAGCGGCGGCAGATGGATTCGCTGGCGCTCCTGCTATAAAAAATACCACAGAATTCACATTCTGTGGTATGTACACGGAAATTAATTCCTCCGAGCCCAGCTTTACGAGGATGATTATAGCCCGCTTCCCTTAAAAAAGCAAGGGGATTTTCAAAAAAAGTTTGATTTTTTACATACCAAAGGCGCTTGAGGCTCTGTCAAAGAGCCGCAAGCGTGTCGTCGCGCGCTTTTTTCGGGTCTCAGCCGTCCAAATCTCGCTCAAATGAGAAAATTAGTGCCTTCGCCCAAGCGCCGATACCACAGATTGTGAATTCTATGGTGAGAAGGGCTCGAAAAACTATATTATTAGGAGGACATCAAACAATGACAAAACGTGTACTCAGCATGCTCATGGCGCTGATCATGGCTCTGTCTCTGTGCGTCCCGGCCTTCGCGGCTGACGAGCCTGTTAGTGCTGATGAGCCTGCTGCCGAGGTCGAGGCCCCCGCGGCCGAGGCCGAGGAGACCGAGGCTGAGGCGGAGCCTGCGGAGGAAGCGGCTGACGCTCCCGAGGCGGCTGCCGTCGACGAGCCTGAGACCGTCGCGGTTGACGAGCCCCTGCTGGTTGCTCTGGGTATTGTCAACAAGGACGCTCACTATGCTCTGAAGAAGGCGGTCGAGGACGCCGCGGCGATCGAGGCCAAGATCAAGGCCGGCGGCGTGTATCTGGACGGCGGCAAGATGGACCAGAACCCGATCGCGCTTCCCGATCTGGCCAAATATGCCGAGGATCCCGTGGAGAATGACCCCTTCAAGGACGAGCTGGTAGCCGACGGGACCAACAAGACCTTTGAGGAGGTCTATGCCGAGGCAAAGGACATGCTGGAAGCCATCGACGGCAAGCCTGTGGACTACCCCGTGACCAGTACGTCGGTTGAGGCCAAGGCCACTGAGCTGGGCACGTGGAGCGCCACGAATGTTACCGATAAGGTTGACAGCACCAACATGACGACTGCGGGCCTGCAGCATTTCCTGTGGAATACCGATAAGTCGGATAGCCCCGCTGTGTTGACTTATAAATCTGAGAGCGTCACCATTCCCGCGATCAAGCTCGACGGGACGGGATACGACCTCTCCGACGATCCTTTCTGGGCGCAGGCCTATTCCGCCGATTACCTGGCGAAGCTGCAGGCCGCCATTGACGCGGTGAACGCCTATGTCACGAAGGGCACCAAAGTGACGTACTCCGACTACAAGGCTGTCGTCTACGCCATCCTGGACGCTCTGGTCCTGGAGCAGGCTGCCGGCAAGCCCGGCGAGGCGGAGAAGACCAGCGCCGAGGCCGCTCTGGCGAAGGCCGAAGCCATCCTCAAGGACGAGCAGAAGGGAGATAAGTATCTTTTTGCCGACACCATCTCCGCGAAGAAGACCGCGCTGGAAGGCTTGATGGAGAAGTCTGACGGCTTCATCCCCTTCAAGTACGATAAGACCCGCTATGAGGTCGTCGCGGCCATCAAGGCTCTTGAAGACGCCATGGTCGAAACGCCCGCTAACCCCACTGTGAAGATCAAGGAGATCACAGGCACCATCGGTGAGGCGACTGCGAAGGTCACCCTGACCGCAACGAAGTTTAACGAAGTGGCCGGCGAACAAATGAAGCTGGACGGCCACACGTACTCCATCACCTGGAAGATCACGGATAAAGCCGGCAATACCAAGTGGATCGCCGGTAAGACTGATGAATATGCCAATGAAGGTACCACGGATGCGGATCCTACGGATGCCGGTGTTCTGGAATTGAGCTATAAAGCAGCTAGTGAAACCGTTGTGCATGCGCAGTGGGCTGCCGGTACGAATCAGGATGCAGGCCTGTGGGTCGCCAAGGACGTAGAGGTCTACAACACCGGCGATGGCTCCAGTTCCAACGACAACTTCGCAGAAGGCGACACCCTGACCGTCTATATCTACGAAGTGAAGGACAGCAATAAGCTTTACAAGCTGGTCGACTCCAAGTCGTTCACCTTCGAGGAGGTCGAGGCGCCGGACCCCGAGAAGCCCGATGCCACGATCGAGAGCGTGACCTATGCGTTCACGGCCGGCTCCACCGACATCGACAAATTCAATAAGACCTCCGACAAGCTGATCGGTAGCAGCAGATACAACCCGGACGGCAAGTGGGGCACCCTGGCCACCGGCACGACGATCACCGTGACGCCGGAAGAGGCGATCGAGGTTGGGGCGGACCAGTTCAGCTTCCGCGTGGTCGCGAAGGTCGGCGGAAAGGCTTTTTACGGAGAGGCCACTCACGGCGCGAATCCTTCTAGCTTCACGCTTACTGTTGCTGACAACGCACTCAATGACCTTCTGAAGGCCGGCGAGAACGGCACGATCGAGCTCCAGTGCTCCAAATACGAGGTTTCGGACGATGATCTCGCGTTCGATGTGATCGACACGGCGAAGCTGACCGTCAAGTCCATCACCGAGTGGTCCCATGCTGAGGCCCTCGGGGACGTGGTGGCGGCTGCCAACGCCCTGATCGAGACCGACTATGACCTTACCGATGAGGCCAAGAATCAGCACCTCGGCGAGGCGACTGTGGCCCTGACCCTCGCGCACATCAAGGCCATTGCCGGCGAGCTCAACGCACTGATTACCAATGCCTCTCTGGCTGACAGCGCCACGAACGAGAACAATGCTGTCGCGAAGCTTAAGGAGCTCTGCAAGTGGTGCGGCTATCTGACCCCCCTGGCTGCCTCTACCACTGAGTTCAAGGCACTCTGGAAGGATGCCAATGACATTATTACGAAAGACTTCACTAAGAAGCCGGAAGGCACTGGTACTTACACCTTTGACTCTTTGGGCAAGCTGAGCGACCTGGTTCCCGGCAAGTATACTACCAACGGTTGGGCGGATGGCAAGCTGCTGTCTGAGGTCGAGGCGGCTATCGCCGAGATCCAGGCTGCCATCGACGGCCTGGTAGAGCTGGGTGAGGTTGACAAGACCGATCTTGAGAATTCCATCAAGGCCGCCCAGGAGAAGCTGGCTGACAAGGATCAGTATACCGAGGAGTCCGTGAAGGCCCTTGAGAACGCTCTGGCCACTGCCGAGTCCGTCCTGGCCATGGAGAATCCTACGCAGGCGGCGCTGACCAATGCCGCCGAGAACCTGAATAAGGCTGTCGCCGGACTGGTGAAGAAGGTTGACGCCGACGACCTGGCCGCCGCCATCGAGGCTGCCGAGGCTGCCATCGCCGATCCCAGCAAGTACACCGAGGATTCCGTGAAGGCTGTCGAGGACGCCATCACCGCCGCCAAGGCGCTGGGCGATGACGCCACCACCGAGGAGATTGCGAATGCCATCGAGGCTCTTGAGTCTGCGGTGAAGGGTCTGACCGAGGCTGCTACCGAGCCCGAGATCCCCGAGGCCCCTGAGGGCGGCAAGGGCTGGGCCCAGGCCGAGGACGGCACTTACTACTACTACGAGGACGGTGAGCTGGTCGTCAACAAGTGGGTCAAGTCCAAGAATCTGTGGTATCACATGGGCGCGGACGGCACCATGGACACCGGCTTCATCCACATCGTGGACGATTGGGGCGACGGCTGGTACTACCTGGAGGAAAGCAACGACAAGGGCACCCAGGGCCGCATGCGCACCGGCTGGTGGGAGGTCAATGACGAGCTGACCGGTCAGTGGGGCTGGTTCGAGACCCGCAGCAACGGTCACCAGGGCATGTGCACCTACACCTCCGCCCAGGGCGATTACAAGGACTACAAGCCCGTCAAGTAATTTCACACCAATGCAAACGGGGAGCAGGGGAAACCCTGCTCCCTTTCCAAAAGGGGGATGACCATGGACGTACTGGAACTGAGGCCGCGCCAACAGGGCCGCGCTCGTGAGGCCGGGGTGCCCATGACCGAGGCGGACGGCGAGCGGTTTTTGGCGGATCTTGCGGCCAAGGGCCGCGCGCCCGAGACTGTGGAACGGTATCGCCGCAGCTTGGAGCACCTGGCCGAGGTCCTGCCCGAGGACCGGAAGATCCGTCGGGGTACGCTGCGCCAGTGCCGGGAGGCCCTGCTGGCGGCGGGCTATGCGCCGCGGACGGTGAATCTGGTGCTCTCCGTGGCGAATACGTATGTGGCGTACATGGGCCATCGGGAGTATCAGCTGGCGGATACGCTGGAGACCGAGGCGAAGCTGCATCCGGAGCTGAGCCGCGCGGAATATCGCCATCTGCTGCAGGTGGCGAAGCTGCTTGGCCGCGAGAAGGTGTACCTTCTCGTCAAGCTTTTTGCCAGCGCCGACATGCCCGTCCAGGAGCTGGATAAGGTGACGGTGGAGTCCGTGACCGCCGGCCAGGTGACGGTGGGTGAGGGCAATTCCCGGCGCAACATCCGCTTGCCGGGCTGCGTCCGCAAGGAGCTGCTGGCCTTCGCCGAGCGGCAGGGCATCTATCGCGGACCGATTTTCCTCACCAAGGATAACACCCCCATGAGCCGGACCTATGTGACCAGCGCGATCCGCAATCTCTGCGCGGTCGCCAAGATCCCGGTGGAGAAGGGCAGTCCTCGCTGCCTGCGGCGGCTGTATCTCGCCGGCCGCAAGGCCATTGAGGACAATGTCGCCCTGCTGGTTGATCAGGCCCTGGAACGCCAGCTGGACGAGGAACAGCTGACGATCGGCTGGGAAGTATAAGAAGTTAACATAACACAATCCGCTCTCCTCCCCCGGAGAGCGGATCTTTCTTGTTGACAGGGGGCGAAAGCGGCGGTATCATGCAAGTACGGCGGGTCCCGCGGGGGCGGGGGATGGGCCGGATAACACGAGAAAAAAGGAGCGCGTAGAGATGAAGGTTTTGATGCTCAACGGCAGTCCCCGGAAGAACGGCAACACCGCCGTCGCCCTGGGGGAGATGGAGGCGGTATTCGCCCAGGAGGGGATCGAGGTGCAGACTGTCCAGGTGGGCGGCCGGGATATCCGCGGCTGCATCGCCTGCGGCTCTTGTGGCAGGACGGGCAAGTGCGCCTTCGACGACATTGTCAACGAGCTGGCGCCGGTGTTCCAGGTCAGCGACGGCCTGGTGGTGGCCAGCCCGGTCTATTACGCCTCCGCCAACGCCACTCTCATCGCGCTGCTGGACAGGATCTTTTACAGCACCGGCTTCGACAAGACCATGAAGGTGGGGGCCTGCGTGGTGACGGCCCGCCGGGGCGGCATCACGGCCACCTTCGACGAGCTGAACAAGTACTTCACTATCTCCGGCATGCCCGTGGCCTCCAGCCAGTACTGGAACGGCATCCACGGCATGACCCCCGGCGAGGCGGAGCAGGACGTGGAGGGCCGGCAGACCATGCGCACGCTGGCGCGGAACATGGCCTTCCTCATGAAGAGCATCGCCCTGGGCCGGGAAAAATACGGCCTGCCGGAAAAGGAGCCCTTCCAGCGGTTGAACTTCATCCACTGATCCGCCGCCGGAAAAACAGAAAAACGCCCCGCCGGGCCCGAAGGTCCGGCGGGGTCTTTGTGTGTGAATTTGGGATTATTACGCAAGCTTCATGTCGGCGAAGTAGAACACGCAGGTACCGGCACCGCAGTCGTTGATGTTCGTCACACGGCTGTTGTAAGCCATGTACATGGGGGTGTCGTACAGCGGGGTCCACTGGCACTCAACCAGCAGCTGGTTGATCAGCTCGATCATCGCATCGTAGCGCTCGTTGTCGTCGGGGATATAGGGAGCGGTCTTGACCATCTCCAGCAGCTTGTCGGACAGGGGGAAGGGATAGCCGGCATCCGGGTCGAACATGGAGATCATGTCCTCCAGACCGACCATATCCGTCGCCATCGCCGTCAGACCGAACTCCAGGGTGCCGGCCATCAGTCTGTCGAACCAAGTGTTGGTGTCGATCTGCTCGACCTGCATGTTGATGCCGAGAGCGGCCATATCCTGCTGGATGCACTGGGCGACGGCAGCGGAGTCGTCGTCAAAGACGGAGATGGTGTAGGTCGCGGACAGGTCGGCGGTGGACTTGGCCAGGCACTCCTTGGCCAGCTCGGGGTCATAGCCCGTGAACGGCACCGCGTCGGTGTAGACGCCCACTACCTTCGGCGCGAAGAAGTTGGTGGAGGGAGAGCCGTTGCCCTCGTTGCAGATGTCCAGAATGGTCTGGCGGTCGATGCCGTGGAAAATCGCCTGGCGGAATTCATTGTCGCCCACGAAGGTCATGAGGCCCATGGTCGACCAGCCGTCAAAGGCAATGGCGGTCAGGCCGTCGACGTTCTTGGCCTGGGTGTAGGTGGCCAGACCAATCTGCGGCGCCAGATCCAGCTCGCCGGTCTGCAGGGAGATCAGCTCGGTGGCGTCGTCCATGTTGGCGTAGACTTCCACGTTCTTGAAGTCCGGCGTGCAGCGCCAATAGTCGTCGCGGGCGGTCAGATAGACCGTGCCGGCGCTGTCCTGATGGTCCAGAACATAGGCGCCGGAGCCGCCGGGGGCGGTATCGGTGTAGTCGTTGGACTTGTCGTAGGTGGCCTCCTCAACGATGTACAGCAGCTCGGCCAGCAGGTTCTGCCACTTGCAGTAGCTGTTGGCCAGGGTGAACTTGACCTCGTAATCGCTCACGGCCTCGCAGGCGGTGAAGAACATGGTCATGTTGTACATGAGCGTGGGATCCTCCAGGGTCGTATTGTAGGAGAATACCACGTCGCTGGCCTTGACGGGGGTGCCGTCGGCAAAGGTGGCGTCCTCGCGCATCTTGATGGTGACGTCGAGGCCGTCCTGGGTGAAGGACTCAGCCAGCATGGGCACGGGGTTGCCGTCGTTGTCGAACATGAACAGGCAGTCAAACAGCGCGTGGAACACGTGCTTGTCGCCGTTGCCGTTGACCAGCGGGGTGAAGTGCTCGGAGGTCATGATGGCGACCGTCTTCAGCGTGGTCTCGTCTTCCACGGGAATGACCGCGCCGGCGTCGGCTTCCGCCTCAGCCTCGCCTTCGGTCTCGGCCTCGCCGGCGTCAGCCTCGGCCTCGGCCTCGGATTCGCCGCCCTCGGCGTCCGCGGGGGCGTCGGTCTCCGTCTGACTGTCGGAGGGGGTGTCGGTCTTCCCGCTCTGGCCGCACGCAGCCAGCATGCTGACGCACAGCGTCAGAACGAGGAGAATCGCAAGGATCCTTTTCATCTTCATAGGGTTGTCTCACTTTCTCGCCAGAGGCGTTTTTATTTGCACAGCGGAGGGTTTTCGGCCGCTGTGACTGACAAATGTTATTTTTGCGGCAGGGGATGGTGGCACGCGCACAGGCGGCCGCCGCCGTAGTCCTTCATCTCCGGCTCCACCGTACGGCACTCGTCGGTGGCGTAGGGGCAGCGGGTGCAGAACCGGCACCCCGCCGGGGGATTGATGGGACTGGGCAGCTCTCCCTGCAGCAGCATCCGGTCCTCCCGGTCAAAGTCCGGGTCGGGCTCCGGCGCGGAGTCGATCAGCATCCGGGTATAGGGGTGCAGCGGGTGCTCGTAGGCGTCCTTCGTGGGGCAGATCTCGCACAGCTTTCCCAGGAACATGACCACGATCCGGTTGGAGATGTACCGCACCACCGCCAGGTCGTGGGAGATGAACAGATAGGTCAGCTTGGACTCGGCCTGCAGTCTGCGCATCAGGTTCAGGATCTGCGCCTGAATGGACACGTCCAGCGCCGAGACGGGCTCGTCGCAGACGATGAGCTGGGGTTCCGGGGCCAGCGCGCGGGCGATGCCGATCCGCTGCCGCTGCCCGCCGGAGAACTGGTGGGGGAACCGCCAGTAGTCCTCCTCCTGCAGTCCGACGCGGCGCATCAGCTGCTGGACGCGCTGGACGCGCTCTTCCTTCTTCACGCCGGCCGCCCGCAGCGGCTCGGCGATCACCTCGCCCACCGTGAAGTGGGGGTCCAGGGAGGAGAAGGGGTCCTGGAAGACGATCTGCATGTTCTGCCGCGCCTTGCGCAGCGCGCTGCCCTTCAGGCTCCCCAGATCCACGCCGTTGAGAGTGACGGTGCCGGAATCGGCCTTCAGCAGGCGCACGATCAGCCGGCCGAGGGTGGACTTGCCGCAGCCGGATTCGCCCACCAGCGCCAGCGTCTCGCCGGGGTAGATCTCAAAGGACACGTCGTCCACCGCCTTGATGCGCCCGGCGTTGCTCTTGAAATATTTGACCAGGTGTTCCGCCCGGATCAGAGGTTCGCTCATGGCTCCACCTCCCGGAAGCAGCGGACAAGGTGTCCGTTGCCGACGTCGCGAAGGGACGGCATCTCGTTTCTGCACTGCTCCTGGGCATAGGGGCAGCGGGCGCAGAAGCGGCAGGCCGTGGGCATCTGGCTCAGGCTGGGGACCGTTCCTTGAATGGTGTACAGCTCTCCCTCCATGCTGCCGCGCACGCGGGGGATCGCCTTCATCAGGCCGCGGGTGTAGGGGTGCAGCGTCCGGCGGAACAGCTCCGCCTTTTCCGCGTGCTCGACGATCTGGCCGGCGTACATCACGTTGACCTCGTCGCAGATGTCCGCGACCACGCCCAGGTTGTGGGTGATCAGCAGGATGGACATGTCGTTGTCCTGCTGCAGCTGCTTCATCAGCGCCAGGATCTGGGCCTCCACGGTCACGTCCAGCGCGGTGGTGGGCTCGTCGGCGATGAGGAACGCGGGCTGCAGGACCATGGCCATGGCGATGCAGATCCGCTGGCGCAGACCGCCGGAGAGCTGGTGGGGATAGGCGTGGTAGCGCTGCTCCGGCTCGGGGATCCCCACGTCGTAAAAGGCCTTGATGACCCGCTCCTTCGCCGCGCTGCGGGAGATGTTCTCGTGCAGGGTAATGGCCTCCCGCACCTGCTTGCCCACCGTGATGGAGGGGTTCAGCGCCGTCATGGGCTCCTGGAAGATCATGGAGATCTCCCGGCCGCGGACGCCCCGCATTTCCTTTTCGGAGATCGCCGCCAGATCGATCTCGCTGCCGCCCTCCCGCCGGAAGGCGATGGTGCCCTCCTGGATGTGGATGGGGTAGTCCAGCAGGCGCATGATGGAGCGGGCGGTCATGGACTTGCCGCAGCCGGACTCGCCCACGAGACCGACGGTCTTGCGCAGGGGGATGTCCAGATCAATGTCGTCGACGGGAGCGGCCAGCTCCTTGTTTTTCAGGGGCAGAACCGTGCGCAGACCGCGCACTTCGATCAGATTGTCTGATTGCATCGCGCTGCCCTCCTCAACGGCTCTTCGGGTCCAGCGCATCCGTCAGCCCGTCGCCGATCAGGTTGAAGCACAGCGACGTGAGCAGGATGGCAAGGCCCGGGAAAATGGCCAGGTGCGGGCTGAGCTGCATCAGCTTCGTGGCGCCGCTCAGCATGGCGCCCCACTCCGGCGCGGGCACCTGGATGCCCATGCTCAGAAAGCTCAGGCTGGAGGCGGACATGATGCAGCCGGAAACGCTCATCAGCACGTCCACGAGGATGGGGCCGAAGCAGTTGGGCAGGATGTGCCGCCGGATGATCTCCACGTGGCTGGTGCCCGACGCCAGCGCCGCCTCGATGTACTCCTGGTGTACCACGCCCAGCACGATGGAACGGATGATCCGGGCGTAGCCGGGGACTGAGACGAAGGTCATGGCGATGATCATGCCCTTCATGCCCTTGCCCAGCACCGCCACGAGGGCCAGCATCAGAAGCATGGACGGGATGCAGACGATCGCGTCCATAATACGCATGATGACCGCATCGTACGCGCCGCCGAAGTAGGCGCAGGAGGCGCCGATCACGATGCCGAACACCATGGACACCGCCGAGGTGACGATCCCGATGAACAGGGAATACCGGGCGCCGTACATCACGCGGATGAACACGTCCCGACCGAAGTCGTCGGTGCCGAACCAGTGGGCGGCGGAGGGGGGCTGCAGTCTGTCTGCGGCGTGGATGGCCACCACGTCCGTCTCATAGTCCCAGATGAAGCCCGCCGCGATGGCCATGATGATCATGGCCACCAGCACGATCATGGCCGCCATGGAGACGGGATGGTGCCGGAAATTCCGCCAGACGTCGGCCACGGGGTTGGTCCGCCCGGCCATCTCGCCCAGGCGGTCCTGCCGTTTGTGTCTGTGTTTTGTCACAACAATGCCCTCCTTAACCCAGATTGTCCCGGATCTTCGGGTTCAAAAGCGCATTGATAAGATCCATGACCAGCATGATCACCATGTATAGCAGGGACAGAATGATCGTTGAACCTAAGACGATGGGGGAGTCTTTTGCGTTGATGGCGTTGAGGATCTCCTGCCCCACCCCCGGCAGGCCGAACACCTGCTCCACGATGACCGCGCCGCCCAGAAGGCCGGCGAAGTTCATGCCCAGAGTGGTGATGACCGGCACAAGGGCGTTGCGCAGCACGTGCAGGAACACGATCCGCGCCGGACCTGCGCCCTTGGCCCGGGCCGTGCGCACGTAATCGGAGCTGAGCTCGTTGATCATCGTGATGCGCACCATCCGCGCCACATAGGCCGCGCTGGGCAGGGACAGGGTGGTGAGGGGCATGACGTAGTTTTTCCACGTCCCAAGGCCGAAGGTGGGGAGCAGCCCCAGCTTCAGGGAGAACAGCAGCATCATCAGCAGCGCCAGCCAGAAGCCCGGCATGGAGGCCAGCACCAGAGAGACCACCGTCACCCCCGTGTCCGCGATGCTGCCTTTTCGCACGGCCGCCAGCACGCCGATGGGGATGCCGATCAGCGCCGAGAGCAGCACCGCCAGGATCGCCAGCTTGCAGGTAATGGGGAACTTCGGCAGCAGCACCTTGCTGACCGGCAGCTGCGCCTTGTAGCTCTCGCCCAGGTCGCCCTGGACGGCGCCCAGCATGTAGTCGCCGTAGCGCACCAGCAGCGGCCGGTCATAGCCGATGGCGTGGTTATAGGCCGCGATGTCCTCCTTGGAGGCCTGCATGCCCAGCGCCACGCTGCCCGGGCTGCCGGCGGATTTGGACATGATGAAGAAGGTCAGAAAGGTGATGATGAGGATCGAGGGGATCATAAAGAGCAGCCGTTTGAGGGTGTACTTCAGCACGTCGATTCCTCCCCGAGGGCGTATTTCATAAAGAGGTGCATCTCGGCGATGGTGCGCCAGAACGCCTCGCCCTTGCCCCGGTCATGGCTCCCCTCCGCCAGCACGCGCAGCAGGATCGGGTTGTCGCTGCGGTTCAGCGCCTGCATCCGCGCCGCGAACTTTTTGCCGTGATAGGGGGGGACGTTGTTGTCCAGCTCGCCCGTCTGGATGTAGGTGGGCGGGTACGCCGTCTCCCGGACGTTGTAGTACGGGGAATAGCTCAGCAGATACTGGAAGACCTCGGCGCTCTCCCGGGGGTTGCCGTACTCGGTGATGTACATGGGGCCCCGGTCGTCCTCGGCGAAGTGGATCATGTCGGTATGGGGGACGGAGTCGATCACGCAGCCCCACAGATCCGGCCGCATCGTGACCAGCGCGGACATCAGCAGTCCGCCGTTGGAGCAGCCGGAGATGACGATCCGTCCCTTCTCCGTCCAGCCGTCGCGGATGATCTGCTCGGCGATGCCGATGAAATCCTCGTAGCAGTGCCGCTTCTGCAGCCCCATACCGGCCTCGTGCCACTTCGGCCCGTATTCGTTGCCGCCCCGCAGGTTGCAGTGGACATAGACGCCGCCGGCCTCCACCCACGCGGGGACCTGGGTCTGGGAGACGCTCTCGGTGTATTCCGGCGGCATGCTGATGTTATAGCCGCCGTAGCCGTACATGAGCACGGGGTTCTTCCCGTCCAGCTTCGTGCCCCGGCGGTATACGATGTAATAGGGGATCCGCTGGCCGTCGCCTGTGGAGGGGGCGAAGCGCTGCTCCACCACCACGTCCGGATGCTCCCGCTGGGCGCTGCGCAGCACCGTCCGGAAGCTCTCCCCGTCGAAGAGCAGCAGCTGCGGCGCGTCGACAAAGGACTCCAGCCGCAGGATCATACCGTCCTCCGCCCGGCCCGCCGGCGCCAGGGAGCAGTGCTCGCTGGGCAGGGGGATCTCCCGGCCGGAGCCGATGTCCAGCAGGCATGCGGAGACATCCCGGCGGGCGATGGCGAACAGCTTGCCGCCCGCCCAGAAACCGCTCTCCAGGATCACCGCTTCGCTCTCCGGCAGCACCGTCTCCCGGTTGCCGTCGTTGTCCACGCGGATCACCGCGCCGTGGGCGGCCTCGGACATGGTGATGAAATAGTGGCAGTCGTCCACCGAGTCCACGTAGTACCACTCCGTGGGCTCCTGGGTCAGGCGGTGCACCTGCCCCGTGCGGCAGTCGATGGACACCCAGTTGCCGAAGGCGTAGTCCCGGCAGATCTGGGCCACCAGATACGAACCGTCGTGGGAGGCCCACTCCTGGCCGAAGATGGCGTAGCTGTCGTCCTCGCAGGCGACCGTCTCCCGGCGGGTGGCCGGGTCATAGCGGTAATAGGTCGTGCGGCTGGTCTGCTTCTCCGAATCGGCCTGGGTGAAGCCGTAGTACAGGCAGCCGTCCGCCTTTGACCAGGTGCAGCCGAACACCATGTCGATCTGGTGGAGCACCTGCCGCGCCTGGACGTCGCACACCGCCACCGTCAGCCGCGGCGCGCCGGGCTTCAGGAGCATGACCGCGAGGATGTTGTCGTCCTTGGGGCAGGGCGCCGCGCGGAAAATCGTGCCCGTCAGCGACGGGATCTCCGGCAGGGCGCCGGTGGGACGGAGCTGCTTGTCCAGCACGCAGACCTCATAGTCGCCGGCGTGCATGACGGAGGCGAGATACCCGTCCCGCCAGGGGGTGATGCTGTCCGGCAGCTCCGGGAGAGCCTGCGCCTTGAGCTGGGCGATCATGGCGTCCAGATCCTCCTGGGGGAAGAAGGCGTCCGTATAGGCGTTCTCCCGGGCGACAAAGTCCAGCACCTCCGGGTCCTTTGCGTTTTTCAGCCACGCATAGGGATCCGGCAGCTTCGTGCCGAACCAGTCCTCCACCGTGTCCACGGTTTTACATGCAGGGTATGTATATTTCATGGATCAGGTCTCTTTCTCAAAAACAGTCTCGCCGTCGATCAGCACGCGCTCCAGCACGGCGTCCGTGGCCTCGCTGGGCAGCTTCGTCCAGATCAGCACGTCCGCGTCCTTGCCCACGGCCAGCGAGCCGACGCGGTCCTCGACGCCCACGATCTTCGCGGCGTTGCTGGTGACCAGCGCCAGCGCCCGCACCGGGTCCATGCCGTGGCGGACGGCCTCGCCCATCTCATAGACGAGCATGTTGACCACCGTCACCGGCGCGTCGGTCATGACCGCGATGGGCACGCCCCGGTCGTCGAACAGCTTGCAGCACTCCGGGTCCAGTTTGCCGCCCTCGCCGGGGAACAGCTGGGCGCTGGTGGGCCCAAAGATGATGCCGTGCACGTGGGGATCGGTGAGCTCCTCCAGATAGTCAGAGCAGCCCTGGGCGTGGTCCAGGGTGATCAGGATGTCGAACTCCTTGGCGATCTCCAGCACGGTCATCATGTCGTGCATGTAGCTGTGCACCTTCAGGGGGATCTTCTTCTCGATCACCGGGATGCCGTGCTCCAGCCCCAGGTCATAGGGAGGCATCTTGGCCGCGTCGTCCCCGGCGTCGGCCTTCTTTTTCATATAATCCTTCACGTTGCGCAGATAGGTGCGCATGGTGTTCGCGATGGCCATACGGGTCATGGGGGACTGGTTCTTCTGGGAATAGACGCCCTTGGGGTTGATGCCCATGGCGCCCTTCATCGCCACCGGGCGGCGCACCACCCGGTCCTTGCCCGCGGACTTGTAGGCCATGACCCAGCCGCACACCACGTTGCCGGAGCCCGGCGCGAGGCACGAGGTGGTGATGCCCTGGGCGATGGTGTTTTTGAACTGCTTGTCGTCGGGGTTGATGCCGTAATAGGCGTCCAGCTCCGGGGTCAGAGGCGTGGTCAGCTCGTTGAGGTCCTCCTCCGCCATGCCCGGGCCGATGCCGCCCACGTGGCTGTGGGCGTCGACGAAGCCAGGCGTGACGACCTTTCCCGCCGCGTCGATCACCTGCGCGCCGTCCGTGCTCAGGTCACGGCCGATCTCGGCGATCTTGCCGCCGTCGATCCGAAGGTCCGCCTGCACGACGCCCGTGGCGTCGTCCATGGTATAGATGGTCGCGTTTTTGATCACAAGCATTTCATCGCATCCCCTTCCTTGTAGATGATCTCGCCGCCCTGATAGGTGCGGACGATCTTTGCCTGGTAGGTCAGCATCGGGTCCGCGCTCCACAGCACGATGTCGGCGCGCTTGCCGGTCTCGATGGAGCCCACCTTGTCGTCGATCCCCAGAATCCGGGCGGGGATGCTGGTCACCATCGACAGCACCTGCTCGCCGTCGTGCATCACCCGCATCATCTCCGAGGCGTTCCACAGCAGATCCTCCCGGGCGGCGAAGGCGTTGCTGTTCTCGCCGCTGAGAGCCACCGGCACGCCCGCCTGGGCGAACTTCGCCATGGCGGGGAGGGAGAGGGTCATCGCGAACTCGTCCAAGGGGAGCGAGGCCGTGCGGACGATGATCGGGATCTTCTTTTCGATGATCCACTGCTCCTCGCCGGTCAGGCCGAAGCCGTTGACCAGCACCAGGCGGAGCTTTTCATAGGGCGCGGTGATCTCGTGCACCCGCTGGGCGGCCAGCGCCGAGTCGCAGGAGACGAAGAGGGGCAGCTCCCCGTCCACCACCCGACGGATGGCGGCCAGCTTGTCGTCCTTGGGCTTTTCCGGCTCTTCCTTGTACTCCGCCGCCTTGCGCAGCTGCTCGGCCAGGTTGGTGAAGATCCACATCCGGGTCATGGGCGCCATCTGGCGGGCGCCGTAGGTCGTCTTCAGGTTCGGCGTGACGGAGGCCATCATGCCCAGGCCGCGGCCCAGCACCATCTTATAGGGGTTCAGTCCGTCCACCGAGAAGGCGGCGATGGTGCCGCCGAACAGGTTGTTGTCCGTGGGGGCGACGCCGCAGGAGGTCAGACCGAAGGCGCCCAACTGCTGCGCCGTGGCGGCGCGGCCGTTGAAAGCGTAAAAGCCGTCCAGCTCCGGCGTGATCGGGTTGCTCTTCTCGTCGTTGTCGTTGGACGAGGGCCGGATCTCGGTGGTGTTGCCCATGATGCCCCAGACGGAGAGCGCCTGCACGAAACCGGGCAGGACCTCCATCCCCGCAGCGTCGAATACCTCTTCGCCCGCCTCCGGACGGAGAGTCCCCAGCGCCGTGATCAGTCCGTCGGCGATCCGCACGTCCTGCTTCAGCACGTGGCCGAGACCGTCGTGGACGTTGCCGTTTTGAATCAGCATATACATCCGCCTTTCTTGATTTAAATTATTAAAGCGCTGCATTTATAACAATGCAAAGTGGTGGATAAATTCTGCACATTTTATCTAATTCGCCATAATCCGTCAACTTGGTAGAATGGACAGACTTTTTCCGCATTTCGCGGCCGGAATTGTGCATCTGTGGCGGGGCGTCCTCTTTCTCCGTGGGGCTCTATGTACCGCCGCCGGATCTTTCGTGCCGGGAGGCGCAAAAAAACGGCGCGGCGGTCTCCCGCCGCGCCGCCGTGCTTTCCAGCGGAGCTTACTTCATGCCGTTCTCGTAGGCCTCGATCATCTTTTTGACCATCTGGCCGCCCACGGAACCGGCCTGACGGCTGGTCAGGTCGCCGTTGTAACCCTGCTTCAGGCTGACGCCCACCTCAGAGGCGGCTTCCATCTTGAACCGGTTCATCGCCTCGCGGGCGTTGGGGTTCACGAGCTGGTTGGAATTCTTCGCCATTTTTCTTAACTCCTTTCCGTTGCATTGGACCGGAAGGATCGGCTGTCCGAAACGGCGCACCGCCATTTCGCAATGCCGCCCTTTCGATTTGTCCGGCTATATGTTCTGCATTTTCCCCGCCGTTATGATAGCCAATTTTTGTCGGTGGGCGTATTTTTCCCGGCGCGCCGGACCGGCATATTTTTATGGGATTTTGCGCAGCGCGATATGGAAATTTATTGTAAATCGGCCGGGTCCGTGTTATGCTGGTATCACAAGAAAAAGCAAAAAAGGAGGCTGATCCGGATGGAGAACATGGACCGGCAGAAGCGGCCGCCCGCCGGCGAGGCGCAGACGCACAGCCGCCTGGGCATGGAAATGGTCGTCAACCCGTCGCCGGACCACGGGCCGGGCCCCGCCTTTTTGGGTCCGGAGGAGACGGCGGCCGTCCGGGCCATCCACACCGCCCTTCCGGAATACAGGGAGACGGCGCTGGTCAGACTGGACGCGCTGGCGGAGGAGTTGGGCGTGCGCGCCGTCTTCGTCAAGGACGAGTCGACGCGCTTCGGGCTGAAGGCGTTCAAGGGCCTGGGCGGCATCTACGCCCTGTATTGCGCGGTGTGCGACCAGCTGGGCCTGCGCCGGGATCAGGTCTCCTTCGCCCAGCTGCAGGCCCCGCCGCTGCGGGAGCGGGTGGAGAGAATGGTGTTCGCCACCGCCACCGACGGCAACCACGGCAAGGGAGTCGTCTGGGCGGCGTCCAAGCTGGGCTGCAGCGCCCATGTGTACATGCCCAGGGGCTCGTCGCCTTTGCGGGCGCAGGCGATCCGCGACGCCGGCCGGGCCGAGGTGCTCATCACCGACCTCACTTATGACGGCGCCGTCCGCTATGCGGCCAGGATGGCGGAGGAGAAGGGCTGGACCCTGATCCAGGACACCTCCTGGCCGGGCTATGAGCAGATCCCCCGGACCATCGTCCAAGGCTATACCACCATGGCCTGGGAGGCCGCCGCCCAGCTGGACACCGCGGGCGAGCGGCCCACCCACGTGTTTCTGCAGGCGGGTGTGGGGGCCATGGCGGGCGGGGTGCTGGGATACCTGCGCAGCCGCTATGCCGCCGCGCCCCTCACCGCCGCCATCGTGGAGCCCCGGGAGGTGGCGTGCATCTTCCGCTCCGCCCAGGTCCATGACGGCGCGCCCCACGAGGCCGTGGGCAGCGGGGTGACGATCATGGCCGGGCTCAACTGCGGGGAGCCCTGCACCGTCGTCTGGCCGATCCTGCGGGACCAGGCCGATTTCTACTTCTCCTGCCCGGACTGGGTCGCGGCCCACGGGATGCGGCTGCTGCACCGGGCCGGCGTGACGAGCGGGGAGTCCGGCGCCTTCACCGCGGGACTGGCGTCCATGCTGGCCCGGGCGGAGCTGGCGGACTGGAAGGCGGCGCTGGGCCTGGATGAAAACGCCGTCCTGCTGCTTTTCAGCACCGAGGGGGACACCGACCCCGTGGCATATAAAAAGATCGTGGACGAAAACGCCTTCCCGGTCCCGCAGATCTGAACGGAGAGGAGCGGCAGACCCCTTGTCGGGCTGCCGCTCTCCCATTTGAATGAAGCGGAAAATACCGCCGATCCCCGGGTCACAATTCGGGGCGGTTTTCCGTCGATTCGGGACGGAGCCGTTGACAGGACCCGGGCGCTCCCGTATTATTTATTTTGTATTTTTGTGTATTGCCGACCCCCGCGTCCGGGGCGCGCCCACCATGGGCCGCCGGCGCCGGAGAGCGGAGGAGAGATCGATCAAGGAGGCGACGGATATGCTCCACGGAAGAAAACGGGCGCTGTGCGTGCTGCTGGCGCTGGCCGTCCTGACCGGCCTGGCCCCGGCGGCGCTGGCCGACGGAGGCGTGACGCTGATGCCCGACGTGACGCCGGAGATGTCGGACGCCGCCTACTGGGCGGCGGGACAGCCGGGCGCGGATGAGGTCATCCTGACCCAGGAGGAGATCACGGCGTTCAACCGGGATTCCGCCCTGCGGGAGGGGACCATGGTCATGGACCTGCGGGACGCCGCCGAGACCTACGACGGGACGAAGTACAATGAAAATCTGAAAAAATCCGCCACCGCGGACGGGGAGTACTACTTCGGCTGGACCTACACCGGCGAGGGGGAGAAGGCCGAATGGGAGTACTTCCAGGCCATGGTGGACAACTGCCTGGACCCGAACGCCGGGAAGGACACGCCGGTGCGCTACGGCATTGCCGTCAAGCGCACGCTCCTGCGGGTATTCCCCTCGCCGGACCCCATTCTGGACGACCCCAACGACCCGGACTTCGACTACCAGTCCCTCAGCTCCATCCGGGTCAACGAGCCCATGCTCATCTACAACACCTCCGCCGACGGGCGGTACTATCAGGCCCGCATCTCCAGCTGTTCCGGCTGGGTGCCGGCGGAGGACGTGGCCCTGTGCGCGGACAAGGAGCAGTGGCTCTCCGCCTGGGATCTGCCGTCGGAAAAGCTGCTGGTGGTCTATGGGAACAAGGAATACACCGACGAGTCCATCTCCACCCCGGAGACGGCCCGGCGGATGCTGACCCAGGGCACGGCCCTGGAGCTGGTGACGGACCTGGCGCCGGATCAGCTCATCGGCAACCGCTCGCCCTACCACAACTACGTGGTCTATCTGCCGGTGCGCCGGGCGGACGGCAGCTATGAAAAGCAGATGGCCCTGATCCCGGAGACGGCCAAGGTCAGCGTGGGGTATCTGCCCCTGACCCTGGAGAACATCGCCATGGTGGCGCTGGAGAACCTGGGGGACGCCTACGGCTGGGGCGGCATGCTGGATGTGGAGGACTGCTCCGGCATGATCCGCACCGTCTACCGCTGCTTCGGCCTGGACATCGGCCGCAACAGCGACTGGCAGTGGCACATGAACATCGAGAAAATCGACATGGTGAACATGTCCCTGGAGGAGAAGAAGCTGATCCTGGACGAGCTGCCCCTGGGCGCGGCGCTGTGCTTCAGCGGCCATGAGATGATGTACCTGGGCAAGGTGGACGACAAGTACTACGTGGTCAGCACCGTCAGCAGCATCGTCAGCCCCAATACGGGGAGCATCCTGCGGACCCGGGACGTGATGATCAACACCGTGGACGTGAAGCGGGGCAGCGGGATGACCTGGCTGGGCGCCCTCAATCAGGCGTTCATGCCCTGCTATGCCCTGCTTGAGGGGAAGAGCTACGACTTCCCCCAGACCGGGTGGTACCACGACGCCGTGGCCTGGTGCCTGGGACAGGGCGTCATGAAGGGCTTGGACATCGACAACACCTTCGGCATCGGCGCCGACGCTTCCCGCGCCGACCTGGTCTGGGCGCTGTGGACGCTGTCCGGCGAGGCCGCAGCCGCTGCGGAGAGAGCCGCGGCCGCGGCGGCGGCCACACCCGCGCCGGAGCAGCAGCCGGAGCACTCCCCGGCGCCCTCCCCGGAGCCGACACCGGAACCGGTCTGTCCCTTTGACGACGTGGGAGAGGACGATCCCATCCGGCCCGCCGTGATCTGGGCGGCGGAGCAGGGGCTGATGGAGGGCACGTCGGAGACCGCCTTCGACCCGGAGGGGACCGTGAGCCGGTCCCAGGCGCTGGAGGCGCTGTGGGCCCTGGCCCGGCTCCAGGGGCTGCCCGGGGCGGAGGAATGGGACGCCGCCGGGGACTGGGCCCTGGACGCGGGTCTGACGGACGGAGAGGCGGACCCGGACGAGGCCCTGGTCCGGGAGGATCTGGCCGCCTTGCTGGCCCGGTACGGCCAGCTGCTGGAGGAGGCGGAGGCCGCCGCTGCGGAAGAGGCTGGGGAGGCCGACGAGGCCCCGGCGGAGGACGAGGCCCCGGCGGAGGATGAGGCCCCGGCAGAGGACGAAGCCCCTGCGGAGGACGCAGACCCGGAGGAAGGCGGGGCGTGAGCGCCTTGCCGCCCGGCCGGGCAATCGAAAATAAAGAAAAGGAGATCGGACCATGAGGAAATGTTTGAGATGCGGCGCACAGATGGAGGAGGGCTTCAGCTTCACCGGCGCCGGCGGCAATGTGATCCGGCGCAAGGGCCTGAGCACGAAGGCCGTCTATCCCAAGGCGGCGGTGTGCCTTTCCTGCGGCGAGATATCCGTCTATGTGGAGCAAGAGGACCTGGAGAAGCTGAAATAATGAACCGGACAGAGGGAGGAAAGACCGTGAGCAGAGAGGAAATGCGGGAGGACCAGCTGGAAGAGGTCGCCGGCGGCGACAGCCTTCAGGCCCGGTTCCAAAAGAACGTATGGGTGTTGTATCGCTGCCCCCGGTGCGGCGCTATAGAACACCGCTCCAAAACGGACGGCCAACAGGCGTCCTCTCTTGTCTGTGCCAACTGCGGCGCGGAGATGAATAAGATCAGCGGATGACCCAGCAAAGCGTGCGCGGGCATCTGCGCGGTTTGAAATACACGGCGGGACGATCAACGGATAGGGAGGAAAAATGGACGAACGGGCACTGCGGACGGAGGAACTGGACGGCGTGAGCGGCGGCGCGGGCGGGAGAGATTTCCCCGCGCTGGCGGAGAGTTTCGTCCGGGCCAACCGCTGCGCCCTCTGCCCCTCCGGCCGCCATAAGCTCCGCCACGGGATGTGTATGGAGGAGTATGGCCGGCTGCTGCTGGAGTGGTCCGGCGGCGGGCCGGTGGACATGCGCTGCGCCCGCCGGCCGTAGAGGCGGCGCCGCAAAAAAACGCTCCCCCGGCGGGAGCGGGGGAGCGGAAAACGGCAAAGGGGGAACGGGGATGGAACGGATATCCGGACGGCGGTATATCTTCGGCGTAGCCGCGGCACTGGCCGTGGCGGCGCTGGTGCTGACCGTGTTCTCCCTTCTCAGCGTCACCGAGCGGGGCGATCTGCACCTCGCGGACACCCGGGATGAGCGCTGCGGCTGGCGCTACGAGCTGCTGGACGGCGGCGTGCGGGAGTATGAGCCGGTGTTCTCCGACCCCTATTCGCCGACGCTGCCGGCGGGGACCGAGGCGGTGCGCATCACGCGCACCATGACGGAGGATGTCCCCGCGGCGGAGCTGGAGTGGACGAACTACGGGGACGGGGTGGAGGTATTCCTGGACGGCAGGCTGCTCTACTCCGACTTTCCCGATCTGGAGCGGGACGTCGACGGCTTCGTGCACCCCGACGGGGCGCAGTGGGACCGGATCCGGCGGGAGCAGGTCGAGACGGGACGGCGGATACGCATGTCCCTGCCGGCGGATTATCCGGGCCGGGAGCTGACTGTGGTGACCTATTTCCCCGCGGGCGGCGTGGGAATCCCGATGTATCCCTTCCTGGGCGGCGGGGGCTCGGAGCTGGCCGGAATCGTGGTGGCCTCCGTGCGGTCCAACGCCGCCATGACCATCTACGCGCTGATGGCGCTGCTGATGGCGGGGGTGTTCCTGGTGGACGGCTACAACCGGGGCGGGGACGGCCGGACGCTGCTTCTGTGCCTCTATTTTCTGATGCTGTTCCTCCAGGAGGCGTACAGCTCCGAGGTGGGTTATTACAGCGAGCTGGTCTCCCGGCTGGATCTGCGGTTTCTCAGCGTGGTGTATATGGCGCCGCTGTATCTCTACCTGGTGCTTCGGATGAAGGGCCGGTGGAAGTGGCCCCTGTGCGGGGCTGTGGCGGTCTGGGCGGTGTATGAGAGCGCCAAGGAGCTGATGCGGCTGCGCAGCAGCCCCGAGGGAGTGGCGGTGAGCATCGGGCCGGAGACGCTGGCGGTGCTTCTGGCTGTGCTAGCGGCGCTGTGCGTGGACGGCGTGCGGCAGAGGGACCGCACCGGACAGGGGAAAAAGCGTTCCCTCGTCTATGGGCTCATCACCGCCGGCGTCGCGGCGGTCTACGTGCTGGACCGGGTCCGGGTCTGGGGCGGTCTGGGGAGCTATCTGGGGCTCGGGATATGGCAGGCCCTGCGCATGGGCAACTGCGGGCCTGTGGTGAGCCTGGGCACCGACATCATCTCCTATATCGCGGTGATCGCGGTGGTGACGGAGGCGGTCCGCCGGACGGTGCGGACCCGCCGGACCGTGGATGTGCTCCGGGAGCGGGAGCGGCAGACCATGGCCGGCTATGAGCGCCTGCTGGCCTCGGAGGACGACACCCGCGCTTTGCACCATGAGATGCGCCACCACATGATCGCCCTGTCCGCCATCCTGGCCGACGGCGACGCGGAACGGGCCCGCCGGTATGTGGACGCCGTCGCCGACGATTTGGGGCAGGTGCCGGCCGGGCGCTACTGCCAGAACATCCTGGTGGATATGATTGCCGGCAGTTTCCTGGATCAGGCCGTGGCCGAGGGGATCCGGGTGGAGCACCACCTGAACGTGCCTCGGCAGCTGAACATCGCGGACGAGGATCTGAGCGTATTTTTGAGCAATATCCTGCAAAATGCCCTGGAGGCCTGCCGGCGGATGAGGCCGGAGCAGGAGCGGTATATCTGGGTGGATATGCACCTGCGGGGGAATTTCCTCTGCATCCAATGCGTCAACAGCGCCCCGGACGGGGAGGAGGAGCAGGAGCGGCCCGGCCACGGCTACGGCCTGGCGGCCATGCGGGCCGTCGCGGAAAAATATAACAGCGTCCTGCTGGTAGAGCGGACGCCGGGTGAGTTTTCTGCGATGAGCGATTTCTGTCTGGAGCGGATCTGAGGGCGGAGCGGCGGGCTCTGCGCCGCCTCAGCCCAGGGGACGCCGTCGCCGGTCGAAGGCGGCCAGGCCGATCTGGATGTTGGCATAGTCGGACCGGCCCAGGGGCACGATGTCCCCGGAGGACAGCTTGAGCCGGTCGCGGCCGATCACGGCGATGTGCTCCAGATTGACCAGATAGCTGCGGTGTACGCGCACGAACCGCCCGGCGGGCAGCTGGCGCTCCAGCTGCTGCAGCGTGCCCCGCCAGGAGCTCTCGCTGCCGTCCCGCCGGCACAGCCGGATGACGTGGTTGTACACCTCAAAATAGAGGGCGTCCGTCACCGGCAGGCGCACCGTCCCCTGGGGCGTGGAGAGGGACAGGATCTGCGGGGCGCGCCGCTCCAGAAACCGCTCCAGCACCTCCGTCAACTGCGGCTGGCGCAGGGGCTTGAGAAGATAGTGCAGGGGCCGGACGTCATAGGCCGCCACGGCGTACTGCTCGCTGCTGGTCACGAACACCAGATCCAGGTCCCAGTTTCGCTCCCGCAGGAGCTTCGCGAAGCGGAGGCCCTTCTCCTCGCCGAAGAGGATGTCCTGAAACAGCAGATCGCAGCGCTCCCCCCGCTCCAGCGCGGACAGCGTCCGGGCGGGATCGGGATACACCGTGACATGGCACGCCGCTCCCCGCTCCGCGAACCAATGGGCGAGGACGGACGAGAGCTCTTGGGCAAAGACGCTGTCGTCGTCGCAGATGGCGATCTCATACATGGCCGGACACCTCCTTCCGCTGGGAACAGACCTTACTTTACCACATCTGTCCGGAAAAAGCAAAATATACGCGCCGTCGGCAAGAGAGCGGGGCGGCGCGGACTCAGGGAGGCCCCCGGCGCCGGGCCGGAAACAGGCGCGGCGGCGGGAAAAAATAACTGGCAAATATTTCAAATCAATCTTTTGAACGGAGGACATTGCAATGCGTTATGAAATTCTGGGCAACACCCTGCCGGTGGTGGTGTGCCATCTGGCGGCCGGGGAGAGGATGATCAACGAGGGCGGGTCCATGAGCTGGATGAGCCCCAACATGCACATGGAGACCACCTCCAACGGCGGCGTGGGAAAGGCGCTGGGCCGGATGTTCGCCGGCGAGCGGATCTTCCAGAACATCTACACCGCCCAGGGGGGCGAGGGGATGATCGCCTTCGCGTCCAGTTTCCCCGGCTCCATCAAGCCCTTTGAGATCGCCCCCGGCCGGGAGATCATCTTCCAGAAGAGCGCGTTTCTGGCGGGGGAGGCCGGCGTGACCCTCTCCGTCCACTTCAACAAGAAGCTGGGAGCGGGCCTGTTCGGCGGCGAGGGCTTCATCCTGCAGAAGGTCTCCGGCAGCGGCATCGCCTTCGCGGAATTCGACGGCCACGTGGTGGAGTACGACCTGGCGGCCGGCCAGCAGATCGTGGTGGACACCGGCCATCTGGCGGCCATGGACGCCAGCTGCACCATGGACATCCAGACGGTGAAGGGCGCGAAGAACGTACTGTTCGGCGGCGAGGGGCTGTTCCTCACCAACATCACCGGCCCGGGCCGGGTGTGGCTGCAGACCATGCCGCTGTCCAACGTGGCGGCGGTGCTCCGGCCCTATATGCCCAGCGGGAATTGAAGGGACCCGGGAGGGAAAGATCCTGAGACGGATGGGAGAGAAAGCGCATGAGAAAAAACGGTGATCCGGCGGCCGCGCCCCAGCGGGCCTCGTCGGTGGGACAGCTGAACGAGTGCATCCGGGTGGCCTCGCCCGGCTCCTGGCTGATGCTGACGGCGACGCTTTTGCTGCTGCTGGGCGTGCTGGGCTGGAGCATATTCGGCCGGCTGGACACGAAGGCCCAGGCGGCGGCGGTGGTCCGCGACGGCGCTGTCCAGGCCTATGTGCTGGACAGCGAGAGCGGGGCGCTTAAGCTGGGCAAGGAGCTGGTCTTTGACGGCGGGTCCTACCGGGTCTTGTCCGTTGGCGCCGATCCCATCTGCGTGGACGATACCTTCCAGGAATACATACGCTATGTGGGCGGGTTCGCGTTCGGCGACTGGGTACGGCTGCTGGACGCGGGCCAGGCCCTGCCCGGGACGGCGGACGGAGTCTACCGGGCGGAGATCATCACCGAGAGCGTCTCGCCGATCTCGTTTCTTCTGAACTGAGGCGTGGTTATGGGATCGAGAGCGAAAATGGCGCGGCCGGTGCGGGGGCGGGTGGCCCGGGTGCCCGTCTTCATGCAGATGGACGCGGAGGAGAGCGGCGCGGCAAGTCTGGCCGCCGTGCTGGCCTATTACGGCTGCTGGATCACCCTGGCCCAGGCCCGGATGGCCTGCGGCGTGTCCCGGGACGGCTCCAAGAGCGGGAACATCGTCCGGGCGGCGGACTCCTTCGGCCTGCGGGCCACGGTGCGCACGGGGGACCTGGCCGCCCTCCGGGACCAGGCGGAATACCCCTGCATTGTCCGGTGGAAGGACGGCAAATTTGCCGTGCTGTGCGGCTTCGGCCGGCAGGGGCCGGTGCTGAACGATCCGGAGCGGGGCTCGGTCCGCCTGCGGGAGGAGGCCTTTGACCGGGACTACGAAAACGAGTACATCGTCCTGGCCCCCGGGGAGGACTTTGCCCCCGGCGGCCGGCAGACCAGCATGCTCTCCTATGCGGCCCGGCGGCTGCGGGGCACGGGGTCCGAGGTAGTCTTCATCATGCTGGCGGCCTTTGCGGCGGCGCTGGGGGCGATCATGCTGCCGGTGTTTCAGCGGGTGCTGACGGACCGGATGCTGACGGGGCTGTACGACGGCTGGAAAGAGCCGTTTCTGATCCTGTTCGCGGTGGTGTCCGCGGGAGTGCTGGCCGCCCAGGCCATCCGGGACAACCACCTTTTGAAGATCCGCACGAAGATGTCCCTGGTGAGCAACGCGTCCTTTTTCTGGCATGTGCTGCACATGCCGCTGGACTTTTTCTTCCAGCGCTCGGCCGGCGACCTGCAGGACCGGCAGGGCGTGAACGAGTCCATCGCCGACACGCTCATCGACGTGGTGGTGCCCATCGCCCTCAACGCGGCCATGGTCATTTTCTATCTGACGGTCATGCTCCGCTACAGCCTGGTCATGACCTGCATCGGCGTGGGCGCGGCGCTGGGCAACGTCTTTTTGTCCCGGGTCATCATGAAGCGGCGGCTCAACCTCACCCGCCGGTCCGTGCAGAACCAGGGCCGGCTCTCGGCCGTCACGGCCTCCGGGATCAAAATGATCGAGACCATCATGGCCCTGGGGGCGGACAGCGGCTTTTTTGAGAAGTGGTCCGGCTACCAGATCGCCCTGGCCAATTCCAAGGCCGGGTATGTGACGCTGATGGATCACCTGGGGCTTCTGCCCCGGATCGTGGTCCAGTTCTCCAACTACCTGATCGTGGTGCTGGGGATCTGGTTTGCCATGCGGGGGTCCTTCACCGTGGGCATGATCATGGCGTTCCAGGGCTTTGTGAATTCGTTTTTCACCCCCGCCTCCGACCTCATCGCCTCCGGCGAGAGCATCCAGGAGATGCGCGCGCAGATGGAGCGGGTGGAGGACGTGATGGATCACCCCGAGGACCCGGTCATCGAGGCGCAGCGGAGCGCCCGCCCGGCGGCGGGAGAGCAGGACTATTCCAAGCTGGCGGGGGATGTGGAGCTGCGGAACGTGACCTTTGGCTATTCCCAGCTGGATGAGCCGCTTTTGAAGGACTTCAGCCTCACCATAAAGCGGGGCGGCAGCGTGGCGCTGGTGGGCCCCTCCGGCTGCGGCAAGTCCACCGTGGGCAAGCTGATCACAGGGCTGTACCGGCCCTGGAGCGGGCAGATCCTCATCGACGGCCGGCCCATCGAGAGCATCGACCGGGACGTGTTCTGCGCCTCCCTGGCCATGGTGGATCAGGACATCGTGATCTTCGAGGACACCGTCGCCAACAACATCAAGATGTGGGACGACTCCATCGAGGACTACGAGATGATCCTGGCCGCCCGGGACGCCCAGATACACAGCGACATCATCCGCCGGCCCGGCGGGTACAACGGTATGCTCAGCGAGAACGGCCGGGATCTGTCCGGCGGCCAGCGCCAGCGGCTGGAGATCGCCCGGGCCCTGGCCCAGGAGCCCACCATACTGGTGATGGACGAGGCCACCAGCGCCCTGGACGCCAGCACCGAGCAGGGCGTGGTGGAGGCCGTGCGGGACCGGGGGATCACCACCGTCGTGATCGCCCACCGGCTGAGCACCATCCGGGACTGCGACGAGATCGTCGTCCTGGAGCGGGGCCGGATCGCGGAGCGGGGCACCCATGAGGAGCTTCTGGCCGCGGACGGGCTTTACGCCCGGCTCATCCGGACGGAATAAGGGGGTGGCGGATTGTCCCTGTACGAACAACAGATACGCAGCCGCATAAAAAACGACGACGACCAGTTCCAGTCGGCCTTTGCCCGGATGGTGGGCGTGGTCATGGGCAAAAAGGTCGCCGACGCCATGAACAACCAGCGGCAGGTGACCAAAAACGCCATCGACGAGATCCTGAAGTACTACGGCTTCAAGACCCAGGACATCCCCGCCGACGTGCGGACCCTGGACGAGATGCTGGAGTACCAGCTGCGCCCGTCCGGCATCATGCGCAGCGCGGTCCGGCTGGAGAAGGGCTGGCGCAATACCGCCGTGGGGCCCATGATCGCCGTGCGGAAGGATACCGGCGGCATCGTGGCGCTGCTGCCCGCGTTCTTTTTCGGATACCGCTACTATGAAAACGGCGTGCTGAAGGCGGTGACGCGCCGCAACGAGGACCTCTTTGAGGAGGAGGCGATTCTCTTCTACCGCCCGCTCCCCAACGGGAAGATCACGCCCCGGGCCCTGCTTCGTTTTGCGACCGCGTCCATATCCCGGGCGGACCTGGGGGCCATCGCGGCGGCCACCGGCGCCGTGACGCTGCTGGGGCTGCTGCTGCCCGCGCTGAGCGATTTCATGATCGCGGAGGTCATCCCCACCGACAGCATCAGTCTGCTTGTCAGCACGGCCATCTTCTTCCTGTGCACGGCGGTGGCGATCCCCCTGATCGAGGCCGTGAAGGAGCTGCTGGTCTCCCGGGTCAGCAGCAAGGCCGACATGGCCACCCAGGCGGCCATGTATATGCGGCTTTTGAACCTGCCGCTGTCGTTTTTCCGGGAGCACAGCGCCGGCGAGCTCACCAACCGGATGAAGATGATCGGCGACATGTGCGCGGTGATGACCGACGCGGTGCTGGACAGCGCGCTGACCGCGGCGTTCTCGCTGGTCTATGTGGCGCAGATATTCACCTACGCCCCCGCGCTGGCGCTGCCTACCCTGGCGGTGCTGCTGGTGAGCGCGCTGTTCACGGCGGCCGCCGCCGTGCGCAAGGTCCAGCAGATGGACGTGCAGCTGGAGTACAAGGCCGACGTGGCCGGGTTCAGCTTCGGCATGATCTCCGGCATCCAGAAGATCAAGCTGGCCGGAGCGGAAAAGCGGGCCTTTGCCCGCTGGGCGGACAACTACGCCAAAATCGAGGACGTCCGCAACAACCCCGGCGTTCTGGTCAAGTACCGGAACGTGATCTCCGAGGCGGTGCGGCTGGCGGGGATGTTCTGGCTGTATGCCGCGGCCATACGGACCCGTATGGGCGCGTCCGAGTACTACGCCTTTTTCGTGGCCTACAGCATGGTCACCGCCGCCTTCGCCAACGTGGCGGACGTGTCCTTTGCCGCAGCCCAGATCAAGCCCGTTCTGCGCATGATCGGGCCCATCCTGAACACCGAGCCGGAGACCCATCCGGAAAAGGGGACCATCGGGAAGCTGTCCGGCTCCATCGAGCTGAGCCACGTTACGTTCCGCTACAGCCAGCAGGGCCCCACCATCCTGGACGATCTGGATCTGCGCATCCGGCCCGGGGAGTATGTGGCCATCGTGGGCTATACCGGCTGCGGCAAGTCCACCCTCATGCGGGTGATGCTGGGCTTCGAGACGCCCCAGACCGGCGCGGTGTACTTTGACCGCAAGGACATATCCGGCTACGACCTGCGCTCCCTGCGCCGGAGCGTGGGCATCGTCAACCAGAACGGCGACCTGTTCGCCGGGAACATATTTCAGAACATCGCCTTTTCCGTGCCGGGCCTGACGGAACAGGAGGCATGGGAGGCGGCGGAGATGTCCGGCCTGGCGGAGGACATCCGCAACATGCCCCTGGGGATGGACACCCATATCTCCGAGGGCACCGGCGGCCTGTCCGGCGGCCAGCGCCAGCGGATCATCATCGCCCGGGCCATCGCCTCCAAGCCCAAGGTGCTCATGTTCGACGAGGCCACCAGCGCCCTGGACAACATCTCCCAGAAGCTGGTGTCGGAGTCCCTGGCGAAGCTGAACTGCACCCGGATCGTGATCGCCCACCGGCTGAGCACCATCCGCCACTGCGATCGGATCGTGTTTTTGCACCAGGGAAAGATCGTGGAGGACGGAAGCTACGATCAGCTCATCGAAAAAAACGGCTATTTTGCCGATTTGGTACGCAGACAGCAGGTTTGACCTGCCCGGCGCGTATCGGAGACAGAACTTGAAAGGAGATCGCGAAAATGACCATCAACAAGACCCAGGAGGGGACCCATCTGGACCTGGCGCTGGCCGGCCGGCTGGACACCACCACCGCCCCCCAGCTGGAGGCGGAGCTGAAGCAGAGCATCGACGGCATACAGGAGCTCACGATGGACTTCGCCGGACTGGAGTATCTGTCCTCGGCGGGACTGCGGGTGCTGCTCAGCGCCCAGAAGGTCATGAACAAGCAGGGCACGATGGTGATCCGCAACGTGAACGAGACCATCATGGAGATCTTCGAGGTCACGGGCTTTGTGGATATCCTGACCATTGCGTGAGCCTATGGGCAGCAGCGGGAAAAACGGGAATAACGGCAAACGAATACCCATCCGCCGGCAGGTGCAGCGGATGGTGCTGCTGCTGTGCGTGGCCGCGCTGGTGGTCACGGGCGCGCTGTGGGCCGGGAGCCTGACCTCCCTGCGGGACATGGTACTGCGGGACAGCCAGGACCTGGGCGCCAGCGCCGCCGAGGCCGGCAGCGGGGCCCTGCTGGAGCAGATGGAGCAGAATCTTTACAAGGGCACCCAGAGCGAGGCCAGCGTGGTGGACGAGAGGCTGGAGCGCTACGCCGGTTACCTGCGTAATTTCGCTTTCTTTGCCCGCCGGCTCTATGAGGAGCCGGAGGCCTACGTGCCCAAGGAGGTCCTGCCCCCGGACGCGGAGAGCCGGTATACCTTTACCATGCAGCTGGTGCTACGCGACGAGCAGGTGGACCGGGACGCCGTGGCCGGCGAGATGGGACTGCTGGCGAACCTGGTGCACCTGTGGCAGCCGGTCATGACCGACAACACCGACGAGATCGCCTCCATCTACCTGTGCACCGAGAGCGGCTTCATGCTCAACTACGACGAACGGTCCGACCTGACCCACGAGTACTTCGACTACAACGACTCCCTGTGGTACGCCGAGGCCCGCGAAAACGGCGGGGTCATCTTCACCGACCCCTATATGGACACCTTCGGCCGGGGGCTGATGCTGACCTGCGGCGCGCCCTTCTGTGACGAGAACGGTGATTTCGCCGGGGTGGTGTGCATCGACGTGATGGTGCAGGACCTATGCCGGTCGGTGCTGGACATCGACTTCGGCGAGGGCTCCTACGGCTTTCTGGTGGACGGGGACGGCGACATCATCGTCTCCTCCCAGATGGAGTACGACGGGACCTTTGAGAACCTCCGCGACCCGTCCTGTCTGGCCTACGAGGCGGCGGACAGCATCCTGAGCGGCGAGGCGGGGGTCATGTCCACCTCCGGGGGGATCTACTATGCCTATGCCCCCGTGGCCGCCGCCAACTGGACGCTGGTGATCCATGTGCCGTCGGATATGGTGACGGCCCCGGCGGAGGATATCCGCGCCAGCATCACCGACCGGACGGACGCCACCGCCGTGACCATGGACAGGAACATCCTGCAGACGGGGCTGTGGTCGCTGATCGTGTTTTTGTTCGTCGTGGCGGCGGTGGTGGCCTTCAGCGGCAGCTTCGCCGGGCGGCTCACCAGTCCGCTGCTGGAGCTGCGGGAGGACGTGGAGCACATCAGCGAGGGCGACCTGACCCACCAGGCGGCGGTGAGCCGGAACGACGAGATCGGCGATCTCGCCCTGGCTTTCAACACCATGGCGGGCTCCCTGGACCAGCACATCCGGGATCTGACCTCCGTCACGGCGGAAAAGGAGCGCATCGGCGCGGAGCTGGACATCGCCACCCACATCCAGAATTCCATGCTGCCCCGGATCTTCCCGGCTTTCCCGGGCCGGCCTGAGTTCACCATCTTCGCCTCCATGGACCCGGCCAGAGAGGTGGGAGGCGACTTCTACGACTTCTTCATGGTGGACGACACCCACCTGGCCGTGGTGGTGGCGGACGTGTCCGGCAAGGGCGTGCCCGCGGCGCTGTTCATGGTCATCGGCAAGACCCTCATCAAGGATCACACCATCCCGGGGAGAGATCTGGGGGAGGTGTTCATGGAGGTCAACCGGCTGCTTTGCGAGGGCAACAGCGAGGAGATGTTCATCACCGCCTTCGAGGGGGTGCTGGACCTGGAGACGGGCGAGCTGCGCTTCGTCAACGCCGGCCATGAGACGCCGTTTCTGTGCAAAAAGGGCCAAAACTACGTCCCCCGCAAGATCCGCGCCGGCTTCGTGCTGGCGGGCATGGAGAACACCTGCTATCACATGGGGACCCTGCAGCTGGAGCCCGGCGACAAGCTGTTCCAATACACGGACGGCGTCACCGAGGCCATCAACGCCAACAACGAGCTTTACGGCATGGAGCGGCTGGAGGCGGTGCTGAACGCCAACGTCGACGCCCCGCCGGTCCGGCTTCTCTCGGTGGTGAAGGCGGACATCGACGCCTTTGTGGGCGACGCGCCCCAATTCGACGACATCACCATGCTGTGCCTGGAGTTCAAGGAACGGATGCGGCCGGCCGATCCCAACGAGATAACGGTGGACGCCCTGGTGGAGAGCATTCCCGCGGTGACGGCTTTCGTGGACGAAAAGCTGCAGGCGCTGGACTGCCCTATGAAGATCCAGGCTCAGATCGACGTGGTCGTCGACGAGATCTTCGGCAACATCGCCCACTACGCCTACGGTGCCAACGCGGGCACGGCCACGGTCCGGGTGGACCCGGAGCAGGACCCGCCGGCGGTGCGCATCACGTTCACCGACCAGGGCAAGCCCTACGACCCGCTGTCGAAGGCGGACCCGGACGTGACCCTCTCTGCGGAGGAGCGGCAGATCGGCGGTCTGGGCATCTTCATGGTGAAGAAGACCATGGACGACATCCGCTACGAACACCGGGACGGCCGGAACATCCTGACAATCAAAAAACGCCTGGCCCCTTGAGGCGGGGCCCAAACCATCCAGACCGATCCGCCCCGGAATGGGGCGCGCGGCAACATAATCGAACAGCAAAAAGGAGACTACCATGAAAAAGATCATTGCCATTCTGGCGGCCATAGCGCTGTGCCTGAGCCTCAGCGCACCGGTGCTGGCAGCCGACGCCGGCGAGACGGTTGTCACCATCTACACCACCAACGACATCCACGGCACGGTGGCGGCCGGCGAGGATGAGGAGTCGGAGGTCATCGGCCTGGGCCAGGCCGCCGCCATCGCGGCCTCCACGGAGAACGCCCTTCTCGTGGACGCGGGCGACGCCACCCAGGGCGCGTCCTTCGCCACCGTGAACAAGGGGGCGGACGTGATCGCCGCCATGAACGCCGCGGGATACGCGGTGATGGCCGCCGGCAACCACGATTTTGACTACGGTAAGGACCAGCTGCTGCTGAACGCGGCGCTGGCGGATTTTCCCATCCTCAGCGCCAACGTGCTGTATGAGGACGAGCCGCTGCTGGAGCCCAGCACGGTGATCGAGACGGCGGGCGTGCGCATCGGCTTCATCGGCCTGACCACCACGGCCACGGCCACCTCCACCAACCCCAGTCTGCTGGGCGGCGTCAGCTTTGAGGACGAGGTATCCGCCGCCGAGGAGCAGATCGCCGCTCTGGCGCCGGACACGGACGCCATCGTGCTCATCTGCCACATGGGCGACAACGCCGCGGCGGTGGACTGCACCAGCGCGGCGCTCCTGGACGGGCTCTCCGACGAGAGCCTGGCCCAGGTCACGGCCCTGGTGGACGGCCACAGCCACACCGTGGAGGAAACGGTCTATACGGAGCGGGGCGCGAACATCCCCATCGTCCAGACCGGCACCCTGTTCACCCATCTGGGCGTGATTAAGCTCACCTTCGGCGAGGACGGCGTGACCGCCGAGGGCAGCATGATGGACAAGGCCGAAGCGCTGGAGTTTCCCCTGACGGAGGCCGGGACGGAGGCCGACATCCGGGTGGCGAACGCCCTGCAGGAGATCATGGACGGGCAGATCACCATCCTGGGCGAGACGCTGTGCACCGCCGAGACCCCGCTGTGGGGCGGCTATATCTACTATGACTACGCCGAGCCCCGCATCGCGGAGACCGGCTTCGGCGATTTCGTCACCGACGCCTTCGCCGCCGCGGGAGCGGTCTTTGCCCAGGAGCAGCAGCTGGATATGCCCGTCGTGGCCATTGAGAACGGCGGCGGCGTCTCCGCTACGCTGCCGGTGGGCGAGGTGACCCGGGGCGACGTGCTCAACGCCTTCAACCACGGCAACATGGTGGAGGTGCTGTCCGTGACGCCTGCGGAGCTGTATACGGCGCTGGAGGCCGGACTGACCATGACCGGCCAGGACGAGACCGGCCTTCTCCTGCGGGAGCGGGTCAGCGGCAGCTTCATGCAGGTCAGCGGCTTTGCCTACGCCTTTGACCCCGCCGGCCCGGAGGGGGAGAAGGTCACCTCCGTGACGCTGGACGACGGCACGGCGCTGGAGCGCGCCGACGAGGAGACCGAGCTGCTGCTGATCACCAACAGCTATGTGGCCTCCGGCTTCCCGGAGGAGGATAAGCTGGGCGAGCTGGGCGGCGAGGACATGATCGTGGAGGACTATCTGCTGGCCCAGACCCACGAGGGGACGGTGCCTCTGGCGTGGCCCACCGTTCTGGGGCGCATCACCATCGACAACGACCAGTCCCCCGACACGTATGAGGTGGCCGTGCCCATCACCGTGGCGGGGACCGAGGACCCCGCGGCGAACAAGGCGCTGCACCTGCGGGTGGACGGCGGCGAGTACGAGGACGTGGAGACCGACGGCGAGGGCCTGCTCCATGTGACCCTGGACAAGGGGCCCCACACCCTGTATCTGCAGGAGTCGGCCGACGGCGTGCCCGTGTATGTGAACAACTACTCCGGCTCCGGCACCGTCACGGTGGAGCCCGGATACTACAGCCTGTCCTTCACCGTGGACGGGGCGGCGGCGTAACGCCGCCGCCCCGTCCGGGCTGCGGGGGCAGGCGGACACGCTGCCTTTCAAAGTCCCCGGACAGCCCGGGGAAGCAGGAGAAAAGGAGGATGACCATGAGCGAGGAAAAGATCATGAACGAGAAGGAACTGGAAAAGGTCTCCGGCGGCAACTGCTTCGACCCAAAAGAAAATGATTTCGACGAGAAGTGGAACGCCTTTGTCACCACCCGCTGCGGCGTGTGCGACCAGCACGGGAACTACACGGCCAAATGCGATCCGGGCCGGGAGCTGGCTCACGCGGCCTGGGCGGCGGGCCAGGAGGTCAAGTGCCCCTACTATTCGCCGCTCGCCTGAGGGCGGGAGAGATACGCAATGGGCAAAGAGGACGCGCTGGACGAGAAGGCCCTGGAAGACGTCGCCGGCGGGGATATAGATATTCCCGGCTTGGGCGATCTGGGCGTTTTGCGCTGCACCGGCTGCGGCGAGGAGTGGACGATGTATGCCCTGCCCCGGGCCATCTACTGCAAAAAATGCGGCAAACAAATGATTTGGCACCGAACGGAAACGACCGGCTGAGCGGCCGGGGAAAGAGAAGACGATGGATCTGCAATATCTGCTCCTGCTGCAAAAATTCAGAGACGCCACCGGCGGGGCGCTGAACGACTTCTTTTTACAGATCAGCGACCTGTCCTACGGCATCTTCATCTGGATGCTGGCCTGCATCCTCTTTTGGGCCGTGGACAAGAAATCCGGGGCGTTCCTGTTCCTCAACATAGCGGTGAGCCGGTTTCTGATGCAGCTTTTGAAGCTGACCTTCTGCGTTTACCGGCCCTGGATACGCGACCCCGGGATCGTGCCTGTGGAGACGGCCTCCGGCTACTCGTTCCCCAGCGGCCACAGCGTGACCGGCGCGTCCAATTACGGCACCGTGCTGGCCCGGTACGGGAAGAAGCACCGCCCCCTGGGGGCGTTCATGGCCGTTATGCTGCTGCTGACCATGTTCTCCCGCAACTATATCGGCGTGCATACGCCCCAGGATGTGGCGGTGGGCGCGGCGCTGGGCCTGGCCGTGGCGTTTTTGGGCTTGCGGGCCTGGGCGTGGATCGACGCCAAGCCCGGCCGGGAGAAGCTGGTCCCCCTGGTGGGCGCGGCGCTGACGGTGCTGTTTCTGGTGTATATCTCCGTGAAGAGCTACCCCATGGACTATGACGAGGCGGGCAAGCTGCTGGTGGATCCGGCCAAGATGATGAAGGACGGCTACAAGGACGCCGGCCGGCTGCTGGGCGTGAGCCTGGGGTGGTATCTGGAGCGGCGGTACGTCCGGTTTTCCACGGATGTGTCCGCGCTGACGAAGGTGACCCGCTGCGGCGTAGGGGTGCTGCTGCTCATGGTCTATGAGCAGGCGTTCATGCCGGCCGTGACGGGGGCGGTGAGCCTGGGATGGATCGGCTTCGCGCTGACCTGCGGGGAGCTGCTGCTTCTGATGGTGATCTACCCGCTGTGCTTTTCCCGGCTGGAGGCCCTGGGAAGCGGAAAACCGCAAAAAGAGGCCCGCCCGGCGGGCGGGCGATGAGCGAGCCGCGAGAGCGGAAAGAAAGGAGAACGACCATGAGCAATCTGCAAGAACTGAACGAGAACGATCTGTTCACCGTGACCGGCGGCACGACTGCGGCCGCGCCCACCGGCAGCGTCACCTATACCTGCCCCGACTGCGGCACGATCATCCGCGCCTCCACCCGGGACGCGTCCGTTATCTGCCCCAATGTCAAGTGCCGGAAGTCGTTTAATATCGAAAACGGGAAGCTGGTGCCGAAGATGACGAGGCCCCAGGCGGCTTTGAAACCTGCGGGGACGTGACAGCTTAAGGGAGGGACGCCATGGGTACGGAGCTATTTCGGAAAAAGAGCCTGGAGAAGGTATCCAGTCCGGAACAGATGAACGACTACATCCGGGTGACGGGACCCGGGGTGTGGCTGGTGCTGGGCGCGGTGGTCGCGCTGCTGGCGGGGCTGATCCTCTGGTCGGTGCTGGGCCGGCTGGAGACCACCGTCCCGGCGGCGGCGGTGGCCGGGCCGGACGGAAGCGTCGTCTGCTACATCGGCGAGGACGACGTGTCCGCCGTGCGCCCGGGCCAGACCGTGCGCGTCGCCGGACAGGAGCATACCCTGGCGGCCGTGGCGTCCCAGCCTGTGGCCGTGGACGAGAGTTTTGACGCTTATGCCCTGCACCTGGGCGGGCTGGAGGTCGGCCAGTGGGTGTATCCCGCGCAGCTGGACGGCCCGCTGGACGAGGGCGTGTACGGGGCCGAGATCGTGGTGGACAGCGTCCCTCCCATCTCTTTTTTGCTGAACTGAGGCGGCTATGAAGAGCGTTGTGATCAAAAAGCCCGTCACCCGCGGCGTGGCCAAGGTCCCGGTGATCATGCAGATGGAGGCGCTGGAGTGCGGCGCGGCCAGTCTGACCATGGTGCTGGCTTACTATGACAAGTGGGTCCCCCTGGAGCAGGTGCGGTCCGACTGCGGGGTGAGCCGGGACGGCTCCAATGCCAAAAACATCCTGATGGCCGCCCGGAGCTATGGCCTGACGGCCAAGGCGTACCGGCTTGAACCGGAGGATCTGAAAGAGCACGGCTCCTTCCCCTGCATCATCCACTGGAACTTCAACCACTTTGTGGTGCTGGACGGCTTCAAGGGCGACAAGGCCATATTGAACGACCCGGCCCGGGGCGTCGTGCCCGTGAGCATGGAGGTGTTTGACGAGTCCTTCACGGGCATTTGCATGATGTTTGAGCCGGGGGAGGGGTTCGAGCCGGCCGGCCATCCCAAGAGCATGGCGCGGTACGCGAAAAAGCGCCTCACCGGCGCGGGTACGGCGCTGGTGTTCGTGGCGTTGACCACCCTCATCAGCTCCCTGTTCGGCGTGATCAGCCCCGCCTTTTCCCGGTTCTTTATGGACCGGCTGCTGACGGGGGAGAACCCGGACTGGCTGTGGCCGTTTCTGCTGGCGCTGGGCGGGGTGTCTCTTTTGCAGCTGGTGACGGCCTGGATCCAGGCGGTGTGGTCGCTGCGCATCACAGGCAAGCTGGCCAGCGTGGGCGCGGCCACCTTCCTGTGGAAGGTGCTGCATCTGCCCATGGAGTTTTTCTCCCAGCGCATGGCCGGGGACATCCAGCGGCGCCAGAGCACCAACGCCTCCATCGCCCAGGAGCTGGTGAACACCCTGGGCCCGCTGGTGCTGGACGGGCTCATGATGGTGTTCTATCTGGCGGTCATGCTCCGCTATTCCTGGGTCCTGACCCTGGTGGGCCTGGGGTCCGTGGCCGTCAACCTGGCGGTGAGCCGGACCATATCGAAAAAGCGCATGAATCTGATGCGGGTGCAGAGCCGGGACGCGGGAATGCTGGCATCCTCCACCATGGCGGCCATCGAGATGATCGAGACCATCAAGGCCGCTGGGGCGGAGAACGGCTATTTTGCCCGCTGGGCCGGCTATCAGGCCAGCGTCAACACCCAGGAGACGCGCTTTACCAGGACGGACGCCTATCTGGGCCTCATCCCCTCCGCCGTGAGCATCCTGTGCGATATGGTCATCCTGTTTCTGGGGGTGCTGTTCGTCATGCAGGGCCGCTTCACCCTGGGCATGGTCATGGCCTTCCAGGGGTTCCTCATGAGCTTCACCGCCCCGGCCACGACGCTGATCGGCGCGGGCCAGACCATCCAGGAGATGCGCACGGAGATGGAGCAGGTGGAGGACGTGATGGAGTACCCGGAGGACGGCAACATGGCCGAAGGGGAGGAGCCGGAAAGCTACGACAAGCTCTCCGGGGCCCTGGAGATGCGCCACGTCACCTTCGGCTATTCCAAGCTGGGCGAGCCGCTCATCGAGGATTTCAACCTCTCGCTGAAGCCGGGCAGCCGGGTGGCCTTCGTGGGCAGGTCCGGCTGCGGCAAGAGCACGCTGGCCAAGCTCATAGCGGGCCTCTATCAGCCCTGGAGCGGGGAAATCCTCTTCGACGGCAAGTCCATCCGGGACATCGACCGGAGCATCTTCACCGGGTCGCTGGCGGTGGTGGACCAGGACATCATCCTCTTTGAGGACACCATTGCCAACAACATCAAGATGTGGGACAAGTCCATCGAGAACTTTGAGATGATCCTGGCGGCCCGGGACGCGGGGATCCACGGCGACATCGTCCAGCGGGAGGGCGGCTACGATCACAGACTGACGGAGGGCGGCCGGGACTTCTCCGGCGGCCAGCGCCAGCGCATGGAGATCGCCCGGGTCCTGGCCCAGGACCCCACCGTCATCATCCTGGACGAGGCCACCTCCGCCCTGGACGCCAAGACGGAGTATGAGGTGGTCAAGTCCATCAAGGACCGGGGCATCACCTGCATCGTGGTGGCCCACCGGCTGAGCACCATCCGGGACTGCGACGAGATCATCGTCCTGGACCGGGGCAAGGTGGTGGAGCGGGGCACCCACGAGACGTTGTACGCCCAGGGCGGGTACTATGCCCGCCTGGTGTCCAACGACTGAGGGGAGGGCGCCATGGGATGGTTTGACGAACAGATCCGGGAGCGCCGGCGCCGGGACCAGCAGGCCCTGGAGGCGGGCGTCGCCTCCATTGCGGGGGCGGTGCTGGGCCGCCGGGCGGCATCCGGAGACGACAGAGAAAACGCCAAAAGCGCCATGGAGGAGATCCTGCGCTTTTACCACGCCGGGATGCGGGAGGTGCCCGACTCGGTGAAGGACTGGGACGAGCAGCTGGAGTTTTTGCTGCGTCCCTACGGCATCATGCGCCGGACGGTGATCCTGGAGGACGGGTGGTACAAGGACGCCGTGGGGGCCATGCTGGCCACGGACAAACAGACCGGCCGGCTGACGGCCATGATCCCCACGGGCCTTTGGGGATACTCCTATTTCGATCCGGCCACGGGAAAGCGCCGGCGGGTGAACGCCCAGAGGGCGGAACTGTTTCAGCAGGAGGCCGTCGCCTTTTACCGGCCCTTCCCCCAGGGGAAGATCGGCATCCCCGGTCTGATGAAGTACATCAGCTCCTGCTCCTCCTGGGCGGATCAGCTGTTCTTCGCCGGGGTGACGCTGGCGGTGTCCCTGGTGGGACTGCTGCTGCCGCGGCTGAACAATCTGCTGTTCTCCTCCGTGGCGGCCAGCGGCAGCGTGCGGGTACTGGCGGCGCTGGTGTCCTTCATGCTGCTGGTGAGCGTCAGCTCTCTGCTGCTGGAGACCGCCAAGAAGCTGCTCACAGCCCGGATGAACACCAAGGTGTCGGTGGCGGTGGAGGCCGCGGGGATGATGCGGCTGTTCTCCCTGCCGGCCAACTTCTTCCGCCAGTACAGCACCGGCGAGATGGCCAGCCGGGTCATGAATATCAAGCTTCTGGCGGGGCTTCTGGTGTCGTCGGTGGCGGCGGTGGGGCTGACCAGCCTGTTCTCCCTGCTGCAGATCACCCAGATCTTCGCTTATGCCCCGGCGCTGGTGGCGCCGGCGCTGGGCATCGTGGGCGTGACGCTGGTATTCTCGGTGGTGACGTCCATCCGCCAGCGGGGGATCAGCCGGCAGCTGATGGAACAGAGCGCCAAGGAGAGCGGCCTCACCTACGCCCTCATCAGCGGCGTGCAGAAGGTGAAGCTCTCCGGCGCGGAGAAGCGGGCCTTCGCCAAGTGGAGCGAGCAGTACGCCAAGGTGGCGCGGCTGCAGTACGACCCGCCCCTGTTTTTGAAGGTGAACAGCGTCATCTCCCTGGCCATCAGCCTGGCCGGGTCGCTGGCGATGTACGCACTGGCGGTGAAAAGCGGCGTGTCCGTGGCGGAGTACTACGCCTTCAACTCCGCTTATGCCATGATTGCGGGGGCCTTCGCGTCCCTGGCGGGCATCGCGTCCCTGGCGGGGCAGATCACCCCCATTCTCCAGATGGTGAAGCCCATCCTGGAGGCGGAGCCGGAGATCTCGGAGGACAAACAGGTGGTGTCGCGGCTGTCCGGCGGCATCGAGCTGAACCACGTCAGCTTCCGGTACGGGGAGGATATGCCCAACGTGGTGGACGACATGAGTCTGAAGATCCGCCCTGGACAGTATGTGGCCATCGTGGGCAGGACCGGCTGCGGCAAGAGTACGCTCATGCGCCTGCTGCTGGGCTTCGAGACGCCCCAGAAGGGCGCCATCTACTACGACGGCCGGGACATGGCCGGGCTGGACCTCAAGAGCCTGCGGCGGCGCATGGGCGTGGTGATGCAGGACGGCAAGCTCTTTCAGGGGGATATCTATTCCAACATCACCATCTCCGCGCCCTAGCTCACCATGGACGACGCCTGGGAGGCGGCGGAGATGGCCGGCGTGGCGGAGGATATCCGGCGCATGCCCATGGGGATGCACACCCTGATTTCCGAGGGCAGCGGCGGCATCTCCGGCGGTCAGCGCCAGCGGCTTCTCATTGCCCGCGCCATCGCCCCCAAGCCCCGCATCCTGCTGTTCGACGAGGCCACCTCGGCCCTGGACAACATCACCCAGCGGGTGGTGTCCGAGTCCCTGGACACACTCAAATGCACCCGCATCGTCATCGCCCACCGACTCAGCACCATCCGCCACTGCGACCGGATCATCGTGCTGGATGGGGGCCATATCGTGGAGGACGGGACCTATGAGGAGCTGATCGCCAACCGCGGTTTTTTCGCCGAGCTGGTGGACCGCCAACGGCTGGACACAGATGCCCCGGTGAGCGCAGATCCCGTTTGAGGCAGGGGCAAAAACAATACGGCAACACCCGCCCGCGGCCGGACCGCAGGCGGGTGTGTCGTTTTCTGCTTTTTCAGAGGTGCGCGGCTACGGCGTCCCGTCCGTTTCGTCCTCCAGCACCAGGGGGATGAAGCGGCGGGCAAAGCGGCCCTTGCCCCGGCCGATGAGATAGAAATAGCCGATGAAGGAGAAGACCGTCGCGCCGATGAAGTTCACGAACAGATCCTTCATGGTGTCCCGGATGCCCACGTCCAGATAGCCGCCCAGGCCCAGGGGGATCTGCCGGCCGCCGGAGACCACGATCACGTCCTCAATGTTTCGGATGATCACAGGGGTGTTGCCCCCGGTGGGGTCCAGCGCCACGGTGGAGATGGTGCTCAAAACGGTGTCCTTTTGCATATCCTTCAGCAGGAATGTGTCGGCGGCGCACTCGAAAAACTCCCACAGCACCCCGATGGTCATGGAGAAGCAGAAGGCCACGATGGCCAGAAACACCGGCGACAGGGACAGGGAGAACCGCTCGTTGCGGTTGAGCAGATCCACCAGGGAGAACCCCACCGCCGCGCAGAGGAACCCGTTGAGGGTGTGCATGACCGTGTCCCAGCCGGGGAAGGTGGTGTAGTAGGACCGGATCTCCCCCAGAATCTCCGCGGAGAAGATGAACAGCAGGATGATGATCTCCATGGTGTCGGGAAAGTCGATGCGAAGCCGGCGCTCGATGACCGTCGGCAGCAGAAACAGCACCAGCGTCAGCGCGCACAGAAACACGTTCTCATAGTTTCTGTTGAAGGCCTGGCGGATCATGGTGAGGATCACCAGCGCCCGCAGCACGAAATAGACCGTGGCCACGGCCCTCTTGCGGTGGACCGCATTTTTGACGGCCTGCATTTTGGGGACTGATCTCCGTTTCAAAGCGCAACCCTCCCATCCGGATGGTTCTATCATAGCCCCTTTTTCTCTTGTCTGCAAGGGAAATAAGACGGGCCGGGCGCAGATATGAATCATTTGTAAACTAACGGGGCGGCATCTTGACGAACGGCGGGGGATGCGCTAATATGCTAACGGCGTTAGGAATACCGTCGCGCACACGGCGGAGAGAAGGGGAGACATGAGATGACCAGGCGGGAGGAAGCCGCGGCGATCCTGGAGCAGATCGGCGCCTGCGCGCCCAGGGACCTGTTCGCCAAGATGGACGAGCTGCACAAGGGGACAGGCCTTTTGCTGGGGCTGCTGGACCACGCCGACGGCGTGGTGTACGCGGGCGACATCGCCCGGCGGATGAACGTGAGCACGGCGCGCATCGCCGTGATCCTGAACAAGCTGGAGAAAAACGGTTTCATCCAGCGTCAGGCCGCGGCCACGGACGCCCGGAAGACGGTGGTGAAGCTCACCGGGCCGGGCCGGGCGTGGTCCCAGAAGACCAAGGACCAGATGCTGGACCGGACGGAGCTGCTGCTGGAGCGGGTGGGATCGGAGGACATACAGGAATTCATCCGCATCTCCAGGAAGATCAAGGCTGCGCTGGAGGAAGTGAGCCCGGCGCGGGACCAACAATAAAGGGGAGAAAGAAAACCATGAACGAAGTAAAAAAACCGAAAAAACCGCTGATATTCTATTACGGCATCGTGCTGGCGGCGCTGCTGCTTTTCAACCTGCTCATCCTGCCCTGGATGGCCCGTCGGCAGATCAAAGAGGTGGACTACGGCACCTTCATGACCATGACGGAGAACGGCGAGCTGGGCGAGGTGGAGCTGGAATCCAACCAGATCCTCTTCACCGACAAGGACATGACCCAGATCTACAAGACCGGCCCCATCGAGGACCCGGGCCTGGTGGAGCGGCTGCACGCCGCGGGCGTCACCTTCTCCAGCGAGATCGTGGAGCAGGCGTCGCCGCTGCTGTCCTTCCTCCTCTCCTGGGTGCTGCCCATCGCCGTGTTCATCGGCATCGGCCAGTTCATGAGCAAGAAGCTCATGGACCGGGCCGGGGGCAACTCCATGATGTTCAACATGGGCAAGTCCAACGCCAAGGTCTATGTGAAGAGCTCCGACGGCATCCGCTTCTCCGATGTGGAGGGCGTGGACGAGGCCGAGGAGAACCTGCAGGAGATCGTGGACTACCTGCAAAACCCGGACAAGTATAAGGAGATCGGCGCGTCCATGCCCAAGGGCCTGCTGCTGGTGGGCCCTCCGGGCACCGGCAAGACCATGCTGGCCAAGGCCGTGGCCGGCGAGTCCAACGTGCCCTTCTTCTCCATGTCCGGCTCGGAGTTCGTGGAGATGTTTGTGGGTATGGGCGCGTCCAAGGTGCGGGACCTGTTTAAGCAGGCCAAGGAAAAGGCCCCCTGCATCGTGTTCATCGACGAGATCGACGCCATCGGCCAAAAGCGGACCGCCGGGGCCATGGGCGGCAACGACGAGCGGGAGCAGACCCTCAATCAGCTGCTCACGGAGATGGACGGCTTTGAGGCCAACAACGGCGTCATCATCCTGGCAGCCACCAACCGGCCGGAGTCCCTGGACCCGGCGCTGACCCGGCCTGGCCGCTTCGACCGGCGGGTGCCGGTGGAGCTTCCGGACCTCAAGGGCCGGGAGGCCATATTGAAGGTCCATGCCAAGAAGGTGAAGGTGGCGGAGGATGTGGACTACGAAAAGGTGGCCCGCATGGCCTCCGGCGCGTCCGGCGCGGAGCTTGCCAACATCGTGAACGAGGCGGCCCTCCGGGCCGTCCGGGACGGGCGGCGGTTCGTGACCCAGGCGGACCTGGAGGAGAGCATCGAGGTGGTCATCGCCGGATACCAGAAGAAAAACGCCATCCTCACGGACAAGGAAAAGCGAGTGGTGGCCTACCATGAGATCGGCCACGCCCTGGTGGCGGCGAAGCAGACCAATTCCGCCCCCGTGCAGAAGATCACTATCATCCCCCGGACCTCCGGGGCCCTGGGCTACACCATGCAGGTGGAGGAGGGGGACAAGTATCTCATGACCCGGGCGGAGATCGAAAACAAGATTGCCACCCTCACCGGCGGCCGGGCCGCAGAGGAGATCGTCTTCGGCGACTACACCACCGGCGCTTCCAACGACATCGAGCAGGCCACCAAGCTGGCCCGGGCCATGATCACCCGCTACGGCATGAGCCCCGACTTCGACATGGTGGCCCTGGAGACCGTCGCCAACCAGTACCTGGGCGGGGATGCGTCCCTGGCCTGCTCCGAGCAGACCTCCGCCCAGATCGACGGGCAGGTGGTGGCCATCGTGAAAAAGCAGCACGACAAGGCCGCCCGGATACTCACCGAGAACCGGGACAAGCTGGACCAGCTGGCGGAATATCTCTACCGGCACGAGACCATCACCGGCGAGGAGTTCATGACCATCCTGAACGGCTGAGGGGGACACGGACGGGAATTTTCCCGGAAGGACATGCCGGATATGGCACAGGGCGGAAAAAAAGAAAAAACTCCTCATTGACTGTTTCGCCCAACATGATACAATGGGGAAACCACAGTTTTTTTGGCGACAGGGGCAAGTAACAGATGGGGGATAAGCTGACATTGGGGATCGACATCGGCTCCACCACGACCAAGGTGGTGCTGATGGAGGGGGACCGGGTGCTGTACCGGAAATACAGGCGGCACCTGTCCAAAGTCCGGCAGACGACGCTGGAGATGCTGGAGGAGATGGAGCCGCGGCCGGAGGGCGCGATTGCCGTCACCATATCCGGCTCGGCGGGACTGGGCCTGGCGGAGGCGGCGGGGCTGCCCTTCGTCCAGGAGGTTTACGCCACCGGCGAGCTGGTCAAGCGGCTGGCGCCGGACACCGGCGTGGTCATCGAACTGGGCGGCGAGGACGCCAAGGTCATCTTTTTCACCGGCGGCGTGGACGAGCGGATGAACGGCTCCTGCGCCGGCGGCACAGGCGCGTTCATCGACCAGATGGCCGTGCTGCTGAATATGACCGTGGACGAGATGGACGCGGCCAGCCTCTCCGCCCAGCGGATCTACCCCATCGCCTCCCGGTGCGGCGTCTTTGCCAAATCCGACATCCAGCCCCTGCTCAACCAGGGCGCCAAGCTCCCCGACATCGCCGCCAGCATCTATCAGGCGGTGGTGAACCAGACGATCACCGGTCTGGTCCAGGGCCGGCGGCTGGAGGGAAAGGTCATGTTCCTGGGCGGGCCGCTGTACTACTGCAAGGGGCTGCAAAAGCGCTTTTATGAGACCTTGAAGCTGACGGAGGAGACGGCGTCCTTCCCGGAGTATGCCCTGTACGCCGTGGCCATGGGCGCGGCCATGAACGCGGAGAACCGCGAGCCCATCACCTTCGACGAACTGATCGCCAGAATCGGGGACAGCGCCCGCCATGAGGCGGCGCGCACGGACCGGCTGCCGCCCCTGTTCGCGGACGAGGCGGAGTACCGGGCGTTTTCCGCCCGCCATGAGAGGGCCACCGTCCCCCACGGGGACATCGGCGCCTATTCCGGCAGGGCGTGGCTGGGCATCGACTGCGGCAGCACCACCACCAAGCTGGTGTTGCTGGGCGAGGACCGGTCCATCCTCTATTCCTATTACAGCTCCAACCGGGGCGACCCTGTCTCCCTGGTGCGGGAGCAGCTGGAGGAGATCTACCGCCTCGCCGGGGACCGGATCGTCATCTGCGGCAGCTCCGTGACCGGCTACGGCGAGGATCTGATCCGCCACGCCTTCCACATCGACGAGGGGGTGGTGGAGACCATCGCCCACTATACAGCGGCGAAGTACTTTCAGCCGGACGTGGACTTCATCCTGGACATCGGCGGCCAGGACATCAAGTGCTTCCGCATCCGCAACGGAGCCATCGACTCCATCATGCTCAACGAGGCCTGCTCCTCCGGCTGCGGCTCCTTCATCGAGACCTTCGCCAAGGCCATGGGGTACAGCGTGGAGCAATTTGCCCGGCTGGGCATCTTTGCCAAGGCGCCGGTCAATCTGGGCTCCCGGTGCACGGTGTTCATGAACTCCTCGGTGAAGCAGGCGCAAAAAAACGGCGCCACCGTGGAGGACATCTCGGCGGGGCTCTCGGTGAGCGTGGTGAAAAACGCGCTGTACAAGGTCATCCGGGCGGTTAGCCCCAGGGAACTGGGGGAGCACATCGTGGTCCAGGGGGGCACCTTCCACAACGACGCGGTGCTGCGCGCCTTCGAGCAGGAGCTGGGCGCGAACGTGGTGCGCCCCGCCATCGCGGGGCTCATGGGCGCCTACGGCGCGGCGCTGCACGTCATGCGCTGCCGGCAGAGCACGATCCTCTCCCCGGAGCAGCTGCGCGCCTTCACCCATGAGTCCGCCTCCACGGTGTGTCGCGGCTGCGCCAACCACTGCCATCTGACGGTGAACCGGTTCTCCGACGGGGAGCGGTTCATCTCCGGCAACCAGTGCCAGAAAGCCCTGGGGCTGAAGGAGCCGGCGGAGGAGCTGCCCGATCTGCACGCCTGGAAGCGGGAGAGGCTGAGCGCGCTCGGACCCGTCCCCGGCCCCCGGGGAAAGATCGGCATCCCCATGGCCCTGGTGATCTATGAGCAGGCGACGCTGTGGCATACGCTGTTCACCGCCCTGGGCTTCGAGGTGCACTTCTCCGGCCAGTCCAACCGCGCTACATACGAAAAGGGCCAGTTCACCATCCCCTCGGACACCGCCTGTTATCCGGCCAAGCTGATGCACGGCCACATGGTGGAGCTGATGGAGGCGGGACTGGACACGATCTTCTATCCCAGCCTGACCTACAACGTGGACGAGGGCGCCGCCAGCAACCACTATAACTGCCCGGTGGTGGCCTATTACGGGGCGCTGCTGGAGGGGAACATGGACCAGCTGAGATCGGTGCGCTTTCTCCATCCCTATCTGAGCGTGGACAGCGAGCGGGAGCTGACGAATACCCTCTGGCCCTGCCTGCGTCAGCTGGACGGCACGATCCGCAAGGGAGAGCTGAAAAAGGCCGTGGCAGCGGGCTTCGCCGCCTACCGGGCCTATAAGGAGGACCTCCGCCGGGAGGGGGAGGCGGCCCTGGCCTGGGCCCGGGCCCACGGCAGACGGATCATGGTCCTGGCCGGCCGGCCCTATCACGTCGACCCGGAGGTGGGCCACGGCATCGACAAGCTGGCCACCAGTCTGGGCTTCGTGGTGGTCAGCGAGGACAGCGTGTGCCACCTGGCGCCGGTGCAGTATGTGAAGGTGCTGGACCAGTGGACCTTCCACGCACGGCTGTACCGGGCGGCAGCCTTCGCCGCGGCCAATCCGGACGTGGAGCTGGTGCAGCTGGTCTCCTTCGGCTGCGGCGTGGACGCCATCACCGCCGACGAGGTGCGCGCCATTCTGGAACGCAGCGGCAAGTATTACACACAGATCAAGATCGACGAGATCACCAACCTGGGCGCGGTGCGCATTCGGCTGCGCAGTCTGTTGGGCGCGCTGGAGGAGAGAGAACACAGCCATGCAGGATAAGAGCTTCGTCCCCTTTACAAAAGATATGATCCGGGATCACACCATCCTGGTCCCCAATATGCTCCCCCGGCATTTCAAGCTGATGATCCGGATCCTGGAGACCTACGGCTATCATTTTGAGCTGCTGGAGTCCAGCGGCCCCCGGGTCATTGAAACGGGCCTGAAGTACGCCCACAACGACATCTGTTACCCCGCGATCCTGGTGATCGGCCAGTTCATGGACGCGCTGCTCAGCGGCAAATACGACCTGCACAAGACGGCGCTGGTCATGTTCCAGACCGGCGGCGGCTGCCGGGCCTCCAACTACATCTCCCTGATCCGCAAGGCGCTGGCCAAGGCGGGGATGGACTATATCCCCGTCATCTCCCTGAGCTTGGCGGGCATCGAGAAGCACCCCGGCTTTCAGCTGAGCGTACATAAGCTCCACCGGCTGCTCTACGCCGTGCTGTACGGGGATCTGCTCATGAGCCTGGTGAACCAGGTCCGGCCCTATGAGCGGGAGGCCGGGGCGGCGGAACGGCTGGCCGAACAGTGGACGGACCGCCTGGGAGAGGAGCTGGGCAGCTCCGGCCGCATCCGCTACGGCCACATCCGCCGGAATTACCACGAGATCGTCCGTTCCTTCGCGCAGATCCCCATGGAGCGCGCCGGCAAGGTGAAGGTGGGCATCGTGGGGGAGATCTACGTGAAATACTCCCCCTTCGGCAACAACGACCTGGAGCGGTTCCTGATCCGGGAGGGGGCGGAGCCGGTGGTGCCGGGATTTCTGGACTTCTGCCTGTTCTGCGTCTACAATGGGATGATGGACTATAGGCTCTACGGCTACGGGCGGATGCGCCACCTCTTCGACGAGGGCGCCTACCGGCTGCTGTGCCGCAAGAGAGCCGACGTGAGCCGCGCCCTCGCCGAAAGCGGCGTGTTCGCCGGCTTTACCCCCTTCGACGAGGTGGTGGGCATGGCGGACGAGGCCATCAGCCGGGCCGTGAAGATGGGCGAGGGGTGGCTGCTCACGGCGGAGATGCTGGAGCTGTCCCGCTCCGGCTGCAAGAACATCATCTGCACCCAGCCTTTCGGGTGTCTGCCCAACCACATCTGCGGCAAGGGCATGATGAAGCCGGTGAAGGAGCTGTGCCCGGATACGAACATCGTCGCCATCGACTACGACGCGGGCGCCAGCCGGGTCAACCAGGAGAACCGCCTGAAGCTGATGCTGGCCAACGCGGTGCATCACGATGCGGCGGCGGTCTGACGGCAGCGGGAAGGATCGCTGCGGCAGGGCAAGAAGTTGACATAATATTATCCGCTCTCCCGAGGGAGAGCGGATCTTTTTGCGTTATGGGCGCCGTTCAGGGCTGAAAGCCCGTGTAAACGGTGGTGACGTCCTGGACCCGGTATACGTCCAGCCAGGGCTGGTAGGCCATCTCTTCCGCGCGGATGAACGCGGCCATCTCCCCCCAGGCGCCGTTGGCCTCTTCGGTCCGGCCCCGGGCCAGCAGCCCCAGGGCCCGGGCCAGCAGCGCGGCGTAGCGGGCGTGATGGAGGAGCGCGCCCCACGCCCCGGAGCCGTCCGGCGCGGGATCGTTCTCACTGAGAAACGTCTGACAAAGCGCCTGCGCCCGGTCGGCGGCCGCCGCGACAGAGGGATCGGTCCGGGGGCCTGACCCGTTGACATAATCACATAACTGGCAGGCGGACAGCGCCTCCAGAAACTCCCGGGCCCGGTCGGCCCGGGGGCCGTAGGCGGCGGAGAAATATTCCCGGGTCAGGGCGTCGAAGTCCGCGTCGGCGTCCAGCAGCGTCCGGCCCATCACATAGTTGGGCAGGAAGTTGGGGGAGCCGGCCCGCAGCTCCTGGCAGCTGACATAGCCGTTCAGACCCAGCCGCCGCAGCCGGCGGATATCCCGGTGGATGATCCGGGCGATGTGCACGTAGCCCAGGTCCCCGTAGTGGGCCCGGCCCAGGGGGTAGTCGTACAGGAAGCTGTCCCCGTCGAAGATCTCCTGCCAGCGGCGGAGAAAGGCCAGGTTCTCCTCCAGCGAGCCGGGCAGGGTGATCCGGTTGCGCCGGTAGGGGGGGATGGTCCCCGCAGCGTCCGGGTCATAGGAACGCTGGAAGGTGCGGCTGATGGGGGCGAACATCATCACGAACCGATCGGGATGGATCAGCCGCTCCCGCACCGGCGGCCACAGCAGCTCCTGGTACAGCAAAAACACGATCCTGGTGTCCAGCCCCGCCTCGGTGAGCCGCCGGTCGATCTCGTTGAGAAGGGACACGTACTGGTCGGAGAGAGTGGTCCGCCGACAGGCGGGACACTCGCACACGTTGTTGTAGTAATCCGCCATCCAGAAGTGGAGGTAATCCACCTCCGGCGCCTGCCGGGCGTAGTCCGTCACCAGGGAGATGAGCCGCTCCCGGGCCTGGGGGTTGGACAGACACAGATTCGTCTCGGCGGGCACGCCGTGATAGAGCCCCCGCACGCCGTCCAGCTCCGCCGCCAGAGGGCGTAGCTCCTCCGCCAGGGGGGCGGCGTCCGGCGACCAGCCCAGGGCCTCGTAGCCCAGCGCCTGGCCCGTCCAGCCGTGGCCGACTTTATGCAGCGCCAGCCCCCGGCGGGCCATCTCTCCCTGGGCCTCGGCCATCACCGCCGCCCCGTCGGCCACGGTGATGGGCTCCGGGGGGAGGAGGGGGTTGTGCTCGTGGCGGCGCCAGCGGGCGAGGAAGGGATAGGGGTTTTTGAACTGGAGGAAGAAGCTGTTGAACCCCAGCTTGGGCAGCCAGTCGATGAAGGCGAGGATGTTCTCCCGGCTGTCCGCCCCCTCGATGCACACCCCCCGGTGGCGGTAGGAGGCGGTCCGCCGGATGCGGGCGGACAGATCCTCGAGGCCGATGGCGGGGACCAGCTCCTTGTCCCGGCCCGGGGCCCAAAACCGGCAGCCCAGACTGTGGAGCAGGTCGTATACCCCCAGCAGGACCGCCCGGGGACAGTTGCCCTCGATCACGCCGCCGGCGGGGGACACGTCCACCCGAAAGGCGTCGTTCTCCCCCACCTGGGGGGCGCGGACCGCCAGGGCGAAGGCAGGGGCCGCCCCGGCGGGCAGCATCCGGCCCAGGTAGCTCTGCAGCTCGGCCGCGGCGAAGGCGAGGGTGTCGTCGGGGGCATGGGTAACGGTGATGGACATGGCGGGACCTCGTTTCTGTCAAAAAAGGACCCCGGGGAGCTGTCCTCGGGGTCCCAGCAGGTATTATAACATAACTGGACGCGGGGTCAAGAGGGCGTCAGCCCACCTGATCAATGGCCTCCTGCATCACGTCGTAGAGCACCCACTCGGTGGTGTCATGGGCCTCTTCCTCGGTGATGGTGCCGGCGGCGAGCATATCGTTCTGCACGCCCTCATAATAGGTCTTCATGGTGCCGTCGGACAGGGCAGCCTTTATGTCCGCGATGTTGAACCAATGGGCGTCGCCCCACTGGACCAGCTGGATGTCCTTATCGGTCGCGGTCTGCTCGGCGCACCAGCCGGCCACCTCATCGGCCACGTCGGGGTTGGAGCCGTAGTCCATGGCCTTGTACAGCGCGCGGCTGAAGCGGACCAGGGTGTCGTGGTTCTCCTCGGCGTAGGAGGGCAGGCAGATCCAGCTGGACATGTTGGTGGAGCCGTCGGAGAACTCGATCTCATAGGAGCCCTCGCTCTGCTCCAGGCACATGCTGGAATAGGGGTTCCAGGTCACAGCCACGTCGATGGAGCCGGAGGCCATGGCGGGCACGATGTTGTTGGCGTCCAGGTTGTACGGCTCGATGTCGTCACGGGTCAGACCGGCGACGGCCAGCGCGGCGTCCATGGTGGTCTCGGAAGAGGAGCCGGCGGTGTAGCCCACGGTCTTGCCCTTCAGATCTTCCACGGTCTGGATGCCGGAGTCGGCGGAGCAGACCAGCTTGTCACTGGTGTGCACGGAGCTGGGAGCGAAGATGATGGCGCTGCCGGTGATGCACAGCCGGTGGGCGCCCTTGCCGATGTAGGCCAGGTCGATGGAGCCGCCCTCCAT
>CANQSJ010000007.1 GCA_947626495.1 uncultured Oscillospiraceae bacterium | reverse complement strand
GGTCTCATGCTTGGCCGTTCCGGCGTTGCGGATGCGGGTCAGCATATCTGCGATGGGGTCAGTGATCTGCATGGATGATCCTCCTTCATTCAGAGTTGCCGCTTTCGCGGCGGATGCCGTGAGGTTCCGGGTCAATGCGCGATTGAACGCGGCCTTTCACGGTGTTTATATTTCGTTTCGACCCCTCGAAACGCAATACCTTAAAAACACACCTGTTCCCAGGGCCGGTTTTATCCGGTCCTGGGACGCAGTGCGCATCCCGGCTTCCGATTACCAGGAAGCCTTGCGCACGCCGGGGATCTGGCCCTTGTAGGCCAGATTGCGGAAGCAGATACGGCAGATGCCGTAGTTCCGCAGATAGGCGTGGGGACGGCCGCAGATCTTGCAGCGGTTGTACTTCCGGGTGGAATACTTCGCCGGAGCCTGCTGCTTGAGCTTCATAGAAAGTTTAGCCATTACGTTTCTCCTCCTTAGCCCGCAAACGGCGCGCCCATGAGCCGCAGGAACTCCCGGGCCTCTTCGTCGGTCTTGGCGGTGGTGCAGATGGCGATGTTCATACCGCGCAGCTTCTCGATCTTATCGTAATCGATCTCCGGGAAGATGATCTGCTCCTTCAGACCCAGGGAGTAGTTGCCGCGCCCGTCGAAGGCGTCCGGGCTGATGCCGCGGAAGTCACGCACGCGGGGCAGCGCCACGTTGAACAGCCGGTCCAGGAACTCCCACATCCGGTCCTGCCGCAGGGTGACCTTCACGCCCACCTTCATGCCCTCGCGCAGCTTGAAGTTGGCGATGGACTTGCGGGCGGTGGTGGCCACGGCCTTCTGGCCGGTGAGAGCGGTGATCTCCTTGATGACGTTGTCCAGCGCCTTGGCGTTGTCCTTGCAGTCGCCGCAGCCCACGCTCACCACGATCTTGTCCAGGCGGGGGATCTGCATGGAGGATTTGTACTGGAATTTCTGCATGAGGGCGGGAGCGACCTCATTCTGATACATTTCTTTCAGTCTGGCCATTGCTTCCTCCTCCTTACAGCTCGGCGCCGCACTTGCGGCAGATGCGGACGCTGACATCCTTCTCCTTGCCGGAGACGGTCTTTGTCACGCGCTTGTGGCCGACGCGGACGGCCTTGCCGCACTTGGGGCAGACGATCTGCACCTTGCTGGCATAGATGGGGGTCTCCATCTTGATGATGCCGCCCTCTTCCTGCTGGTTACGGGGCTTGCGGTGCCGGCTGGCCACGTTGACGCCGGCCACGATCAGCTTCTCCTCCTTGGGGAACGCCTTGAGCACCTTGCCCTTCTTGCCCTTGTCCTTGCCGGACAGGACGATAACGGTATCGTCTCTACGAATTTCCATTCCGACCGCCTCCTTAAATCACTTCCGGAGCCAGGGACAGGATCTTCATGTAGTCCTTGTCGCGCAGCTCACGGGCGACCGGTCCAAAAATACGGGTCCCGGTGGGGTTGCCATCCTCGCGGATCAGCACGGCCGCGTTCTCGTCGAAGCGGACGTAGGTCCCGTCGGCGCGGCGCACGCCGCTGGCGGTGCGCACGATGACGGCCTTGACCACGTCGCCCTTCTTCACGCTGCCGCCGGGAGCCGCCTTGCGCACGGAGGCGACGATCACGTCGCCGATGTTGCCGTACTTGCGCTTGGAGCCGCCCAGGACGCGGATGGTCTTGATCTCCTTGGCGCCGGTGTTGTCGGCTACCTTGAGATAGGATTCAGCCTGTATCATTTCGACGCCTCCTTACTTCGCTTTTTCGATGATCTCCACCACGCGCCAGCGCTTGTCGCGGCTGAGGGGGCGGGTCTCCATCACCCGGACGCGGTCGCCGACGCCGCACTCGTTGTTCTCGTCGTGGGCCTTCAGGCGGTAGGTACGTCCGATGATCTTGTTATACTGCTTGTGGGCGACCCGGTCCTCCACGATGACGACCACGGTCTTGTCCATCTTGTCGGACACGACCTTGCCCACGCGGGTCTTTCTGGTGCTCGTTCTCACTTCGCTCATCTTCAAGCCTCCTTCTTCTCGCGGATCACGGTCTTGACCCGGGCGATGTCCCGCCGGACGGCAGGGATCTTCGAGGGGTTGTCAAGATGATTGGTGGCGTGCTGCATGCGGAGCATGAAAAGGTCCTTCTTCAGCTCGGCGAGCTTTCCTTCCAGCTCACTGACGGACAGGGAGCGTATTTCTTCAGCCTTCATCTGCTTCGCCTCCAGTCTCCTCGACCGCCGCGTTCTCACGGGCGATGAATTTGGTCTTGCAGGGCAGCTTGTGGCTGGCCAGGCGGATGGCCTCGCGGGCGGTCGCCTCGTCGACGCCGGCGATCTCAAACAGCACACGGCCGGGCTTGACCACGGCTACCCAGAACTCCGGGGCGCCCTTACCGGAACCCATACGGGTCTCGGCCGGCTTCTTCGTCACGGGCTTGTCGGGGAAGATCTTGATCCACACCTGACCGCCGCGCTTCAGGTAACGGTTGATGGCGACACGGGCCGCCTCGATCTGGTTGGCGGTGATCCAGCAGGGCTCCGTAGCGACCATGCCGTACTCGCCATAGGCGATGAAGTTGCCGCGGGTGGCCTTACCGCGCATACGTCCGCGCTGGACGCGGCGGTATTTCACACGTTTGGGCATCAGCATTATGCGTTGCCTCCTTCCTTGGGAGCGGGGGCCGCGGGACGGGGAGCCGTGGGCCGGGGACCCGCGGGACGGGCGCCGTCACGGTTGTAGCCGCCCTGGCGGTTGTCACGGTTGTAGCCGCCGCCCTGACGATTGTCGCGGTTATAGCCGCCCTGGCCGCCGCGGTTGTAGCCGCCCTGGCGGTTATCCCGGCGGTCGCCGCGGCCACGGCCGTCCCGGCGATCGCGCCGGCGGTCGTCCCGGCGGTTCATATCCATGACCCGGGGGCTGGTGCGCAGGGTGGTGGTGAGGACCTCGCCCTTGTAGATCCAGACCTTCACGCCCACGCGGCCGTAGGTGGTGGCCGCCTCGGCGAAGCCGTAGTCGATGTCGGCACGGATGGTCTGCAGGGGGATGGTGCCCTCGTGATAGCTCTCGCTGCGGGCGATCTCGGCGCCGCCCAGACGGCCGGCGCACATGACCTTGATGCCCTTGGCGCCCATGCGCATGGCGCGGCCGATGGCGTTCTTCATGGCCCGGCGGAAGCCGATGCGCTTTTCAAGCTGAGAGGCGATGTTCTCGGCCACCAGCTGGGCGTTGGTATCGGGAGTGCGGACCTCCACGATGGACAGGGCCACAGGCTTGCCGATGAGCTTCTCCACCTCCAGGCGGATGCGCTCGATCTCCGCGCCGCCCTTGCCGATCACGACGCCGGGGCGGGAGCAGTGGATGAAGATGCGGACCTTGGCGCTGTCGCGCTCGATCTCGATGGTGGGAACGCCGGCGGAATAGAGAGTCTTTTTCAGATACTCGCGGATCTTGTGGTCCTCCACGATCAGATCGCCGACCTTATCGGGCCGGGCGTACCAACGGGAATCCCAATCCTTGATGACGCCCACGCGCATGCCGTGGGGATGAACTTTCTGTCCCATATTCTGTCTGCCTCCTCCCTTATTCCTTCTCAGCCACGGTCAGAGTGATGTGGCTGGTGCGCTTGTTGATGCGGTACATCCGACCGTGGGCACGGGGCTGGCCCCGCTTGAGGATGGGACCGGCGGTGGCGATGCACTCGGTGATCACCAGGTTGTCCGGATCCATCTCATAGTTGTTCTCCGCGTTGGCGCAGGCGCTCTTGAGCAGCTTCAGCAGCGGCTCGCTGGCGGACTTGGGGGTCGCCTTCAGGATGGCCTCGGCGTACTTGGTGGGCTTGCCCTTGATGAGCTCGCACACGATCTGCACCTTGCGGGGAGAAATGCGGATATATTTCGCTTTCGCAGTTGCTTCCATGTCTGCTCCCCCTTACTTGGTCTTGCTGCCAGCGTGGCCCCGGAAGGTCCGCGTGGGAGCAAACTCGCCCAGCTTGTGGCCCACCATATCCTCCGTGACGTACACGGGGACATGACGGCGGCCGTCGTGGACGGCGATGGTGTGACCGACGAAGGAGGGGAAGATGGTGGAAGCGCGGCTCCAGGTCTTCAGGACCTTCTTTTCGCCAGTCTTGTTCAGCTCGTCGACCCGCTTCAAAAGCTCGGGCGCGGCGAACGGGCCTTTCTTGATGCTTCTGCTCATGTTCTTCCCTCCTTATTTGGCGTTGCGGCGCTTGACGATGAACTTGTCGGAAGCGTTCTTCTTCTTGCGCGTCTTGTAGCCGAGAGTGGGCTTGCCCCAGGGAGTCACAGGGCCGGGCCGGCCGATGGGGGCCTTGCCCTCGCCGCCGCCGTGGGGGTGGTCCACAGGGTTCATGACGGAGCCGCGGACGGTGGGCCGCCAGCCCATGTGGCGCTTGCGGCCGGCCTTGCCGATGGCCACGTTGGCGTGGTCGCTGTTGCCGACCTGGCCGATGGTGGCGCGGCACTCCAGGCGGATCTTGCGCATCTCGCCGGAGGGCATACGGATGGTGGCCATATCGCCTTCCTTGGCCATCAGCTGGGCGGCGTTGCCGGCCGCGCGGACCAGCTGGGCGCCCTTGCCGGGGTACATCTCCACGTTGTGGATCACGGTACCCACGGGGATGTTGGCCAGAGGCAGGCAGTTGCCCGGCTTGATGTCGGCGGCGGGACCGGCCACCACGGTGTCCCCGGCCTTCAGACCGGCGGGCGCCAGGATATAGGCCTTCTCGCCATCGGCGTACTGGAGCAGGGCGATGAACGCGGACCGGTTGGGATCGTACTCCAGGCGCTGGACCGTGGCGGCATCGCCCTCCCGGGCGCGCTTGAAGTCGATGACGCGGTACTTCTGCTTGTTGCCGCCGCCGTGGTGGCGGACGGTGATGCGGCCGTAGCTGTTGCGGCCGGCGTGCTTCTTGACGGTCTCGGTCAGGCCGCGCTCGGGACGAGCGTGCTTGTCGACGCCCTCGAAGCCGGACACCGTCATGTGACGGCGGGACGGCGTTACGGGTTTATAAGTCTTGATAGCCATTTCTTCTTCCTCCCTTACGCCATGCCTTCGAAGATCTCAATGTTCTTCGAGTCGGCGGAGAGCTTCACGACCGCCTTTTTCCAGCTGGCGCTGGTGCCCTCGGGGAACCGGCCCTGGCGGCGGGTCTTGCCGCGCATGTGGGTGGTGGTGACCTTGATGACGGTCACGCCGAAGATCTCCTCGATGGCCTTCTTGATCTCGATCTTGTTGGCGTCCTTGGCCACCTTGAAGGCGTACTTCTTGATGTCCAGGTCTTCCATGGACTGCTCGGTGATGACCGGGCTGATGATGACATCATAAGCGGATTTCATCAGGCGAACACCTCCTCGATTTTCTGGACCGCCGCTTTGTCCACCACAAGGGTGCCGCCGCAGAGGACCGTGTAGGGGGAGAGGATGGTGGCGGTGGTGACGGACACGCCGGCGATGTTGCGGGCGGACTTCAGCACGTTCTCATCCACATTCTCCGTAATGACCATGGCCTTGCCGGTGATGCCGGCGGCCTGCAGGAACTGCTGGAAGGTCTTGGTCTTGATCTCGTCCATGTGCAGACCGTCCACCACCACGATGGCGTTCTCGGCCGCCTTGCTGGACAGGGCGCTCTTGAGGGCCAGCCGTTTGACCTTCTTGTTCAGGCTGTAGCTGTAATCCCGGGGCTTGGGCGCAAAGGCCACACCGCCGTGACGCCACACGGGGGAGCCGGCGTAACCGGCGCGGGCACGGCCGGTGTCCTTCTGCCGCCAGGGCTTCTTGGTGGTGTAGGAGACCTCGCCCTTGGTCAGGGCGCTCTGGGTGCCCTGCCGCTGGTTGGCGAGATAGTTGACTACGCTTTCATGCAGCACGGCAGTATTCGGCTCGATGCCGAAAACGGCCTCGGAGAGCTCGTACTCGCCGATCTGCTGGCCGGCCATATTGACCATTTTCGCTTTGGGCATTTCGATCTCTCCTTTCTATTAGTGGTTCCTCGCAGAGGCCTTCTGCGGGTTGCGGCCGGACTGCTTCTGCGGGTTGACGCTGACGGCAGCGGCGGCGTGCTTCTCAACGATCTTCTTGGCGGTGGACTTGATGTAGACGATGCCGCCCTTGGGGCCGGGAACCGCGCCCCGCAGCACGATCATGTTCATCTCGGGATCCACCTTCACCACGTCCAGGTTCTGGACGGTGACCTGCTCCACGCCCATGTGGCCGGCGCCGATCTTGCCCTTGAAGATCCGGGAGGGATCGGTGGACGAGCCCATGGAACCGGCGTGCCGGTGAACCGGGCCGCCGCCGTGGCTGGTGGGGGTACGCTGGGCGCCCCAGCGCTTGATGACGCCGGCATAGCCCTTGCCCTTGCTAACGCCGGTGACGTCCACGTGGTCGCCCTCGGCGAACACGTCCGCCTTGAGCACGTCGCCCACGTTCATCTCGGCGGCGTTGTCCAGCCGGAACTCATGCAGGTGCTTCTTGGGCTCCACGCCCGCTTTTTCAAAGTGGCCCTTCTCGGGCTTGGTGAGCTTCTTCTCGGCGATGTCCTCAAAGCCGAGCTGGACGGAATCGTAGCCCTCCTTCTCCACGGTCTTCTTCTGGGCGACCACGCAGGGGCCGGCCTCGATGACCGTGACGGGGACGACCTTGCCCGTCTCGTCGAAGATCTGGGTCATCCCGACCTTCTTGCCAATGATGGCTTTGTTCATATCTTTCCTCCTTCGGTTATTGGTTGGGCGGCCGGTAACGGCGACCGCGCAACATGACCCGTCTGCTCATGCAGACTGCGGGTGGTTTACTAAATTATAATAGGTCTCAGAGCTTGATCTCGATCTCCACGCCGGCGGGCAGCTCCAGGCTCATCAGGGCCTCGACCGTCTTCTGGGTGGGGTTCATGATGTCGATCAGCCGCTTATGGGTGCGGCGCTCAAACTGCTCACGGCTGTCCTTATCTTTGTGCACAGCGCGCAGGATGGTGACGACCTCCTTCTTCGTGGGCAGGGGGATGGGGCCGGATACCCGGGCCTCGGTGCGCTTGGCGGTCTCCACGATGGTCTCGGCCGCCTTGTCGATGAGCTGATGGTCGTAAGCCTTCAGCCGGATGCGGATCATTTTCTTCGCTGCCATTGACTTTCCTCCGAATTTTTTGTACGAGTTTTACGTTTTCCCGCACGGGTCACGGAATTCTGTACACTGTTCCGTGCGTATCAGGCTCTGTCCCAAAAAACATACCGGCGCGGCCGGCTTTTTTGAACAGACGATATACGCGGTACAGAAGACCGTTCCGTCCGATTCCAGGGCCCTTTGCCTCGGACCCCCGGACCTGCTCCCCGGAAGTTCCCGCCCGTCGGCGCAATCTCCCGGTTCATCGCATGACGCACTGCCCCCGCCGGGGCGGCGCGCTTTGATACTATAACAAAAATCCCCCTTTGCGTCAAGGGGGATTCTTGCAATTTTGAAAATATTTTTGAATATTCACTTTTTCCGGCCCCCGGCGAGACGGAAAAAGGCCTCATTTCGCCCTTCTTCGCCCGGGCGCGGTCAGAATTCGAAGCGGTGCGGCATCAGGTCGCTGAACTTGTAGCTCACATACCGGCCGCCGGAGCGGGTGCAGAGGATCTCCATGTCTCCCCCGCCCACGAACTCCGCCAGCACCTGCCGGCAGGCGCCGCAGGGGAAGCAGTAATTGTCCCCCTCCCCGTAGATGGCCAGGCGCACGAATTTCCGCCGGCCCTCGCTGACGGCCTTGACGATGGCGGTGCGCTCGGCGCAGATGGTGGAGCCCAGGGCCGCGTTCTCCACGTTGCAGCCGGTGTACACCGTCCCGTCGGCGCACTCCAGCGCCGCCCCCACGGGGAAGCGGGAATAGGGCACATACGCATTGTCGGCGGCCTCCCGCGCTTTGTTGAGCAGAGCCCGGTCAGTCATATCCTTTCACCCCTCCTGTATCTGTTTCCGCCCGTGGGCGGTATATTTATTATGTATGTGTCAGCTCAGATCCACTTTCCACTTGTCCATGTCGTTGAAGATGTTCTCCTGGATGGGGTTGATGGTGGACAGCACGCCCCGGTGGTACAGCACCTCCGTCCGCTCGAAGCAGACGGCGGTGATGGGCGCGGTCTGGGCCAGATACTCGCACAGGGTCTGGGTATTGGCCTGGAGGGTGTCCCCGTTGCTGGACAGGAAGGACTGGATATAGCCCGTCAGGCTGGGGTCCCGGATGCCGCTGTAGTTCAGCTCGCCGTTCTCGCTGAGAAGGCAGGTCAGATCCCAGTCGTTGCACAGGCGCACCTCGCCGTAGTACAGGTCGTACTCCCCCTTCTGCAGGGCGTCCAGGTAGCTGTTGTAGTCCACCTCTTTCATGGTGACCATGAAGCCCAACTCCCGCAGCTTGGTGGCGATCTGGCGGGCGGCAGCCACCTTGGCGGTGCTGCTGGAGCACACGAGGAACACCACCTCCGCCCGGGTGCCGTTCAACTCCAGCACCCCGTCGTAGTCCGCGTCCAGGGCCCCGGCCGCTCCCAGCGCCGCCTGAGCCGCCTCCGGAGAATACTCCAGACTCCGGGCCAGGTCCGTGGGATAGAGGGAACTGTTGGGGTGAATGGGCAGCGTGGCCGCCTGGGCGGCATTTTGCAGAGAGGTGGAGATGATGCCGTCCCGGTCGATGGCATAAGTCACCAGCGCCCGGCAGGCGGGCTGGCTGAAGACGTTGCTGTACACGTTATAGCCGATGAAGTGGAGATTGGAGGTGTCCACGTATTTTTTCAGGTTGGAGCTGGAATAGCCCAGACTGGACATATCGGTGGGGTTGTTGATCACCAGGTCCAGCAGGGAGTCCTCGAACGCCTGCAGAATATCCTCCGGCGCCACGAAGCGCTTCAGATAGATCTTCTTCAGCGTCATGTTCTCGGCGCCGGGATAATTCTCGTTCAGCTCCATGGCCGTCAGATTGGCGTTGAACTGATAGGGCCCCGTGCCGGAGGGGGCGTTGGAATAGCCGGTGCCCACCTCCACGCAGGGGATGTTCATCAGCTCGTAGAACCGCCAGTTGACGCTGTCCAGCGTGACGGTAAAGGAATTCTCGTCCCGGATGGCCACCCCCGTCACATGGACGAACCGGCGGGCGTAGCGCGCGCCGTAAGAGTTGCGGGCGGCCTCCAGGGAGAACACCGCGTCGCTGGGGGTCATGGACCCGCCGTCGTGGAACTTGCGGCTGGTGTCCACATAGAACACCCAATTCTGCCCGTCGGTGCTCTCCCAGGCGGTGATCAGATTGGGCTGCGCCTCAAAATTCCCGTTGGTCTTCACCAGCGGCTCGAAGGCCAGCATGGTGACCAGCAGATTCCAGACGCTGGTGCAGGTATAGGGATTGAAGGTGTCCCCCTCCGCCGTGTTCAGCGAGAAGATATGGTCCGCCTTATAGGTATCCGCCAGGGCCTGGCCGGTGTTGCTGCCCTCCACCACCAGGGGGGTGGGGGTGGGATCGGCCTCGGCGGCCGCCTCGGGCTGTGTCTGGCAGCCGGTCAGACACAGGACCGCCGCCAGCGCAAGGGAGATGAGCTTGTATGCTGTCTTTCTCATAACGCAATCATATTGGCCTGGGAGCCCCGGGCCGCGCCCATGGACCGGTGGGACCAGAAGCGGTCCGGATGGCACATGGTGCAGATCCCCAGCTCGTCGATGTTTTCCTCCGCCAGCCCCAGCTGCATCAGCCGGCGCTTCACGGCGCCGGGCAGATCCGTCCGGAACTTGCCCGCCTCGCTCTCATCCGGGGCGTACAGTCCCGCGCTGTCGCCGCCCAGCAGCTCGTCGATGGCGGCGGGCACCTCCGGTCCGGTCTGAAAGCAGCACCGGCGGATGCCGGGGCCGATGGCCGCCCGGATGTCCTGCCGCCGGGCGCCCAGGGAGACCATGGCGTCCACGGCGTTTTTTTCGATGTCCGCCACCGTGCTGCGCCAGCCGCAGTGGACCGCGGCGACCACCCCGGCCCGGGGGTCCTCCATGAGCAGCGGCGCGCAGTCGGCGGTGAACACCACCAGGGGCAGATCCGGCACGGCGGTGACATAGCCGTCCGCCTCGCCCCAGGGGGCGGGCTCGTCGATGGAATGGGCGTCCTCCCTGCCGGCGATGCGCACGGCGGCGCCGTGGACCTGCCGGCCATGGACGGTGCGCCCGGCGTCCACGCCCACCGCGAGACCGAAGCGCCGCCAGTTCTCCCGGACGTTCTCCATCCGGTCGCCCCGGGTGCCGCTCAGGTTCAGCGTGGCGAAGTCCCCGCCGCTCACGCCCCCCAGCCGGGTGGAAAACCCGTGCCGGCAGGTGAGCAGCTTCGATTTTATGACCGTCGTCCCGTCCATTTCCCTATTCGTTGCGGCCGCAGCATTCCTTATACTTCAGCGGCCGGCTGCCGTCGGCCTTCCACTTGCCGCAGGGGCAGGGATCGTTCCGGCCGGGCTTTTTGACCTTCTTGATGGGGATGCGCTTGACGGTGCCGTCCCCGCCCACGTTGTTCACGTTGGCCTTGGCGGCGGCCTTGCGCTCGATGGTCTGCTCCTTGCGGACCCGGACGGTGAAGATCCGGCGGACCACCTCGTTCTTGATGCCCTGGATCATGGCCTCGAACATCTCGAAGCCCTCCTGCTTATAGGCGTCCACGGGCTTCACGTTGCCGTAAGCCCGCAGGCCGATGCCCTGGCGCAGATCGTCCATGGCGTCGATGTGCTCCATCCAGTACTCGTCCACCACCCGGAGCATGACCACCCGCTCCAGCTCCCGCATGACGGGGGTGCCGTCGGGCAGGGCGCCGAATTCCGCCTCCCGGCGGGCATAGACCTGCTCGGCGATGCCCTGGAGCTTTTCGGACAGCGCCTGCGCCGTCAGGCTCTCCAGCCCCCCGGCGGGGGGCGTGATCTGGCCCTTGGTGAGGAAGATCCGGTAGAAGGGCTCCAGCGCCTCCTCCAGCTGCTCGGCCGTCTCGGGATGGCCCACCGGGCCGAGGGCGCTGGTCACGTCGGTGTCGATCACATCGGTGATCATATTGCCCACATAGCTGCGCAGATCCTCCCCGTCCAGCACCTTCCGGCGCTGTTCGTAGATGATGTTGCGCTGCACGTTCATCACGTCGTCGTATTCCAGGGTGTTCTTCCGGGCCTGGAAGTTGCGGCTCTCCACGGTCTTCTGGGCCTGCTCGATGGCGTTGGAGAGCATCTTGTTGTCGATGGGGGTGTCCTCGTCCAGGCCCAGGGCCTCCATCATGCCCATGACCCGCTGGGAGCCGAACAGCCGCATCACGTCGTCGGTCATGGCGATGAAAAACCGGCTCTGGCCCGGGTCGCCCTGGCGGCCGGAACGGCCCCGCAGCTGGTTGTCGATGCGCCGGGCGTCGTGCCGCTCGGTGCCCAGAATGAACAGGCCTCCCGCGGCCCGCACCTGCTCTGCCTCGGCGGAGGTGACCTTCCTGTGCTCCGCCTGCCGCTCGGCGAACAGCTTCCGGGCCTCCAGGATGGTGGGGTCCTCGGTCTCGGCGTAGCCGGTGGCCTCGGCGATCACGTCCTCCTCATAGCCCGCCTTCTTCAGATCCTGCCGGGCCAGATACTCCGCGTTGCCGCCCAGCATGATATCCGTGCCGCGGCCGGCCATGTTGGTGGCGATGGTCACCGCCCCCAGCTTGCCCGCCTGGGCCACGATCTCCGCTTCCTTCTCATGGTGCTTGGCGTTGAGCACGTTGTGGGGCACGCCCTGCTTTTTCAAAAGGCCGGACAGATACTCGCTCTTCTCGATGCTCACCGTGCCCACCAGCACCGGCTGGCCCTTTTCGTGGCACTCGATGATCTGCCGGATGATGGCCCGGTTCTTGCCCGCCTCGTTTTTGTACACCGCGTCCGGGCTGTCGATGCGGATGACGGGCTTGTTGGTGGGCACCTCGATGATGTCCAGGTTATAGATGGACTGGAACTCCTCCTCCTCGGTGAGGGCCGTGCCGGTCATGCCGGACAGCTTGCCGTACAGGCGGAAGTAATTCTGGAAGGTGATGGTGGCCAGGGTCTTGTTCTCCCGCTGGACCTCCACGTTCTCCTTGGCCTCGATGGCCTGGTGCAGGCCCTCGGAGTAGCGGCGGCCCAGCATGAGCCGGCCGGTGAACTCGTCCACGATGATGACCTCGTTGTCCTTGACCACGTAGTCGATGTCCCGCTTCATCACGCCGTGGGCCTTGATGGCCTGGTTGATGTGGTGGCTGAGAGTGGTGTTCTCCAGGTCGGACAGGTTCTCCACGCCGAAATACTGCTCCGCCTTGGCGATGCCGCTGGCGGTGAGGGTGGCGGTGCGGGCCTTCTCGTCCACCAGATAATCGGCGTTCTCGTCCGCCTGCTCGAACTCCTCCTTCTCCTCCACGGAGGCCACCACACCCCGGCGCAGCCGGCGGACGAAATCGTCCACCTGGCGGTACAGGTCCGTGCTCTCGTCCCCCTGGCCGGAGATGATCAGGGGCGTTCTGGCCTCGTCGATCAGGATGGAGTCCACCTCGTCCACGATGGCGAAGTGGTGGCCCCGCTGGACCATGTCCTTTTTATACAGGGCCATGTTGTCCCGCAGGTAATCGAAGCCCAGCTCGTTGTTGGTGCCGTAGGTGATGTCGGCGTTATAGGCCTTCTGCCGCTCGGCACGGGTCAGGCCGTGGACGATGAGCCCCACCTCCAGGCCCAAAAACCGGTGGACCTTGCCCATCCACTCGCTGTCGCGCCGGGCCAGGTAGTCGTTCACTGTGACCACGTGCACGCCCTTGCCCTCCAGGGCGTTGAGGTAGCTGGGCAGCACGGCCACCAGGGTCTTGCCCTCGCCGGTCTTCATCTCGGCGATGCGCCCCTGGTGCAGCACGATGCCGCCGATGAGCTGGACCCGGAACGGGCGCATGCCCAGCACCCGGTCCGCCGCCTCCCGCACGGTGGCGAAGGCCTCGGGCAGGATGTCGTCGGTGGTCTCCCCCGCCGCCAGGCGGGCCTTGAACTGGCCGGTCTTGGCCTTCAGCTCCTCGTCGGTCAGGGCCCGGTATTCGTCCTCCAGGGCCTCGATCTTGTCCGCCAGCGGCTGGAGCTTTTTGACCTCCCGGGCCGAATGGCTGCCGAATATTTTATCCAGGATCATTTGCTGTGCCTTTCTCCCAGCGCCCTTGCGGGCGCGTAACTATACTTTTTAATAGCTTATTATAACATAGATCGCCCGGGATGAAAAGGGGAAAAAACGCCCCGGCTCAGAGCCGGGGCGCGCTGCAGGTCATTTTATCCGCTCAGAACCGGTCGCCGCGGACACGGCGGTCGGCGGAGGTCTTGCTGCCCCACTTCACCCGGGGCTCCTTCTTATCCAGGATCCGGAAGATGTTCCCCCGGTGGCGCCAGAGAACGACCAGTGCCATCAGCAGCACCAGCGTGCCGGCCAGGCCCTTCAGCTCCTCCTTGGGCACGCACAGCCACGCGGCCACGGCGCCCAGCACCGGCGCCGCCATCCCCGCCAGGGAGACATACTGGGAGAACGCCACCACGATCACGAACGCGGCCGTGGCCACCAGGCCCACCCGCCAGTCCGCCAGCCACATGGCGGTCATGCAGGCCACCACGCCCTTGTTGCCCCGGAACTGGTGATGGACGGGATAGACGTTGCCCAGGGTGAGGCAGAAGCCGGCAAACAGCTTGCCCACGGTGACATAGCTGTCCCCCACGGGCAGCATCAGCAGCCCGCCGGCCAGCACGGCGATGGCCGCCTTCAGCACGTCCACCGCGATGCAGGCGTAACCCCAGGTGCTGCCGTATACCTTCACGAAGTTGGCATAGTTGGCCCTGTGGTTGCCCTGCTTCGTCAGATCCTTGTGAAAGACGAAACGGCTCAGAAGCACGGCGCTGTTGAGCGCGCCCAGAGCGTAGCTGATCACGGCGATGAGGATGAGCAGCAGCGTTACTTTCATTCGTTTTCTCCTTTCTGACGGATCGTCAGCCTGATGGGGGTCCCCTCCAGTCCGAAGGTCGCCCGGATGCGGTTCTCAATGTATCTCTGGTAGGAGAAGTGAAACAGCTCCCGACTGTTGCAGAAGATCACGAAATGGGGCGGCTTGACGCCGGTCTGGGTCATATAGAACACCTTCAGCCGCCGGCCCTTGTCCGTGGGCGGCTGCTGCCGGGCCTGGGCGTCGGCCAGCAGGTTGTTGAGCCGGCCCGTGGAGATGCGCAGAGACGCCTGCTCGTTGGCGGCGTTTATCATATCAAATATACGCTCAGTTCGCTGTCCCGTCAAGCAGGAGATGAATACCACCGGCGCATAATCCATGAAACTGAGGTCCTGTTTCACCTGCCGGCGCATCCGGTCCATGGTGCCGGTGTCCTTCTCCACCAGGTCCCACTTGTTGACCACGATGATGCTGGCCTTGCCCGCCTCGTGGGCCAGGCCCGCGATCTTGGTGTCCTGCTCGGTGACCCCCTCCCGGGCGTCCAGCATGATGAGACACACATCGCTGCGCTCCACCGCCAGCTGGGCCCGCATGACGGAGAACCGCTCCACCCGGTCGTTGACCTTGGATTTGCGGCGGATGCCGGCGGTGTCGATAAACAGATAGCTTCCCGAGGCGTTGTCCACGGGGGTGTCCACCGCGTCCCGTGTGGTGCCGGGCATGTCCGCCACGATCACCCGCTTCTCGCCCAGGATGGCGTTGATGAGGCTGCTCTTGCCCACGTTGGGCTTGCCGATCACCGCCACATGGATGCGGCCGTCGTCCGCCTCCTCCGCCTCGGGCGGGGGAAAGTGGGCCACGCAGGCGTCCAGCAGGTCGCCGGTGCCGTGGCCGTGGACGGCGGACACGGCGATGGGGTCGCCCAGGCCCAGGTTATAAAACTCATAGATGCCCGCGTCGTTCGGACCGATGGCGTCCATCTTGTTCACCGCCAGCACCACGGGCTTTCCGCTGCGCAGGAGCATCCCGGCCACCTCCTGGTCCGCGGCGGTGATGCCGGTGCCGATCTCCGTCACCATGACGATCACGTCCGCGCTGTCGATGGCCAGCATGGCCTGCTCCCGCATGAACAGCAGGATCTCGTCGGCGGTGTTGGGCTCGATGCCGCCGGTGTCCACGATGTCGAACCGCCGGCCCGTCCACTCGCAGGGGGCGTAAAGCCGGTCCCGGGTTACGCCGGGGGTGTCCTCCACGATGGACAGACGCCGGCCCGCCAGCCGGTTGAACAGCATACTCTTGCCCACGTTGGGCCGGCCCACGATGGCCACGAGGGGTCTTGCCATGGCTCTATGCCTCCTTTCCCGTAAGTATAGCACATTTGGGACGGCCCTCATGCCGTCCCCGATGGATGTATGCAGCAAAAAAGGGAGGCGCAACGCCTCCCTTATTGCTGAAAGCTCACTTGTCCTCGCCCACAGCGATCACAGTGCGCCCATCATACTGGCCGCAGGCCGGGCAGGCGCGGTGAGGCAGATGGTACTCGCCGCAGTTGGGGCAGGCAACCAGCTTGGGCAGACGCAGCTTCCAAACGCTGGAACGGCGCTTGCTCTTTCTGGCGTGGGACTGTTTTCTTTTAGGGACCGCCATTGTTCACACCTCCTGTATATCATCCAAAAGCTGCCCGAGGGCCGCCATTCTCGGATCGATTTCTTTCCCGCAGCCGCAGGGTCCGTCGTTCAAATCCTTCCCGCAGACGGGGCACAGCCCCCTGCAGTCCTCCCGGCACAAAAACCGCTGGTCCATCCCCAGGATGAAGCAGGTCTCCAGCACATCGGACACGTCCGCCTCGTCCCCCGCCAGGGGGAAGACGTCCTCGCTGTCCGCGTCCGGCGCGTCGGCCTGGAGCGTGGCGGTGTAGCGGGGCGTCAGATGGCGCTGGAACGGCTTTCCGCACCGGTCGCACCGGACGGTCATGTCCGCCTTCACATCGGCGGTCAGCTCCAGCACGCCGGCGGTGTTCTTCACCAGTCCCTCCGCCGTCACCGGCCCGTCAAAGGATACCAGCGAGGGGAAGCGCAGCCTCTCCCGGTCCAGTTCGCACCGGAAAGGGAGGCTCCGGCCCGGCATCTCGATGATTTCGTGCAGATCTAAGAGCATAGGACAAACCTCATACAGTCGCCAAAGTATTATAAATTAATCCCCGGCCGTTGTCAACAAATAATTTTTGTGTTACTATCCACCTATGAGAGAATTTACCGTTGGAAAAAACGACGCCGGCCAGCGCCTGGACCGCTTCGCGGCCAAGATGGCCCCGTCCATCCCCTCCTCCCTGCTGCAAAAGCACTTCCGCCGCAAGGACATCAAGGTCAACGGCCACTGGGCGCGGCCCGACGTACGGCTGGCGGAGGGCGACAGCGTGCGCCTGTATATCCCCGAGGATTTCTTCGTCCAGAAGGCGGCGGGGCCCGGGTGGCTGGAGAGCGTGCGGCCGGAGCTGGACATCGTCTATGAGGACGAAAACATCCTGCTGGTGTCCAAGCGACCGGGCGTGCTGTGCCACGCCGCCGAGGGCTGGGCGGCGGACACCCTCATCGCCCGCATCCAGGCCTATGTCTACCAGGCCGGCGGCTGGGACCCCTCCCGGGAGAACAGCTTCGCCCCCGCCCTGTGCAACCGCATCGACCGGGGCACCGGCGGCATCGTCATCGCGGCGAAAAACGCCGCCGCCCTGCGGGTGCTGGACGAGAAGATCCGCGCCCGGGAGGTGACGAAGGAGTATCTGTGCGTGTGCGTGGGCCGGCCGGACCCGCCCCAGGGGCGGATGGAGGGCTGGCTGTTCAAGGACGCGGCCAAAAACCAGGTCTACGTCAAGCCCCGGCAGGAGCCGGGGACCAGCTTCGCCGCCACCGATTACCGGCTGCTGGCCCACCGGGACGGGCTGAGCCTGACGGCCTGCCGGCTGCACACCGGCCGCACCCACCAGATCCGGGTCCAGATGGCCCACGCCGGCTGGCCCCTGCTGGGAGACGGGAAATACGGCCGGGAGCGGATCAACCGGAAATACGGCGAGGACCGGCAGCTTCTGTGGAGCTGGCGGCTGGGCTTCGACTTCACCTCCCCCGCCGGGGAGCTGGAGTACCTCCGGGGCCAGTCCTTCACCGTGAAGGATGTGCCCTTCGTGGAAAAATACTTCCCCGGCTTTGTCCTCACGACGGCGCTCTGAGTCGAACACCGCTGTTCCCTCCCCCGGCTCCCGCCGGGGGCGCTTTTTTATTTGGAAGAATTTTCTTGCCACCGATCCCCGCAGCCGTTATAATGGTCTCATCCCATAATTTACCACGCTCGATTTTATCCCATACAGAAAGGATGAGACACCATGAAAAGACGCATGATCTGCCTGCTGCTGGCGCTGGCGGCGCTGACGGGCCTGCTGGTCCCGGCCTATGCCGCCGGTGAGCCCGCCGGTTCCCCGGAGGCGGCCGCCGAAGCGCCGGACAGTTCCCCCGATCCCGCGCCTCCGGAAGAGCCCGCCGGCCCCTCCGGCTGGCAGAAGGAGGACGGCAAGTGGTACTGGTATGAAAACGGCGAAAAGCTCACCGCCCAGTGGATCACGGACGGCAGCAGCACCTATTATGTGGACAGCGCGGGCGTCATGCGCACCGGCTGGTTCACGGTGGACGGAGTCTATTACTACGCCAGCAAGAGCGGCACTCTCCAGACCGGCTGGCTGAAGAGCGGCAGGAGCTGGTATTACCTGGACCCGGAGACCGGCGCCATGGCCGAGGACGGGATCTATGCCATCGGCGGGAAGGAATACCTGTTCGCCGCCTCCGGCGCCATGCGCACCGGCTGGATCAGCCTGGGCGGCGGCGATTACCGCTATGCCGACAAGAGCGGCGCCCTCATCCGGGACGCCTGGATCAAGTCCGGCAAGAGCTGGTACTATCTGCAGGCCGACGGGCTCATGGCCCGGGACGGCACCTTCTCCGTGGATGGAAAGGAGTACCTGTTCACCGCCTCCGGCGCCATGCGCACCGGCTGGATCAGCCTGGGCGGCGGCGATTACCGCTACGCCGACAAGAGCGGCGCCCTCATCCGGGACGCCTGGATCAAGTCCGGCGGCAAAAGCTATTATCTGAAGTCCGACGGCCTCATGGCCCGCAGCGAGGCAGTGGACCGGTACTGGGTAAACGGCTCCGGCGCCTGGGTCGGCACCTGGAACAGCGAATGCGGCATGTACGACCACACCACCGTCTATGTCAGCAACGCCGGCAAGATCCACCGGACCAGCGACTGCTCCGGCATGAAGCACTGGTCCTCCATGACCCTGGCCCGGGCTCTGAGCCGGGGCTACAAGCTCTGCCAGAAGTGCTTCTGACAGGCAAAGCAAATACCGCCGCGGCCAGGCCGCGGCGGTATTTTTATGCCGGCGTCAGTTGATCTTCAGCGTCTCCCAGAGGGAGTTGATATAGCTGAGCAGATCGTTGTCCAGATTCCGGTAGGCGTAGGTGTTGTACTGCTCGGAAAAGTCGCCCCAATCGGGATAGAGGATGTCCATGGTCTCCTCGCCCATCTCCTCGATGTAGTCCGGGTCCTCATACACCAGCCGGTTGGGGGAGGCGTAATAGGTGTACTCGGCGTTGGCGATGGCGGGCTCCCGGGAGAGCATGTAGTTGATGAAGATCTCCGCCACCTCCTTGTTCTGGCAGCAGGTGGGGATGCACATGGCGTCGATGTAGAAGTTGGTCCGCTCCGGATAGTAGAACCGCAGATCCACGTTGTCGGCCTGGGCGTCCAGCATGGTGAAGTAGTCCCCGGCGTAATAGGCGGCAATGGCCCCCTCGCCGGACTCCATCATGTTGTACACCTCGTCCATGACATAGCTGCGCACCACGCCGCTGCGGCGCTGCTCCAGCAGGGACTCCAGCGCCTGGTCCCAGAGGCTCCGGTCGGTGGTGTTCACGTCGATGCCCGCCCGGTACATGGCGGTGCCGAAGGCGTCCCGGGAGTTGTTGAACTGGAGCACCTGGCCGGCGTATTTCTCGTTCCACATCAGGTCCCATCCGCCGGTGTCCGCCTCGTCCACCACGTTGGCGTTGTAGATGACGCCCACGATGCCGTAGGCGTAGGGCACGGAGTACAGGTTATCCGGGTCGTAGTAAAGGCCCCGGAAATCCTCGTCGATATACTGGTAGTTGGGGATGTTGTCAAAGTCCAGAGGCAGGAGCATATCCTCGTCGATCATGCGGGCGATCATGTAGTCGGAGGGAATGATCACGTCGTAGCTGATGGCGTTTTTAGACAGCTTCGCGTACATGTCCTCGTTGCTGGCAAAGGTCTCGTAGTTGACCTGCACCGGCCGGCCGTATTCCTCCTCATACCAGGCGGCGAACTCCTTCACCACGTCCATGGAGCCCTCGGAGCCGTCGGAGATATACTCGCCCCAGTTGTAGACGTTGAGCACCTGGGGCTTGTTGTCCGTCTCGGTGACGGCCAGCACCACCGTCGCCGCCAGGGCGATTACCGCCAGCGACCCGCCGCAGGTATAGAGGATCCGCCGGCGTCTGGGGTCCATGGGCGGCCTGCCGGAGGCGGCCCGCTTGGCCTTCCGGGCGGCCCGCAGCTTTTGGTTGTCCTCGCTGTCGGTGAGGTTGGACAGCAGCAGCAGCGCCAGGATGACGAAGAAGATCAGCGTGGCCAGGGCGTACATGTCCGGCGTGACCGTCTTTTTCGTCATGTTGTAGATGCGGATGGGCAGAGTCTGAAAGCCGGTTCCGGTGGTGAAGTAGCTGATGACGAAGTCGTCCAGGCTCAGGGTAAAGGCCATGATCATGCCGGTGACGATGGCGGGCATGATCTCCGGCAGCTCCACCTTCCAGAAGGCCCCCCAGGGGGTGCAGCCCAGATCCATGGCTGCCTCCGGCAGGGATTTATCCATCTGCCGCAGCCGGGGCAGCACCTGCAGTATCACGTAGGGCAGGCAGAAGGTGATGTGGGCGATGAGCAGGGTGATGAAGCTCAGACTGTTGGCCAGGCCGAACAGATGGCTGGCGAACACGAACATCAGCATCATGGAGATACCGGTGATGATGTCCGGGTTGATCATGGGGATGTTGGTGACCATGTCCAGCGCCGAGCGCAGATATTTCGAGCGCATCCGGTGGATGCCCACGGCGGCGGCGGTGCCCATGACGGTGGACACGCCGGCGGCGCACACCGCCAGCACCAGGGTGTTGCGCACGGCCTTGAGGGTCTCCGTGTCCCGGAACAGCTCCCGGTACCACTTCAGGGAGAAGCCGGAGAATACCGAGAGACTTCTGGCCTCGTTGAAGGAGAACACCAGCAGGATCACCAGCGGCGCGAACAGGAACAGGAACATCAGGGCGGTAAAGATCTTGGAAGCTTTTTTCATCTCACTGCCCTCCGTAGGTGTGCCGGTCGGTGACGACGCGCATCACCGCCATGGCCGCCAGCAGCGCCACCATCAGGATGAAGGCGATGGCCGCGGCGAAGTGGAGATTGTTGGCCACATACTGCCCCTCGATGGCGTCGCCCAGCAGGAAGAACATGCCGTCGCCCAGCTTCTGGGAGATATAGAACGTGCTGATGGAGGGGATCAGCACCATGGTGATGCCGTTGACCACGCCGGGCATGCTCAGGGGCAATATCACCCGCCGCAGCACCCCCGCCGGGGCGCAGCCCAGATCCCGGGCCGCCTCGATGAGCTTGAAGTCCATCTTCGCCATGATGGAATACAGCGGCAGGATCATATAGGGCAGATAGTCGTACACCATGCCGATGATGACGGCGGTCTCGGTGCCGATGATGTGGATCCGGCCCAGGTGCAGCTTCGCAAGGAAGTTGTTGAGGATGCCGGTGTCCTGCAGAATGGTCATCCAGGCGTAGGTGCGGATGAGGAAGTTCATCCACATGGGGATCATGATGAGGGTCATCATGGTCTTCTGCGCCTTGGGGCTGGCCCGGGAGATGATATAGGCCAACGGGTAGCCCAGCACCAGACACACCGCCGTGGAGATCGCCGCCAGCTTCAAACTGCGCCAGCTGATCACCAGATAGGTCCGCACCATGGAGGTGCCCCCCGCGCCGTCGGCGGCGGGAGAGGTGTCGGTGAAAAACCGGACGATGTTGGCGGTGGTGAAGCGGAAATCGTTGTCCGTGAAGGCGTAATAGGCCACGAAGGCCAGCGGCACCAGAATGAACAGCACCGCCCAGACCTCGTAGGGTCCGCCGGCCAGACCGGTGACCAGAGAGGAACGGGTCTTTTTCTTCGTCATTCCGCCCCCTCGCTTTCCGCGTCGCTGAGCTCGTCAAATTCGTTGGAGAAGCTGGCGTAGTCGCCGTAAAGGCCGGAATACTCGCTCTTTTTCATGATGTGGATGGCGTCCGGCTCGATGAAAAGGCCGATGTGCTCGTCCACGTCCACGAAATCGGTGGTCTGGATCATCCACTTGAACCCGCCGATGTCCACGATCACCTCATAGTGCACCCCCATGAAGGTGACGGAGGTGACCACGCCCCGGAGCATTCCCTTCTCCTCCGGCACGATGTCCACGTCCTCCGGCCGGACCACCACGTCCACCGGCTCGTTCTTGCCGAAGCCGCCGTCCACGCACTGGAAGGTGTGGCCGGAGAAGGACACGGACCGGTCGGCCAGCATGACGCCGTCCACGATGTTGCTCTCGCCGATGAAATCCGCCACGAAGGCGTTCTGCGGCTCGTTGTAGACGTCCAGGCTGGTGCCGATCTGCTGGATGCGCCCCTCGCTCATGACCACGATGGTGTCGGACATGGAAAGGGCCTCCTCCTGGTCGTGGGTGACGAACACGAAGGTGATGCCGGTGGCCTTCTGGATGTTCTTCAGCTCCTGCTGCATGTCCTTGCGCAGCTTCAGATCCAGCGCCGCCAGCGGCTCGTCCAGCAGCAGCACCCGGGGCTTTCCCACCAGGGCGCGGGCGATGGCCACCCGCTGCTGCTGGCCGCCGGACAGGCTGGTGACGGAGCGGTGCTCGAAGCCCTTCAGCGCCACCATGGCGAGCATTTCCTCCACCCGCTCCTCGATCTCGGCCCGGGGCACCTTCCGCTCCCGCAGGGGGAAGGCCACGTTCTCGAACACGTTCAGATGGGGGAACAGGGCGTAGCGCTGGAAGACCGTGTTCACGTTCCGCTTGTGGGGCGGCACGTCGTTGATCCGCTCTCCCATGAACAGCACGTCGCCGGAGTCGGGGGTCTCGAACCCGCCGATGAGCCGCAAAGTGGTGGTCTTGCCGCAGCCGGAGGGTCCCAGGAGCGTGATGAACTCGTTGTCGTAGATGTCCAGACTGATGTTGTCCAGCACCACCTCTCCGTCGAAGGATTTGGTGATGTTTCTCAGCTCGATGATCTTGTCCATGGCGCGATCTCCCTTTTGACGAAAAATAAAAAAACAAGCGGAATATGCCCGGCACATTCCACTTGCATCGATGTTACGGTCTCCCGTCTGAAAAAAACGGACCCCGTCCCAATGGATTTGAGAGTTTTCTGAAAGCAAAATGCCTTGCCCTACTCTTACTGACCATTTTACAAGTTTGTGTGCCGCCCGGCACCGGTTATAAAGTAACCAACTTATAAAACTTGAGCCCTGGGCCATGGCGGCCCAACTCAATCAATAAGGCAGCTTGCGCTGCCGGCCGCTTTCGCGGCGTTCGGCATTCGACCCGGCTGTCCGTGTGGCCTTGGCCGCCCCGGAGGACGGCGGTCGCATCTTGCTTTGGAAAGGTCCTTTCCAATTGAGACGGCACACATTCTATCAGCGTTGCCGCCCCCTGTCAAGGGCAACCTTAAAATTGTATGAAATTTGTCATTTCTTCCCTATAAAGGGGCCGGAGGCGGTCTCCCGCCCCCGGCGTTTTTGTCTGTTTTGCCCGCTCAGAAGGAGAGGGTCACCGTGGGGTACAGCTCCGGCTCCGCATAACCTGTCTCCGCCCGCAGATACACCGACAAAGTCACATCCACGGTCTGGATCGGGCCCATTTGCTCTATGATTGGGCTCAGGTCGCTTCTGATCATATCGCCGTCCAGGTAGCCCACGGCGCTCTCCATATATCCCTTTTCCCAATACGAGTAGCCCAGATTGTTGCCGTATTCCGACACCGGCAGCTCCGTGCCGTTGACGCTGAGTCCCCGGACGCTCACCGCCATGTAGCGGCCCGTATAGTTCTCAGCCAGGACGGTCAGGCGCAGCTGGTCATCCTTTATGTAGCCGTCCACCAGCGTGATCTTGTACTCATCCGTCGCCGCGACCACCACCGGCTCCCGGCCGAACGTCGGCTCCACCGTGGAGGGACCCTCCGCCCCTGCGGGGACCGGCAGTTCGGCGGAGATGGTCAGTCCCTCCTCCACCGTGAAGTAGGAGGTGCCGCTGTCGGACGGCTCTTCCTGGCCCAGAGAGGCCGTCGCGGAGATGGTCTCCGGATACAGGATCCCAAACCGGGCCAGGACGTCCGGGTCCAGGTACACGACCTGCTTCGAGGTCTGGCCCGGATCCGTGTACGCCGTCCGGAGCCCGATCGGAACGCCCACCCCGTTCAGTTCGATGCTGTAGGCGGCCAGCTGATAGATGGCGTCGGCGGACTTATTCTCAAATTCCACCACCGCGTAAGGGGCAAAGTAGTCCTTCAGGGTGAGGGTGCAGTATTCGTTGTCCAGCATGACCGTGTCCAGCGCCACTGCGGCAGGCGCCTCCGCCGCCGCCATGGGCGCCGGGGCGTAAGGTTCATAAGTGAATTCGGCGTACGTGCTCTCCCCCGCCCCGATCCGGACCGGGCATCCGGCGTCGTCGTACTCGACCGTCGGCTCGCCCGCCTCCGCGGGCACGCTCAGGCTGAGGAGCTGTTCGTCCCCGCCGGCCAGCAGGGCGGCGTTCACGGCGCCGCTGGCGTATCTGCCCAGGCGCATCGGGCCGGTGTAGGTATAGTCCACGGCGGAGGTCATCTCCCCGTCCGTGTAGCTCTCCCGCCTCGCCAGGCGTCCCTCGCCGTCGTAGGCGTAGGTATACTCGGTCACATCCTCCACCGATGTGGGATCGTTGGGATCGATATCGTAATTCATATAATAATAGATGTTCTTCTCCCCGGTCCGCTGCCCGTCGGTGTAGGTATACTCCTGGGCGGTCCGGCGCTCGCCGCTGCCGTTCACCGTTGTGACGGCGATCAGCTGCCCGGCCTCGTCATAGGCATAATCGCTGTACTCCCGGTCGGTATACCACCCCGCCGGCTCGTTGTTCGCATCATAGTACATGCCCCGCATGACCTCTGCCTGCCAGACCAGCTGCCCGGCCTCGTCGTAATAGCGTTCGATCCGGCTGCTCCGCTGGTCGCCCTCTGCGGCGCTGGTCGCGATGCGCCCGTCCGCCAGATAGGTATAGGCGGTCTCATATTCCTCATCCGGCCGCGTCTCCCGGACCGCGGAGGGCAGGCTGTCGCCGGCCGCGGCATAGGTCAGGGCGTACTGCACGGTCAGCTCCCCCTCCTCGTACCGGGCGGCTCCCACGAGCCGGTATTCCGGCGGCGGGGTGGGTTCCGCCGTGGGTTCCGCCACGGCCTCCGGCGTCTCGTCCGATCCGTCGGAAGCGGGCTGCTGGGACGCGGCGGAACCGCCGCCGCAGCCCGCCAGGGCCGCCACCATCGCCAGCGCCAGAAGCAAACTCAAAACACGTCTTTTCATGGTCGCTCCGTCCTCTCTTCGTTTTTGTAATAGGCTGTCCCGACACGCGGATCCGTCACTTATAGTAGCGGCAGCGGATATAGTTGGGACGGTAATTGAACAGATCCTGCAGCGTGCGGCGGCTGGCGCCCGGATCGTTGATCGTAAAGCCCTCCGCCGTGAGGACATCTCCCCCGGTGAAGCCTGTCACCACGACCCAATGCTCTCCCCCTCCGTTGGCGCCGACGATGACCGGCTTATTCTGCCGGAGCAGCTCATATACAAATTCAAGGTCGATTTCCCCGCCGGAGGTGTATGTATAGCCCTTGGGGAAGCCGTTCATGTTGCCATTGCTGCCAAAGGAGCACATCTTCTCCATGGCGTCAGGGTATATCGTCTGCCCGGTACGATAGCTTTCCGCCATTGCAAACGACGTCACCAGGCAGCCGGACGATTTCATCGTTTTGCCGGAGCTGCCGAGATGCACATTGGCCCACGCCGGATCTGCCTGCTTATAGAGGGGGACCTGAAGGGAGATCGCAGGATAGAGGTCCGTGACCTCCGTTGCGATCCCGGAATCGCTAAACCTGTAATTCTTTCCGCCTATGGAAAGCGTCTCGTTCCTTGCCATGAGGCCGTCGGCTTTGAGCCAATACCAGCTGCCCCTGTACTTCACCCAATCGTCCTTGATCAGCGCGCCCGACTGACTGGCATAGTAGTAATCGCCGTTGGGCAGGCTGACCCAGCCGGTCTTCATGGCGCCGCTGGCGTTCAAATAATAGGACGCTCCATCCACGTCTATGCGGCCGGTGAGCATTTCGTAGTCCGCCGGGTCAAAGTAGTACCACACCCCGCCGACCTTCTTCCATCCGGTCTGCAGCGCGCCGCTCTTGTCCGCGTAGTACCAGATCCCGTTCACCTTGATCCATCCGGTGCTCATGACGCCGTTGGAGGTGCTGTAATACCGTTTTCCGCCGTCGTCATAAAAGCCGGTCCGCATCTGGCCGGTGACGGGATTGAGATAATACCACTTTCTGTCGATCTGCTTCCAGCCGTACTGGCGCTCCCCCTTGCTGTTGGCATAGTACCACACGTCGCCGGACTGGATCCAGCCGGTGCGCATGGCGCCGGAGGAGCCCAGATAATATTCCTTTCCGCCGTCCTCGATCCACTCGTCCCGGACCTTCGTGCCGCCGCGGTAATAATACCACTTCCCGTTTTCCTTGGCCCAGCCGGTGTTCTGGGAGACGGGCGGGTCCGTCTGCGGCGGCGCGGAGGGTGCCGGACCCAGGGACTCAAAGCGGAAACCATACTGTCTCGCGTGGCTTTCCGCCGTGGAGCCGTCATAGCCGTGGATAACGGTCACCTCCGGGTCGCCCAGCGTTGTGGTTCCGTAGTCGCTTCCTTCCGCGATCTGACAATACGGACTGAGGACCGTCACATCGGATGGGGACATCAGACCGAACGCCCCTGCGTCGATCTTCGTCACACTGGCGGGAATCGTCACCTCCTGCAGACTGTCGCAGCCCCAGAATGCGCATACCCCCAGGGTCTTCAGCCCACTGGGGAGATCGAGGCTGCAGATCTCGGAGAACTGGAAGGCATAATCGCCAATCGCCGTAAGCGTATCCGGGAAGGTTACGCTGGTGAACGCCGCGCCGTACAAGGCGCCGGACGCGATCGTCGTCACGCCGGCAGGCACCGTGTACGAGAGATCCTTCTTCCCATCGGGATACTGCAAAAGCGTCCGTCCGGAGTTGTCAAACAGCACCCCGTCCACCGCTTTGAAAAACCGGTTGCCGCTCGCGACATGAAACGCAGGCGTAGCGACCAGAAAAAGGGCGTCTTCGCCGATCTCCGTCAGGCTGGCGGGGAGGGTCATGTCCGAAACCACCTCGCAGCAAAAGAAGGCCATTTTCCCTATGCTGGTGATGCCCTCCTCCAACGTGACGGAAAACGGCACGCCCACCCGGCCCAGCATATAAAACGCGTAATCGCCGATGTGGGTCACCCTTCCCTGGACCACGACCCGCGCTATATCGAACAGCCACTCCTCATAGGCCCACGGCGCATCCTCCGGCCGCTTATAATCCTTCATCGCCCCGGTCCCGGAGATGGTAAGGGTGCCGTCGGCGTACCTCCATGTCACATGGCCGCCGTTAGCGCCGCAGCTGCCGGAAACGGATGCGGTATCCGGCTCGTCCGCCGCCGCGTCCGCTTTGTCCTCCTCCGGCTCCGCAGGGGCCGGCTCTCCGGGCTCCGCCGGAGTATCCGCCTCTGCCGGGGTCTCCGGCTCCGGAGCGGTCTCCTCCGCTCCCTCCGCGGGGACTGTCTCCTCCTGGGCGGCGGGCTCGGCCGCCGCGCTCTCTTCCTCCGCCGCGAAGGCCGAAACGCACAGCCCCAGCGCCATCGCCAGCGCCAGAAGCAAACTCAAAGCACGTCTTTTCATGGTCGATCCGTCCTCTCTTCGTTTTCCTTCGCGGCGCGAAACCGCGCTGCTTATATCCCGCGGGTTCATTATACTGTGCGAGCCGTCCGCACGCAAGCGGTTTTTCTGCCGGCGCGCCGCCAGAACATGGGTGGCGCGCCCCTTCTTCGGCATTTTTGCGCACAAGATATGGTATATGCGCGTAAAATTGTGAAGGATTGCCCTTGTTTTTCATTTCCGGCGGTGCTAAACTAATGCCTTGCCCAAAGGGCGGGCGACAATTCTTCAGCGAAATCAGGTAATATCGAAAATGGAGACCCTTCTTCTCGTATCCCTCGCCATCCTGGCCGGGCTGCTCATGACCCGTCTGTCCCGGCTGGCGAATCTGCCCACCGTGACCGCCTATTTGGTCTCCGGCGTGCTGATCGGCCCCTTCGGTCTCGGCGCGCTGGGTTTCGGCTACACCTCCACCGGCGTGGCGGAGAGCCTGGACCTGGCCTCGGAGATCGCCCTGGGCTTCATCGCCTTCTCCATCGGAAGCGAGTTCCGCATGAAGGACCTGAAGGCCATCGGCCGGCAGACCTTTGTGGTGGGCGTGCTCCAGGCGCTGACCGCCACCCTGTTCGTGGACGTGTCGCTGTATGTATTCCACCTGCTCCGGCCGGACATCCTCTCCGCCGCCCAGGTGCTCACGCTGGGTGCCATCGCCACGGCCACCGCCCCGGCGGCCACGCTGATGGTGGTGCGCCAGTATAAGGCCAAGGGCCCGCTGACCAGCCTGCTGCTGCCGGTGGTGGCCCTGGACGACGCGGTGGGCCTGGTGGTGTTCGCGGTGTCCTTCGGCCTGGCCAAGACCCTGGCTCTGGGCAGCACGGACCTGGTGTCCATCCTGGTGGACCCCCTGGTGGAGATCGCCGCCTCCCTGGTGCTGGGCGCGGCCATGGGCTGGCTGCTCACCGAGCTGGAGCGGCTTTTCAACTCCAACACCAACCGGCTGAACATGACCATCGCCTTCGTGTTCCTGACGGTGGCGCTGTCCATGGCGGAGTTTCACGTGGGGCCCGTGACGGTGGGCTTCTCCTCTCTGCTGGTGTGCATGATGCTGGGGGCGGTGTTCTGCAACCTCTGCCCCCTGAGCCACGATCTGATGAACCTGGCGGACAAGTGGTCCTCGCCGGTGCTGGCGCTGTTTTTCGTGCTGTGCGGCGCGGAGCTGGACCTGGGGGTGTTCGCCTCCGGGGCCATCATCCTGGTGGGGCTGGTATACATCCTCGCCCGGTCCGCGGGCAAGTATCTGGGCGCCCGGTTCTCCGCCCGGCTCACCCACTGCTCCCCGGAGATTCAGAAATATCTGGGCGTGACGCTGCTGCCCCAGGCGGGCGTGGCATTGGGCATGTGCACCACCGCCATGCAGCTGGGGGATGATGGCGCCCTCATCCGCAACATCACCCTGTTCGCCGTGCTCATCTACGAGCTCGTCGGCCCCATGCTGACGAAAGCGGCCCTGCAGGCCGCCGGGGACATCCAGCCCAAGAGCGAGGAGGTCACCCAGCGCCGGGCCCGGAAGCTGGCCGCCGCCGGCACATCCGACCGGCCCCGCAGGCGTCTGACCGGCGCCGTCAACCGCCGCCCGGTCCGGCAGCATGCCCACGCCGGCCACCGGCAATGAAAACCGCAGAAAAAAACGCCCCGCTCAGCGCGGGGCGTTCATGATAACCATCTCTCTGCACGTCCATTCTTCGCCGAGGACATGATATGTCTCCGGCGGATCGAGAGCTTCCTCCCGAAAGCCGACAATCGGACCCTCAAGCGCGGGCAGATCGCCCGGCGACGGTGCTTTTACAGCTCGCTGGGCAGGCTGATCAGGTACTGGCCGTAGTCGGTCATGCGCAGCTCGTGGCCCAGCTCCAGCAGCCGGCGGGTGTCGATCCACCCCTGCCGCCAGGCGATCTCCTCCAGGCAGGCGATGTAAAACCCCTGGCGCTCCTGGACCGTCTGGACGAACTGGGCGGCGCTGAGCAGCCCCTCCGGCGAGCCGGTGTCCAGCCAGGCCATGCCCCGGCCCACCTGGATCACCTTCAGCTTCCCCATGGCCAGGTAGGCGTTGTTCACGGAGGTGATCTCCACCTCCCCCCGGTCGGAGGGCCGCACGCCCTTGGCGATGTCCACCACGGCGCTGTCGTAGAAATACAGTCCCGGCACGGCGTAGCGGCTCCGGGGCCGGGCAGGCTTCTCCTCCAGAGAGACCACCTTCCCGTCCCGATCGAACTCCACCACGCCGAACTGGCTGGGGTCCTTCACCGGATAGCCGAACACCATGGCCCCCTCGGTGAGGGCCGCGCCCCGGGCCAGATAGCTGCTGAGCGCCTGGCCGTAGAACACGTTGTCCCCCAGGATGAGGCAGACCGTGTCGGAGCCGATGAACTCCTCCCCCAGGATGAAGGCCTCCGCCAGCCCCCGGGGCCGCTCCTGGGCCACATAGCGGATCTCCATCCCCAGGCGGGACCCGTCCCCCAGCAGCTCCTGGTACCGGGGCAGATCCACCGGCGTGGAGATCAGCAGCACCTCCCGGATGCCCGCCAGCATCAGCACGCTCATGGGATAGTACACCATGGGCTTGTCGTAGATGGGCAGCAGCTGCTTGCTGGTGACCTTGGTCATGGGATACAGCCGGGTGCCCATGCCCCCGGCCAGGATGATGCCTTTCATGCGCTCACTCCTCCGCCATATAGGCGTTTTTGCGGGCCACATAGCCCTCGGCGTTGGCCAGATTGGTCTGCTTCTGGTCCAGCCGGTCGGTGCGGATCACCTTTCCGGGCACGCCCACCACCAGGGAGAAGTCGGGCGCCTCGAACCGCTGGGTCACCAGCGCCCCGGCCCCCACGACGGCATACCGGCCCACCTGGGCCTCGTCCAGCAGCACCGCGCCCATGCCGACGAGGGCGCCGTCGCCCACCCGGCCGCAGTGGACCACCGCGTTATGGCCCACGGTCACGTACTCGCCGATGTCCAGGCAGCGGCCCGGCTCGCTGTGGAGGGTGGCGTTGTCCTGGATGTTGCTGCCCCGGCCCACCCGGATGGGGCCGTTGTCCCCCCGGAGCACCGCCCCGAACCAGACCGACGCGTCCGGTCCCACGGTCACATCCCCGATGAGGGTGGCGTTGGGCGCCACGAAGGCGGTGGGGTCCACCACAGGGGTCTTTCCCTTATAGGTGACGATCATATTCTTTCTCCTTGCAATTTCCCCACGGAGCGGGTATATTCTTAAGGAAATTATAATGAAAATGACGGTTCCTGTCAACCGCGGCAAGGGGCTTCCATGGCAAGCTGGACGCAATATCTCATCGTCTGCCCGCTCGTCTTTCTGGGCGGGTACGTAGACGCCATCGCCGGCGGCGGCGGACTGATCAGTCTGCCGGCGTACCTGATCGCCGGTCTGCCGGTGCATATAAGCATCGCCACCAACAAGACCAGCGCCGCCATGGGCACCGCCCTGACCACGGCCAAGTTCTGGCGGCAGGGCTATATCCGGCTCAAGCTGTGCCTGCCCTGCGCGGTGTTCGCCCTGGCCGGCTCCACCGCCGGCGCCAATCTGGCCCTGCGGGTGGACGACTACGTGTTCCGCATCTTTCTGCTCGTCGTGCTGCCGCTGACGGCGGTATATGTGTTCCGGAGCAAGAGTCTGGACGCCGGCGGCAAGGAACCCCTCTCCCCCGGCAGGACGCTGGCCGTCGCCTGTACGCTGGCGCTGCTGATCGGCGTGTACGACGGCTTTTACGGCCCCGGCACCGGCACGTTTTTGCTGCTGCTGCTCACCGGTCTGGGGCACATGAGCCTCAATGACGCCGCCGGCACCACCAAGGCCATCAACCTCGCCACCAACGTCGCCGCGCTCATCACCTATCTCCTAAACGGCCAGGTGCTGCTGCCCCTGGGCCTCACCGCCGGTCTTTTCGGCATCGCGGGCAATTACCTGGGCGCCCGCTCCTTCACCGCCCGGGGCGCGAAGATCGTCAGACCCCTCATCGTCACCGTGCTGGCCGTCTTCTTCGTCAAGATCCTATACGACACCTTCCTCTGAAAACACGCCGTCTCCCCTCGCCCCGCTTCCGCCGGAAGCGGGGCTTTTTGCGTCCCTTGAAAAAAATCGCCGCCCCGGCGGACGTATAGGACAGACGCGTCACGCAAGGCGGGGGTTACAAAAGAGAAGCAAATTAAACAAATCTTAAAGGAATCTATGCCGTTTTGAAGCAGCGCCCGTCTATAGTGGCCTCAGCCCCGGAGAGGGCCGCAGTCCAACGGAGCAAGGAGGACGGGATATGCGATACGCAAAAGATGAAAAAGACATACGCCTCTATACGGCGTTTCTGACCCGCCACGAGCGGTGCAACTTCCAGCAGTCCCCGGAGTGGGCCCGGGTGAAGTCCGGATGGAAAAACGAGATCATCCTGGCCGAGGACGCCGAGGGGAACATCACCGGCGGGCTGAGCGTGCTGATCCGGAAGATCCCCTTCTTTGGCAGCCTGATGTACAGCCCCCGGGGCCCGGTGTGCGCCACGGACGACGCCGATTCTCTGCGCCAGATCGCCGAGGGCGCGGAGCTGCTGGCCATGCGGTACAACGCCATGGCCCTGCGGATGGAGCCGGACGTACCCGAGGACGACGGGGATTTCCGCGCCATCATGGAGGGGCTGGGCGCCCGGGTCCGCACCGGCGGCCCGGCGGGGAGCACGATCCAGCCCCGGCAGGTGTTCCGCCTGGACATCGGCGGAAAGAGCGAGGAGGAGCTGATGGCCGGCTTCAACCGGAAGGTGCGCTACAACATCCATCTGGCCCAGCGCCGGGGCGTGGAGATCCGCCGGGGCAGCCGGGAGGATCTGGCGCTCTTCCACGATCTTCTGACGGAGACCGGGCGCCGGTGCGGCTTTCTCGTGCGGCCGCTGGCGTATCTGCAGCGGATGTGGGACGAGCTGGGGCCGGAGCATATCTCGCTGCTGCTGGCCTGGTCCGGCGGCACGCCCATCGCCGGGGCCATCCCGGTGCACTACGGCAACAAGACCTGGTATGTGTTCGGCGCCAGCAGCGGCCAGCACCGGGATCTGATGCCCAACTATCTGCTCCAGTGGGAGATCATCCGCGCCGCCGCGGCCCGGGGCGACGCCATATACGACATGCGGGGCGCGCTGGAGAGCACCGACGCCAGCAACGGGCTGTACCTGTTCAAAAGCCGCTTCGGCGGCACCCTCACCGCCTTCATCGGGGAGGTATGCTTTGCCTACCGGCCCCTGGTCTACCGGCTGTACCGGCTGGCGGAGCGGATGTTCATGGCCGCCCGGGACCGGTACACCACCCTGCGCCGCCGCCGGGAACCCGCCCCCGCCCCCGCGCCGGTGCGGCTGCCCGCAGCCTCCGGGGACGGCGCGGACACCCCTCTGTCCGCCTGAAACGCTTTACCCTGCTTTGTCCTCCTTCCTTTTGCGGGAGACCGGCGCGGAAAACCTCCGCGCCGGCCTCTTTTTTCCCGTTTTTTGCGGCCCGGGACATTGACAAGCGTTTGATTTGGTTATATAATGCCACCATCTTACCAAGGAGCGTATCCGAATGAACCGTTACTTTTTCGCCGGCTACTATTCCTATTACTTTTTTACGAAGTAATAGCGATCTGTGCTGCGAAAAAGCGTTGTAAGAACCAGACCACGAAGCTGTGCGGCACATTGCCGCACAGCTTTTTTTGCAAAGGAGAGTTTTGAGCCATGATCACCGTTTTGAAACCCAGCGCCACCGCCGAGCAGCGGGACCACCTCATCCACTGGCTGGAGACCCAGGGCGTCCAGGTCCACATCTCCCAGGGCGCGGAGTATACCATCCTGGGCCTGGTGGGCGACACCGCCCACATCGACATGGAGCTTCTGGAGAGCCTGGAGATCGTCCAGTCCGTGAAGCGGGTCAGCGAGCCCTTTAAAAAATGCAACCGGAAGTTCCATCCGGAGGACTCGGTGATCGACGCGGGCGGCGTGCCCGTGGGCGGCGGCCACTTTGCCGTCATCGCCGGCCCCTGCTCCGTGGAGAACCACGACCAGATCATCGGCATCGCCGAGGCCGTGAAGGCCAGCGGCGCGAAGCTCCTCCGGGGCGGCGCCTTCAAGCCCCGCACCAGCCCCTACGACTTCCAGGGCCTGCACGCCACAGGCCTGGAGCTTCTCAGCGAGGCGAAAAAGGCCACGGGCCTGCCCATCGTGTCGGAGATCATGGACATCCGGGATCTGGACATCTTCCAGGATGTGGACGTGATCCAGGTGGGCGCCCGGAACATGCAGAATTTCGAGCTGCTCAAGGGTCTGGGCCGGACCAACAAGACCGTGCTGCTCAAGCGGGGCCTGGCCAACACCCTGAAGGAGCTCCTCATGAGCGCCGAGTACATCATGGCCGGCGGCAACGAGAACGTGATCCTGTGCGAGCGGGGCATCCGCACCTACGAGACCTACACCCGCAACACCCTGGACCTCTCCGCCGTGCCGGTGCTCCACGAGCTGAGCCATCTGCCCGTGGTGGTGGACCCCAGCCACGCCACCGGCCACTCCAGTCTGGTGCCCTCCATGGCTCTGGCGGCGGCCGCCGCCGGCGCGGACGGCATCATGGTGGAGGTGCACAACGACCCGCTGCACGCCCTGTGCGACGGGGCCCAGAGCCTGACGCCGGCACAGTTCGAGGCGCTGATGCGGCAGATGGACCGGATCCTGGAGGTCGTGAGAGGATGACCGTTGGCATCGTGGGGCTGGGACTCATCGGCGGGTCCCTGGCCAAGGCATACAAACGGGACCCCTCCGTCACCGTGCTGGGCTGGAACCGCACCGCCTCCACGGCGGAGTTCGCCCTGCTGGACGGGTCCATCGACGGCATCCTCACCGGGGAGAATCTCAAGGACTGCGAGCTGGTGCTCATCTCCCTGTATCCCCAGGCCGCCATGGATTATATGAGCGAGCACGCCGATGATTTTTCCAAGACCGGCATCGTCATGGACTGCTCCGGCGTCAAGCGCCAGATCTGCGCCTTCGCCTTCCCCCTGGCCGAGGCGCACGGCTTCACCTTCGTGGGCGGCCACCCCATGGCGGGCACCCAGTTCTCCGGTTACAAATACGCCCGGGCCAACCTCTATGACCGGGCGCCCATGGTGATCGTGCCCCCCCGGTACGACGACCCGGATTTCCTCCAGCGGGTGAAGGAGCTTCTCAGGCCCGCCGGCTTCGGCCGCATCAGCGTCACCACCGCGGAGGAGCACGACGAGATGATCGCCTTCACCTCCCAGATGGCCCACGTGGTGTCCAACGGCTACATCAAGAGCCCCACCGCCGCCCGGCACAAGGGCTTCTCCGCCGGCAGCTATAAGGATCTGACCCGGGTGGCCTGGCTGAACGCCCCCATGTGGAGCGAGCTGATCCTGGACAACCGGGACAATATGCTCACCGAGCTGGACGCCTTCATCGCCAGCATGGCCGCCTACCGGCAGGCCATCGCCGCCGGCGATTTTGACGTGCTCTGCGCCCTCCTGGAGGAGGGCAAGCGCCGGAAGGAGGAGATCGACGGATGAGGACGGTGCATGTGCCCGCCTCCGTGCCCTACGACGTGCAGATCGGCCCAGGCCTGCTGGCCGGGTTGGGGGACACCCTCAGGGCCCTCTTCCCCAGGGCCGGCCGGTACCTGGTGGTGACGGACGATCAGGTGGGGCCCCTGTGGCTGCAGAAGGTCGTATGCCCGCTCTCCGCCGCGGATCTGCCCTTCTCCGTATACACCCTCCCCCACGGGGAGGCCAGCAAGACGGCGGAAAAGCTGGTGGACATCCTCAACTTCGCCGCCGCGGAGCATTTTACCCGCTCCGACGTGTTTCTCGCCCTGGGCGGCGGCATGGTGGGGGATCTCACCGGCTTCGCCGCGGCCTGTTACATGCGGGGCGTGGCCTACGTCCAGCTGCCCACCACCCTCCTGGCGGCCATCGACTCCTCCGTGGGGGGCAAGACCGCTGTGGACCTGCCTGCCGGCAAGAACCTGATGGGGGCCTTCTGGCAGCCCCGGGCGGTGGTGTGCGACACAGACACTCTCTCCACCCTGCCTCAGGCCGACTTTATCTCCGGCTGCGCGGAGGTCATCAAGACCGCCGTGCTCTTCGACGAGCCCCTGTTCGCCCAACTGGAGCGGACCGGCCGGGACTTTGACCGGGAGGATCTGATCGCCCGGTGCGTGGGCCACAAGCGGGACGTGGTGGCGGAGGACGAGTTCGACACGGGCCGCCGGGCCCTTCTCAACCTGGGCCACACCCTGGGCCACGCGGTGGAGGCGGAGAGCAATTATTCCCTGTCCCACGGCCAGGCCGTGGCCATCGGGCTGGCCGTAGTCTGCCGTGCGGCGGCAAAAACCGGCGTCTGCGCCGCCGACGTAGCCGCGCGGGTAGACGCCATTTTGGAAAAGTTCGGCCTGCCCATCCGGACGGACGCGCCCTTCCCTGCACTCATGGAGCGGATGCTCTCGGACAAAAAGCGCTCTGGGGGCACGATCAATGTCATTGGGGGCACGATCAACGTCATCGTGCCGGAGGCGATAGGCCGCTGTGCAATACGGCCCATGGGCACGGACGGAGCGGCGGCGTTCATGAAAGCGGGGCTGTGAGATGAAAGCCATCATAGAGCCATCCCCCCTGGCCGGGACCGTCCCGGCCATCGCCTCCAAGAGCCAGGCCCACCGGCTTCTCATCTGCGCCGCCCTGGCGGATCGGGAGACCACCATCGCCTGCCCCACCCTCTCCGCGGACATCACCGCCACGGCGGACTGTCTGCGGGCGCTGGGAGCGGACATCGCCTACGAAAACGGCCTTTTCACCGTAAAGCCCATCGCCCACGTGCCGGCCCGGCCCGTGCTGGACTGCGGAGAGAGCGGCTCCACGCTGCGGTTTCTGCTGCCGGTGGTGTGCGCCCTGGGGGCGAAGGCCACGATAAAAATGCACGGCCGGCTGGGAGCGCGGCCCCTGTCCCCTTTGTGGGAGGAGCTGATTGCCCATGGAGCCGTCCTCACCAAGCCCGATCCGGACACCGTCGCGGTGGAGGGCGCGCTGGCGGCGGGAGAGTACGCCATCGCCGCCAACATCTCCTCCCAGTTCATCAGCGGGCTCCTCTTCGCCCTGCCCCTGCTGGAGGGGCGCAGCACCGTCCGCCTCACCGGGCATCTGGAGTCCGCGGCCTATCTCGCCATGACCGTGCGGGCGCTGGACCTGTTCGGGGTGGCCTGCCCCCTGGAGGACGGGGTCTTCTCCCTCCCCGGCGGCCGGCCCCATGTCTCCCCCGGCGCCGTCCGGGTGGAGGGCGACTGGTCCAACGCCGCCTTCTGGATCGTGGCGGACAAGCTGTCCGGCGGGACCGTCGCCGTCACAGGTTTGGACCCGGACTCCCCCCAGGGGGACCGGGCGGTCGCGGCCCTGGCGGAGGCCATCGCCGCAGGCGGCGCGGTGGTGGACTGCCAGAACGTGCCGGATCTGGTGCCGGTGCTCAGCGTGCTGGCCGCCGCCGTCCCGGGCGTGACCCGGTTCGTCAACGCCGGACGGCTGCGCATCAAGGAGAGCGACCGTCTGGCCACCACCGCCGGGCTCATCCGGGCTCTGGGCGGCCAGGCCCGGGAGCTTCCCGAGGGGCTGGAGATCACCGGCCGGGAGCGGCTGGCCGGCGGCGAAGTGGCCAGCGCCAACGACCACCGCATCGCCATGAGCGCCGCCGTGGCCGCCATCGTCTGCGACGGGCCTGTGGTCCTGACCGGGGCCCAGGCTGTGAACAAATCATACCCCGGCTTCTGGGCGGATTACGCCGCCCTGGGCGGCCGGGTCACACTGGAGGAGGACCCATGAGCAACAGCTTCGGTGAGCGCTTCCGCTTCACCATCTTCGGCCAGAGCCACGCCCCCGCCATCGGCGTGACCATCGAGGGCCTGCCCGCCGGCTTTGCGCCGGACATGGAAAAGCTGGCCGCTTTCCTCGCCCGCCGGGCCCCGGGAAACGGCCCGTACTCCACCACCCGCAGGGAGGCCGACGCGCCGGAATTCGTCTCCGGCCTGGTGGACGGCCACACCTGCGGCGCGCCGGTGACAGCCATCATCCGCAACACCAACGCCCGCTCCGGGGACTATGACGATCTCCGGGACGTGCCCCGGCCCGGTCATGCGGACTTTGCCGCGGCGGTGAAATACGGCCTGGCCCGGGACGTGGCCGGGGGCGGCCAGTTCTCCGGCCGGCTCACCGCGCCGCTGTGCATCGCCGGGGGCCTGGCGCTGCAGCTGCTGGAGGAGGCGGGCATGACCGTCTCCGCCCGGATCGTATCCATCGGCGGCCAGACCGAAGGGCCCGCCATCCAGGCCGCCCTGGCCGCCGCCAAGGAGGCGGGCGACTCGGTGGGCGGCGTCATCGAATGCGTCTGCGAGGGCATCCTCCCCGGCATGGGCGAGCCCATGTTCGGGGGCATGGAAAACCGCATCGCCCAGGCGGTGTTCGCCATCCCCGCCGTGAAGGGCGTGGAGTTCGGCGCGGGCTTCGCCGCCGCCGGCATGCGGGGCAGCGAGAACAACGACCCCTTTTACTTCGACGCCCAGGGCGTGGTCCGCACCCGGACCAACCACCACGGCGGCATCCTGGGGGGCATCACCAGCGGCATGCCCATCGTGTTCCGGGCCGCCTTCAAGCCCACCCCCTCCATCGCCATGGAGCAGGACAGCGTAAATCTGCGCCGCCATGAGAACGTGAAGCTCTCCGTCCGCGGTCGCCACGACCCCTGCATCGTGCTGCGGGCGGTCCCCTGCGTGGAGGCGGCCGCCGCCGCGGCCCTCTACGACGCCTATCTGGAAAGCGGGTACTGATATGGATCTGAAGGAACTTCGCCAGGAGATCGACGGGGTGGACGGACAGCTCATCGCCCTTCTGGAGCGGCGGCTGGACGTGTCCGCCGCCATCGCCGCCTACAAAAAGGACCACGGTCTGCCGGTGCTGGACCCGGGCCGGGAGGCGGAAAAGCTCTCCGCCGTCCGGGACCGCTGCCGGCCGGAGACGGCGGACCTCATCGCCGGGCTCTACGGGCCCATCATGGCCGCCAGCCGCGCCTGGCAGGCCCGCTGCATGGAGGCGGACAATGGATAAATTCGGCCTGCTGGGCCGGACGCTGGGCCACAGCTGGTCCCCCCAGCTGCACGCCGCGCTGGCGGACTACGAATACAAGCTCTATGAGACGCAGCCGGAGGATCTGGACCGCTTTTTGCGCTCCACGCCTCTGGCGGGGATGAACGTGACCATCCCCTACAAGAAGGCCGTGGTGCCCTACTGCACCGCGCTGTCCGACGCCGCCCGGCGGGTGGGCAGCGTCAACACCCTGGTGCGCACGGCCGACGGCTGGCGCGGGGACAACACCGATTACGCCGGCTTCCGCTACATCGTCCGCGCCGCCGGCATCGACCCGGCGGGAAAAAAGGTCCTCCTGTTCGGCACCGGCGGTGCCTCCCTGGCGGTGAAGGCGGTGCTGGAGGACCTGGGCGCGGGAGAGATCGTGTCCGTCTCCCGGAAGGGAGAAAATAATTATGACAACCTATATCTCCACCGGGACGCCCAGCTGCTAGTGAACGCCACCCCCCTGGGCATGGTGCCGGACACCGGCTCTCTCCCCGCCCATCCCGGGGATTTTCCCCGGTGTGAGGGCGTGCTGGATGTGGTGTACAACCCCCAGCGCACCGCATTTTTGATGGAAGCGGAGACGTTGGGCATCCCCTGTGCCGGCGGCCTCGGCATGCTGGTGGCCCAGGCGAAATACAGCGCCGAGCAGTTTTGCGGCCACAGCATCCCCGACGGGCGAATAGAAGAAATTATGTCAACCTTATCCCACCAGATGTCCAACATCGTCCTCATCGGCATGCCCGGCTGCGGCAAGACCACGGTGGGCCGGGCGCTGGCGGCGCGGCTGGGCCGGCCCTTTTGGGACGCGGACACCGAGATTGAGAAGGAGGCGGGCATGCCCATCCCGGAGATCTTCGCCGCCGAGGGCGAGGCGGGCTTCCGCGCCCGGGAGACGGCGGTGCTGGCCCGGCTGGGAAAGCTCTCCGGGGCGGTGATCGCCACCGGGGGCGGGTGCGTGACCCGGCGGTCGAACTACCCCCTCCTGCACCAAAACGGGTTCATCGTGCTGCTCCTGCGGGATCTGGACAAGCTGGCAAAGAAGGGCCGGCCCCTGTCCCTGGCCACCCCTGCCCGGACCCTCTATGAACAGCGGCGGGAAAAATACGCCGCCTTCGCGGACCTGACCGTGGACAACAACGGTCCCCGCCAGGCCGCCATCGACACCATTTGGGAGGCTGTACAATGAAGATTCTGGTGATCAACGGTCCGAATCTGAACATGCTGGGCATCCGGGAGCCGGGCATCTACGGCGAGCGGAGCTATGAGGCGCTGGTGGATTTCGTGCGCGGCGTGTGCGAGAGCCACGGCGTGGAGGCGACGTTCTTCCAGTCCAACCACGAGGGCGCCATCGTGGACGCCATCCAGGAGGCCTACGGGGTCATGGACGGCATCGTCATCAACCCCGCCGCCTACACCCACACCAGCGTGGCCATCCTGGACGCGCTGAAAGCGGTGGCGATCCCGGCGGTGGAGGTACACCTGAGCGACGTGTCCGCCCGGGAGGAATTCCGCCACGTCTCCTACGCCGGCATGGCCTGCCAGGCCACCTTCGCCGGCTACGGCTTTGACGGCTACCGAATGGCGGTGGAGTACCTGCTGGAACACCGGGGATAAAAAAAGGGACGCTTTGAAAAGCGTCCCTTTTTTATGTCCTTTTTCCGCGTCAGGCCTTCTCGGTCTGCAGATCCTCGCCCCGGAAGTATTTGCCCAGGGGCTTATAGATGAGCATGGCCACGATCTCCGTGAGCACCAGCTCCGCGCCCATGTACCAGCCGTTGTAGACCAGGGAGTACACCACGCTGGTCATGCCGTACTCATTGGGCCACAGGGCGTCCCAGATCCACACGCCGGTGATGAAATGGCAGACGAACCGCAGGCAGAAGGTCACGGCAATGCCCACCGCCAGGGCGGCGCGCCGGTCCTTGATGACCGTATCGAAAAATCCGGACAGGCCGATGACCGTGTAGGCCACGATGTAGTCCAGCATCACCACGCCCACCGCCATGATGAAGCTGGTGGCATAGCGCACGTTGTCCAGCCCCAGCACCAGCTGCAAAACGCTGTAGACCGCCGCGCTGACCAGGCCCCACTTCCAGCCGTAGCGGTGGCTGAGGAGCACCAGCGGCAGCATGCTGCACAGGGTCAGCCCGCCGCCCATGGGCATGTCGAACTTGAGCATGCTCAGCACGGTCCCCACCGCAATGAGCATGGCGCTCTCCACCAGTTTTCTCGTGTTGATCTTTTTCATAGCTCTCCCTCCCGAAAAGAATCCGCCGGCGGGTATTCCCTGCCGGCGTCAACAATGCGGCTCTCGCCGCGGTTTCCTACGCCGGTATTATCCGGATCAGGTTCCAGGGTCCGGCGCCTGGCGCCGTCTCAGCCGGGCCGTGCCCAGCGCCCCTTTTCAGTTTTGCGGGGCCATTATACAACCCCTTGTCCCCCCTTGTCAAGCGCCATTCCCGCGCCGCCGTGCAGCCGCTCCCGCAGGGGGCCTCCCGTCCCCCGCAGGTAATCCTCCCGCGTCAATTCCAGCCGAACGAAACCGCCGGCCGTGTCCGTCTGCCAAAAGCCGGCCGCCCGATGGATGTGATACGCCGCGTCCCGGGTGGTCTCAAAATCGTTGTGCAGACACCCGATGCCGTCCACCCGGAACGCCCGGTCCAGCAGCAGGCGAAGTCCCTGTCCGCCGTATCCCTTTCCCCGCTCCGGGGCGTAGATTACGATCCCCATGTCATGCCAGCCGTGCGACCGATTAAAATGATAGTTCACATCCCCCACAAAGGCGCCGTCCCCTTTCCGCCGCAGGAAGGCGTAAAACCGCTCCGGCTCTTTCCCAATCCAATACTTCTGCATTTCCCGCCACTCCTCCTCCGGCGCGGGGATGCACCCGTCCGGCGGGAACCAGGGCGCGTTGTAGGCCATCGTCTCCGGGTCGGACATCATTTTGCAGTAGAACCATCCGTCCTCCGGGCGGGGGATATACACCTGCAGCTCGTCTGACATTTCTTCGCTCCTCTTTATTGGTCCTTGTTTTCCGGCCAGCCGCAGCCGCAGTACTCCTGCCGGTACAGGCCATACTCCCTGGACAGTTGGATGGAGCGCAGATAGCCGTTTCGCTTTTTGAAATCCGACGGCAGCCACCGCACGCCGTATTCCTCCTGCAGGGCGAAGCCGATGTCGTTGATGAGCGGCACGTTTTTGTGAGGGCTGACGGTGAGGGTGGTGCCGAAAAAGTCGTAGCCGCCCTCCGCGGCCATGCGGGCCGTCTCGGCCAGCCGCAGCCGGAAGCACACCGCGCACCGGGCGCCCCCCTCCGGCTCGGCCTCCAGCCCCCTCGCGGCGGCGAGAAACGCCTCCCCCCGCCAGCCGGGCTCGATGAGGGCGGGCGGATGGTCCATGGGCATGGCGGCCAGCAGCTGCTTCAAGGTGACCAGCCGCTTTTCATACTCCGCCTCCGGGCGGATGTTGGGGTTATAAAACAGCACCGTCACGTCGAAATACGCCGTCAGGTACTCCAGCACATAGCTGGAGCAGGGCCCGCAGCACGCCTGCAGCAGCAGCCGGGGCCGACCCGCCAGGCCGTCTATGAGGGCGTCCAGCTCTTTTTGATAGTTCACCTTTTCCATGCCGTCATCCCTGCCGCCGGTCCGCGGCCTCCCGCAGATGGTCCAGTCGCCTGATAAACTGGTACTCCGTCAGAATGGTCTCCCGCATGTCTCTCTTCCCGATGCTGTGGACAAGGGTCTGGCCCGCCGTGTCTGCCAGTGCCTGCCGAAACGGCGGGCACTGCTCGTACATCTCCTGATACGCCCGGTCGATCAGCATCTGCAGCTCGTCGGAGAAAAGGCCGTAGGCCTTTCCCTGCCACCAGACGGTTTTGGCAAGCTTCCAAAAGCGCCTGCGTCCGCCGGCCTCTTTCGCGTCCTTCCCCACGAGGGCGCAGACCTCCGCCTGCTTGCGGGGAGAGCGGACCTTCAGAGACTGCAAAAAGCCCTCCATCGACCCGCACGCGATCCCGTCCATGATGAAATGATGCTCCGCAAAATTGGACAGCGCGCCGGATGGATATTCGCCCTTGGAATAAATGTCAATGGACATGATGCCACCCCCGTCTGTTTGCCGTTCCGGCTCTTGTGGTCATGCGTTCTTTTCGATATATTATAAGTTGTTTTTGGGCAAAAGTGGTTACTAATCGGTTAAACCTGTGCTATAATGACTGCGATGCAGTCATTATATTTTTGTTTTAAGGCGTTTTGCTCCCGGCTGACGCCGGAACCGCAAAACGTGCCACATTATAGCATCCCGCTTGCGCGGATATGCTATAATAGCCGAAAGCAGCTATTAAACTTCTTTTCTTCTCAGACTTGGCCAAACAAAAAGGGGGAAACGGCCATGGAACGACGGGACAAGCTGAATTACTATCTGGACATCGCCGACGCGGCCCGGGAGCGGTCCACCTGCCTGCGGCGGACCTACGGGGCCATCATCGTGAAAAACGACGAGATCCTGGCCACGGGCTACAACGGCGCGCCCCGGGGCCGGTGCAACTGCGTGGATCTGGGGGTGTGCCACCGGGAGGAACTGCAGATCCCCTCCGGGGAGCGGTACGAGCTGTGCCGGAGCGTCCACGCCGAGGCCAACGCCATCATCTCCGCCGCCCGGCGGGACATGATCGGCGCCACCATGTATCTGGTGGGCCGGGACGCCAAGACGGGAGAGTACCTGACGGACACCACCTCCTGCTCCATGTGCCGGCGGCTGATCATCAACGCGGGCATCGCGAAGGTCATCGCCCGTCTGGGCGAGGACGACATCCGCGTCACCGACGTCAACGAGTGGATCTACCAGGACGACACGGTGGTGAGCTGAGGGACATGAAAAACATCCTTCTCATCGGCACCGGCGGGACCATCGCCTCACAGCCCACCGACAGCGGCCTGGCCCCGGGGCTGACCACCGAGCAGCTGCTGCGCTACACCCCCAGCATCACCCGGCTGTGCCGGACCGACTGCGTGCAGCTGCTGGCCCTGGACAGCACCAACATCACCCCCGCCCACTGGCAGATGATCGTCCGGTGCATCCGGGAGCGGTACGGGAATTACGACGGCTTCGTCATCACCCACGGCACCGACACCCTGGCCTATACCGCCGCCGCTCTCAGCTACATGATCCAGGACTGCCCCAAGCCCATCGTCCTCACCGGCGCCCAGAAGCCCATCGGCTTCGACTCCACCGACTCCAAGATCAACCTGACCGACGCGTTCTCCTGCGCCGCGGGGGATCTGCCGGGGGTGTCCATCGTGTTCGACCACAAGGTCATTCTGGGCACCCGGGCCAAAAAGACCCGCTCCAAGAGCTTCAGCGCCTTCTCCAGCATCAACTACCCAGAGCTGGGCGTGATCCGGGACGGGTCCCTGGTCCGGTTCATCCGCCAGCGCTGCGCCGACGAGCCCCGGTTCTACGAGGACCTGGACACCCGGGTGGCGCTGCTGAAGCTGGTCCCGGGCATGGACCGGGAGACGCTGGACTTCCTCTATCAGCGCAACGACGCCGTGATCATCGAGAGCTTCGGCGTGGGCGGCGTGCCGGAGGCCGGCGGATTTTATGACTGCATCCGCCAGTGGAAGGAGCGGGGGCGCATCACCGTGCTCACCACCCAGGTGGAGAATGAGGGCAGCGATCTGGGCGTGTACCACGTGGGCCACCGGCTGAAAAACGATCTGGGCGTACTGGAGGCCTACGACATGACCTGCGAGGCGGTGCTGGCCAAGCTGATGTGGATCCTGGCCATAACCCGGGACCCGGCAGAGGTGGCGGAGCGGTTCTACACCCCCGTGGCCATGGACATGTTCCCCCAGCTGCCCCAGAAGCAAGCTTGAATACGGACCCGGTCCCCGGACCGGGCCGTTTTTTATGGGCGCCGCCGATTTGCATTGGTTAAACGAAAAACTATTGAAAAAGTCAAAGAAATGCGTTAATATAGAGGAAGCAATTATGCAAAAACACTGGAGGTGTGATCACAATGGAATTTCGTATGCCGGAATACACGATCAACTATGAGATCAACAAGCAGGACCCCTATCCCCTGCTGAGCGAGGGGATGCGCCGGGTGATCGACTATCAGGCGGAGAATGCCAAGGACGCCTTCGTCACCGACTGCTCCTGGGACGAGCTGCGGGAGAAGTACGTCCAGGAGCGCCGCTTCTGGAACGAGGGCGGCCCGGAGGCCTACAAGACCGTGGAGACCACGGTGGAGGGTCCCATCGGCCCGGTGCCGGTACGCATCTATTATCCCGACGACGCCCCCGTCCATCACGGCCTGGTGTTCATCCACGGCGGCGGCTTCACCGTGGGCAGCGTGGACACCCACGACCGGATGATGCGCTCGGTCATGGCCTCCAGCGGCTGCGCCGTCATCGGCGTGGACTACCACCTGGCCCCGGAGGCCAAGTTCCCCATCCCCCTGTACGAGTCGGCGGCGGTGACCCGCTACTTCCATGAGCACGGAGAGAAATTCGGCATCCTGCCCGACAAGATGGCCATCGGCGGCGACTCCGGCGGCGGCAACCTGGCCCTGGCGGTGAACCTGTATCTGCGGGACGTGTTCGGCGGCAACGACTACATCGCGGCGCTGCTGCTGTACTACGGCTCCTACGGCATGATGGACTCCGCCTCCTACCGGCTGTTCGGCACGGAGCTGGACGGCATGCGCAAGGCGGACATGGCCTACTACATCTCCTGCTATCTGGACCCGGAGGCCCACGACGAGGAGAACCCCTATTTCGTCACCCTGAACAACGACCTGACCCACGGCATCCCCGCCACCTATCTCTGCTGCGGCGACCTGGATCCCCTGCTGGACGACTCCCGCGCCCTGGAGCACATTCTGCGGGTGCACGGCGTGCGCACCCAGTTCGACATCGTCCCCGGCGCCCTGCACGCGTTCATGCACTACGGCCGCATGATGGACGAGGCGGTGCAGTGCCTGCAGCGCAGCGGCGAGTTCTATAAGTCTGTGCTGGAGGGCTGAAGCTCCCTTCCCTTGTGAAAATTCCACAAAAACGCCCGTGCGGCGCCGCCGTACGGGCGATTTTCTCCCCGGCAGTTTTAACGTTAAATCGCCTCTCGGTCCCGGAAAATGGCTTCCAAAAGTTTTCCAATCCAGGCAGATTTTTACGTAAAAGTTATGAGAGTTTCCATAAATCCCGTTAAATTATATGCAAAATAGCTAAATATACCGTCACAAAAATGTCAATATGACATTTGCACTTCCCTGCACAATCTGTTATACTAGACATACGTATAACCGACCTGTATCAGGGATCCGCCCGCAGGTCATCGCGCCCCCTGTCAAGCGGAGGCGAGCCGTCGCCTCCCAAACTTATCCGGGGAGGAGAACCTTCCTGCAACAAAAAAGGAGGAAAACCATGTCGATCCACAAAAGCAGAAGAAACCAGATCGTGACGCTCGTGCTGATGATGCTGAGCCTGAACACGATCTACCAGCTGCCCTATCTGATGTATTACTACTACACCCCCCTGCAGGAAGCCATGGGGTTGGTAGGGCGCGACGCCGACTACGGCCGGCTGCTGAACATGTACGGCATCGCCAACGTCATCCTGTATCTGCCCGGCGGATGGATCGCCGACAAGTACGACTCCAAGAAGCTGCTGGTCGTCTCCATGATCGGCACCGGCCTGCTGGGCCTGTGGGAGTCCATGTTCCCCAGCTACACCATGTTGGTAGTGATCTTCATGCTGTACGCTGTCACCACCGTGCTGACCTACTGGTCCGCCTCCATCAAGATCATCAACGTGGTGGCCGGTTCCGATGAGCAGGGCAGCATGTTCGGCACCCTGGAGGCCGGGCGCGGCGTCGTGGGCCTGCTGATCACCACCGCCGCTGTGGCTGTGTTCACCTCTCTGGCCGCCAACAGCAAGCTGGCCATGACCGTGCTCATTGCCGGCATCAGCGTGATCATGATCATCGTGGGCGTGCTGATGGCCCTGTTCCTGCCCCGGGCCAAGGTGGAGAACACCACCAACGCCAGCATCGCCGACACCTTCAAGGCCATGGGCCACGCCTTCAAGCACCCCTCCACCTACCTGCTGGCCGGCATGATCTTCTGCGGCAGCCTGACCCTGGCCTCCGCCTCCTACTATGCCCCCTATCTGGAGCAGGTCTGCGGCATGAGCTCCACCATCACCTCCGTATTCGCCAACTACCGCTCCGTGTTCAGCGGCCTGATCGGCGCCTCCGCCGCCACTGTGCTGGCGGTGAAGATGAAGCGCTCCTCCGCCCCCATGATCGGCGCCGGCATCATGCTGATCGCCTGCTTTGTGCTGCTGCTTCTCATCCCCGGCTCCGCCGCGGTGATGTGGCCGCTGCTGATCATCATGGTCCTGGCCTCTCTGGGCACCTCCGTGTACCGCGCTCTGTACTACGCCACCATCGACGAGTCCGGCGTGCCCAAGAACATGGTGGGCAGCCTGATCGGCATCGCCTCCATCCTGGGCTTCCTGCCCGACACCTTCTACACCTCCACGGCCGGCGGCTGGCTGGACAAGTACGGCGTGGGCGGCTTCAAGTACATCTTCATGGCCTGCATCGCCTCCGCCGCGCTGGGCCTGGTCTGCTCCTTCATCAGCGACCGGATGATCATAAAGTACCGCAAGGATCATCCCCTGGAAGAGTCCGCGGACTGATAACAACCTATCAACGGATCGGGGCCCCCTTCCTCCCGAAGGGGGCCCTCTGTCATATCGGAAAAGGAGGAACCGCCGATGCAATACGATTTCGAGACCTTCCATCCCCGGGCGGGGATGGAGGCGTTCAAGTGGGACGCCCTGGGAGAGGACGCCGAAAAGGGCATCGTGCCCCTGTCCGTGGCGGACATGGAGCTGCTCAGCCCGCCGGAGATTATTGAGGAACTGAAAAAGACCGCCGCGTTCGGCATGTGGGGCTACACCTGGTGGAACGAGAAATACGCCGCCGCGGTGAAGCACTGGATGCAGACCCGCCACGGCTGGGCCATCCAGTCGGACTGGATCGTGCAGACCAACGGCGTGGTCCAGGGGCTCTATGCCGCCGTGCGGGCCTACACCGATCCCGGCGACAAGGTGCTGCTGATCACCCCGGTGTACTACCCCTTCTACCGGGCGGTAAAGCTCAACGGCCGCACCGTGGTGGAGAGCCCGCTGAAGCTGGCGGACGGCCGGTATGAGATCGACTTCGAGGATCTGGACCGGAAGGCGGAGGGCTGCAAGATGCTGATCCTGTGCAACCCCCACAACCCGGTGGGCCGGGTGTGGACGGCGGAGGAGCTGCGCCGGGTGGGGGACATCTGCCTGGCCCACGGCCTGCTGGTGGTCAGCGACGAGATCCACTTCGACATCATCATGCCCGGCTACAAGCACACCAGCTACCCCACCCTGGGGGAGAAATACGCCAGCCGCTGTGTGCTGTTCACCGCCGCCAGCAAGACCTTCTCCCTGGCGGGCCTGTGCGTGGGCAACGCCATCATCCCCGACCCCGATCTGCGCAAAAAGCTGGACGACGAAGTCAACGTCTCCGGCTGCTACAGCTACAGCACCTTCGGCCTCCGGGCCCTGGAGACCGGCTATATGCAGTGCGCCGACTGGGTGGATCAGCTCAACGAGCACATCTGGGGCAACTACCAGTACTTCAAAGCCTTCATGGCCCAGCACTTCCCCGACATCTGGGTGGCGGACCTGGAGGGCACGTATCTGTGCTGGTTCGACTGCCGCTGTCTGGGTATGCCCGGCGAGGAGCTGGCCAAATTCCTCCAGGAAAAGGCCAAGCTCTATTTTGACGACGGCTTCATCTTCGGCCCGGCGGGCGACGGCTTCGAGCGCATCAATCTGGCCTGTCCCCGCAAGGTGCTGGCCGACGCCCTGGACCGGTTCAAGGCGGCGGTGGACGCCCTCTGAGAGAAAAAAAGGAAAACCGCGGGTACGCGACGCGTCGCATACCCGCGGTCTTTTTGTCTGTCAGGCCGGACCGGCCCCGCTCACAGCTCCACGTACTGGGGCGACTCCGGCGGGATCACGATCCGGTTGCTCTCCGGCCTCTCCCCCCGGATCTGCTGCAGGAGCAGCCGGGCGGCCACCTCGCCGCCGCAAAGGAACCGGGGGCGGCTGATGAGCACGCGGGACTCCGGCAGCAGCGGGATCTCCCCCGCGGAGAGGGTGGCGGTCTTGATGGACCGGCGGGCGCCGCTCATCGCCGAGCCCAGGTGCCGAGCCATGACGCCCCAGGAGCACACCACCGCGTCCCCCGCCTGGAACTGGGCGATCCGGGGAAGGATGTCCTGCACCAGATACTGCTTGCAGATCTGGCTGAGCCGGGAGTGGCGCTCCACGTCCGCGCCGTCCTCCGCCGCCTCATAGGGGAGCATGGAGATGATCACCTCCGCGCCGGGATACAGGGCGGCGGCCTGGCGCAGCCCGGCCTCGCGGTAATGCTCCTGATCCGTCTGGATGCTGGGGCGCCAATAGAGGATCCTGCGGGCTCCCTCCCCCAGCAGACGGCAGCCCACCTCAAAGGCGCCCCGCTCGTAGTCAAAGCTCACCGACGCCAGATCCTCCTCCGGCGGGCAGCAGTCGCAGGCCACGAAGGGCAGATTGTTGGCGAGGATGCTCTCCCGCCACTCCTGCTTCGGGTCCGTGCCGTCCGAGGAGATGTAGATGATGCCCTCGCTGCGGCTCTGCAGGACGCTCTCGATGAATTCCGGGTACAGCTGGCCCCGGCTGTCGAAGTCGAAGAGCATGAGCCAGTACCCCTCGGACCGCAGGCCGTTGCGGATGCCCTGCAGGAGGGTGCCGAACCGGGTCTGGGTCACCGTCTTCTCCAGGGCGACGCTGACGCAGTGGCTGCTGTTGTTGCGCAGAGCCCGCGCCGCGCCGTTGGGGATGTACTGCAGCGTTTTCGCCGCCTGCAGGATCGCCTGCCGGGTCCCCTCCGAGATCTTGTGGTTGGCGCTGTCGTTCAGCACATAGGACACCGTGGAGGGCGATACCCCCACCAGGGCGGCGATATCCTTGATCGTAGGACGTGCTTTCATGATCCAAACTCCATCCATTTGGTGAAAAATTCACCGGATTTGAAAAAATTCCGCTGCATGTCGGTTTAATATAGCAGATGCGTTCACAAAAGTCAACGGTTTTTCCTTGGAACAGTGAAAAGCCTGTCTGGACGGCGCCCCGCGCCGCTCGGACAGGCTTTTCCCATGGTTTGTTCAGTGCAACAGGTTTTTCTTGATCTTCCCGGTGGAGGTGCGCGCAAAGCCGCTGACAAATTCCACCTGGGACGGGACCTTGAATTTCGCCAGGTGGCTGTCGCAGTGGGCGAGGACCTCCTCCGATGTCAGGCTCGCTCCCTCCCGGAGCTGGACGAACGCCTTGATCATATAGTCCCGCAGGGGGTCGGGCACGCCGATCACCGCCGCGTCGGCGATGTCGGGGTGGGAGGTGAGGATGCACTCCACCTCCAGGGCGCTGACATTTTCCCCGGAACGCTTGATCATGTCCCCGTCCCGGCCCAGGAAATAGAGCCAGCCGTCCTCGTCCAGATAGCCCTTGTCCCCGGAGCGCAGCCACTTTCCGTCCTCATACAGGGCCCGGGTGGCCTTCTCGTTGTGGTAATACCCGGGGCACAGGGACCGGCCCGGCACGCCGCCGATGCAGATCTCTCCCACCTCGCCGGGGGCCGCCTCAGAGCCATCCTCCCGCCGGATCCGGATCTCGTAGGACAGGGCCGGCCGACCCACCGACGGCCAGTGCTGGTCACCGGTGAGCGGCACGCATGTCACCGCGGTGGCCGTCTCCGTCATGCCGTATGTATTGAGCAGGCGGACGCGGAAGCGTTTTTCGAACGCCTCCTTCTCCTCCACGCTCAGGCCCATGGAGAAATAGATCTGCTTCAGGCAGTGCTCCTTTTCCCAGGGCTGCTCCGGCTGCAGGAGCATAGTGCGGTTCATCACGGACATGGTGTCGGTGAAGTTGGCCCTGTGCCGGCAGATCTGGTGCCAGAAGCGGCGGGCGCTGTAGTGCTCCACCATGATGAGGGTGCCCCCCGCGCAGATGACGGGCATGATCGCCATCTCCTGGAAGTCCATGTGGTAGCAGGGCATGGCGGACAAAAACCGGTCGCCCGGGCCCATGCCCAGCTGATGCACATGGAAGATCCCGCCGTAGACCACGTTGCAGTGGGTATAGATGGCCCCCTTGGGGAACCGGGTGGTGCCGGAGGTGAACAGGATGACGGCCATGTCGTCGGAGGAGATGGGACGCTTTTCCGTCAGCTCCGTCGGCTGGCCGGCCATCCCCTGCTCCAGGCTGAGCACGTCCCCGCAGTCGCTGACGCCGCGGCTGCGGATGATGGTATCCAGCCCCAGCTCCGCCCGGCCGCGCACGTACATGCCCTCGGACCGGGGCTCCACGATGATGCGCCGGATGCCGTTCCAGCGGAGGATCTCCCCGCTCTCGCCCACGCGGTAATATTCATTCAGCGGCGCCGAGACGGCGCCGATCTGGGCCAGGGCCAGCCAGCAGACGACGTACTCAGGCGTGTTGTGCATGTGCATCGCCACCAGCTCGCCCTTTTGGATGCCCAGCGACAGGAAGTAGTTGGCCGCCTGCTTCACCAGCCGGTCGAACTGTCCGTATGTGTAGCGGCAGACCTCATCCTCAACGGAGATGTACTCCAGGAAGACGCTGTCCGCATAGTACCGCACCGTCTCGTCCCACTGGCTCGCCAGCGTGCGGCTGCCCACGATATCGGCTATGATGACCGCCCCCCTTCCGGTCGAACAGACGCGCGGATCGAATCAGGAGAGTTTCTCGATCAGCGCCGGAACGATCTTGTAGATATCGCCCACCAGGCCGAAGTCGCAGTTTTTGAAGATCGGCGCGGCCTTGTCCTTGTTCACGGAGATGATGACCTTGGACTTGTTGATGCCGCCGATGTGCTGCACCTGGCCGGACACGCCCAGGGTGATGATAAAGTCGGGCTTGACCTGCACGCCGGTGATGCCCATGTAGTTGGCCTTGGGCAGCCACTTGTTGTTCTCCGCCACGGGGCGGGAGCAGCCCACCTCGGCGCCGATGACCTTCGCCAGGGCGCGGATCATCTCCAGATCCTCCTGCGCCGCCAGACCGCGGCCCACGTCCAGGACGCGCTTGGCGGCCACCAGGTTGGTCCCACCCTCCTTCTTCTCGGTGCGGGCGATGCGCTTGATCCCCGCGGCGGGAGCGCCCTCGATGGGGGCGATGTCGGTGGTGGCGGGCAGAGTCACGGGCTCAAAGATGCCGCCGGACAGGGTGGCCACGCCGTAGGGCTTGGCAAAGCGCTCGTGGCGCTGGGCGGTGCCGCCGTATACCATGCGGCGGTAGATCAGCTCCCCGTCCTGCTCGGTCAGCTCGTTGACGCTGGTGAGGACGCAGGTGTCCAGCAGCACGCCCAGCATGCCGGCCAGGCAGCGGCTGCGGATGGAGTTGTTGAAAAGCACGGCGGCGCCGCCGGTCTTCTTGATCTCCTCGGCGATGGGGCCGGCGTAATTCTCGGGGGCGCCGTTCTCGTCCAGGGGGCAGTACAGCAGCTTGTCCGCGCCGCAGGCAGCGGCCTCGTCCGCCGTGTCCCGGCCGCCGAACACGATGGCGGTCACCTTGTCCGCCATGGCCTTCACGCCGCCGCAAAGCTCGTTCAGAGCGCCAAGATCGTCACTGATCACAAATACAGACTGAATGCTCATCTCGTCGTCCTCCCTATCGATTAAAGACACTCTTTTTTCAGGAACTGCACCAGGGCCTCCACGGCTTCCTCGCCGTCGCCCTCGATGATGTGCTGGCGGCGATCCTGCTGCTCGGGCGCCAGCTCGGACAGCGTGGTCAGATTGGCGTCGGCGCCGTCGGCCTCGCCCAGTACCTCCACCGGCTTTTTGCCGGCCTTCATGATCTCCCGCATGGCGGGCACGGAGGGGATATTGATCTCCGAGGAGACGCTGAGCACCGCCGGCAGCGTGACCTCCATGACCTCTACCTCGTTCTCCAGCGTGCGCTCCACCCGCAGCAGGCCGTCTCCGGCGGGCTGGATGTCGGTGACGTTGTTGAGCACGGGCAGGCCCAGCAGCGCGCCGGTCTGGATGCCCACCTCCTGCAGATACAGGTCGCTGGAACCCATGCCGCACAGGACCACGTCGTAATCGCCGATGGTCTTCAGCGCGCCGGCCAGGGCCTTGGCGGTCTGGAGGGAGTCGGAGAAATCACGGGTGCCGTCGATCACCAGCTTCAGATCATCCGGGCCGCGGGACAGCACGTCCTTGCGGATCTTGCTGGCGTCCAGCGCGGAGGGGCCGCCCACGCTCAGCGCGGTCATGGTCCCGCCGGTGGCCGCGGCAAGCTGCTTGCCGCTCTCCAGCGCGTTCAGGTCATACTGGCCGATCTTCCAGGAAGCGGCCGACAGATCCAGCTTCCGGTCACCCTGGACCGTGATCTCCTCCTCATTGGGGACGATCTTGCAGCATACGATAATTTTCATATAACCACCTTATTCCTTAATGTATTTTGCCTTGAGACGTGCGACAGGGATGGGATGTGAAACGTTAAAATTTGGACTGCAAAGATATGGTGTACAGACATTCTATATTTTAATTGATATCTTTGACAATGTCAACATAGAATCCAAATTTTAAGTCTCTGATTTTGCGTTTATGTAATTTATCCACAAAACCAGCCTGTTATTTATGTGACAAATTATAGTTGAAGATAAGTGAAACGTTTGATATATTAATAATAGATAAGTATAGGAATCGAATCGTTCACCTCAGAGCCGCCGTCCGCGGGCGGAGGGACGGCCTCCGGGCCGCGGCAACGGCCAGTTTTGGAAAAGGAGCTTCCCTATGAAACCGCTTGTCAATCTGAAGGTCCTGGATCTCACGGACGGATGTCCGTACATCACCTCCATGTTCGCCGATTACGGCGCGGAGGTGATCAAGATCGAGCAGCCCGGCGCCGGCGACAGCATGCGCAGCCGCGGCACCGACGGCCGGCCGGACAGCCTGTACTACGCCTATTACGGCCGCGGCAAGAAGAGCGTGACCGTGAACTGGTCCGACCCCCGGGGCGCGGAGATTGTCCGCCGGCTGATTCCCGACGCGGACATGATCGTGTTCAACCGCTCGGAGGCGTACGCGGCGGAGCGCGGCCTGGGCTACGAACAGCTGAAGGCGCTCAACCCCCGTCTGGTATACGGGGTGCTCACCCCCTTCGGGGAGGAGGGCCCCTGGAAGGACGTACCGGACTACGATCTGCTGGCCATGGCCCGGTCCGGGCTGCTGGAGAAGACCGGCTTCCCCGAGCGGCCCACCAAATTTGGCTTCCCCCTGGGCTATTTTTATGCCAGCTGGCACCTGGCCTCCGGCATGCTGGCGGCCTATCTGCGCGCCTGCGACACCGGCGAGGGATGCAAGGTGTCCACCAGCACATGGCACACCGTGTTCTCCCTGGACGACACCTTCGCCGAGTGCCTGCAGGGACTGAACACCCTGCCCCAGCGGCTGGGCAACGGCTTCCCCACCACCAACCCCACCGACACCTTCAAGTGCCGCAACGGCTGGTTCTCCCTGAGCATCGGCAGCGACGACCAGTGGCTCAGCTTTGCCGCCAGCGCCGGCCGGCCCGACTGGGGCGAGGGCACGGTCTACGCCCACGACCCGGACCGGTCCATGAAGCACTACTTCGGTGATCTGGACCAGCAGCTGCGGGACTATTTCGCCGGCATCACCATCGAGGAGGCGGACCGCATCTGCCAGCAGGCCATGGTGCCCGGCGGCCCCTGCAACACCGTCAAGGAGCTGGTGGAGGGCAACGAGCAGGTCCAGGCGCGGCACATGCTGGTGCACGTGGCTGATCCCGTCCACGGCGACACCCTCCAGGTGGGGCTGCCCGCCAAGTTCCTGCGGGACGACGAACATGACGACGACATCACGCCCGCCTCTCCCCTGGGCGCGGACACCGCGTCCGTCCTGGGGCTCACGGAGGAGGAGCTGGCCGGTCTGAAGGCCGGCGGCGTGGTCTGACGCGGACGGTGAAAGGAGGTCTGTGACAATGTCTGAAAAGAAAACCGGCGTGCTCAGCGGCCTGAAGGTGCTGGACTTCACCATCGCCCTGGCCGGGGCGTATACCGCCTGGCAGTTTGCCGACATGGGCGCGGAGGTCTGGAAGGTGGAGCGGTTCGGCTCCGGCGACCAGGCCCGGTACTGGGACCCCTGCGTGCCGGAGTTCGGCAACCAGAGCACCCTGTTCATCGCCTACAATAAAAACAAAGAGAGCATCGAGATCAACCTGGCCAAGCCGGAGGGCAAGGCCATCATCTACGAGATGGCCAAGCAGGCCGACGTGGTGCTGGAGAACTTCAAGAGCGGCTCCATCGACCGGCTGGGCCTGGGCTATGAGAAGCTGAGCCAGATCAACCCCAAGCTGGTGTTCGTCTCCCTCAGCGGCTTCGGCGGCTCCGGCCCGCTGATGAAATATCCCTGCTACGACGCCATCGCCGCCGCCCGCAGCGGCTTTGCCGGCAGCAACGGCGAGCCCGACGGCGCCCCCATGAAGGCGGGCAACGCCAACGGCGACACCCTCACCGGCGTGTACGCCCTGGGCGCGGCCCTGATGGCCCTGGTGGAGGCCCGCCGCACGGGCCAGGGCTGCCACATCGACATCGGCATGACCGACGTGGGCATGCTCAGCTGTGCGGAGACCATCATGGACTACGGCCGCTCCGGCGCCACCCAGACCCGCTTCGGCAACCACGACCGGTTCGTCGCCCCCTATGGCCTGTTCGAGACCCGGGACGGCTGGGCCGCCATCATCACGGACACCCAGACGCGCTGGGGCGCGCTGTGCGACGTTCTGGGCGCGTCTGAGCTGAAGGACGATCCCCGCTATGCCGACAACGCCGGCCGCATCGCCCACCGGGACGAGCTGGCCGCCCGGCTGGAGGCCATCACCCGCACCTGGAAGCGGGCGGATCTGGAAAAGGCCCTCCTGGCGGCGGATGTACCCGCCTCCCAGGTGCTCCCCTTCATCGAGGCCTACACCTCCGATCACGCCGCCGCCACCCATGCCACCACCCTGGTGCACCAGGAGAAGGTGGGCATGATGCGCTTTTACAACAACCCCCTGCGCTTCGACGGGGAGCTGTGCCCCATCCACAGCGGCGCGCCGCTGCTGGGCCAGCACACCCGCTCTGTGCTGGAGAAGGTGGGTTATAGCCCGGAGCAGATCGACCAGCTATACGCCGATGGCGTGGTGGCCAGCACCATGATCTGACCGGAAGGAGGACAGGCTATTGCATATCGAGCCCATGGTCTTGGGTGATTTTTTCACCAACTGCTATATCGTATATAAGACCGCGCCGGGACCCTGTCTGGTGATAGACCCGGCGGACAGCGGTCCGAAGCTCATCAGCCGGCTGGAGGAGCTGAGCCTCTCCCCCGCCGCCGTGCTGCTGACCCACGGCCACTATGACCACATCCTGGCGGTGCCCGCGCTGCAGGAGCGCTGGCCGGATCTGCCGGTATACTGCCATCCGCTGGACGTCCCCGGGGAGAAGACCGAGCGGGACATGGGCCGGGTGTTCCCCACGGTGGCGGCGTTTCAAAACCTGCAGCCGCTGGAGGACGGCCAGGAGCTGGAGCTGGCCGGCTTTCCAATCGGCGTGCTCCACACCCCGGGACACACCCCCGGCTCCGTGACCTTCATGGTGGAGGACGTGCTGTTCACGGGGGACACCCTGTTCTGCCGCGACATCGGGCGCACCGACTTTGCCGGCGGGGACGACAGGCAGATGGAGGCCTCCCTCCGGCGGCTGGCTGACCTGCCGGGAGATTTCCGGGTGCTGCCCGGCCACGAAGAGGCGACCGTACTGTCGCAGGAGAGGCTCTTCAACCCCTATCTGCGGCATCTTCGGACATAGATCGCGACCACAGCCTGAAAAAACCGACAACATTTCTGAAAGGGAGTTGATCCAATGGAGACCAAGAGCGTTTTGACCGAACTGAGGGACGGCGTGCTGATCGTCACCATCAACCGCAACGAGCGGCGCAACGCCATCGATCCCGACACCGCCAATCTGATGGAGCAGATCCTCAACGACGCGGAGAAGGACCCCGCCGTGGGCGCGATTCTGCTCACCGGCGCCGGCGACCGCAGCTTCTGCGCCGGCGAGGACCTGGCCGCCCTGGGCGAGAACGGCGAGTGCCTCACCGAGACGGAGCACGGCTTCGCGGGCATCACCGAGCGGCTGTGCGCCAAGCCCATCGTATGCGCCTGCAACGGCACGGCCGTGGCCGGCGGTCTGGAGATCGCCCTGGCCTGCGACGTGATCGTGGCCGCCGAGCACGCCCGCTTCGGCCTGACGGAGGTAAAGGTGGGCCTGCTGGCCACCAGCGGCGGTCTGATCCGGCTGCCCAAGCTGATCCCCGCCAAGATCGCCGCGGAGATGTGCCTGACCGGCACCCTCATCAACGCCCAGCGCGCCTATGAGATCGGCCTGGTCAACCACGTGGTCCCGGCGGATCAGGTGATGGACAAGGCCATGGAGCTGGCCCGCCAGATGGCCGCCAACGCCCCCATCTCCCTGCGTCTGACCAAGCAGCTGCTGCACATGGCCCCCCATCTGTCCGAGGAGGACGGGATGCGGGTGTGCCGCTACATGGCCTGGAAGTACGTGGAGGGCACCGAGGACGCCGTGGAGGGCCCCAAGGCCTTCCTGGAAAAGCGCAAGCCCCAGTGGAAGAACCGCTGATTTGTTTCCCCGCCGGATGCGGCCCGGTCGGCGCCGGCCGCTCCGTTCCGATTTGAAAAATGTTTTAATTTAAGGAGGAAATATCATGGATTTTCGCATCACAGAAGAGCAGGAATTGATGGTGCAGGCCATTGAAGAGGCCATGACCCGGGAGAATCTGGAGACCTATTTCCAGGAGTGCGACCGGGAGCACAAGCACCCCCAGAAGTGGTGGGACATCATGAAGGACCTGGGTCTTTTCAGCATGTTCCTGCCGGAAGAGGCGGGCGGCGACGGCGAGGGCGCCGTGACCATGTTCCTGGTCATGGAGGCGCTGGGACGCTGCGGCGGCCCCATCTACCTGTTCTGGGACCATGTGAAGGCCGACGCCCTGCTGGAGAACGGCACCAAGGAGCAGATCGACAAGTTCATGCCCCTGTTCTTTGAGGGCAACGGCGCCTTCGCCCAGGGCTTCTCCGAGCCCACCGCCGGCACCGACCTGTCCCCCGCCACCATCCTCACCACCTACACCCGCCGCAACGGCAAGGTGTATATCAACGGCCACAAGCACTTCATCTCCGGCGCCCAGGACAACGACTACTGCCTGACCCTGGCCAAGAACGCCGACAACCCGGAGCAGCTGACCCTGTGGTTCGTGCCCACCAACGTCCCCGGCTGCAAGAAGGAGCCCATGGAGAAGATGGGCATCAACATGGAGAACGTCAACGACGTGTGGTTTGACGACGTGGAGATCGACGAGTCCGACATGTTCTCCTTCGAGGGCAACGGCCTGATGGCCACCTCCAAGGGCTTCGACTACGAGCGGCTGATCGACGCCTTCAACGCCTACGGCCAGGCCCTGTGCGCCTATGAGGACGCCTGCCGCTACGCCAACCAACGCATCGTCAAGGGCCAGGAGATCGGCCGGCTGCAGCTGATCCAGAACCACATCATGGAGATGACCATGCGCATTGAGGCCATGCGCAACATGCTGCTGCACTACGCCTGGAACAAGGACAACGGCTGCCTGACCCGCGCCGAGGCCTCCATCGCCAAGCAGTACTGCTCCGAGTCCGCCAATGAGGTGGTGGACCACGCCCTGCAGATCCTGGGCGGCATCGGCTACTGCGGCAGCCGCGTCAGCCGCATCTACCGCGACCTGCGCATCACCCGCATCTCCGGCGGTACCGGCGAGATCCAGACGGTCATCGCCGCCCGTCAGGTGCTGAAGAAGTATCGCTGATCCCCCACCGCCGGCGGCGGGCCCTCCCGCCGCCGGGCAGACACATCAATACTGAAAAGGAGTAACGATATGGATTTCAAACTGAACGACGAACAGGAACTGCTGCAAAACATGTTCCGTGAATTTGTGGAAAAGGAAGTCCGCCCCCTGGCCGCCGAGCTGGACGAGCAGGAGCGCTTCCCCGCCGAGTTGATCCCCCAGATGGGCGAGATCGGCCTGTTCGGCATCCCCATCCCGGAGGAGTACGGCGGCGTGGGCATGGGCAACCTGGAGTACGTCATGGCGGTGGAGGAGGTCTCCAAGGCCTGCGCCAGCACCGGCGTCACCATCTCCGCCCACACCTCCCTGTGCTGCTGGCCCATCCTCCACTTCGGCACCGAGGAGCAGAAGCAGAAATATCTGCCCTCCCTGGCCACCGGCGAGAAGCTGGGCGCCTTCGGTCTGACCGAGCCCAACGCCGGCACCGACGCCTCCGGCCAGCGCACCACCGCCGTGGACAAAGGCGACCACTGGCTGCTCAACGGCTCCAAGGTCTTCATCACCAACGGCGAGGTGGCGGACACCTACGTGGTCTTCGCCATGACCGACAAGGAGGCCGGCACCCGCGGCATCAGCGCCTTCATTCTGGAGAAGGGCATGCCCGGCTTCCGCTTCGGCAGCCATGAAAAGAAGATGGGCATCCGCGGCTCTTCCACCTGCGAGCTGGTGTTCGAGGACGTGAAGGTCCCCAAGGAGAATCTGCTGGGCGAGCAGGGCAAGGGCTTCAAGATCGCCATGATGACCCTGGACGGCGGCCGTATCGGCATCGCGGCCCAGGCGCTGGGCATCGCCCAGGGCGCCATCGACGAGACCGTCAAGTACGTGAAGGAGCGGGTGCAGTTCGGCAAGCCCATCTCCTCGTTCCAGAACACCCAGTTCACCCTGGCGGACATGCAGACCCGTGTGGACGCCGCCCGGCTGCTGGTCTATCGGGCCGCGGCCAAGAAGGACGCCGGCGAGCCCTACTCCTCCGAGGCGTCCATGGCAAAGCTGTTCGCCTCCGAGACCGCCCGCGAGGTCACCTGGCGCGCGGTGCAGCTGTTCGGCGGCTACGGCTATACCCGCGACTATCCCGTGGAGCGCATGATGCGCGACGCCAAGATCACCGAGATCTACGAGGGCACCTCCGAGGTGCAGAAAATGGTCATCGCCTCGAAGATGGGCCTGAAGTAACCTTTCGTTGCTGCCGGGCCGGATATGCCCCGCCCGGCAGCGTTCATTTATCCACCCCTTTTAAGGAGGTGAGCTTATGGGGGAGATCATCTTTTCCGTCTGCATCGGCGGTTTTCTTGCGGTAGCCGGCATATTGATGAATGTCGTCCTGCGCAGAGAAGAGAAGCAATTAAGGGAAAAGAATGAGCTGTTGGAGAAAAGCGACAACGAGTAATAAGGAGGCATTATGAGTATATTTTTGATCGGCGTCATCGTCAGTATCCTGGCCTACCTGGTGGTGGGCCTGTACGCCGGCCGCTCGGTCAAGGACGTCAATGACTATTATGTGAGCGGCCGCAACGCACCGACCCTTCTGATCTCCGGCACCCTGTTCGCCTCCATGCTGTCGGTCAACGGCTTTATGGGGGACCAGGGCTTCTGCTACACGGGCAACATCACATCGCTGGTGCTGCTCAACTCCCTGTGCGCCGTGGGCTATGTGGTGGGCCCGCTGGTGTTCGGCCGGTATCTGCGCCGGAGCGAGTGCACCACCATGCCGGAGTTTTTCGGCACCCGCTATAACGACTTCCGCAACCGGCGTCTGGCCGGTATCATCACCATCATCTCCCTGACGGCCTATCTGCTGGCGTCCATCACCGGCGTGGGCATCCTGATGCAGGAGCTGACCGGCTTCTCCTACGGGGTGTGCCTGTTCTTGGCGTGGCTGTGCTTCACGGCCTTCACCTTCTACTCCGGCTCCAAGGGCGTGGTGATCACCGACACCATGATGTTCCTGGTGTTCCTGCTGGCGTCCATCATCGCCGGCCCCTACATCTTCAACGCCCAGGGCGGTCTGGGGGAGCTGCTCACCAACCTGATGCACAACCCCAACATCCCGGACAACCTGCTGGACTTTTATGGCAACATCCCCGGCACCGGCGCCACCGACATCTTCGGCGCGGTGATGTACGCCGTCTCCATGGGCCTCGTCTGGCTCATCACCGTGGCGGTGTCCCCCTGGCAGGCGGGGCGTAACCTGATGGCCAAGAGCGAGCACGTCACCTTCCGCTCCGGCGCCATCGCCGCCATCTGCACCGTGGTGTTCCTGCTGTACCTGAACCTGCAGTCCATCACCGTGCTGAATCTGAACCCCAACCTGGAGGACTCCCAGCGGGTTCTGATCTGGGCCGCGTTCAACGTGATGCCCAAGCTGGTGGGCACCATGGTGCTGGCCGGCATCATGGCCGCGGGCCTCTCCTCCGCGTCCACGTTCCTGTCTGTGGTGGGCTTCTCTGTCACCACCGACCTGTTCCCCGCCAAGTTCACCTCGGAGAAGCAGCAGCTGCGCACCAGCCGCATCGTCATGCTGGTGGTGGGCGTCATCGCCCTGATCCTGGCCTACATGGGCCTGGGCGGCGTGCGCGTCATCAGCTGGTTCGCCTCCACCATCATCGCCGCCAGCTGGGTGGTGCCCGGCGTGGGCAGCGTAGTGAGCAAGAAGCTGTCCGCCACCGGCGCCCGCTGGGCCATGCTGGCCGGCTTCCTGGGCTTCATCATCCCCAAGTGCCTGGTGGGCTTCGGCGTGGCTCCCTTCAACTCCCTCTTCATCAACTTCCTGGACCCCTTCTTCCTGGGACTTTACTTCAGCCTGCTGTTCGCCGTGATCGGCTCCAAGCTCCACCCGGTGTCCCAGGCGGAGACCGATTACCGCAACCGGCTGATGGTCATCCCCCGCTCGGAGTGCGTGGCTGCGGAGTACAAGCGCGACCGGGTATACGGCTATGTGCTCATCGTGGCCGGCATCCTCACCACGCTGTTCCTGCTGTTCGGCTGGGCGCTGCCCTATAATGGGCTGATCTGACGGCCGCCGGCCGGGAGGAAATACGGAGGAAAACATGCTTGGCAAAGCAAATCTGAGCGACGTGGCTCTGCAAAAGCTGTGCAATCTGGGCGGGATCCTGATGTACTCGCTGGCGCTGGACCTGTTTCTGGTGGGCCACGACATCGCCGCCGGCGGTCTGTCCGGCATCGCGGTGATTTTGCGGCAGTATCTGCCCCTGAACGTGGGCCTGATGGTGTTCATCATGAACGTGCCCATCCTGATCGCGGCCATGATCCTCAACGGCTGGCAATACACCCTCGCCACCGTCGTGGGCACAGTCCTGTACTCCGTGGTCACGGACCTGTTGTCGTTTTTGCCCACCCTCACCACCGACCCGTTGGCGGCGGCGCTGTTCGGCGGCGTGATGTACGGCGCCGGGATGGCCCTGCTGACGGTGGGCAACGGCTCCACCGGCGGGACGGATCTGCTCATGCGGCTGCTGGTGAAGCGCCACCCCAATTTCAGCCAGGGCAAGATGAGCGCCATCATCGACGGCAGCGTCATCGTGCTGGCCATGATCTCCTTCGGCAACGTGGAGGTGGGCCTGTACGCCATCATCACCCTGATGGTGTGCTCGTTCGTGTGCGACCGCATCCTGACGGGCTTCAAGCGGGGCTCGCTGTGCATCGTCGTCACCTCCCACCCCGCCCATGAGGTGGCCGATCCGCTGATGAAGGCCCTGGGCCGGGGCGTGACGGAGCTGAACGGCACCGGCATGTACTCCGACACCGCCCGCAGCGTCCTGCTGGTGGCCATGCGGCCCCAGGAGCTGTTCAAGGTCAAGAGCATCATCCAGGACCTGGACCGGGACGCCTTCGTGATGATGCTGGGCGCCAACGAGCTGGTGGGCGGCAATTTCCACTCCCATCTGCTGCGTACCAGGCGGCCCTGACATCCGCGGCGCGAAAGCCGCATCCCATTGATTCGGAAAACTTAATTTGGAAGGAAGCACAAATCTATGAACATTCTTGTCTGCGTAAAGCAGGTGCCGGATACGACCCAGGTCAAGATCGATCCGGTGACCAACACCCTGATCCGGGAGGGCGTGCCCGCCATCGTGAACACCTTCGACGCCTTCGCCCTGGAGGCCGCCGCCCGCATCAAGGACAAGCACCCCGACACCAAGATCGTGGTCATGTCCATGGGCCCGGAGAACGCCAAGAACGCCCTCAAGGAGTGCCTGGCCATCGCCGCCGACAAGGCGTATCTGGTCTCCGGCCGCGCCTTCGGCGGCTCCGACACCCTGGCCACCAGCTACATCCTGTCCAAGGCCGTGAAAAAGGTGGAGGACGTGGAGGGCCACTTCGACGCCATCTTCTGCGGCAAGCAGGCCATCGACGGCGACACCGCTCAGGTGGGCCCGGAGCTGGCCGAGCACCTGGGCTATCCCCAGGTCACCTGCGCGCTGGAGGTGCTGGAGTCCGACGAGCAGCACCTGGAGGTCCTCAAGGAGGACCAGGACGCCAACATGGTCATCGGCGTGAAGTTCCCCTGCCTGGTGACCTTCACCAAGCCCCGCTTCGATCCCCGCTTCCCCACCATCAAGCGCAAGCTGGCCGCCAACCGCGCCCAGATCCCTACGCTGGGTGACGGCGACTTCGGCGACGAGGAGATGGACAAGACCCGCATCGGGCTGAAGGGCTCCCCCACCCACGTGAAAAAGTCCTTCGTGCCCCAGAAAAAGGCCGGCGGCATCATCGTCAGCGAAGAGACTGCGGAGCAGTCCGCCGCCAAGCTGATCGCCCTTCTGAGCGACAGCCATGTGATCTGACAGGAGGGTATGAAAATGGAAGCGAAGACGAAAGACCTGTGGGTATTCGTAGAGGCCAAGGCGGACGGTTCCGCCAAGAACGTCGGACTGGAGCTGCTCAATCCCGGCCGCCGGCTGGCGGATAAGCAGGGCGGCGCTCTGGTGGCCGTGGTCATCGGCTGCCACACGGATAAAGCCGTGGAGCAGGCCGCGGCCCACGACGCGGACAAGATCATCGTGGTGGACGGACCGGAGTACGAGTTCTTCTCCACCGACGCCTACGCCAACGCCATGTATCACCTGGTGGAGAAATATGGCCCCACCACGCTGATGATCGGCGCCACCCCCAACGGCCGTGACTTTGGCCCCCGGGTATCCTGCCGGCTGGGCACCGGCCTGACCGCCGACTGCACCAGTCTGGACATCGACGAGGAGACCGGCGACATCGCCTGGACCCGTCCCGCCTTCGGCGGTAACCTGATGGCCACCATCCTGTGCTCCAACACCCGGCCCCAGATCGGCACGGTGCGCCCCGGCGTGTTCAAGAAGGCCCCCGAGGTGGCCCCCCACGCCGAGATCATCAAAGAAGACTACCACGTTCCCCCCGAGGAGATCCGCACGGAGCTGCTGCGCGTCATCCATGACGCGGCAGAGGAGATCGTGGACCTGGAGGGCGCGGACATCATCGTGTCCGGCGGCCGGGGCGTGGGCGGCCCGGAGGGCTTCGAGACCCACATCAAGCCCCTGGCGGAGGCCCTGGGCGCCACCGTGGGCGCATCCCGCGCGGCGGTGGACTCCGGCTGGATCAGCCATGCCCACCAGGTGGGCCAGACCGGCAAGACCGTGGCCCCCAAGCTGTACATCGCCTGCGGCATCTCCGGCGCCATCCAGCACCAGGCCGGCATGAGCGGCGCGGACTGCATCGTGGCCATCAACAAGGACCCCGAGGCGCCCATCTTCGAGATCGCCCACTACGGCATCGTAGGCAACCTCTTTGAGGTGCTGCCCCTGCTGACCGCGGAGGTCAAAAAGCTGAAAGCCTGATCCCCGGCCGGGCCCCAGGCCCAGGGTCTACTCCCCCCACCGACCCTCCCCTGCGGGCCCGGCCTTTTTATTTCCGCATCCCAAAACACAAAAAGCTGAAAGCCCTGTGAAACAGGGCTTTCAGCTTTCTCTCTGGCACCCACGAGGGGATTCGAACCTCCGACCTACCGCTTAGGAGGCGGTCGCTCTATCCTGCTGAGCTACGTGGGCATGTGCTGTGTCATTGTAAACGAAAACCGGGCCGGTGTCAAGGAGAAGCCTCGCAGAGTTTGCGCCCGCAGGCGCAAATAAAGTGGGATCGTTTTTTTCGGGGGCGTGTACCTCGGAAAAAACACTTCTCGGCATGCAAACGTGAACGCCCCGTCCTCGAAGGACGGGGCGCTTTGCGCTGCAGCATGCCGCAGCTTTCTCGTTTGAAAGGAGCTTGCTCCTTTCAAACGAATTTTATCTCTCGTAGTGGTGGGCCTGCTGCAGGACCATCTCCTTCACCTTCATCAGCCGCACCTTGGTGGAGGACTCGTTCTCCGCCAGCTTCATGGTGATGTAGCGGATGTTCTCCTGCAGCTCCGGGATCATCACGTACTCCAGGGCGTTGACCCGCCGGCGGGTCTTCTCGATGTCCTCCGCCAGCAGCTGCATGGTCTTTTCCACCTGGGCCAGCTCCAGCATGTCCTCAAACACCGCGTACAGCCGGCTGATGGCGTCGTCCAGCTCGCCGCTGGTCTGGGCAAAGCCGTAGGGCAGCTCGCCGGTCTCATCCGGGGACTGGCTCTGAAAGTCGTAGACCGGCACGTTCACGCTCATGATATTCTTATGGCTCACCCCCAGCTCCACCCGCTGCCGGGCATAGAGCAGGCTCTGCTCCAGCATCTCCGGGCTCATCACCGCGCTGGCCATGCTCATGGCGGCGAAGGCCTCGGAAAGGCCCTGGTCCACCTTCTCCCGCAGGACCTTGTTGCGGCGGACGATGTCCATAAACTGGCGCATCTCCTCGTCCCGCTTGTCCTTGAGGAGCTTGTGGCCGCGGCTGGCGGTGCGCAGACGCCCTTTGAGCTGGTTGAGCACCATTCTTGTGGGGGTCACAGCGCTTTTCGGCATAAGATCACCTCGCTATCCGGAACTCTGCCCGGCTCATTCCTCTGCCTTCTTGGGCATATACTTCTCGATCTGTTCCACCTTCAGGCGCTTGAGCTCACTGCGGGGCAGCAGACTGAGAAGCTCCCAACCCAGATCCAGCGTCTCGATGATGGAGCGGTTGGTCTGGTTGCCCTGGTTGACGTAGCGCTGCTCGAACTCATCGGCGAACTTGGCGAACTTCTTGTCCGTCTCCGACAGGGCCGCCTCGCCCAGAATGGTCATCAGCTCCTTGGCCTCCTTGCCGGCGGCGTACGCGGAGAACAGCTGGTTCATGGTGCCGGCGTGGTCCTCCCGGGTCCGGCCCTCGCCTACGCCCTTGTCCTTCAGACGGCTCAGGCTGGGCAGCACGTCCACCGGGGGCACGATGCCCTTGCGGTGCAGCTCACGGGAGAGGATGATCTGGCCCTCGGTGATGTAACCGGTCAGGTCGGGGATGGGGTGGGTCTTGTCGTCCTCGGGCATGGTCAGGATGGGGATCATGGTGATGGAGCCCTTCTTGCCCACCCGCCGGCCGGCCCGCTCGTACATGGTGGCCAGGTCGGTGTACATATAGCCCGGATAGCCACGGCGGCCGGGGACCTCTTTCTTGGCCGCGGAGACCTCGCGCAGGGCCTCGGCGTAGTTGGTGATGTCGGTGAGGATGACCAGCACGTGCATGTCCTTCTCAAAGGCCAGGTACTCCGCGGCGGTCAGGGCCATACGGGGGGTGGAGATGCGCTCCACAGCGGGGTCGTTGGCCAGGTTGGAGAAGACCACGGTCCGGTCGATGGCGCCGGTGCGGCGGAAATCGTTGATGAAATACTCCGACTCCTCGAAGGTGATGCCGATGGCGGCGAACACCACGGCGAAGCTCTCGTCGGTGCCCAGCACCTTGGCCTGCCGGGCGATCTGGGCGGCCAGGGCCGCGTGGGGCAGGCCGGAGCAGGAGAAGATGGGCAGCTTCTGGCCGCGGACCAGGGTGTTCAGCCCGTCGATGGTGGACACGCCGGTCTGGATGAACTCGGCGGGGTAGGCCCGGGCGGAGGGGTTCATGGGCAGGCCGTTGATGTCCTCGTACTTCTCCGGCAGGATGGCGGGGCCGCCGTCGATGGGCTCGCCCATGCCGTTGAAGACCCGGCCCAGCATATCCTCGCTGACGCCCAGCTGCAGGGGGTGGCCCAAAAAACGGACCTTGGAGCCGGCCAGGTTGATGCCCTGGGCGCTCTCAAACAGCTGCACCACGGCCACGTCGCCGTCCACTTCCAGCACCTTGCAGCGGCGCTTCTCGCCGCTGGGCAGCTCGATCTCCGCCAGCTCGTCGAATGTGACGCCCTCCACGTTCTTGACCATCATCAGAGGGCTCGCTATCTCGCTGATCGTCTGATATTCCCGGATCACTGGTCCTCACCTCCCTCGGTAAGCTTCTGGATCTCCCGTTTCATCTCGTCCTCGATCTCGGCGTACTCGCTCTCGTACTTGCCCGGCAGGATCATCTTGGCGCGGCCCACCCGCTCCCGGGCGGGAATGGCGAACAGCGGCTCCAGCTCCGCGCCCTTGGCCATGGCCGCGCGGCACAGCTCGTCGTAGCGGATGATGAGTCCCAGCAGCCGGAACTGTTTGTCGTAAGAGGAGTAGGCGTCCTCGTCCACGAAGGCGTTCTGCTGCAAAAAGTCCTCCCGGAGCATCTTGGCGGTCTCCAGGGTCATCTGGTCGGCGGCGGACAGGCTGTCCCGGCCCACCAGCTTGACGATCTCGTTGAGGCTCTCCTCCTCCTGGAGGATGGCCATGGCCTTGTCACGCAGGGCCATGAAGCCGGGGAACTGGCTGTCGTACCAGTCCTTCAGGGTGTCCACATACAGGCTGTAGGAGGTCAGCCAGTTGATGGCCGGGAAGTGGCGGGCGTAGGCCAGGGAGCTGTCCAGTCCCCAGAACACCTTGACGATGCGCATGGTGGACTGGCTGACAGGCTCGGAGGTATCGCCGCCCGGAGGGGACACGGCGCCGATGGCGGTGATGGAGCCCTGGCGGCTGTCGGTGCCCAGGCATTCCACCACGCCGGCCCGCTCGTAGTACTGAGCCAGACGGCTGGCCAGGTAGGCGGGATAGCCCTCCTCGCCGGGCATCTCCTCCAGCCGGCCGCTCATCTCACGCAGGGCCTCTGCCCAGCGGGAGGTGGAGTCGGCCAGCACCGCCACGTCGTAGCCCATATCCCGGAAGTACTCGGCGATGGTGATGCCGGTGTAGATGCTGGCCTCACGGGCGGCCACGGGCATATCGGAGGTGTTGGCGATGAGCACGGTCCGCTGCATCAGGCTCTCCCCGGAGCGGGGGTCCTTCAGCTCGGGGAACTCCATCAGCACGTCGGTCATCTCATTGCCCCGCTCGCCGCAGCCGATGTAGACCACGATGTCCACGTCGGACCACTTGGCCAGCTGGTGCTGCACCACGGTCTTGCCGCTGCCGAAGGGGCCGGGCACGGCGGC
>CANQSJ010000006.1 GCA_947626495.1 uncultured Oscillospiraceae bacterium | reverse complement strand
ATTCCCATTGGAACAGCTGATCATCTTTTCCATGATTTGAGATATCGTCAAGGTACGTCTCTCCTTTGCTCCATAATGCTGCTCGCGTTTCCTCTGGCCCCATGATCGCCAGAGTTATGTACTTCCCGACACAATTATAACGCGCTTTTCTCTGAGAGGCAATACATCGCTCATCTCATCGCTCGCCCATTTTGTCACTCTCCACAAATCCTCTTTGCCAAATGCAGCATATTGCTGATAAATTCCTGTTTTGGCGTCAACGTTATCAGTGGTGGTGACCCGCTGGAGATCTATACGGAGAAGGACGGGGAGGTCATCTTCAAGAAGTACTCCCCCATGGGCGAGATGAGCGCCTTCGCCGAGCAGATATGCGAATCCATGCACAAGACCGCCGAATACCCCGCCGCCGTCTGCGACCGGGACAGCGTCATCGCCGCCGCCGGCGCAGGCCGCAAGGACCTGCTGGACCGGCACATCAGCCCGGATCTGGAGCAGATCATGGAGGGCCGCCGGGCCTATAAGGCCGAGCCGGGCGGCCGGCGGGTGGCCGTCACCGACGGGGAGAGCTCTCCCGCCGCGGCGGTGGCCGTGCCCATCCTCTCGGAGGGGGACGTGCTGGGCTGCGTGGTGTTCATGGAGCGGGCCGACGGCGTCAAGGCCGGCGACACGGAACTGAAGCTGGCCACCACCGTGTCCGGCTTTCTGGGCAAGCAGATGGAGACGTAACAGACGCCTCGCGCGGCATGCAAGCGCTCCCGAAAAGCGAGATCCGCGCTCTTTCCCCTGGGGAAAGGGCGCGGATCCTTCGTTCCGTCTTGGTTCGGCCATAGTATTATGTTAACTCTTCGCAAAAGCCGCCAAGGCGTCCTCGTTGGCCTGGCTGGGATGGCTCTTGGAAAAGGGGACAGCGCTTGCCGATGCACTGGTTGTTCATCGGGGAGAAGGCGCACACGGGGCGGCTCGCCTCCATCTCCACGCCCAGGTTTTCCCGGACGAAATCCACCGCCTGCAGGATGGAGAGATAGGAGTCCCGCTTGCAGCAGCGGGGTCCCCCCACCTGGCCGATGGCGTCCAGCGACCGGGCGGTCATCCGGTTGCAAAGACCGAAGGGCTCCTTCGCCAGGGGCGTGGAGCCGGTGACGATGGAGATGAAGATGCCGCTGCTGATGCCCGCCCCGCAGGCTCCCCAGAAGCCGCAGGCCCCGCCGGGCACGTCCCGGCCCCGGTCGTTCATCTCTGCCAGCGCCTTTTCCAGATCGATCCCGCCGCCGGCGTTTTTATAGGCGGTCAGCAGCGCCGCGCCCACCATGATGTGGTGCTCCGGCCCGTGCATGTGGCAGAAGGGCAGGCGCATCAGCCGGTCCATCACCGCCACCGGGTCTTTGGAGCGCTCCGCCAGACACGCGCCGAAGACGCTGTCGATGCCCTGGGTGTGGCACTGGCTGCAAACATAGTGGCCGTTGACGCAGCGGGTCTTGCTCCGCTCCTTTTTGTGGCAGACGGCGCACTCCATCTCCACGTCCTCCTGCAGATATTCCAGCGGCGCGCCGCAGATCAGACATTCCTCGCTCATGGTCCGCTCTCCTTATCCTCTCTTTTCGTATTCGATCCTCAACGCCCGGCTCCCGGAAAGATCCGGCGGGTCCTCAGCCGCCGTACAGCAGATGGGACAGCAGCACCAGTACGGTGATGTGCGCCGGATAAAAGGCGTAGCAGGCGATCTGGATCGCCCTGCTGTGGGGTCCCTGCTCGCCGTTGTACAGCCAGATGGGGATCAGGGCCAGGATCGCCAGCCCCTGCTCGGGGATCTCCACCGTCCCGCCGGCGAAGGGCACGTTGTACACCAGCCCGCCGATGGCGAACCAGTTGATGTAAATCATGACCGCCAGCTCCCCCAGCCAGCCGAAGGGCATGTCCCGGAACACATAGAACATCATCACCATCCAGATGCCGTAGCCGGCATAGTCCACGAAGGTGAAGCCCCCGATGAGAAAGGCCGCCGGGATCAGAAGCAGCAGCGTCACGACATAGACCGCCGTGCTCTTTGTCTTCGCCCGCTCCAGCGCCATCAGGGCCAGCACCGCCAGGCAGAAGGTGAACATCACGTTCTGGTGCAGCGGGGCCAGGGGGCCGTTGCTGTCCATGTAGTTGAAGGGGATCTCGCTGATCAGCCCGAACAGGAACAGCCGCTTCAGATACTTCTTCCGGTCATGGGTGAGCCGGAAGCCCTCGGCGATCTGAAAGGCGAAGATGGGGAAAGCCAGCCGCCCCACGGCGGTCAGCCACAGCTGGTCCGGCGCCAGGGTGACCCAGGCGTGGTCCAGCAGCATCACCGCCATGGCGAACACCTTCAGCTGTAGGGCGTTGATGCACTTCAGCTTTTTCATCGCCGCGCCGCCTCCCCTCCGGAGCGGCGCCCCGGCAGCGGTCTCACGCCTCCGGGAAGACGACTGTGAGCAGCCACTTGAAATCCTCCAGGGCGTACACCGCGTGGGGGATCTTCGCCGGCATGACCAGCGCCTCGCCGGCCTTCACGGTGTGCTCCACGCCTCCCACGGTATACCGCCCCACGCCCTCCAGCACATACACAAAGGCGTCGCCGGTGGAGTCGTGGGTGCCGATCTCCTCCCCCTTGGAGAAGGCGAACAGCGTCACGCTGACGGCGTCGTTCTGCGCCAGCGTCTTGCTGACGATCTGGCCGGGCTGGACGGAGACCTCGTCCGCCAGACGCAGCACCTTTTCATGCTCGATGTTCTTGATGTAGCTCACCGTGATATACCTCCCGTTTTTGTCTTTTGTATAGTATGGATCGGATCTTATTGTTCCCGCCGTCACAGCGCGTATAGCAGGATGGCCAGCAGGTGCAGCACGCTGCCCGCCACCACGAACAGGTGGAACACGCTGTGCATGTAGCGGCGCTTTTTCCCCAGCCCGTAGAGCACCGCCCCCACGGTGTAGGACACGCCTCCCGCCAGGACCAGCCAGAACCCGGGCCAGCCGATGGCCTCGACCAGCAGCGGGGCCTTGAAGATGATGGCCCAGCCGATGCCGATGTAGCAGATCATGGAGAAGACCCGGTACCGCCGCAGGTCGATGGCCGTCAGCACCGTGGCCAGAATGGTCAGGGACCACACCACGGCGAACAGCACCCAGCTGGCCGCCGGGTCGATGGGCCGCATGGCGCTCAGCAGCAGAGGCGTATAGGTGCCGGCGATGAGAAAATAGATGGTGCAGTGGTCGATCACCTGCAGCACCCGCTTGCCCATGCCCGCATGCAGGCCGTGGTAGACGCTGGACATGGTGTACAGCCCGATCATGGACACGCCGAACACGGCGCCGCCCACCACGCCCCAGCCGTTTTTGTGCAGCGCCGCCACCACCACGCACAGCGCCAGCGCCGCCACGCCCACGGCGCCGCCCACGATGTGGGAGATCATGTTGAAACGCTCCTCGCCCTTCGTATAGTCCGGCATCTGCCGGTCTCTCAGCTTTGTGCGCTTCACGGTATGCGCCTCCCAACGGCTGTCGTTGCCGCTATCATACCCCATCCGGGACGAAAAGTCGAGGAAAAAACCGCCGGTCTCCCCTGCCGGGGAGGACAAATATGCGCTCCCGTCTTGTGAACGGCGGAGAAAAGGAGTAAAATGGTTAGCATCTCATAATGGAGGCGATCGGAATGAACAAAGTCACCCGCCGTGTGCTGACCATCCTCCCGGCCGTGCTGCTGCAGCTGGTGTGGCTGGCGGTGCTCTTCTCCTGGCTGGCGCCCTGGGCGGGGGCCATCAGCTTTGTGCTGTCCGTGGCCGCATTCATCTTTGTCCTGTACATCATCACCAAGCAGGACGAGGGCACCTACAAGATCATCTGGCTGCTGCTGATCCTCACCTTTCCCCTGCCCGGCGCGCTGCTGTACCTTATCTTCGGCGACAAGCGCACCACCAGGCCCCTGCAAAAAAAGCTGGCGGAGGCAGAGCCCCTGCCGCCCCTGGAGGACGACACCGCCCCCCTCTATGACCGGCTGACCGCCCAGGACCGCCGGGCAGCCCAGACCTTCCGCACGGTGCAAAACGCCACCGGCTTCCCCCTGCGTCCCAACCGCTCCGCTGAGTACTACCCCCTGGGGGACGACATGTTCCCCGTGATGCTCGCCGAGCTGGAGAAGGCGGAGAAGTTCATCTTCGTGGAGTACTTCATCCTGGAGGACGGCCTCATGTGGGACTCCATGGTGGAGATCATGGCCCGCAAGGCCGCCCAGGGCGTGGACGTGCGGGTGCTGTACGACGATCTGGGCAGCATCGGCACCTACTCCTGGAAAAACGCCGGGAACCTGGCGAAAAAGGGCATCCGCGTCGCCCCCTTCAACCCCCTGGTGTTCATCAAGGGCACCCTCAACTGCCGGGACCACCGGAAGATGCTGATCATCGACGGAAAGGTGGCCTTCTCCGGCGGGGTGAACCTGGCGGATGAGTACATCAACCACATTCATCGCTTCGGCCACTGGAAGGACATCGGCTTTCGACTCACCGGCGAGGCCGTGGCGAACTATACCCGCATGTTCGCCGCGTTCTGGAACGCCTTCGCCCACGACGACCCCGTCCCGGACGCGTTTCTGGCCCCGCTCCCGGCGCCGGATCCCGACGCCGGAGAGGATGGCATGGTGCTCAGCTACTACGACTCCCCCCTGGAGAACTACGCCGTCAGCAACGAGCTCTACATCGACCTTCTCAGCCAGGCCAAGAGCTACGCCTGGTTCTACACCCCCTATCTCATGCCCGGGGACGCGCTGCTGAACGCCTTCGTCCGGGCGGCCCGCCGGGGGGTGGACGTGCGCATCATCATGCCCGGCATCCCGGACAAGAAGCTGGTCTACCGCATGGGCCGCAGCTTCTATCCCGTGCTGCTGGCGGCGGGGGTGAAGATCTACGAGTATACCCCCGGCTTCGTCCACGCCAAGGCCAGTCTGGTGGACGGCGAGCTGGGCACGGTGGGCACGGTGAATCTGGACTACCGGAGCCTGTTTCTCCACTTTGAGAACAACTCCCTGTTCTACAAAGCCTCCCTGCTGTCGGATCTGAAGGCGGACTTTCTGGCCACCCAGGAAAAGTGCCGGGAGCGGACGGAGGACAACCTGGACAAGGGCTTCTGGCACTGGATTGTGGACGGCGTGCTGCGGATCTTCTGCCCGCTGTTCTGACCGTCCCTCCGCGAAAAAGGGCCTGCCGCCAAAGCGGCAGGCCCTCGTTTTATCCGGCCCCGTCGCCGGGACGGGGCCTGTCCGGTCTTACATCAGGGTGTTGGGGTCCTCGTAGGGGATGTCCAGCGCCTCGGCCACAGCCTCGAAGGTGAGCTTGCCCTTGTAGGTGTTCAGGCCGCTCATCAGGCAGGGATCGGCCTTGCAGGCGCCCTCCAGGCCCATCTTGGTGATCTGGATGCCGTGGGCCAGGGTGGAGTTGACCAGCGCCTCGGTGGAGGTGCGGGGCACGCTGCCGGGGATGTTGGCCACGCAGTAGTGCATGATGCCGTCCACCTCGTACACCGGGTCGGAGTGGGTGGTGGGATGGCTGGTCTCGAAGCAGCCGCCCTGGTCGATGACGATGTCCACCATCACGGCGCCCTTCTTCATCAGCTTCAGATCCTCCCGCAGCACCAGCTTCTGGCACTCGCGGCCGGGGGCCAGCATGACGCAGCCGATGACCAGATCGGCCTTCTTCAGCGCCATCAGCAGATTGGCGCGGCTGGAGTACAGCGTGGTGATCTGGGTGCCGAACACCTCGTCCAGATAGGCCAGGCGCTGGTGGTTGATGTCCAGCACGGTGACCCGGGCGCCCAGGCCCACCGCCATGCGGCAGGCGTTGATGCCGGCGTTGCCGGCGCCGATGATGACCACGTCCGACTTCTCGCAGCCGGGCACAGCCCCCAGCATGACGCCGCGGCCGCCATAGGTCTTCTCCAGATACTTGGCGCCCTCCAGCACGGCCATGCGGCCGGCCACCTCGCTCATGCAGTAAAGGCAGGGCAGGCCCTTGCCCCCCGGGCCCAGGATGGTCTCATAGGCCATGGCGGTGGTACCGGTCTTCAGCAGCGCCTCGGTCAGCTCCTTGTCGGCGGCCAGGTGGAAGTATGTATAGATCAGCAGCCCCTCCCGGAAGTACTTGTACTCGCACTCCAGCGGCTCCTTGACCTTGACGATCATATCGGACTTGGCCCAGACCTCATCCGCCGTGTCCAGCAGGACGGCGCCGTTTTCGGCGTACTCGGCGTCCTCAAAGCCCGCGCCCAGACCGGCGCCCTTTTCCACATAGACGGTGTTGCCCGCGCGCACATACTCGCCCACCGCGCCGGGGGTAAGACCTACACGGAATTCGTTGTTTTTGATCTCTTTCGGCAGACCTACGAACATGATAAATTACCTCCCAATCAGTATAATTCAGAGTGTATTTACGCCAGAGAAAGAAACCCGGGACAGACGCAGGATATCGCTTCTTTTGATCCGCATTGCCTCCATTCTGCAAGAACTTCCATCGAGATATGGATGTATTTTTGTGCTGTTTAACTAAATTGTAACACGACATTCTGAAGTTGTAAAGATATTTATCATGATAAACAATAACTGCCTCGCGGCGCCCCGGCCGGGCCCCGGACCGGCATGTCCCGCCGCGCCCCGAAAGCCCGGCCCCGCCCCCGGCGCCGGCGCTCTGTCCGCCCGGGCAAAAACCCTCCCGGCGGGCGGGGCGAATTTTGTGTAAAACACGGATTGACAGATCCCCCCGCCTGGCGTATGATCGGGGACAGAAAAAGCTTGATACAGGATGTAGTGTCTTTAATCCGATGCGGAGACGTCGGCAAGGCGCGATATGGTATGTATGCGACCATGCCCTCTTGCCGCGGCAAGAGGGCTTTTTTTCGGGGAAGATCGGCTCCCCGGCAAACCGTGCGGTCTCATAAAATTCATATACAACAGAGGGAGAGAAACGCTATGAATCTGATCTACGGCATCAAGGACAAGCCCAAGTTCGGCGAGGTCGTCCTCTTCGCCATCCAGCAGCTGCTGGCCATCATGGCCGCCACCATCGCGGTGCCCGCCGTGGTCAACTCCGCCTGCGGCACCGCGCTGCCCGCCTCCGCAGCCATCTTCGGCGCCGGCGTGGGCACCTTCGTGTACCTCATCTTCACCAAGAGCGCCAGCCCCGTGTTCCTGGGCTCCTCCTTCGCCTTCATCGGCTCCATGATGAGCGCCTTCTCCGGCGCCGCCTCCATGGCCGCCGGCTACTGGGGCCTGATCATCGGCGCGGCCATGGCCGGCGCGGTGTACGTGGTGCTGGCCATCGTCATCAAGTTCTGCGGCGTGGGCTGGATCGACAAGCTGATGCCCCCGGTCATCATCGGGCCCACCGTGGCCATCATCGGCCTGAGCCTGGCGGGCAACGCCGTGGGCGATCTGACCACCTCCAGCGTGGAGGGCGGCAGCGTCTATGTGGCCATCATCTGCGGTCTGGTGACCCTGGCGGTGACCATCCTGGCCTCCACCTACGGCAAGAAGATGGTCCGGCTGGTGCCCTTCATCATCGGCATCCTGGCCGGCTATGCCACCGCCTCCCTCTTCGCCTTCGTGGGCTACTTCACCGGCAACCCGGCCTTCACCGTCATCGACTACAGCGCCCTGGCCAACGTGGGCTTCATCGCCAAGCCCAACTTCACCTTCCTGCTGGGCGGCAGCCTGGGCGACATCACCCCCACCTATCTGCTCACCCTGTTCACCGCCTATGTGCCGGTGGCCTTCGTGGTGTTCGCCGAGCACCTGGCGGACCACAAGAACCTCTCCTCCATCATCGGCGTCGACCTGCTGGAGACCCCCGGCCTGACCCGGACCCTGCTGGGCGACGGCATCGGCTCCGTGGCGGGCGCCATCTTCGGCGGCTGCCCCAACACCACCTACGGCGAGTCCATCGCCTGCGTGGCCATCACCCGCAACGCCTCCACCGTCAGCATCTGGGGCGCGGCGGTGCTGTGCATCATCGTCAGCTTCATCTCCCCGCTGATGGCCTTTTTGCAGACCATCCCCTCCTGCGTCATGGGCGGCGTGTGCGTGGCGCTGTACGGCTTCATCGCCATGAGCGGCTTCAAGATGCTCCAGGGCGTGGATCTGAACAAGAACCGGAACCTGTTCGTGGCCTCCATCATCTTCATCACCGGCGTGGGCGGGCTGTCCGTCAGCTTCGGCGCGGTGGAGATCCGCACCGTGGCCTGCTCCCTGATCCTGGGCATCCTGGCCAATGTGATGCTCTCCAAGGAGAAGGACGAGACCGGCGCGGAAGCGGAGAACAAGTGATCCCTCCCCAAAACGAAAAACAGACCGATCCCCCGGCGTTTTCGCCGGGGGATTTGCTGTCCGCCGGGCGGACCGCATAGAAAATATTGACTTTTACGATTTATCCATATAAAATAAAATACAACCGAACGGTAAATCCGCCGCTTTCCGGAAAACGGCTGCAAATAACAGGGAGGATGTACCATGAAAAAACGTGCCGTCAGTTTATTTCTCGCGATCCTGATGATCCTGAGCCTGGGCACCACCGCCTTCGCCAGCGAGGAGTCGGACAGCGCCGTCCCGCCGGAGGAGGCCGCCGTGGCCGCCCCGGAGGAGGCGGAGATCCCGGAGGAGCAGCCGGCCCCCGCGCCGGAGGCCGAGCCTGAGGAAGAGCCCGCTCCCGAGGAGGTCCCGCCTGCGGAAGAGCCCGCTCCTGAGGAGGCCGAGCCCGAGGAAGAACCCGTACCCGAGGAGATACCCGAGGAGGTCCTGACCGAGGAGCTCCCCGCCGCGGCGGATGAGCCCGCCCCGGCGGCGTCCGCCACCTCCGGATACTGCGGATACCCCAATCAGACGAGCATCCGCTGGAGTCTGAGCGGCGGCGTCCTCACCCTCACCGGTTCCGGCAGGATGCAGGACTATGTCTTTAATGATGCCAACCCCAGTGTCGACGAGCTGGCCCCCTGGTTCTTGTCCACGGTCAACAAGGTCGTCGTCGGAAGCGGGATCACCTACATCGGCGACTTTGCCTTTTACGGGGTGAGGATGACGGAGGTGCAGCTGCCCCAGTCCCTGCAGGAGATCGGCGAGTACGCTTTCTTCCTGTGCGAAAATCTGAAGACCGTGACGATCCCCTCCCAGGTCACGCAGATTGGGGAATATGCGTTCGCGGATTGCTACGCCCTGCGGTCCGTGTTCTTCGGCAACAATCTGAAAACGATTGGAATGGGTGCCTTCGACACTTGCACCAGTCTGAACAACGTCACGCTCCCCGCCAGTCTGAGCCTGTTGTACTCTCAGGCTTTTGCCGATTGCACCAGTCTTACCAGCCTCACGGTTCTGTCCATGAACTGCACGATCCGTGTGGCGCAAGACAAATATGGCAAGCTTTACTACGGCGCTCTGGGCGTCCCCGGCACCACCACGGTCTCCTGCTATTCCGGCTCCTCCGCAGAAAAGTTTGCAAAAGCGAACGGCTTCTCCGTCAGGCTGCTGAGCAGCGGCGGCGGCAGCAGCTCCGGCGGCGGCAGCGGCTCCGGCGTGACCGGCTGGCAGAAGTCCGGCGGCAAGTGGTATTACTACTCCAACGGCGTGCGCGTGACCGGCCTGCAGGGGATCGGAGACGCCTATTACTACTTCAACTCCTCCGGCGTCATGCAGACCGGCTGGGTCCGCATGAGCGACGGCTACTGGTATTACTTCGCCCCCTACTCCCAGAATAGTGTTCCCCAGGGGGCCATGGTGGCCGGGTGGCTGCGGATCGGCAAGACCTGGTACTGGCTGGACCGCGGCACCGGCAGAATGGCGGAGAACGCCAAGGTCACCGTCGACGGCTCGGACTACTACTTCGGCTCCTCCGGCGCCATGAAGACCGGCTGGATCAAGCTGGGCGGCGGCGACTACTATTACGCTTCCTCCTCCGGCGCGCTGAAAAAGAGCACCTGGCTGAAGGACGGCAAGAGCTGGTACTATCTGATGTCGGACGGCCTGATGGCCCGCAACGGGTTCCTGACCATCGGCGGCAAGCAGTACTGCTTCTCCAACTCCGGCGCCATGCGGACCGGCTGGATCAGCCTGGTCGGCGGCGACTACTGCTACGCCTCCTCCTCCGGCGCGCTGCAGGCCAACCTGTGGGTGAAGAGCGGCCGGACCTGGTACTGGGTCAAGTCCGACGGTCTGATGGCCCGCAACGAGGCCCTTGTGATCAACGGACAGGTCTACATCTTCAGCGACAGCGGCGCCTGGATCGGCTGACAAAAAACAAAAAAAGCCGCCGCCCTCTCCTGAGGGCGGCGGTCTTTTCTGCGCTCATCCCGGTCCGGCGGCGCCGTCTTCCCGGAAATGCCGGCGGGCGAAGCGGTGGTATACCGCCAGGGACAGCGTCACCGTCAGCACGTCCGCCGCGGACTGGGCCCACACCACGCCGTACATGCCCACCAGCCGGTCCAGGAGGAACAGCATGGGGATGTTGAACACCGCCCACCGGGCCACCCCCAGCAGCAGGGCGTAGCGCCCCTCCCCGAAGCCGTTGAACAAGTACACGTGGAAAAAGCTCAGGAACATCAGCGGCGTGGCCAGCACCCGGATCCGGAGAAATGCCGTGCCCAGGGCCACCGTCTCCCCGTCCCGGATGAAGATGCCGATGATGGGCCCGGCGAAGATCTCGTACAGCGCCACGCTCACCGCCGCGCACACCAGCCCCAGCACCAGGGAATAGCGCTTCACCGCCCGCATCCGGGGCATGTTCCCCGCCGAGTAGTTGTAGGCGATGATGGGCATCATGCCCTGGCAGATGCCGATGCCCACGTTCAGGGGCAGCCGCTCCACCTTCAGCACGATCCCCACCGCCGCCAGGGCCAGGTCGCTGTACCCGCTCATCAGCCGGTCCACCACCATGTAGTCCAGATCGAACAGCAGCGTGGCGAGGGAGGAGGGCACGCCCACGCCGAACAGGCCCAACACGCTCTTTTTCTCCGGCAGCTTTCCCGGCGGCAGCAGCCGCAGCACCGCCCCGTCCTCCATCCGCCGCAGGGTGAGGATGAAATAGCCGCAGGCGATGCAGTTGGACAGGCACGTGGCCGCGCCGGCGCCCACCGCCTCCATCCCCGGGGGCAGCAGCACGAACATGAACAGCGGGTCCAAGAGGATGTTGACGATCCCGCCCATGGTGATGCCGAAGCCCGCCTTTTTCGACTCCCCCACGCTCCGCAGCAGATGGGCCAGGGTGTTGCTCAGCACCGTGGGGATCCCGCCGCAGACGATGACGAAGAAGCAGTAGGCGCTGGCGTAGCCGTAGGTATCCGCCCCGGCGCCCAGCAGCGCCATCAGCGGCCGCATGCAGGCCAGCACCCCCAGGGAGAGCAGCCCCGCCGCCAGCACCCCCAGGTATACGGCGAAGCTGTATACCCGCCGGGCCTCCTCGCTCCGCTTCTGGCCCAGCAGCCGGGAGATCAGCGCCCCGCCGCCCACCCCGGCCAGGCCGGAGATGGACGTGGTGATGTTGAAGATGGGCAGGATGAGAGACACCCCCGCCACCATCAGCGGATTGTTGGTCCGCCCGATGAAGAAGGTGTCCGCCATGTTGTAGATGAGCACGATGAGCTGGCTGACGACGGTGGGGATCGCCATCGTCCGCACCGCCCGCCCCACGGGCATGCTCTCGAACAAAAGGGTGTTGTCCTCGTTTTTTCTCATGTTCTCTTTCTCTCCCGGTCCGCTCCCCCGCGCCGGACAGCGGGACGTCCCGCCGGCCGGCGGGACGTCCCGGACATGGTTTCGATTTTTCTCCGGCCAGGCCGGCTCACTCCGTCGGGTCCACCACCATCCGGATGGCCCGGGGGATGTTCTCGCACAGCACGACGGCGTGCTTGCCCCCGTCCTCGCCGTCCGCGGTCCAGCTCACCGGGTCCCGGAAGGTGAAGCGCACGTTTTTGCTGCGCAGCAGCATGACGTACTCGCTGTCGTATTTCTGGGCCAGCAGATCCGTGACGATGTTGCCCAGATCCAGCAGGCTCTCCGGCGTGCGAATCAGCATCACCTCGAACAGCCCGTCGCTGAGGGACACGCCCACGTCCTCTTTCAGGTGGATGAGCCCGGCCACGGACCGGGAGTTGGTCACCGCTCCCAGGATGAAATCGTCCTCCAGGACGCCGTTATCATACTCCACCTTGGTCCAGCGGTGGGTCAGCTTGGTCAGCCGGGACATGCCCTCGAAGATATAGGCCAGCCGCCCGAAGGTGTTCTTCTGTTCCTGGGGGGTCTGGTAGGACACCTCCGTGAAGGCGCCGAAGGCCGCCACGTAGGTGAAAAACCGCCGGCCGTTCATCCGCCCCACGTCCAGCGGCCTGGTCACGTCGCCGGCGGCGGTGACGGACGCCCTCAGCGGGTCGTGGCTGATGCCCAGGGTGGTGGCGCAGTCGTTGGTGGTACCCATGGGGATATACCCCAGCGGCGGCCGGTCCCCCACCATCATCAGCCCGGACACGGTCTCTCCCAGCGTCCCGTCCCCGCCCATACAGACGATCCGGTCATATTCCCCCGCCGCCCGGGTGGCGATCAGTGGCGCGTCGCCGTGCTTGTCCGTAAAGGCGACCGTCGTGGAAAAGCCGGCCTTATGAAAATTCAGCAGGATCTCCCCCAGCCCCGTGCGGTAACCGCCCTTTCCGGCATTGGGGTTGATCAACAGCAGCAGCTTTCTCAAGAGCTCACCTCCGCAGGGAAATTATACCTGTTCCGCCAAAAAAAAGCAACCGGAGCGGCATTTTTCGCCCTGATTTTGAAAAAAATTTATAAGATTCGCTCTTTCTGCTTGGAATCGCGGTCAAATCACGCTATAATAGCCGTGTACGCACTGCGCATTTTCTCCCGGCGCGGCGGAAAGGGAGGTACATACCCGAGATGAAAGACTGGACCGAACAGGAAGAACAGGAACTGATAGAGCTGGCGAAGACCGGCGACCCCCGGGCCAACTATGAGCTGAGCCAGTGGGCCCTGGCCCGCGGCGAGGAGGAGCCGGACGAGCCCCGGTGGAACCGGCTGGCCGCCAAATGTCTGGTGAAGGCCGCCCAGGCGGGCTACGGTCCCGCCCAGGAGCGGATGGCCGAGATCCTCCAGCAGCAGAAGGAACCGTCCCCCGCCGCCCGCGCGCCGCGGCAGACCGCCCAGCCCGCCCCCGAGCCGGTGCGGATCAGCGACGCCCGTTCCGGCGCCGCCCGTACGGCGCGGCAGGCGCCCCCGGCCCGGCAGTCCTCCGTCCGGCGGCCCGCCGCCCTGTCCCGCCGTCCCGCCCGGGATGAGTACGAGGACGAGGATGAGGAAGAGGAAGACGACGAGGAGTATTACGACGACGATTCCGACCGCCGTCCCGCCCGGGGCAGCCGTCCCCGCGGCGGCGGAAAGGCCTTCTTCAGCAGCTGGGGCGACGCCCAGTGGCGGAAGATGGAGATGATCTGCATCGGCATCTGCGCCGTGCTGCTGATCGCCATTGCCGCCATCTTCATCTCCAGCCGTTCCTCCGGCCAGGAAAGCGGCACCGGCGCCGGCGTGCCCACGGCCGGCCAGGCCAATCCCGCCGACGGCTCCACCCCCGCTCCCACCGACGAGGCTCCCCTGGAGGAGTACCCCACCGAGGAGATTCTGAGCGATATCCGCGCCTCCGGGCTGGAGATCCTGCCCGCGGAGCAGGAATACGTCACCGCCCCCACCACCGCCACCGTCAGCGTGGGCTCCACCACCCTGCGGCTGCGGATCGGTCCCAGCACCACCTACAGCCAGGTGAAGGACGACAGCGGCGCCGACGTGTCCATGCCCGACGGCACGAAGGTGGACGTCTACGCCAAGAAGGGCGACTGGTGGCTGCTGCGCTACGACGGAAAGCTGGGCTGGAGCAGCAAGGAGTACCTCATCGAGGACGCCGCTCCCGGCAGCGTGGGCTGATCGATCGAACCGTTTTCCGGGGCTTTTGCCCCGGAAAACTTTATCCCCGAAAAAAAGCGGCGGGCTGCGTTTTGCGGCCCGCCAAAGCATAGGGTTGTGGGATAAAGATATGAGCCGGGCCCTCCGGGACCCATTGGATAAGCTGTACCTAAAGGATAGCCTCTTTCGGGGCGTTTGTAAAGAGCGAGAAGAGTCGTACGGACACTAGTTTTGTCGGAGGCGTATTTTTATGAGGACTCTCTGCCCCACCATCCGCGACCGGTTCTATCCTCCCGCCCCCATCCTCCGGGAGCGGGACGCGGTGCGGGCCGTTTTGCTGGACGGTCAGGATCGGATCGCCCTGCTTCACATCCGGGGGCGGGACGACTTCGGCGACCGGGACCACTTTGAGCTTCCCGGCGGCGGCGTGGAGCCGGGAGAATCCTTTGAGGAGGCTTTGCGCCGGGAAGTGGAGGAGGAGCTCGGCATTTTCCCCCATATCCTGGCGGAAGTGGGGATCATCGCCAACGAGTACAACCTCCTGCATCGGCGGGACGTGCAGCACTTTTACCTGGCCCGGGCCGCCGGGACCTGCCCCGCCGCCCCCACGGCGGAGGAGCGGCGGCTGTTCGGGGAGGTGCTTTGGGTCCCCGCCGGGGAGGTGCTGGCCCTGTACGACAGCCGCCCCGTGGAGAACGTGGGCATCGAGATCCACCGCCGGGACCGCATCGCCCTGGCGGCGGCCCTGGACATAGGAAGGCAGCTGGGAGCGCTGTGAGCGCCCCGGGCGAGACGCAAGACCGGCAGGCACCTCCGTGCCTGCCGGTCTGTTTTTGATTCCTCCGGGAGACGGTTCACTCCGGCAGCAGCCAGTTGAGGCACCGCGCCAGATCCAGTCCCTTGGTGTCGTAGGCATACTGCTCGCCCAGCCGCCCGTGGTATTGGATGAACAGGCCGTTCATCTTCCCGTCGGGGATGTTCTGATACCCGGTCAGGGGGATGTCCCACAGCTCCAGCCGGGAGCCGTTGCCGTAATCGATCACCGCGTCCGGGTCCCTGTCCGGGGGCGAGCCCAGCCGGCCCCCGCCGTCGACGGCCAGCGCCACCCGGAATTTTTCATACCCCTCGTTCAGCTCCAGGGGATAGGTCTCGCCGCCGGTCTCCAGCGTCAGCGTCCCGAATTTCCGGGCATAGATGGTGTCCCGGGCCAGCCAGTCGATGAAGTCCTTATAGTCGTACTGATAGCGCACGCTCCAGACGGCGCCCAGCACGCCGCCGCCCAGGACCACCGCGACCAGGCCAATCGCCAGCCACAGCCGCCAGTCCCGCTTTTTCCCTTCCCGGCGTACCCGGGCGTACATATCCTTTCCCTTGCTCATGGGTCCGCCTCCTTCAGCGCCCCTCGGCCTCCTGCTTCAGCTTGTACAGCAGATTCAGCGCCTCCAGGGGGGTGATGGTGTTCAGATCGGTGTCCCGCAGCCGGCGGGCCAGCTCCCCGCCCGCCACGTCCAGCATGGACACCTGCTCCTCCGCCGGAGCGCCCGCCGCCGGCGCAGCGGCGGTCTTGCCGCTCTCCAGCTCGGCGAGATACTGCTTGGCCTTCCGGATGACCGGGTCCGGCACCCCCGCCAGCTTGGCCACCTCGATGCCGTAGCTGTCGTCGGCGGCGCCGGGGACGATCTTCCGCAGGAAGATCAGGCTTCCCCCCTGCTTTTTGGCGGTGATGTTGTAGTTTTTCACCCCGTCCAGCGTCCCCTCCAGGGCGCTGAGCTCGTGGTAGTGGGTGGCGAACATGGTCCGGGCTCCCAGCTTCCGTTTGTCGGCGCAGTACTCCAGCATGGCCCGGGCGATGGCCATGCCGTCGAAGGTGGAGGTGCCCCGGCCGATCTCGTCCAGGATGAGAAGGCTGGCGCCGGTGGCGTGGCGCAATATGTCCGCCATCTCCGCCATCTCTACCATGAAGGTGGACTGGCCGCTGGCCAGATCGTCGGAGGCGCCGATGCGGGTGAACACCCGGTCCACCACGCCGATGAGGGCGCTCTTGGCCGGGACGAAACTGCCCATCTGGGCCATGAGCACGATCAGCGCCGTCTGGCGCATATAGGTGCTCTTGCCCGCCATGTTGGGGCCGGTGATGATGGCCACCCGGTCGTCGCCGTCGTTCAAAAACGTGTCGTTGGGCACGAACAGGACGTTTTTCTGGGCCTGCTCCACCACTGGGTGGCGGCCCTCGGTGATCTGCACCGTCCGGCCCACGTCCACCTCCGGGCAGACGTACCGGTTTTTCGCGGCCACCTCCGCCAGGGAGCACACCGCGTCCAGCTCCGCCACCTGGGCGGCGACGGTCTGGATGCGCTCCACCTGGGCGGCCGTGCGGTCCCGCAGGGCGGCGAAGATCTGGTACTCCAGCTCCGCGATCCGGTCCTTGGCGTTCAGAAGGGTGTTTTCCAGCTCCTTCAGTTCCGGGGTGAAGTACCGCTCGTTGCTGACCAGGGTCTGCTTGCGGATATAATCCTCCGGCAGGGGCGCGTCCCCGGCGGAGCGGGGCACGTCGATGTAGTAGCCGAAGACCTTGTTATAGCCCACCTTCAGCTTTTTGATGCCCGTTCTCTCCCGCTCCCGGGCCTCCAGGGCCACCACCATGTCCGCGCCGTTGTCCCGCACGGACCGGAGCCGGTCCACCTCCCCGTCCGCCCCGGGCCGGAGGATGCCCCCCTCCCGGACGGAGAAGGGCGGCTCGTCGGCGATGACGGACAGAATGTCCTCCCGCACCTCGTCCAGGGTGTCCAGCGCCGCCGCCTGGCGCAGCAGGGCGCTCTTCGTCCCGGCGAGAAGCTGGACCAGGCGGGGCAGCTGGCCGAAATAGGTGCCCAGGGCCAGCAGATCCCGGCCGTTGGCGGTGCCGTAGACGCACCGGCCGATGAGCCGCTGGATGTCCCCGATCTCATGGAGCGCCAGGCGCAGCTCCTGGCGGGCGATGGCGTCGGCGTGCAGCTCTCCCACCGCGGCCAGACGCCGCCGGATCGCCACCGGGTCCAGCAGCGGCCGCTCCACCCAGGAGCGCAGCAGCCGCCCGCCCATGGGCGTCTGGGTCCGGTCCAGCACCCAGAGAAGGCTTCCCTTCTTCTCCCCGGTGCGCAGATTTTCCGTCAACTCCAGGTTCCGGCGGGTGGCGTAATCCAGTTCCATATACCGCCCCGGGCCGAATCGGTCCAGCCGGCGGATGTGGGACAGGTCGAATTTCTGCGTCTCGGCGATGTAGCTGAGCAGCGCCCCCGCCGCCAGGGTCTCCGAGGGGGAGATGACCTCCCCGAACCGGTCATAGACCAGCTGCCGGCACTTCTCCTCCTCAAAGCGGCCCGCCTCCCCGTCGGGCAGGCAGTCGATCTTCCGCAGAAAGGCGCTCACGGCCCCGTCCGCCTCCGCCCCAGCGGACAGCACCGCCTCCTTGGGGGAGAACCGCCCCAGCTCGTTGACCAGGTGCTCCGGGGCGTCCTCCGAGAAGCTCTGCACGCAAAATTCCCCCGTGGAGATGTCGCAGAAGGCCGCCGCCCCCTGGCCTTCCTCCAGCCACAGGGCGCAGATATAGTTGCTGCGGCCCTCCTCCAGCATGGAGCTCGCGGTGACGGTGCCGGGGGTGATGACCCGGATGACGCCCCGGTCCACCAGCCCCGTGGCCGCCGCCGGGTCCTCCAGCTGCTCGCAGATGGCCACCTTATACCCCTTGGCGATGAGCCGGGCGATGTAGGCCTCGCTGGAGTGGAAGGGCACGCCGCACATGGGCGTCTGCTCCTCCTCCGGCTTGCCCCGGTCCCGGGTGGTCAGGGCCAGGTCCAGCTCCCTGGACACCAGGCGGGCGTCGTCGTCGAACATCTCATAAAAGTCGCCCAGCCGGAAGAACAGGATGCAGTCCGGGCTCTGCTCCTTGATCTTGTAATACTGCCGCTTCATGGGGGTCAGCTCAGCCATGGTGTGTCTCTCTTTCTTCGTGTTAGCCGTCGATATGCTTTCTGTAGACCCGGGAGGGCTCCCCCTCCACGTCCCGCATGGTCCGGTAGAATTCGCAGCCGTATTTCTCATACAGCCCCGTGTGGTTCGTGGATATGTAGACGTCCCGCACCCCCTCCGCCCGGGCCAGCGCCTCGATGTGCTCCAGCAGCAGGCCGAAGCACCGCCGCCCCCTGTAGGACGGGAAGGTGTAAACGAAGCCTATCCAGGGGGTCAGATCCGTCGGTTGGATGTCGTCCTTTTCCGCGTAGGTGCAAAAGGAGACCAGCTCGTCCCCCTCCGTCAGCAGCAGCACCCGGGAGCGCTCCCCCGTCGTCCGCCGGAACGTGCCGTCCCGCAGCAGCGCAAAGAGGAATTGGCCCGCCCCCCAGTCGCTCTTGCCGATCTGCTCCAGCCAGTGCTCCTGCCGGTCGCTGCCGCCGTACTCGATTACCTGCACTGTCTTTGCCTCACTTCACCGTGTTGCGCAGCAGGCCGATGCGCTCGATCTCGCACTCCACCACGTCGCCAGGCTTCAAAAACCGCGGCGGATCCAGGCCCATGCCCACCCCGGCGGGGGTGCCGGTGGCGATGACGGTCCCCGGCAGCAGGGTCATGCCGGAGGAGAGCTCCGCGATGGTGTCGGCGACGGAGGTGATGAGCCCGTCGGTGCGGGCGCGCTGGCGCTCTTCCCCGTTGACCCGGCAGGCGATGTCCAGCGCCGGGGGAAAGGCCACCTCGTCGGCGGTGAGGATGCAGGGGCCCATGGGGGTGAAGCCGTCCAGACCCTTGCCGAAATACCACTGCTTGTGGCCGGTCTGCTGGTCCCGGGCGGACACGTCGTTGAGCACCGTGTAGCCGAAAATGTACTCCCCCGCCTTTTCCGCCGGGACGTTTTTCGCGGTCTTTCCGATGATCACCGCCAGCTCCGCCTCATAGTCCAGCTTCTCCACCAGACCCGGGTGGCTGTCGATATATCCCTCCGGGGCCACCGCCTCGGTCACCCGCTTGGAGAAATACACCGCCACCGGCTTTTCCCTGGCGAAGGCCTCCTTGTCGTACTGGGCCGCCTCTTTGGCGTGGTCCAGGTAGTTCATGCCCAGACAAATGACGTCCTGCCGGGGCCGGGGGATGGGCGCCAACAGCGCCACCTTTTCCAGGCCCACCGGCTCCCCCGCCGGGACCAGGGCGTCCCGCCCCGCCTCGATGGCGGCGGTCATGTCCGGGAAGGGCAGCGGCCGCACGGACATTTCATCCGCCGTCAGCGCGCCCACCTTTTCTCTTCCGTCTTCCAGATACGTGATGAGCTTCATGGCGTCTCCTCCTCACACAAGCTGTCCGTACAGCGCCCAGGTGGTGCTGTCGGTGATCTTTGCGTCCAAAAACTTTCCCACCAGCGCCGGGTCCCCGGCCAGGTGCACCAGCCGGCCGCCCTTGGTGCGGGCGGAGAGATTATAGGGCGTCTGGCCCGTCTCGCCGTCCACCAGCACCCGGACCGTGCCGCCCACGTAGGCGGCGTGCTTCTCGGCGGAGATGCGGTTGGCCGCGTCCAGCAGCCGGTCGAACCACACCTGCTTCTCCGCCCGGGTCACCGGGTCGGGCATCTCCGCCGCCGGGGTGCCGGGCCGGGGGGAGTAGATGAAGGTGAACATGGCGTCGTAGCGCACCTCGTTCACCAGGGAGAGGGTGTCCTCAAAGTCCGCCTCCGTCTCCCCGGGAAAGCCCACGATGATGTCCGTGGTCAGCACCAAATCGGGCATATACCGCCGGGCCAGGGCCACCTTTTCCAGGTACTTCGCCCGGTCGTAGTGCCGGTTCATCTCCTTCAAAATCCGGTCCGAGCCGGACTGGAGCGGCAGGTGGATGTGGTGAGCGCAGTGCTCGCTGTCGGCCATGACCTTAAACAGCTTCTCCGTGGCGTCCTTGGGGTGGCTGGTCATGAACCGCAGCACATAGTCCCCGGGGATGGCGTCCAGCCGGGCCAGCAGGTCGGGAAAATCCACGCCCTCGTCCAGGCCCTTGCCGTAGCTGTTCACGTTCTGGCCCAGCAGGGTGATGTCCTTATACCCGGCCTCCACCAGCTGCCGCGCCTCCGCCTCGATGTCCGCCGGATGGCGGCTGCGCTCCCGGCCCCGGACGTAGGGCACGATGCAGTAGGAGCAGAAGTTGTCGCACCCGTTCATGATGGAAAGCCACGCCTTCACGGCGCTGTCCCGCTGCCGGGGCAGGTCCTCGGCCACCACGCCCTCGCTGGGCTCCGCGGCGATGAGCCGGCTCTTGCTGCCCCGGCGGCCCCGGCGCTCCATGGTCTTCAAAAGCAGCTCCGGGAACTGCCACACCTCATGGGGACCGAACACCAGGTCCACCACCCGGTAGGACTTTCTGATCCGCTCCCGGACCGTGGGCTGCTGGGTCATGCACCCGCCCACGCACACGATGAGATCCGGTTTTTTCGCCTTGTTGTGCCCGAGGGCGCCCACGTTCCCTAGCACCCGCTTTTCCGCGTGCTCCCGCACGGCGCAGGTGTTCACGGCGATGAGATCCGCCTTGTCCTCGTCCGCCGTCAGCTCATAGCCGCACTGGACCAGCCAGCCCCGCAGGATCTCGCTGTCGGACTCGTTCTGCTGGCAGCCGTAGGTATCCACCAGGGCGTAATGGGGCCGGCCGGCGATGTGCGCCTTGACCTTCTCGCAGTAGGCCTGCTGCTGGATGCGTTCCTGGGTGGTGATCTCCCTGCGTTCGTACATAAGCTGTCTCCCGTCGGTCATACACAGATTTAAGTACTTTATAATACCATTTTTCTGTGCTATAATCAAGGCAGTACAGGCATGGGAAAAGGAGTTCTCTTATGGGCGTGATCAATCTTCTCTCCCCCCTGGTGGCGGACATGATCGCCGCCGGCGAGGTGGTGGAACGGCCGGGCAGCGTGGTGAAGGAGCTCATGGAAAACGCCGTGGACGCCGGGGCCCGCAACCTCACCGTGGAGATCCGGGGCGGCGGGGCCACCTGCATCCGGGTCACCGACGACGGCTGCGGCATGGCGCCGGACGACGCGGGCAACTGCTTTTTGCGCCACGCCACGTCAAAGCTGAAGGACGAGCGGGGCCTGGAGGCCATCGCCACCATGGGCTTCCGGGGCGAGGCGCTGGCAGCCATCAGCGCCGTGAGCCGGGTGGAGCTGTCCACCCGCCGGGAGGGCGACGGCGAGGGCACGTATGTGTCCGTGGCCGGGGGCGAGATCCAAGACATGCGCGCCGCCGGCTGCCCCAAGGGCTCCGTGTTCACGGTGCGGGACCTGTTTTACAACACCCCCGCCCGGCTGAAGTTCATGAAATCCGACCGGGCGGAGGGCTCCTTCTGCGTGCAGCAGGCCGCCCGGGTGGCCCTGGGCCGGCCGGACATCTCCGTGCGGTGTCTGAAGGACGGGAAAGAGGAGTTCTTCACCCCCGGAGACGGCAAGCCGGAGTCGGCCATGTACGCCCTGCTGGGCCGGGAGACGACCCTGTCCATGCTCCCGGCGTCGGGAGAGAACGAGGGCGTGGCCGTGACGGGCTTCATCAGCTCCCCCGCCGCCGGGCGGGGCAGCCGGGCCGTCCAGTTCTTCTTCGTCAACGGCCGGTCCATCCGCTCCCAGAGTCTGCAGGCCGCCCTGGAGCAGGCCTATAAAAACACCCTCATGGTGGGCAAATTCCCCGCCTGCGCGCTGTATATCACCCTCAGCCCCGGGGCGGTGGACGTGAACGTCCACCCCACGAAAAACGAGGTCCGCTTCACCTCGGAGAAAAAAGTGTTCGACGCGGTGTATTACAGCGCCCTCTCCGCCCTGCAGGGGGAGCGGGACACGCTGAACATGCGCCTGTCCGGCTCCACGGAAAAGCTGCTCTCCCCCCAGGCCCCGGCCCGTCCCGCCCGGGAACAATCCGGCGGATACGCCCCGGCCCCCCACCGGGACGGCGGCCAGATGGCCATGGAGCTGCACAGCCCCAAGCCCGTCTACGGCTCCGGCGCCTCGGTGGTCTATACCCCTCGGCCCGCCCCGGAGAGACCCGCCGGCTATACGGTCCCGGCCCGGGCTAACCGGCCCCAGGCCCCCCGGCGGGAGGGCCCCGCGGCCCCTGCCGTCCCCGCGCCCGTCTCTCCCGCGCCCGCCGCGCCGGAGCAGGCGCTCCCCCTCCGGGTGGCCGGAGAGGTGCTGCGCACCTACATCATCGCCGAGCAGGGGGACCGGATCTGGCTGATCGACAAGCACGCCGCCCACGAGCGGATGGTGTTCGACCGGCTGAAGGAGCGGGGCTATGAGGTCATGAGCCAGACCCTCCTCTCCCCCCAGACCTGGCGGCCGGAGGCGGAGCAGATGGAGGTGCTGCAGGAAAACGGCGAGTTGCTGGCCCAGCTGGGCTTCGCGCTGGAGAGCCTGGGGGACGAGGGGATCGTCATCCGGGCGGTGCCGGAGGATCTGGACCCCGGCCAGGCGGCGGCGGCGCTGGAGGAGATCTGCGAGAAGCTGAAAAAGGGCGCCCGGGATCTGGCCCGGGACAGCGTGCTGCAGACCGTGGCCTGCAAGGCGGCCATCAAGGCCGGCTGGGACACGGACCCGGCGGAGATGCTGGCGCTGGCGGAGAAGGTGGTCTCCTGCCGCATCAAATACTGCCCCCACGGCCGGCCCGTGGCCGTGACGCTGACGAAAAAAGAGCTGGACCGGCAGTTCGGCCGTTTACAATGACATTGACACCTTCTGGAGGCCCTCTATGTACGACCTTCTCGTGATCACCGGGCCCACCGCCACCGGCAAGACCGCCCTGGGCATAGCCCTGGCCCGGCTGACGGACGGCGAGGTGGTGTCCGCCGACTCCATGCAGATCTACCGGGGCATGGACATCGGCACCGCCAAGCCCACGCCGGCAGAGACGGCCGGCGTGCCCCACCACATGCTGGACGTGGCCGACCCGGCCGAGAGCTTCTCCGCGGCAAAATACGCCGCCATGGCGGACCGGTGCGTCCGGGACATCCGCGCCCGGGGAAAGCAGCCCATCGTGGTGGGGGGCACGGGCCTTTACATCGACGCCCTGGTCCGGGGCACGGACTATGCCGCCGCCCCCTCGGACCCCTCCGTCCGCCGGGCCATCGAGGCGGAATACGACGAGCTGGGCGGGGAGGCTTTCCGGGAAAAGCTGGCGGCCGTGGACCCGGATCGGGCGGCGCTGCTCCACCCCCGGGACAAAAAGCGGCTGGTCCGGGCCTGGGAGGTATACGCCCTGACGGGCCAGACCATCACCCGCCACGACCAGCTCTCCCGGCAGGTCCCGCCCCGGTACCGGACCTATACCCTGGCCCTGGATTACGCCCGGCGGGACGAACTCTATGAGCGCATCGACCGGCGGGCCCGGGCCATGTTCGACGCCGGGCTGGTGGAGGAAGTCCGCGCCCTGCTGGACGCGGGGGTAGACGCCGGCGCCACCGCCATGCAGGCCATCGGCTACAAGGAAGTGGCGGCCTATCTGAACGGGGCGTGCACCCTGGACGAGGCGGTGGAGGCGGTCTGCCAGGCCTCCCGCCGGTACGCCAAGCGGCAGCTGACCTGGCTGCGGAGCCGGCGGGATGTGCACTGGCTGCGCTGGCCGGACCCGCCGGACGACGCCGCCGTCCGCGACGCCGCCGCGGCCATCGCCCAAAGCGTGAGTTTAACAGCCTGACTTGACAGCTTTCGACGGCATTTTACCGCCCGGCCGCCGTAAAATAGGCGCTGTACAACGGTTTTGTACAAAATTACTATTTTGCGGGGCGGCAGACTGTGATACACTATAATTTAATGTCTGCGCTGCCAGCCCCGGAAGGGATGGACAAGATGCAGAAAACACAGAATTTACAGGACGCGTTTTTGAACCAGGCGCGCCGGGAACGGATCATGGTGACCGTCTTCCTCGTCAACGGTTTCCAGCTGCGGGGCACCGTCCGGGGCTTCGACTCCTTCGTGGTGTTCGTGGACTCCGAGGGCAAGCAGCAGATGATCTACAAGCACGCCATATCCACCATCGCCCCGGCCCGCGCCATTTCCGTGACGGAGGAACCAGTCTGACTTGAAAAAGACCGACTCTCTCATCAAGATCACCTCTCTGCTGGTGTTCATCGCCCTGGCGGCGTATCTGAGCGTGTACATCGTCCGCCGGGCCGCGGACCCGGTGCAGACCTCCCTCACCGTCACCGCCACCATGAGCGACTCCTCGCCCATGAGCGGCCTGGTGATCCGGGACGAGCTGCTGATCAACAGCCGGGAGCTCTACATAGACGTGACCGCCGCCGACGGAGCCAAGGTGGCCGCCGGCGAGACGGTGGCCGTGGCCTACAGCTCCGAGGAGGCGCTGGACCGGGCCTCCCGGCTCAACGCCCTGGACCAGGAGATCGCCGAGGTGTCCGCCGCTCTGAACAACACCGGCAGCACCACCGCCTCGGGCAACAGAGAGCAGTCCATTTACAGCGCCATCACCGCCCTGTCCGCCAGTCTGCGGGGCCTCGACCTGTCGGAGGTGGACTCCCGGTCCAGCGCCCTGGCGGGGCTGCTGTTCCCCACGGACTCCGGCACCACCGCCACGGAGGAATACCTCCAGCAGCTGCAGGACGAGCGGGACCAGCTGCGCCAGACCAGCGCCGGCGACACCCAGTCCATCACCGTCAGCCAGAGCGGCACCTTTTCCGCCCTGGTGGACGGCTTTGAGGGCGTGAGCCCGGACTATGTCCACGACATGACCCCCAGCGAGCTGCGGGAGCTGATCGCCGCCGACCGGGTGCTGGACGGCAGCTCCCTGGGCAAGCTCATCACCTCCTACGACTGGTACTACGCCGCCATCCTCCCCCGGGAATACGCCCGTCAGCTGCTGGCCGGCACCCAGGTCCAGCTCAGCTTCGGCCGGTATTACAGCGGCCTCCTCAACGCCGAGGTGGAGTGGGTCGGCCGGGCCGAGGGAGACGATCAGCTGGTGCTGTTCCGGCTGGAAAAGGGCATGGCGGACATGCTGGCGGTGCGCAGCGTGGCCGCGGAGCTCATCTATAAAGAATACACCGGCCTGCGGGTGCCTCTGAAGGGGCTTTACCGCTATTACGCCGGCTATGTGTCCGACGAGGAGGGACAGGCCCTCCGGGAGGGCCAGGCCGTCACCCTTACCATGGGGGACCGGGAATACCAGGCCTTCGTCTCGGAGGTGGGGGACGCCGTCCGCTACGGCGACCTGCCCGCCGGCATCGAGGCCGGCAGCGAGGGGGACAACCGCCCCACCCACCGGCTGACGGTGTTCTGCTGGCCCTGGGACGACACCGGCCCGGCGGACAGCTCCGCCGGCGGCTGCACCGTCAGCGCCCCGGATCTGGCCGCGCCCATCTACGCCACCAACTACTACGATTACCGCACCGTCGCCCCCGGGGCCGAGTCCCTGGAGGACGACGACGAGGACAAGTGGATCGTCCCCGACCGGCTGTGCGTGTTCACCATGACCGGCATGCAGGCGGAGCGGAAGATCGTGCAGCTGATCTACGCCGGGGAGGAGTACTGCCTGCTCTCCTCCGACGGCACCGACGCCCTCCGGGAGGGCAACGAGGTCATCGTCCAGGCCCGGGATCTGTATAACGGCCGGGTGTTTTCATAAGGAGGGACCCATGGATCTTACGTTGGAGCAGCGCGTTGCCGTCGTCCGGGAGAACATCGACCGGGCCGCCGCCGGCCGGCCGGTGACGCTGGTGGGGGTGGCCAAGACCAAGCCCGCCGAGCTGGTGGTCCGGGCCGTCCGGGCGGGCATCGGCGCGATCGGCGAGAATTACGTCCAGGAATTCCGGGAGAAATCCGCCGCCGGGGCCTATGCCGGCGCGGCGGTACATATCATCGGCCACTTGCAGCAGAACAAGGTCAAATACGTGGCCGGGAAGGTGGATCTGATCCAATCGGTGGACAGCGCCGCTCTGCTGCAGGCCATATCGAAGCGGGCCGCGTCCCTGGGCGCCGTCCAGGACGTGCTCATCGAGGTGAACATCGGCGGCGAGGCGGAAAAATCCGGCTGCGCGCCCCAGGCGCTGGAGGAGCTGCTGGCCGGGGCCTCCGCCCTGCCCGGCATACGGGTGCGGGGGCTGATGGCCATCCCGCCGGCAGAAGATACCAGGGCCTATTTTGGCCCCATGTACAACCTTTTTGTTGACATTGCGGCAAAAAAATACGATAATGTCTCTATGGACTTTTTGTCCATGGGCATGTCGGACGATTACGAGGACGCCATCCGGCAGGGCGCAAACATGGTCCGCGTCGGTTCGTTCATTTTTGGTCCCCGCAACTATATATGAAGCAGGAGGCAAACCATGGGCTTTCTCGATGAGTTGAAAAAACTGACCAAGCCGTATGACGAGGATGAGGATTTCTTCGGCGGCGAGACCGCGCCGGAGGAGGACGACGATCCCACCATCGTCGCGCCCCGGACGGACCGTCCCGAGCGGCAGGAGCGGCACAATCCCTTTGAGGACGCGGAGACCCCCTCCATCCTGGAGGACCGGGCGCCTGCCAAGAAGGAGAATAAAGTGGTGAACATCCACACCACCACCGCCGTGCAGGTGGTGCTCTCCAAGCCCGAGCGCTTCGAGCAGGCCGCGGAGATTGCCGACCATCTGCGGGAGAAGCGCACCGTGGTCATGAACCTGGAGACCACCAACAAGGACGTGGCCCGGCGGCTGGTGGATTTTCTGTCCGGCGTGGCTTATGCCAACGACGGCAAGATAAAGAAGGTCGCCATCAACACCTACATCATCACCCCCTATAACGTGGACATCATGGGGGATCTGATAGACGAGCTGGAGAACAACGGCGTCTACATCTGATCTGCGTCTGCATATTTGAGAAAGGATAGGGTTTGGATATGGTAACAGCGAAGGATATCCAGGAAAAAGCATTCGAGAGAGCCGGTAAAGGCTATAATATGAGCCAGGTAGACGAGTTTCTCGACGAGCTGGCCTCTGATTTCACCTCCCTGAGCAAGGAGAACGCCGCCCTGAAGGGCAAGCTGAAGGTCCTGGTCCAGAAGGTGGACGAATACCGCCAGACCGAGGATTCCATGCGCCTGGCCCTGCTGTCCGCCCAGAAGCTCTCCGCCCAGATCGAGTCCGACGCCCGGATCCGGGCCGACGCCATGCTGGCGGACGCCCAGCAGCGGGCCGACCAGCTGAGCCGCCAGGCCGCCGACGGCATCGCCAACGAGGAGGCCAAGCTGGAGGAGGCCAAGAAGGCCACCAACCGCTTCTTCGACCACATGCGCACCGTCTGCCAGAAGCAGATCGAGTTCTACGACAAGCTCAGCCAGATGCAGCTGGTGGGCGGCGAGTCCGCTCCCCAGGCCCAGCCGGAGCCGGAGCCCGAGGAGGAGCCCGCCTCCGCCAGAGCCGCCAAGCCCCTGGATGTGGAAGAGGCCGTGCGCTCCATCGCCGCCTCCACCGCGGAGGCCGCGCTGGACGAGCCGGAGCCCGAGCCCGAGGAGGAGCCCGAAGAGGAGCCCGCCGCGGAGCAGGAGGAACCCACCCGTCTCTATCCCCGGGGACAGCGGGGCGGGAAGAAGAGAAAACGCAGCTTTGACGATTTCAGCTTCGACGACGACATCTGATCTGTGATCTTTCAGGGCGGAGTAAATGCTCCGCCCTCACAAACTATATTCAGCCTGGAGAGAATAGATATGCCCACCGACTACAACGCCACCGTCAACCTTCCCAAAACCGATTTCCCCATGCGTGCCGGCCTGCCCAAGCGGGAGCCGGACATGCTCAAGGCATGGGAGGAGCTGGACCTCTATCACGAGATGCTCAAAAGGACCGAAGGCCGGCCCTCTTTCATTCTTCACGACGGCCCTCCCTTCTCCAACGGCAGCCTGCACATGGGCACCGCCCTCAACAAGTGCCTGAAGGACTTCATCAACCGCTATAAGTCCATGTCCGGCTACCATGTGCCCTATACCCCCGGCTGGGACAACCACGGCATGCCCATCGAGTCGGCCATCATCAAGGAGCAGAAGCTCAACCACAAGGCCATGAGCGTGTCCGAGTTCCGCACCGCCTGCCACGCCTACGCCGAGCACTATCTGGACGTGCAGCGCCAGGGCTTCAAGCGCCTGGGCGTGCTGGGCGACTGGGAGCACCCCTACCGGACCATGGACCCCAAGTTCGAGGCCCAGGAGGTCAGGATCTTCGGCCGGATGTACGACAAGGGCTATATCTACAAGGGCAAGAAGCCCGTTTACTGGTGCCCCAAGGACGAGACCGCCTTGGCGGAGGCGGAGATCGAGTACGCCGACGACCCCGTCACCACCATTTTCGTGAAGTTCCGGGTCCGGGACGACCTGGGCAAGCTCAGCGCCATCGAGCCGCTGGACAACGTATACTTCGTGATCTGGACCACCACCACCTGGACCATTCCGGGCAACCTGGCCATCTGCCTGAACCCGGCCTATGACTATACCCTGACACGGGCCTCCAACGGCGAGGTCTACATCATGGCGAAGGAGCTGGCGGAGTCCGTACTGCAGAAGGCCGGCCTGGAGGCAAAAGAGGTCCTGGCCACCTTCAAGGGGGCCGAGCTGGAGCTGATGACCGCCCAGCACCCCCTGTTCGACCAGACCAGTCTGGTGATCCTGGGCGACCACGTGACGCTGGACGCCGGCACCGGCTGCGTGCACACCGCCCCGGCCTACGGCGCGGACGACTTTTTCGTCTGCCAGAAGTATCCCCAGCTTCCCTCCGGGAAGGACCTGGTGGTAAACGTGGACGACTCCGGCCGCTTCACCGCCGATGCCGGGAAGTACGAGGGCCTCAGCGTGCTGAAGGCCCATGAGCCTATCTTCGCGGACCTGACGGCCTGCGGCGCCATTTTGGCCAGCGAGAGCATCACCCACTCCTACCCCCACTGCTGGCGGTGCAAGAACCCCATCATCTTCCGGGCCACGGACCAGTGGTTCTGCTCCGTGGACGCCTTCAAGGAGGACGCGGTCCGGGCTGCTCGCAAGGTGCAGTGGAACCCGGAGTGGGGCGCGGACCGGATGGAGAGCATGATCCGGGAGCGGGCCGACTGGTGCATCAGCCGCCAGCGCCGCTGGGGTCTGCCCATCCCGGTGTTCTACTGCGGCGACTGCGGCCAGCCCGTCTGCACGGCGGAGACCATCGAGTCCGTGTCGAAGATCTTCGGCGAGAAGGGCTCCAACGCCTGGTTTGATATGAGCGTGGAGGAGCTGCTGCCCGCCGGCTTCACCTGCCCCCACTGCGGCGGCAAGGTCACCGGCAAGGAGACCGACACCCTGGACGGCTGGTTCGACTCCGGCTCCACCCACATCGCCTCCATGGAGCTGGACGCCCCCGGCACCTGGCCGGCGGACCTGTATCTGGAGGGCGGCGACCAGTTTAGAGGCTGGTTCCAGTCCAGTCTGCTCACCGCCGTGGCCACCCGGGGCGAGGCCCCCTACCGGGCCGTGCTGTGCCACGGCTGGACGGTGGACGGCGAGGGCCGGGCCATGCACAAGAGCCTCGGCAACGGCGTCTCCCCCGACGAGCTCACCGCCAAATACGGCGCGGATCTGTGCCGGCTCTGGGCCGCCAGCGCCGACTTCCGGCTGGATATGCGCTGCTCCGACGCCATCTTCAAGCAGCTCTCGGACAAGTATCTGAAGATCCGCAACACCGCCCGGTTCATCCTGGGCAACCTGGCCGGCTTCGACCCGGATCACGACCTGGTGGCCTACGACGCGCTGCAGCCCATCGACCGCTGGGCCCTTAGCCGCGCCGCCGCCCTCATCGACCGGTGCCTGGACAGCTATGAAAAATACGAGTTCTGGTCCGTCACCTACGCCATCCACAACTTCTGCGTGGTGGACATGTCCAACGTGTACATGGACATCGTGAAGGACCGGCTGTACTGCGAGGCTCCCGGCAGCGTCCAGCGCCGGGCGGCCCAGACCGCCCTCTGGACGGTGCTGGACGCCATGGTCCGGCTGCTGGCCCCCATCCTGGCCTTCACGGCGGACGAGATCTGGCTGGCCATGCCCCACCGCGCCGGGGACGATCCCCGCAACGTGATGCTCAACGACATGCCCGCCGGCCACAGCGAGTGGCGCCTCAGCGAGGAGGAGACCGCCTTCTGGGAGGACAGCCTGCGCCTGCGTTCGGACGTGAACAAGGCCCTGGAGCTGGCTCGGGCGGACAAGATCATCGGCAAGCCCCTGGAGGCCAAGGTGACCATCCACGTGGGCGAGCAGGCAAAACCGGCCATGGCGCGCATCGCCAGGCAGCCCCTGGAGAGCTTCTTCATCGTCTCCGAGGCGGAGCTCGCCGACGGCGAGGGCCCCGGCTGGGCCGGCACGGAGCTGCCCGGCGTGAGCGTGGAGGTGGCCCAGTCCCAGCTGCCCAAGTGCCCCCGCTGCTGGACCCACAGCGCCAGCGTGGGCAGCGACAGCGATTACCCCGAACTCTGCGCCCGGTGCGCCGGCGCGCTGAAATACACCCCCGGGGCGTGAGCGACCCGCCCCCGGGGCCCCCAGACAGACAGTAGGAGGACAAAACGGTGATATACGCGATCGTATCCGCGCTGGTCCTGATACTGGATCAGGCGGTGAAACTGTGGACCACGAAGAACATCGTGCCCATGGCCATCGGCGATGAGTGCGTGGAGCTGATCCCCGGCGTGCTGCACATGACCAACGTGCAGAACACCGGCGCGGCCTTCAGCATCCTGGCCAACGCCCGGTGGCTGCTGGTGGCGGTGTCCCTGGTCTTCATCATCGGCATCATCGTGCTCATCAGTTCGGAGATCATCTCCACCAAATTCGGCCGGTGGACGGCGGTGCTGGTGATGGCCGGCGCGCTGGGCAACTGCATCGACCGGGTGTTTTACGGCTATGTGGTGGACATGTTCGAGATCGAGCTGTTCAACTTCGCGGTGTTCAACATCGCGGACATCTTCATCACCGTGTGCGGCATTCTGTTCTGCATCCACGTGATCCTGTACCGCGAGCCGGCGGAGGTGGCCGCGGCGGTGCCGAAAAAGGCCCGCCCCGCAAAGGCCGGCCGGACCGCCGCCTCCCGGAGCGCCCGGGCGGACAAGGCCGCGCAGGCCGCCCCGGCCCCGCGGCGCACCCATCCCAGCCGCTCCTCCCGGGAGGATCCCTACGCCGATATCCCCCGGCGGGGCGAGCATCACCCTCTGGCCGACGAGCTGAAGCCCAAGGACCCGGAGGACCCCTTCGCGGAGTGGGAATTCGGCCAGCAGGTGGACGATGAGGAGCCGGAGCAGCCCGCTCCCGCCCCCCGGTCGGCCCGGCAGCAGGCATCCCCCCGCCCGGCCGCCCCGTCCCGGCAGCAGGCCCCGGCCCGGAGGACCGCTCCTGCCAGAAAGCCTGTCCCGGCGGAGCCGGAGGAGGACGACTGGGGCGAGCTGGACCTTCCGGAGCCCGCGCCCCGCAAGGCTGCCCCCCGGGCGGCCGCCCGGACGTCGGCCCCCAAGGCGGCGCCTAAGGAGGCCGCCAGCCCCCGCCCCTCGGTGAAGAGCGCCCCCAGGGCGCCCGAGCCCGCCCCGGAGGCGCCCAAGGAGGACGACGAGGTCGAGTACTCCCTGGAGGACATTCTGGCGGAGTTCCGGGACCTGTGATGAAAAAAACCATAGAGCTGACAGCAAGGGAGAGCGGCGAGAGGATCGACGCTCTCCTTGCCCGCCAGGAGGATATCCGCAGCCGCTCCGCCGCGGCGAAGCTGCTGGAGGCGGGGCTGGTGACCCTGGGCGGCGTCCCCGTGCGGAAAAACCACCGGGCCGCGGCGGGAGACGTGTTCACCGTGGTCCTGCCGGAGGCGGCCCCCGCCCGGGCCCAGGCCCAGGCCATCGACCTGGACGTGGTCTATGAGGACGCCGACGTGATCGTGGTGAACAAGCCCCGGGGCCTGGTGGTGCATCCCGCCCCCGGCCACCCGGACGGCACGCTGGTCAACGCCCTGCTGGCCCACTGCGGGGACAGTCTCTCCGGCGTGGGCGGCGAGCTGCGGCCCGGCATCGTCCACCGGATCGACAAGGACACCAGCGGCCTCATCATCGCCGCGAAAAACGACCGGGCCCACGAGGCCCTGGCCGCCCAGCTGAAGGACAGGAGCCTCTCCCGGGTCTACGACGCGGTGTGCCACGGCTCCTTTCATGACGACGCCGGCACCGTGGACGCCCCCATCGGCCGGGACCCCCGCAACCGCCAGCGGATGGCGGTGACGGAGAAGAATTCCCGCCCGGCGGTGACCCACTGGCAGGTGCTGGCCCGCTATGCCCGCCACACCTACATCCGCTGCCGGCTGGAGACCGGCCGCACCCACCAGATCCGGGTCCATCTGGCCTATACGGGCCACCCCCTTCTGGGGGACACGGTATACGGCGGCCGCCGGGACAAGGGACTGGAGACCCAGTGCCTGCACGCCCGGGGCCTCAAATTCATCCATCCCGTCACCGGCCGGCCCATCGAGCTTTGGACGGAGCTGCCGGACTGGTTCCGGGAGGCCCTCGGCAAGCTGGGGCCGGAGATCCAATAGCCCCCGCCGACGGGAGAAGGAGTTCGTTTTATGCCCGCACTGCTCGTCTATCTGCTTTTCGGCCAGGCCGTCGCCTGGCGGCTGCTGCCCGGGTTCCGGGCGGCGGTGAAGGGCTGGCTGGGACTGGTGTTCGGCTGCGTGGCGCTGATGTGGCTGCCCTGCCTGCCGGCGTTTTTCCTGGGCTTCACCCTGACGGCCCAGTACATCGCCCTGGCCCTTGCCGGGGCGGCCGCGCTGGCGCTGCTGCCCTGGAAAAAGGCCCCCGCCCTCCGGAAGCTCGGACAGCTCTCCCCTCCGGAGACCACCCGCTCCGACCGGGTGGGCGCGCTGATGAGCCTGCTGGCCACCGCCTTTTGCGGCTATCTGCTGTACACCCACGTGCTGCTGCCCCACGCCGACGGCAGTCTCTGGGTGGGCCAGAGCACCTACGGGGACCTGGCCATGCACCTGGGGTTCGTGGAGAGCCTGTACCGCCAGGGGACCTTCCCCCCGGAGTACAGCATCCTCCCCGGCCAGCAGATCGACTACCCCTTCCTGGTGGACGCGGCGTCCGCCGGTCTGCGGTTTTTCGGGCTGAGCCTGCGCACGAGCGTGATCGTGCCCAGCCTTTTCATGCTGATGGCGGTGTTTTACGGCTTCTGGCTGCTGGCGGACAAGCTCACCGAAAAGCTGGGCCCGACGGCGGCGGCGTGGGCGCTGTTCGTGTTCAACGGCGGGTTCGGCTTTCTGTATTTTCTGGGCGGGAAGTACAACCTCACCACCCTGCTCAGCGGCTTTTACGTCACCCCCACCAACCTGGTGGACGAGGATCTGCGCTGGGTGAACGTGGTGTGCGACATGCTCATCCCCCAGCGGACCACCATGGCCGGCTGGTGCGTGGGATTGGCGGCCATCTATCTGCTCGTCACGGTGCTGGAGCGGTCCGTGGCCGGCGGGAACTGCCGCCGCCAGACCCTGGCGCTGGCGGTGACCGCCGGGGCCATGCCCATGATCCACACCCACACCTTCCTGGCGCTGGGGGTGCTGTCGGCGGTGTGGTTTTTCGCCTGGCTGGGAAAGGCCCGCCGGGCGGGCACGGTCCGGGCGCTGGTGACGAATTACGTGCTCTACGGCGCGGTGTGCATGCTCCTGGCGCTGCCCCAGCTGCTCCGCTGGACCTTCGACGCGGCGGGCACGGGCCGGCTGATCTGGTTCAATCCGGGCTGGGTCCACGGCGACACCCCCTGGCTCCTGTTCTGGATCATCAACGGCGGGGTGGTGTTCTGCGCCATGCTGCCCATGATGGCGTTTTTGCGGGGGGACCGGCTGCGGCTGTTCTCCGGGGCGGCGGCGCTGTTCATCCTGGGCAATCTGGTGGCCTTCCAGCCCAACCCCTACGACGACAACAAGCTGCTGTATATCTGGTACATGATCGCCGACATCCTGGTCTGCGGCTGGCTGTGGGAGCTGCAGGTCCGGGTCAGGCCCCGGGCTCTGGCCCAGGCCGCGGCGGCAATCTTCCTGGCGCTGGGCGTCCTGTCCGGGACGCTGACCATGCTCCGGGAGGCGGTCAGCGAGTATCAGCTGTTCAGCCAGGACCAGGTGGCCGCGGCGGATTTCATCATCGCCGACACCCCGGCGGACAGCCTGTTTCTCACCTCCACCGACCACACCAATCCCGTGGCCGTGCTGGCGGGACGGAACATCCTGTGCGGGGCGGGGATGTACCTGTATTACCACGGAGTGGACTACGGCCAGCGGGAGGCCCAGGTGGCGGAGATGTACAAGGGCGGAGAGAGCTTTGAGGCCCTCGCGGCGCATTACGGCGTGGACTATGTGTACATCAGCCCCTCGGAGCTCTCCAAATACGCCGTGGACCGGGACTATTTTTCCGCCCGCTATCCCCTTATCTACGACCAGGGCGGGATCAGCATCTTCCAAATTTCCTGAAAATATGATATACTGATCGGCGTTGTACAGAAAAAGACCCGACCCCATGGAGGAACCGACATGAAAAAATGCATCGCCATGCTTTTGACCGCCCTGCTGCTGGCAGGGCTCTGCGCCTGCGGCGGAAATGACGAGCCCCCCGCGCCCACCGCCGAGCCCACGGAGGACCCTGTGCTGGCGGCCTCCCAGAGCGACGCCGCCCTGGCCGCCCAGAACACGCCTCCCGCCTCCGGCACCGATGCCGTCCCCACCGGGGATCTGGCCCGGGCGATGGAGTACGTCGGCCGGCCGGTGGAGGAGCTGTACGCCGCGCTGGGCCAGCCCGTCGAGGAGCCGACCTACGGTCCCTCCTGCCTGACGGAAGGCGCCGAGGACGGCATCCTCACCTACGCAGGCTTTTACGTCTGGACCGTGCGCACTGCGGACGGGGAAACCGTCCAGGACGTATACCCCGCCGAGGAACCAGTCCCGGATGAGACCGCCGACGGCGGCGAAGCGTCCCCGGATGAGGCCGCCCCGGACGAGACCGCCGGAGAATGACCATGGCGGAAAAGCTGCGGGCGCTGTTTGAAAAATACCGGGAGATCATCAGCTACCTCTTTTTCGGCGGGCTGACCACCCTGGTCAGTTGGGCCGCCTACGCCCTGTTCGCCGGGCCGCTGTCCCTGGGCGTGACCGCCGCCAACGTCCTCAGCTGGGTGTGCGCGGTGTCCTTCGCCTTCGTGACCAACAAGCTGTGGGTGTTCGACTCCAAGAGCTGGGCCTGGCCCGGGTGGCTGAAGGAGGCCGCGGCGTTTTTCGGCGGGCGGATCTTCTCCGGCGTGGTGGAGCTGGGCGGACTGCCGCTGCTGATGGCCCTTGGCCTGGACCAGGCGCTGTTCGGCGTGGAGGGCTTCGCCGCCAAGGTCGTGATCAGCGTGGTGGTCATCATCCTCAACTACTTCCTGTCGAAATTCATCGCCTTCCGGAAGAAAAAGCCATAAATTTCTCTTCCCGCAGGCCATAAAAAGACAGCCTGGAAAGCACTGCTTTCCAGGCTGTCTTTTTCGGTCTCCGCCGTCGCCGGCGCTCTCAGTTCCAGCGGGGGCCCTCGTCCTGGTTGTCCCAGTGGGGCTCCTCATGGTATTGCTCGTGATCCTCCTCGTGGGGCTCCTCGTGGATCTCCACCTCCACGTCCGCGTCGGCCTGGGTCTGGTCCACCACGGTCTCAAAGTCCGCGTCCTCCGGCGCCTCGGTCATCTCCGCCCGGGTCCGGGCGATCTCCTCCTCCATGGAGGCCACGGACGCCAGCGCCATGTCGATCTGCTGGCAGATCTGCTCCATCCCCGCCTCCGGCGCGTCATGATGGGCCTCATAATATAGCTTTCCCAGCTCGGTATACGCCTTCTTCGCCACGTCCTTCTGGCCGGAGATCTCCATGTTCAGCTTGGCGATGTGGCTGACCTGCTTGGTCTTGGTGGCGGCCACCCCGGCGATCTCCTTGGTCTTGACGGCCGCCTTGGAGGCAAACGCCCCCACCTTGTTCATGAAATCCTTAAATCCCGACATTGCTCTATTCCTCCGTTTCTTTTTCTTCTTCTATTGTACTTGTTTCCGCCTGTTTTTCACTGGTATTATCTTCCGCGCCGTCCTCCGGCGTTGTCTTTTCCGCCGCCGCGTCGGCGGGCGCGGCCTCGCAGGCGCTCTCCGGGATCTCCTCTCCGGCCCCGGCGGCCGCCCGGTTCACCCACAGCTTTTCGGGGGCGCACCGGCCGCTGCGGATCACCAGGAACACCGTGATCACCGACGCCAGGCAGGTGACCGCCGCCAGCAGCTGGCTCACCCGGATGCCGGTCCCGCCCAGATACAGGGAGTCGGACCGCAGGCCCTCCACCCACACCCGGCCCAGACCGTACCAGGCCAGATAGTACAGGAAATACTGCCCGTCGAATTTTCGCTCCGTCTTCTTCGACAGCGTGTGCAGCCCGATGAACCCCAGCAGGTTCCACAGGGATTCATACAAAAACGTGGGATGTACATAGATGGTGCTGCCGTTCAGGGTCAGGCCCATCCGGCAGAAGATGTCGGTCTCATAGCCGAAGGCCTCCCGGTTCATGAAGTTGCCCCAGCGGCCCACCGCCTGGCCGATGAGAAAGCCGAAGGCCACCAGGTCCAGCAGCGCCAGAGGGGAGATCTTCTTCACCCGGCAGACGACGAACACCGTGATCACCGCGGCGATCACGCCGCCGTAGATGGCCAGGCCGCCCTCCCAGATCTTCACGATGTCCCACAGGGTCCTGTAACCGCCGTAGAACACCACATAGTAGATCCGGGCGCCCACGATGGCCAGGGGCACCGCAAACAGAAGGTTATCGATCAGATCGTCCTGCTTGATGCCGAACTCCTCGCACCGGTGCATGCAGTAGGCCACCGCCAGCAGAAAGCCGCAGGCGATGATCACGCCGTACCAATAGAAGGTGTGGCCGAACAGGACGAAGGAATTGGACGGACAGATGGACCAATCCCCCAGCATGGGGAAGGATATGGACGCGGATGACATTTACGCTTGTTCCTCCTTGGGACGAATGATGCAGGCGGCAAACCGCTCCGCCGCCAGGTGTTCCGCCGCCCAGGCGGCGACGTCCGCGCAGGTGATGGACCGGAGCGCGGCAGGGGTGTCGAACAGGTCAAACCCGGCGAAGCAGCCCTCCGCCAGGGTCTCGGTCAGATCGAAGAAATCGTCCAGCAGCCGGACAAAGCCGCCGTAGGCGGCCTTTTTCTGCCGCTGGAAAAAGGCGGGGTCGATGGGCTTTTCCGCCGCCGCGATCAGCGCCGCCAGCGCGGCCTCCGGGTCGGCGGACTCCCCGCTCAGGGTGATGTAGCTCTGGCCGGCGGCGTGGTCCGGCGAGACGGAAAAGCTGCTGTTCAAAAGGCCGTTTTCATACAGGTCCAGGTACGCCGGCGCGCTCCGGCCCCACAGGCACCGGACGGCCAGCTCCGCCGTCAGCTGCTCCCGCAGCCCGTCGGGTCCCCGGACCGCCGGGCCCAGCTTTATCCCGGCGCAGAAAAGCGGCACCGCCACGTCCATGGTCCGCTGGGAGCGCTGTTTTACCGGCTCCAGGCCCGGGTCCGGCCCGTAATCCCGGGCGGGCAGGGGCGCAGGCTCCTCCGGCAGCGTCTCCCGGGCGATGCGCTCCACCGCCTCCGGGTCCACGTCCCCCGCCACGCACAGGGCCATGTTGGCGGGGATGTAAAAGGCCCGGTGGCAGGCGTACAGGGTCTCGGTGGTGATCTGCGCGACGGACCCGGCCGTGCCCAGCACGTCGTCGCCCAGAGGGTGCTGCCCGCCGAACAGCAGCCGCAGGCAGTCCTGATAGACCGTCCAGTCCGGATCGTCCTCGCCCTGGGCGATCTCCTGGCCGATGATGCCCCGCTCCTTCTCCACCGTCTCCGGGGTGAAATAGGGCGTAGAGACGAACCGCAGCAGCGTGCGCAGATTCTCCTCGAACATGTCCGTGCAGACGAAGTGGTAGCTGGTGACGGCGTGGGACGTATAGGCGTTGGAGTCCGCTCCCCGGCCGGCGAAGATGCCGTCCACGCTGCCGTCGGGCATGTCGAACATCTTATGTTCCAGATAATGGGCCACCCCCGCCGGGGTGTCGGAGCGCTCTCCGTCCAGGACGAAGCGCCGGTCCGCCGCGCCGTAGCGGGTCACGAAGGCCGCCCGGCACTTGCGCCAGCCGGGCTTGGGGACCACGTATACGGACAGGCCGTTGGGCAACGCGGACCGGTACAGCGTCACGCCCAGCCCGGGATATTCAGTCGCTTTCATCCTCGTCCTCCCCGCCGCTGAGAAAATACACCGCGTCGCACCCGATGCCCGCCGCGGCCTTCACCACGTCCTGTCTCGTCACGTCCTCGGCCAGGGCCGCCAGCTCCTCCGGGCCATAGTCCAGGCCCAGCAGGTTCTGTCCCAGCCAGAACCGCTCCAGCCCCGCGGGGCTGTCCGTCAGCGCCAGCATATCGGCGCTCAGTCCCGTCCGGGCCGTGGCCAGATCTTCGTCGGTGAAATCGCCCTCCTGCAGCGCCCGGATCTGGCGGCCGATGGACGCCACCGTCCTGTCGTAGTTTTGGGGGTCGATGCCGCTGGCAACGGTCATCACGCCCTTCACCGGGTCCAGATCGGAGTAGACGTAGTAGCACAGACTCTGTCTTTCCCGCACGTTCAAGAACAGCTTGGAGTTCACCGCCGCCGCGCCCGAGTCCCCCAGCAGGGCGTTCATCACCCGCAGCGCCGCCATATCCGGCTCCTCCATGGCGTCCCCCAGCCGATAGCCCAGCACCAGCTTGCCCTGGGAGACGTCCATCTGCTCGGAAAACACCCGGGGCTGTTCGTCCACGGTGTTCAGGCGCACGTCGGTGCCGATGTCCATGGCCAGTTCCCCCCGGGGCAGGGTGGACAGCGCCTCGGCGAGGGCGGCGGCCACCCGGTCCGCCGGCGCGGAGCCGCAGTAAAAGATCTCGATGGGCGACGAGGCCAGCAGGGCCTTGTAGTGCCGGGTCAGGGCCACATAGCCGATGGACCGGGCCGTCTCCTCCGTGCCCAGCACATCTACCGCGTAGGCCTCCCCCGGGCACATCAGCTCGATGAGGCGGCTGTGGGCGTACTCCTCCCGGTCGTTCAGCCGGGCGCGGATGTCCTGCTCCAGCTTCGCCCGCTCCCCGTCCACGTATCGGGGCAGCAGCAGTCCGCCCCGGGTGTTGGGCGCCAGCAGCAGTTCCCCCATCAGATCCGTGATCGGCTCCAGCAGGCTCTCCCCGTCGGGGAGCCAGGCGTCGTCCGCAAAATCCGCCGCAAAGCCCAGGCACTGGATCTCCCCCACCTTCCGCACGGAGGGCTCGATCCTGGCGCCGTACAGGCCGTCCAGCCGGGCCGCCAGGGCCGCCATGTCCGGCGCGCTCACCGTGCCCCGGCGCAGCACCCCGGGCAGGGCCGCGTTCTGGGAGGCGGTCTGTCCGTCCAGCGCGGCGAGCAGATGCAGACTCAAAAACGCCGTCTTGAATTTATCCGTGCGCAGGCAGGTCAAAAACACGCCTGGCATCAGTTCCCGCCGGGTCCGCTCCATCGTTCGCCCTCCGATCTGGAATATATTGTCATGCCCCGGGAAATATCACTCCGCCCCGGGCGCCGGAATGGCCATGCTGCGGTCATTATAGCATATCCGCGTATGCGGGATGCTATAATGGGGCATGTTTTGCGGTTCCGGCGTCAGCCGGGAGCAAAACGCCTGAAAACAGGAATATAATGACCGCACCGCGGTCATTATAGCATATCCGCGCTGGTTTGAAAATGACAATATTGTGAATAATCGGGCGGGCGCCGGAGGCGTCCGCCCGATCTGTCTGTCACCGGATGGTGACTTTTCCGTCCCGCACGACGATCTTTCGGCCGCAGATGTCGGCCTCGTAGCCGGACCAGCCGGAGGGCAGGTTCGGCCGGACGGTGAGCCGGCCGTTTTCCAGCCGGATGCCCAGCAGATCCTCCAGCACCACCCGGAAATACCACCCGGCGGAGCCGGTATACCAGCTCCACAGGGCCTGGCCGTAGTGGTCCGGATCGGCGGACACGTCCGCCGCCAGCACCCAGGGCTCCGCCCCCCACTGCTCCGGCGGATGCCGGGCCGGCAGCAGATCCAGCAGCATGGCCGCCCCCACGTCGGCGAACCCCTCCCGCAAAAGGGCCGAGGCCATCCACACCGCCCCGTGGGTATACTGCCCGCCGTTTTCCCGGATGCCGGGGCCGCAGGAGCGGATATATCCCGGGTCCCGGCCGCCGTCGCCGAAGGGCGGCGCGAACAGCTTCACCAGCCCGTGGGGCCGGTCATAGAGCCGGTCCACCGCCGCGCGCAGGGCCGTATGGACCCGCTCCCGGTCCGCCTGGGGACAGAAGGCCGCCCAGCTCTGGGCGATGGAGTCGATCTGGCAGGCCGGGGCCCCGGCGCCGCCCAGGGGCGCGCCGTCCGCCCACCAGCCCCGCAGATACCACTGGCCGTCCCAGCTGCGCTCCGCCGCGGCGGCATAGCGGTCCGCCGCCTGGGCGTACCGCCGGCCGTCCGGCTGGCCCAGCGCATTCAAAAGCCGCGCGAACCGCCCGGCGGTGTGGACGAAAAACCAGGTGAGCCACTGGCTCTCCCCGCCCACCTTGTCCATGCCGTCGTTCCAGTCTCCGGATCCGGTGAGCAGCAGCCCGTGGGGGCCGTGGCCCCGGGCGAGGACGCACGCCAGCGCCTGCCGGGCGTGGTCCAGCACCGGGCTCTCCGTCCGGGAGAGGGCCGGCGCGAAATACCGGTCCCGCTCCTCCGGCCCCAGGGGCGGCGCCTCCAGCCAGGGGGCGGTCTTCTCACACAGGGTCCTGTCCCCGGTCTTTTCCACATACTCGCACACCGCCCATACCAGCCACAGCAGATCGTCCGAGCAGCGGGTGCGCACGCCCTTGGGTCCGGCGGGGGTCTCATGCCACCAGTGGAGCACGTCCCCCTCCCGGAACTGGCGGGCGCAGCAAGTCAGGATGTGGCGGCCCGCCCGCTCCGGGGCGATGAGGAGCAGATTGACCGTGTCCTGCAGCTGGTCCCGGAAGCCCCAGGCCCCGCCGCTCTGATAGAGGCTGGTCCGGCCCATGATCCGGCAGGCCAGGGTCTGATAGGCCGCCCAGCCGTTCATCATCCGGTCCAGATCCCCCTCCGGGGTGTGGATGCGCACCCGGCCCAGCAGGCTGCGCCAGCCGTCCCGGACCCGGACCAGCTCCTTCGCCGCCCGCTGCGGCTCCGCCAGGGCCCGGAGGGTCTCGGCGCTCTCATAGCCGCAGACCAGCACGCTCACGCCGCCGCCCTTCCACAGCGCGCCGAAGCAGGGGCGCAGACCCGCGCCCGTCCTGCCGTCCATCCGTCCGGCCAGCCAGGCGGCCTCGTCGCCGGTGAAGCCGGCCAGCTTCCGGCCGCACACCGCCCGGAACACCTGCTCCGGCGCGGCGGACCGGGGGTTCACCGCCGTGAGGCAGCCGTCCTCCATCCCGGTGATCACGCAGGGGATATCCGCCCGCTCCGGCGTCAGCGCCAGGGGCAGGTGCCAGCCGATATGGGCCCCCTCGCCCCCCTCGACGATCATCACCCGGGCGTCATAGCCCCGGGGGACGAAGGCGGTGAGGGCCGCGCCCTCCCGCTCCCAGCGGGTCCAGCCGAAGCCGTTGGTCACCCGGCAGGGCCCGTCGCCGGCGAACAGGCTCCGCCGGCCCTGGGCCGTCACCAGCTCCAGGGTCTCCCCGCCGCCGGCGGCGGCGGGATCGTTGCGCCAGGGATTCACCGGCCGCTCCCGGGCGTTGTCCATCCACAGAAAACCGCCGCCGCAATCCTCCGCCAGATAGCCGAACCGGCCGTTGGTCAGCACGTTGCACCAGGCCCGGGGCGGCAGGGGCGGGGTCATATAGCTCACCGCGCCCCCGGCCAGGCTGGATACCGCCGGGGCCTGCCGCCCCCGGACCGGATAGGGCCGCCAGGCGGGCAGGGGGGAATACCGCCGCTCTCCCGGCTGGGTCACGGTCACCGCCGCCGCGGCCACGTCGCCGCCGCCGGCAAACCGCACCCCGCCCCGGGCCCCCTCGAAGGCGGACAGGCCGTACTTATCCAGATACCGGCGCAGCTCATCCCGGCGGGGGTGGAGATATTCCCCGTCCTCGCCGGTGTGGATTGCCAGATCGAAGGCCACGCCGCAGGCGGTGAGCAGCGCGTGGCGCTTGATCATCCGCCGGGCCCGGTCCAGGCTCTCCGACGCGTCCACGTACACGATGGGCAGATCCCCGGACAGGCCCTGTTTCCACAGCGCCCCCCGGGCGGAATCCGGCCGGGCCGCCACCCGGGGCGAGCACACGTCCGCCGCCAGGTCGAAGGCCGCGGCCACGCCGTCCGCCCCCATGCCCAGCAGGGCGGCCATAGACCCGGCCATGTCCGCCGTGCCGCCCAGGAGGATGCGCCGGGCGCCCTCCTCCGCCAGGGCGGCGCTCTCGCCGAAGCACAGGGCCAGCGCCGCGCAGCCGCCCTCGGGCAGCTCGGTCCGGATCAGGACCGGCTCCAGGGTCTGCCAGCCGCCGCCTGCCTCCAGGCGCAGCGGCGTCGTCCCCGCCAGACACAGCCATCCCTCCGGCAGCGACCCCCGGCTCAGCCGCCGGACCAGCACCGCTCCCCGGTGGGAGGATACCTCCAGCCCCAGCCGCCAAAAGGCGGGGTGGGCGTCGTGGTCCGCCGCCGGCGCGATCACCGGCTCGAAGCGGACGGTCACCTTCCCGCCGCTGGGGCCGGTGAGCCGCCGCAGCTCGCCCCGCTCCCCGCTGGCCACCGCCAGGGTCAGACCGGTCACCCGGTCCGCCCGCCGGGCCGTGAAGGTCACCGTCCCCGCCTCATACCGCCAGGGATACAGGACCCCCTCCCGGCGGGAGGGCGCCGCCGGGATGCCGTCCACCGACACCGCGAAGCCCTCCTCCCGGTACATCATGAGCCCGCCGCTGGCCGCCCGGCACCGGCCGTCGTCGCAGGCCAGCAGGCTGTACACGCCGTTGGACATGGGGAACCAGGCCGGCGCGGAGGGCACGTGGCCCTGTCCCTCCCGCCGGAAGGCGGGCAGATCCGGCCGGCTCTCCGGGGGCCGGGTCAGCGGGGAGCGGCCCCGGCGCAGCACCGCCCCGCCCAGGGGCACCCGCTCCGCCAGCAGCGGCCGAAACGCGGCAAAGGCCGGCCAGGACATGAAATACCGCCGGAGCGCCCCGCCGTTCAGACAGTTGGCGGCCGCCGCCAGACTCATGCCCAGATGGTGGCTCATGAAGCAGGCCACCGTCCGGCCCTTTTTCCCGCCCCGGCCGGGGGTCAGGTCCAGGGCCTCATAAAAGCCGTAGCGGCCCCACATACCCCGCTCCTTCAGCCGGCGCAGATTCTCCACCGCCGCCTTGGGGTGGACAGCCAGGGCCAGAAAGCTGGCGTAGGGGGCGACCACCATCTCCCCGTCCACGTCCCGGCGCAGGGCCAGCGCCCCGACGCCGTGGGCCTTGTAGCGGTAATCCATGCCCGCGTCCAGAGAGAAAAAGGCGCTCTCCGAGCTGCCCCAGGGGGCCTTGGCCTGCCGGGCCCGCTCCCGCTGGGCATACAGGCAAAACCGGCCCGTCTCCCACAGCATGGAGCCGTTCACCAGCGGCAGAAACAGCTCCGGCATCAGATACTCGAACATAGACCCGGACCAGCTGGCCAGACCCCGCCAGCCGTCCAGGGCCAGCTGGGCCCGGCTGAGGGCCTGCCAGTGGCGGACGGGCACGTCCCCCCGGGCGCAGGCGATGAAGCTGGTCAGCCGGGCCTCTGAGGCCATCAGGTCATAGTGGCCGGGGCTGGGCCGGTCCGCCGCCGGGTCCAGTCCGATGCGGAACAGCCGCTTTTTTTCGTCATACAGCGCCCCAAGATCGGTGTTGTCCGCCAGCGTCCGGGCCCGCTCCGCCAGATCGGGCCGGCCGTGGGCGGCCATGCCCGCCGCCAGCGTATACAGACACGCGCACAGGTTGCCGCTGTCCACCGCCGACACGTAGGCCGGCTGCAGCGGCGCGCAGGTGCTTGTGTCGTACCAGTTATAGAGATGGCCCCGCCACTTGGGCAGCTTCTCCACCGTGGCCAGGATGTGCTCCGCCAGGGCCGTGGCCTCCCCCTCCGGCGCCGCGCCCAGCTCCATGGCCGCCAGGGCGGCGGTGAGGGCCAGACCGATGTTGGTGGGGCTGGTGCGCCGGGCGGCGCCCTTGGGGGGCTGGACCTGCAGATTGTCCGGGGGCAGCCAGTGGTCGGACCGGACGCACAGCTGGGCAAAATACGCCCATATCGCCCCGGCGGACTTGAGCAGGAAGGCCCGGTCCGCCTCGGTCAGGCCGTTTTTCGCCGTCCGCTCCCGGCCGATCAGCCAGGCGAACGCCGGCGCTCCCAGCCATACCACCCCCGCGGCCTTGCCCCCGGGACCGGGGGCGAACGCCGCCAGGGCCAGGCCCAGCGCCAGATCGAACCAGATCGCCGCCGGGATGTCCCGGCTCTTCTCCGACTGGGCCGCGGGGACCCACTGGAGCATATTCCGGTGGCTTACCCCCATGCGCCACAGGGCCGTTACCGCCGCCGAGGCGCAGGTATACCCCTCCCAGGGCAGCAGGATCAGCCGGGCGAACAGCCGGGTTAGAGACCCGCCCAACCCCCGGAGCACCCCGCTGCGGCACCGCAGCCGGGCGTCGCTCCGCCGGGCAAAGAGGCCGGCGAAGGCGTCATGGACCGCCTCCGCCCCCAGGCACAGCAGCGCCAGCAGCGCCGCCGGCCGCCAGGGCGCGGCGAACATCCCCAGCGCCAGGGCCAGCAGCGCCGCCGGGGCCACCAGGCTCCGGCGCATACTGTCCAGCAGCCTGAACCGTTCCAGCATGGGCAGATCCCGCCCCGCGCCCAGCAGCCAGGGCAGATTCTGCCAGTCCCCCCGGGTCCAGCGGTGCAGCCGCCGGAACCAGGCCGCCGCCGTCACCGGCGAGCCGTCGGTCAGCTCCACGTCCCCCATATAAGCGCCCCGGAGATAGGCCCCCTCCAGGGCGTCGTGGCTCAGGACCCGGCCATCGTCGAACCGGCCGTCCAGACAGGCCAGGTACGCCGCCGCGTCCACCACACCCTTGCCGGCGAAGCCGCCCCGGTCATAGAGGTCCGTGAACAGCTCCCCCGTGGGGGCGCCGTAGGGGTCCGTGCCCCCCTGGCCGGCGTATATCCGGGCGAAATCCGTGGCCATGGCCCGGTCCAGCTCCACCGCCATCCGGGGATGGAGCACCCCGTGGCCCCGGACCACCACGCCCCGCTCCACCACCGGTGTCTGCAGGGGGTGCATGGCCGCGCCGATGAGCTGCCGGGCCGCGCCGGGCACCAGGCGGGTGTCCGCATCCAGGCAGAGCAGATACCGGCCGAACAGCTCCTCCGGCTTCCCCGCCAGACATTTCAGCCGGTTGGGCCGGCCCTGGATACACCGGGCCAGCTCCAGGATGGCCCCCCGCTTTCGCTCCCACGGGGTATAGATCCGGTCCGTCCTGTTCCAGGACAGATCCCGGCTCAGCAGGAAAAAGCCGCCGCCGTATTTGCCGTTCAGCTCCTCCACCGCCGCCCGCACCGGCTCCAGCCGCCCCTCCGCCGGGGAGGGGATCGCGTCGCTGTCGGGCAGATCCGCCAGCAGGGCGAACAGCAGCTGGTCCCCGCAGTCCCGGTTGGCCAGCTTATACTCCTCCATCCGCCGCACCAGCCGGAGGCCGGCGCCGTCGTCCGTCAGCAGCGCCGACACGGCGCACACCGTCCGGCCCTCCCGGCCCACGCCCTCCTCCAGGGCCAGCCGGGGCAGCCGCCGGGGCCGGGTGAAGCGCAGCAGCGCCGCGTCCAGCCCCACCCGCACCAGCTCCGTCAGGGGCAGCAGCCCCAGCAGGGCCGTCCACAGACTGCCGGACAGCACGCCGGCCAGCGCCGCCAGCGCCCCGGGCAGAAGCACCCGCGCCGCCACATACCCCGCCCCCGTGCGCCGCTGGGGCGGGAAGAGGGTCTCGTGCAGCCCGGCGTCCATGACCTGGCGGGCCGTCTCCAGGGCGGTCTTCCCCTGCCGGCGCGCCAGACGCTGGTTCCGCTCCCGGTACTGGGCGCGGCTTCCCTCGTCCATGGCCGGATAGACCCTGTCCTGCCGGAACAGGGCGTCCACCGGATCGGAGGTCTCCAGCGCCCGGGTCAGGTCCATATCCGCCACCGTCCGCAGGGAGCCGAACAGCTCCTCCGCCGCGGCCGCGTCCACCTCCGGCGCGCCCAGCTCCTCCAAAAGGGCAGCGCGAAGAGCGGCCCCCACCAGGGCCGCTTCGTTTTCCGGCAGCTCGTCATGCCGCCGCGCGCCGGTGAGGAACGCCTCCACCCGCTCCTCCGTCACCGGTCCCGCCCGGACCAGCCGGCGGCACAGGCTCACCAGCGCCGCGCCGTCCCGGCACCGGCGGATGCGTCCCCCCGCCCGGAAGGCGGCTCTGGCCAGCTCCGCCTCCCGGCGGGCCAGATATTCGTTGTCCGCGAACCAGGCGGTCTGTTTGGGGTCTCTGGCCTTCCCCCCGATCTCCGCCAGTGCCCGGTCCAGCCGGGCCGCCGTCCGCCGGCCGGACACGGTCCCGCCGACGGCGATGCCCCTGGCCGATTCCTCGCCCCACCCGGCCAGCGCTTTTGTGCTTATCTTTTCCATACCTGGTATCTTTTCCGCCGGGGCAAAAAATATACCGTCCCGGACCTGCCGGGACGGTATAGAAAACGCAGGATGTCAAATGGCCGGGCGAGCCCTTACGTGTGGCCGGTGCCGTGGCACCAGCGGCAGCGGCCGGTGCCGTTGCAGTCGGAACAGATCTTGTCGTTCCGGCCGGTGACGTAATCGTACGTATAGCCCGAGCCGTCGCAGTTGTCGCATCGGCCGGAGCCGTCGCACATGCTGCAGGGAGGGCTGTAATCGGTGCCGCCGCCCTTGCTGCGGTCCCGGCTCAGCGTATCTGTCAGCGTCAGGCTGAAGCCGCCGTTCTGCAATAGGTCCGCATACTCGTAGGCCGCCTTCGCGTGGTCCGAGTCGAACATAAAAAGAACCTGCGTCCCGTTTTCGATGCTCTTGTCCTTGTGGGTGACCTCCTCGTTGAAGAAGGCCCACGCGCCCGGGATGATCGGCCCGTCGGGCAGCTCATCGGGCTGCTCATCGGACCCATCGGTCTGCTCGTCGGGCAGCTCATCGATGTCCTGGGCGACAAGGTCGTCCGGGTCCACCTCTATGGGGAAGTCCTCGCCCCAGGCCAAGGCCACCACCAGAACATCCTCGTCCAGCCACAGCTGATGCACCGCGAAGTCGCAATATTTGCCGCTGCGCATGGCGGTGACGGAGCCCACCTTCCGGCTCAGGTACCGGTACAGCGACTCCCGGTCAGTGTCGTTGTCGCTGCCGGAGAAGCCGCTGTCGAAATCCTCCTTGCTGACCCGGAGCACATCGCCGCAGCTGTCCAGCTGGTCGGTATATGCCTCGAACAGGTCCACGCCGGTCTGGGGTTCCGTGTAAAAGTACAGCAGCAGGCCGGTGGCGTTCTCATCGTCATAGATATCCCAATCCACCAGCTCCGAGCCGGCCGGCCGATCGCCGAACCACTGCAGCGGCTTGAACAGGTGGTCTTCGTCCATGCCATCCCCGTCCGCCGCCGCCAGCGGCGGGCAAGAGGTCAACGGTCATGCAAAATATATTTGATCATGCCATATATGGCGCACATTTGCAGCCGTGTCAAGAAAAAACACTTGACACCGCCGCGGAACGGGTGTATGATAGGCAGGCTGTAAAGTAAAGTCCTTGACGCAAGGAGGCGGCCCGGAATGGAAGCGACACCCCTGGACCGGTCTCTCCTGCTGGATTTTTACGGCGACCTTCTCACGGCAAAGCAGCGGCGCGCCTGCGAGCTGCACTGGAACGAGGACCTCTCTCTGGCGGAGATCGCCCAGCTGGAGGATCTGAGCCGCCAGGGGGTGTGGGACACCCTCCGCCGGGCGGAGGCGTCCCTCAGGGACTATGAGGAAAAGACCGGCCTGGTGCGCCGGTATCTGGAGCGGCGGGAGGAGATCGCCGCCATCCGCGCCCGGCTGGCGGAGCTGCTGCCGGAGGGCGAACAGAGCCGGGACATCCTGGCGCGGTTAGAGGGTTTGATGTAATGGCTTTTGAGAGCTTATCGGAAAAACTGAACGGCATCTTCAAAAAGCTCCGGGGCAAGGGCCGGCTCAGCCAGGCGGACATCAAGGACGCCATGCGCCAGGTGCGCATGGTGCTGCTGGAGGCGGACGTCAGCTACAAGGTCGTGAAGGACTTTGTCAGCGCCGTATCCGAAAAGGCCGCCGGCCAGGAGATCCTGGAGAGCCTCAACCCCGCCCAGATGGTCATCAAGATCGTCAACGAGGAGATGACCGCCCTCATGGGCGGCCAGGCGGCGAAGCTCAACTACTCCTCCAAGGTGCCCAGCGTGGTGATGGTGGTGGGCCTGCAGGGCGCGGGCAAGACCACCAACACCGCAAAGCTGGCCGCCTTCGTGAAAAAGCAGCAGAACAAGCGGCCGCTGCTGGCCGCCTGCGACGTGTACCGCCCCGCCGCCATCACCCAGCTGGAGACCGTGGGTGAGCAGGTGGGCGTGCCCGTGTTCCAGATGGGCCAGGCCGACCCGGTGGACATCGCCAAGGCCGCCGTGGAGCACGCCCGGCGCCACGGCAACGACCTGGTGTTTCTGGACACCGCCGGCCGGCTGCACGTGGACGAGGCCCTCATGGAGGAGCTGGAGCGCATCAAGGCCGCCGTGGAGCCGGCGGAGATTCTGCTCACAGTGGACGCCATGACCGGCCAGGACGCGGTGAACGCCGCCAGCGCCTTCGACCAGGCCCTGGGCATCACCGGCGTGATGCTCACCAAGCTGGACGGCGACGCCCGGGGCGGCGCGGCCCTGTCCGTGCGGGCGGTGACCGGCAAGCCCATCAAGTTCGTGGGCACCGGGGAGAAGCTGGACGCCATCGAGGTGTTCCACCCCGACCGGATGGCCAGCCGCATCCTGGGCATGGGCGACGTGCTCACCCTCATCGAGAAGGCGGAGCAGGCGGTGGACGAGAAGAAAGCCGCCGAGATGGCCGAGAAGCTGATGAAAAACCGCTTCACCCTCCAGGATTATCTGGAGCAGCTGCGGTCCATGAAGGATATGGGCTCCATCGAGGACATCATCGGCATGGTCCCGGGCATGGACGCCAAGGCCCTGAAGGGGGCCAAGATCGACCCCAAGGCCATGAGCCGCACCGAGGCCATCATCCTGTCCATGACCCCCAGGGAGCGGGCCAACCCCTCCATCCTGAACGCCAGCCGGAAAAAGCGCATCGCCGCCGGGGCGGGGGTGTCCGTGGTGGACATCAACCGGCTTCTGAAGAGCTTCGACGCCATGAACGCCATGGTCAAGCAGATGTCCGGCTCCCGGAGAGGCCGGAAGATGGGCAAGCGCATGGGCATGTTCGGTATGTGATTTCAAAATTCGTCTGAATTTGAAAAATAAACAAAACAACAATATTTTTGGAGGAAAACAAAAATGGTCAAGATCCGTTTGAAGAGACAGGGCGCCAAGAAGGCCCCCTATTACCGCATCGTGGTGGCCGACAGCCGCTCCCCCCGGGACGGCCGGAACATCGAGGAGCTGGGCATCTATGACCCCATGGCCAAGCCCGCTTCCATCCAGATCGACCTGGAGCGCGCCAAGTACTGGATCGGCTGCGGCGCTCAGCCCACCGACACCGTCCGCGGTCTCCTGAAGCTGGCCGAGGCCCAGCAGGCTCCCGCCGCCGAGCCGGCGGAATAAGAGACGGAGACGCCTCATGAAAGAACTGCTGACCTATATCATCCAGTGTCTTGTGGACAACCCTGATAAGGTCACTGTGGACGAGCACACCGACGACGGCACCACCGTATACGAGGTACGGGTGGCAGACGGGGATATGGGCAAGGTCATCGGCCGCCAGGGCCGGATCGTACGCCAGATCCGTGTGCTGATGAAGACGGTGGCCCAGCGTCAGGGCAAAAAGATCTCAGTCGAGATACTGGATTGAAAAAACGTTATTTAGAGGCGGGGCAGATCGTGAACACCCACGGCGTCCGGGGCGAGGTACGCATCCAGCCCTGGGCGGACGAGGCGGCGTTTCTGACCCGCTTCCGCCGGTTCTATATCGACGGGAAGGAAGTAAAAGTCCGCGCCTGCCGGGTCCACAAGGGTATGTGCATCGCCTCGCTGGAGGGGGCCGACGACGTGAACGCCGCCATGGCCCTGCGGGACAAGGTGATCTTCATCGACCGGGAGGACGCCCGGCTGCCCGCCGGGACGGTGTTTTTGCAGGACATCATCGGCGCCCGGGCGGTGGACGAGTCCGGCCGGGAGCTGGGCACGGTGGAGGACATCCTCTCCGAGCCCGCCGCCAGCGTGCTGGTGATCCGGGGGGAGCGGGAGATCCTGGTCCCCGACGTGCCCGCCTTCGTGCTGAAAAAGGACGCCGACGCCGGCGTGGTCACCGTCCGGCTGATAGACGGGATGTAAGAGAACAGAAAAAGAGGGTCTGTCCCGACGGACAGGCCCTCTTTTTGCCCGTTATATCAATGATTCCTTGATTTTTGTCAAATTTACCTGCGTTGTAATCAACTGCAGTTTTAGCTATAATACAACCATCGCTTGAATGAGGGGGCGCTTTGGATGAAAACGGAGCTGATCGGCGAGCAGATCGCCCGGTACCGAAAGGCGGCGGGTTTGACCCAGGAGGAGCTGGGCAAAGCCGTGGGCGTGAGCACCCAGGCGGTGAGCCGGTGGGAGTGCGGCGGCGCGCCGGACGTGACGCTGCTGCCCGCCATCGCCGACCGGCTGCACGTGACGGTGGACGCCCTGTTCGGCCGGGAGAGCGGCCCGGCCAAAAATATGTCCAACGACCTTATCCAGTGGATGCGGTCCATCCCGGAGAAGGACCGGCTGACCGGCCTGACCCGGCTTTTGTGGGAGGCGGCCATTTACGGCATCAGCGACAGCCTCTTTGACGCGCCCTGGATCGCCTATCCTGAAAAGGCGGAGCTGGACAAACCAAGCCTGTTTGGCGAGGGCAAGGCGCTGATGCGCACGATGACAGGCACCGACGCCGGCTACCTCCTGGGCGTGGGCGCGGAGGACTACTCCTATTTCGGGGTGTTCCCGGAGCCGGAGGAGGGCTATGAAAAATACTTCCTGACCGACGACGAATACCGCACGCTGTTTGGCGCCATGGTGCTGCCGGGGGCCATGGAGGCGCTGCGGTTCTTCTGCCGGAACAAACAGGGCCTCTATTCGGCGGCGGCGGTGGCCCAGCGCACGGGTGCGCCCCTGCCGGAGACGGAGCGGGCGCTGGAGGCGCTGACACAGGCGCGCTTTCTGCAAAAAGAGCAGATCACCCTGCCGGAGGGCTCGCTGGACACCTACGCCATCGGCGATTACAGCGGCGTGGTGCCGCTGCTGACCTTCGCCCGCTGGATGCTTCAGCCATACGGGATGAACCTGGTGGGCAACGTAGTCCGCCAAACCTGCTTCGGGAAGGGGGACGCGCGGGATGAGACGGCCTGACCCCGCCCGGCCCTATATCCGGGCGTTTTATGCGCGCAACCGCCTCCGCTTTTTGGTGACGGCGGCGCTGTACATGCTGCAGATACCGGCCATGCTTATCGTGTCATGGGTGCTGGGGGAGGTGATAGACGCCGTCGCGGCGCTGGACGCCGCCCGGCTGGCCCGGCTGCTGTGGGCGGCGGCGGGCGTGGCGGTGTTTCTGGGCGTGTCGGAGGCGCTGTATTACCGGTCCCTCAGCGGCTGGCTGGGCCGGGCGCTGCGCCAATACAAGTCCTGCGCCTTTCAGAAGCTCTCTGAAAAGGGCATCAGCGCCTTTGCCCGGGAGAACACCGGGCGGTATCTCGCCGTCCTCACCAGCGATGTGACCGTGATCGGCTCCGACTATCTGCAAAGCCTGTTCGATCTGATCATGCTGCCCTTGAATTTCGCGGCCACCCTGGTGTTCCTGCTCACCTACAGCCCCGCGCTGACGGGGGCCTCCGTGGCGCTGTGCGTGCTGCCCTTCCTGGGGGTGACTGTATTTGGCCCGGGTCTGGCCCGGCGGGAAAAGGCCCTCAGCGACGCAAACGAGGGCTTTGTGGGCAGAGTCAAGGACCTGCTGGCCGGCTTTGCCGTCATCAAGAGCTTCAAGGCCGAGCCGGAGGCGGGGCGCATTTTCGACGGGGAGGACCGGGCTCTGGAGCATGCCAGGAGCCGCCGGCTGCGCTGGCGGGGCGCCATGCAGGGCGCGGGTAGCAGTCTCTCCGTCATCATGCAGTTCGGCATGTTTTTCATCGGCGCGTATCTGGCGCTGCGGGGCAGCATCACGGCGGGTACGGTGCTGATCTTCACCAATCTCTCCCACTCCCTCATCCAGCCGGTCCAGCAGATACCCCAGCTGCTGGCCCAGCGGAAGGCCGCCCGGGGCCTCATCGAAAAGCTGGCCACGGTGACGGAGGAGAACGCCGCCCGGCGGGGAGAGCCCATCGAGCCGGCGCTCCGCGACGCCATCGAGCTGCGGGACGTGTCCTTCGCCTACGAGCCGGGAAAGCCGGTGCTGCAAAATGTGTCCATGCGGCTGGAGGCGGGGAAAAAGTACGCCCTGGTGGGCCCCTCCGGCTCCGGCAAGAGCACCCTTCTCCATCTTCTCATGGGCGCTCACGACGGCTATACCGGCTCCCTGACCGTGGACGGACGCCAGATGCGCGCCATCGACCCGGACAGTCTCTACGACCTGGAGAGCCTCATCGGCCAGAGCGTGTTCCTCTTTGACGACACCATCCGCCGGAACATCACCATGTTCCGCAACTTCCCGGACGGGGCGGTGGACAGCGCCGCGTCGCGGGCGGGGCTCTGCCCCCTGCTGGCGGAGCGGGGAGAGGATTACCGCTGCGGGGAGAACGGCGCCGGTCTCTCCGGCGGGGAGCGGCAGCGCATCTCCATCGCCCGGGCGCTGCTGCGGGGCACGCCGGTGCTGCTGCTGGACGAGGCCACCGCCGCCCTGGACAACGAGACCGCCTACGCCGTCGCCTCCGCCATCCTGGACCTGGAGGGCCTGACCCGGCTGGTGGTGACCCACCGGCTGGAGGCGTCCCTTCTCGCCCGGTACGACGAGGTGTTCGTCCTGCGGGACGGCGCGGTGGCGGAGCGGGGCACATTCGCCGATCTCATGGCCCGCAAGGGGTACTTTTACAGCCTGTATACCGTCGCCAACGGCTAAATCGTACGCGGCCCGGTGGATTTTTCCGCCGGGCCGTGTTATACTTCTCGGAAAGAACGACAAAGGCGGAGCACGAGCATGCGTATCGACATCCTGACCCTGTTCCCCGAGGCGGTGCAGCCCATGATGGATGCCTCCATCCTGGGCCGGGCGGCCAAAAAGGGGCTCATCGAGATCAACTGCGTCCAGATCCGGGACTTCACCGAGAACAAACAGCAGCAGGTGGACGACTATCCCTACGGCGGCGGGTGGGGCTGCGTGATGATGGCCCAGCCGCTGAAATCCTGCCTGGACTGGGTGACGGCCCAGGCCGGACCGCGAAAGCGGCGGGTGATCTACCTGTCCCCCCAGGGAGCCCGGTTCGACCAGGGCCACGCCCGGCGACTGGTGTCGGAGTACGACCATCTGGTGCTGGTGTGCGGCCACTATGAGGGGGTGGACGAGCGGTTCATCGAAGCATGCTGCGACGAGGAGCTGAGTCTGGGGGACTTCGTGCTCACCGGCGGGGAGATCCCCGCCATGGCCATCGCCGACAGCGTGTGCCGGATGGTGCCGGGGGTGCTGTCCGACCCGGCCTGCTACATGGGCGAGAGCCACTGGGACGGGCTGCTGGAATACCCCCAGTACACCCGGCCGGAGACCTGGGAGGGCCTCACGGTGCCGGAGGTGCTCCGGGAGGGAAAGCACAAAGAGATCGAAGCCTGGCGGCGGGAGCAGCAGCTCATCCGCACCCAGGCCCGGCGGCCGGATATGTTCGCCGCCTATACCCCCCGGAGCCCGGAGGAGGAGCGCATCATCGCCCGGCTCACCGGCCGGGAAAAGCTCGTCTACGACTGCCGCCCGGCGTCGGAGGGGGATGTGGAGACGCTGCTGGCCATCGCGGCGGAGGCCAGCGAATATCTGCGCCAGTGCGGCGTGGACCAGTGGCAGGACGGCTTCCCCGGCCGGGATACCCTGCTGGGGGATATCGCCGCGGGGGGCTGCTGGCTGTTCACCCACGACGGCGGGAGCGCGGGCATGATCTGCCTGTACACCGACCCGGAGCCGGATTACGACGGCATCGACGGGGCCTGGCGCACCGACGGCGCGCCCTACGCCACCATCCACCGGGCGGCGGTGCGGGCCCTCTTCCGGGGCCGCGGGCTTGCCGACGAGATGTTTCAGCTGTGCGAGGACCTGGCCCTGGGCCGGGGCTACGGCAGCGTCCGGGTGGACACCCACCCGGACAACCGGACCATGCGGCGGCTGCTGGAGCGGCGGGGCTACGCCCTGTGCGGGCAGATCATCCTGTCCCTCCCCATTGAATCGGACCGGCGCCGCCTGGGCTATGAAAAGGTGTTTTGACGCAAAAAAGCGCCCTCCCGCGGGAGGGCGCTTTTTTTGTCGCTCAGCGCACTGCGAAGCGCCAGAGAGTGCCGGTGCGCAGCCGCTTCCCCGCCCGGAGCACCGGGGAGGGGAAGCCCCAGCAGTTCATGGCGTTGGGGAACAGCTGGGTCTCCAGACACACCGCGCCCCGGGGACCCATGGCGGCGCCGCCCTTGCCCCGGCGGGGACCCAGTCCGTTGGCGGTATAGACCTGCACCCCGGGCAGATCCGTCTCCAGGGTCATCTCCACGCCGCTGGCGGCGCTGTAAAGCACCGCCGCGGGGCCGCCCTCCAGCGCGAAGCAGTGGTCATAGCCCCCCGCCAGACGCAGCTGCTCCTCGTCCGCGCCGATGTCCCGGCCGATGGGCTTGGCCGCGCGAAAGTCGAAGGCCGTGCCCTCCGCCTCCAGCAGACGGCCCGTGGGCAGGCAGCCGCCGTCGTTTTCGCAGAACCGCCGGGCGGCCAGCCGCAGGGTGTGGTCCAGCACGGATCCGCCGCCGTTCAGGTTGAAGTAGGTGTGGTTGGTGAGGTTCACCACCGTGTCCCGGTCCGCCGTCGCCTCGTATGCAATGGCCAGGACCGGTCCCTCCCCCAGGGTATAGGTGACGGACACGGTCAGATTCCCGGGGTAGCCCTCCTCCCCATCCGGGGACAGCCGGGAGAAGGTGAGGGCGTTCTCCTCCGGCCGGACGGACCAGATATGCTTGTCAAAGCCCGCCAGCCCGCCGTGGAGGTGGTTCTCCCCGTCGTTTTTCGCCAGGATGTGCTCCTGGCCGTTGAGCCAGAACCGGGCCCCGCCGATGCGGTTGCCCACCCGGCCCACCGTGGCGCCCAGATAGCCGTCGGCGGCCTCGTATTCGGCCAGGGTGTCGTAGCCCAGCGCCACGTCGGTGAAGCCACCCTGCCGGTTCGGCACGTTCAGGGCCTGGACGGTGGCCCCATAGTCCAGTACGGTGACGGACGCGCCCTGGGCGTTGGTGAGCCGCCAGGCGGTGACGGCGCGGCCGTCCGCGGTGGTCCCGAAGGGGAATGAGGTGACAGCCATGGCAGATGCCTCCTTATTGCCGTTTTTCTCATCATAGCATGGGGAAAAACCGTTGTCAAAACCTACCGGGGCTGGTACAATAACAAAAAACGCGGGAGGCGGACCCATGAGCTACATCGAAGTGGAATATCCCCGGGAGAAGCCAGCCTTTTACGCCATGCTGCGCGGGCAGCTGGCGCTGTATCTGGGGGAGGAGAAAAACAGCACCGCCCGGCTGGCCAACGCCGCGGCGGTGATCGCCCAGGCCTTCGACAACGTCAACTGGGCGGGGTTTTATCTGGTGGACGGGGACAGCCTGGCGGTGGGTCCCTTCCAGGGCAAGCCCGCCGTCAGCCGCATCGGCTTCGGCAAGGGCGTGTGCGGCACGGCCTGGGCCCAGAGGAAGAGCCAGGTGGTGGAGGAGGTGTCCTGCTTCGCCGGACACATCGCCTGCGACTGCAACACCCACTCGGAGATCGTCGTCCCCCTGTGGCGGGACGGGGAGATCTGGGGCGTGCTGGACATGGACAGCGTCCTGCCCGGCCGCTTCACGGAGGAGGACCGGGAAGGTCTGGAGGAGGCGGTCCGGCTGCTGTGAGGCCGTCCGCCCCGGCGGGGGCGTGACCGCCCCCTGTTATTGCGCGAAAAACGCCTCCAGCTCCGCCCGGGAGGCGCGGCTGGTGCCGGAGATCATCCGCTCCTGGCCGCCGCCCCGTGCCCGCAGGGCCGGGGCGTTTTCTTTTATGAACGCGCGCATATCCACCGTCCGGCCGGCCATGACGAACCGCCAGTCCCCGTCGGCGCCGGTGAACACGGCGCACACGCCGCCGCAGCGCTCCATGCCGATGTTGGCCGCCGCCCGCAGCTCCTCCGTCTCCGCCTCCGGCAAAAACAGCAGCGCGCTGCCCGCCCGGGGCGTCAGCTCCCGGGCCATCCGCTCCGCCTCCCGGCGGCGGGCGCCCGCCAGCTCCCGCTTCAGCCCGTCCCGCTGGTCCATCAGCCTCTTCACGCCCTCCGCCACGTCCGGCTGGGGCACGTTCAAAAGCCCCGATATGGCCGCGTCCGCCGCGCAGCGGGCCCGGTAATCCTCCAGGGCGTCGGACCCGGCCTTAATCCACAGGCGCATGCCGCCCCGGTGGCGCATGCTGCCGGCGATCCGCACCAGCCCGATCCGCCCGGCGGAGGACACGTGGGGCGCGCAGCAGGCGCACAGATCCACCCCCTGGATCTCCACCAGGCGCACATCCTCCGTCAGGTCCAGCTTGCTGCGGTATTCCAGCCCCGACAGCTCCTCCGCCCCGGGGTAGCAGCACCGCACCGGCCGGTCGTCCCAGACCGCCTCGTTGGCGGCCCGCTCCACGGCGGCCAGCTGTCCGGCCGTCAGCTCCCCGCTCATATCCGCGGTGCAGCCGTCCCGGTCCATGTGGAACCCCACGTTCTCATAGCCGAACATGGTGTGCACCAGCCCGGAGACGATGTGCTCGGCGGTGTGGGTCTGCATCTTGCGAAACCGCTCCGGCCAGTCCAGTACTCCCTCCGCCAAAGCGCCCGCCTCCAGCGGGCCGTCGGTGAGGTGGTGGATGACCCCGTCCCGCTCCCGGGCGTCCAGCACCCGCACGCCGCCCAGCGTGCCGGTATCCGCCGTCTGGCCCCCCTCCTCGGGGAAAAAGGCGGTGGCGTCCAGCACCACGTCCCAGCCGCCGGCCGTCTCGCCGCACCGGAGCACCCGCGCCTGGAACCGGCGGATATAGGCGTCCTCGTCATACAGCTTTCTCGTGCCCATCGTTGACCTCCCGGGAAAAAAAGTGTATACTGCCCCCATGGACCTGTTTACTGTTTTGCTGATCTATCTGGAAGCGGTCAATCTGCTGACCATGATCGTATACGGCCTGGACAAACACCGGGCCAGGGCGCACCGGGAACGCATCCCGGAGGCGGCGCTGCTGGGGCTGGCAGCCATCGGCGGCAGCGTGGGCGCCCTGGCGGGGATGCTGCTGTTCCGCCACAAGATCAGAAAGCGGAAATTCGCCATCGGCGTGCCGGTGATCCTGGCGCTGCAGGTCGCCCTCGCCCTGGCCCTGATCTGGGCCGTGTCGGTGTGAGCCGGGCCGGACATGCCGCCCATCTATTTTAGAGAAGAATCGGAGGAGCGTCAAGCATGAATCGATATCTGGACATAAAACCCGAGGTGGCCGAAGCCCTGGCGGCGGGAAAGCCGGTGGTGGCCCTGGAGAGCACCATCATCTCCCACGGCATGCCCTGGCCCCAGAACGCCGAGACTGCCTTCGCCGTGGAGGACGTGATCCGCGCCCACGGCGCCGTGCCCGCCACCGTGGCCATCATCGGCGGGCGGCTGAAGGCCGGGCTGGAGAGGGATGAGATCGAGTATCTGGCCAAGAAGGGCCAGGCCGTCACCAAGGCCAGCCGCCGGGATCTGCCGGTGCTGTGCGCCCGGGGCGAGGACGGGGCCACCACCGTGGCCGCCACCATGATCGTGGCCGCCCTGGCGGGGATACAGGTGTTCGCCACCGGCGGCATCGGCGGCGTCCACCGGGGCGCGGAGGTCACCATGGACATCTCTGCCGACCTGGAGGAGCTGGCCCGCACCCCCGTGCTGGTGGTGTGCGCCGGGGCCAAGTCCATCCTGGACCTGGGCCTGACGCTGGAATACCTGGAGACCAAGGGCGTGGCCGTGTGCGGCTATCAGACCGACGAGCTGCCCGCCTTTTACACCCGGGTCAGCGGCTTCGGCGTGGACTTCCGGGCCGACACCCCGGCCCAGCTGGCCGCGGCCTTCGCCGCCCAGCGGGCTCTGGGCTATCCCGGCGGCATGCTGTGCGCCAACCCCATCCCGGAGCCGTATTCCATGGACCCGGCGGTGATCAACGCCGCCATCGACCAGGCCGTGGCCGAGAGCGTACAGCAGGGCATCAAGGGCAAGAAGGTGACCCCCTTCCTGCTGGCCCGGGTGAAGGAGCTCACCGGCGGGGACAGTCTGGAGTCCAACATCCAGCTGGTGCTCAACAACGCCGCCCTGGCCGCCGACACCGCCGGAGAGCTGGCGAAGCTGTAAAAAAATACCTGCAAAAAAGTGTTGACAAACCGAAGCGGGCGGGTTATAATGCGTTCAAATTCAATACAGTAAACCGTTGATGAAGAGTAAGTAACCTTTCCTGAGCGTGTCACAGAGAGCCGCGCATTGCTGGAACCGCGGTACAGGCCGGAATGTGTGAATGGACTTCGGAGGGCGATCGGAAGGCGGCGGCAGCCGCCCTATGTGAGACGGAGAGAGGCGCTCCGTGAACAACGCCGCCGCGTGATGGCGCGGAACAAAGCGGGCGCGTGAGCGCCAAGCCGGGTGGCACCGCAGGATGTTACTTCATTCCTGTCCCAGCAGATAGCTGGGGCAGGAATTTTTTATTTGGAAAACGGGAGGTACATGAAGATGTTCATACTGTCCAAACGATGGCGGGCGTGAGGACCCACACCGAAAGAACATATCATAACCGAACAAAATAAAATGAGAAAGCTGAAAAGGAGAATAAAACCATGAAAACCCTGAAAAAAATGCTCTGCGCCGTCCTGGCGCTCGTAATGGTCCTGTCCCTGGCCGCCTGCGGCGGCGGCAACACCGGCGACAGCGCCGACAGCGGGACCGTCTATAAAGTCGGCATCTGCAACTATGTGGACGACGCGTCCCTGAACCAGATCGTGAAGAACATCCAGGATCAGCTGGCCGCCGTCGGCGAGGAGAGGGGCGTCACCTTCGACATCAGCTATGACAACTGCAACGGCGACGAGACCGTGATGGAGCAGATCATCCAGAACTTCATCGCCGACGAGGTGGACCTGATGGTGGGCGTGGCCACCCCCGTGGCCATGAAGATGCAGGCCGACACCGAGGAGAACCAGATCCCCGTGGTGTTCTCCGCCGTGTCCGACCCGGTGGCCGCCGGCATCGTGGCCAGCAATGACGCCCCCGGCGCCAACATCACCGGCACCAGCGACTATCTGGACACCGAGGCCATCTTCAACCTGGTCTTCGCCGCCGACCCGGAGGCGGACCTGATCGGCCTGCTGTATGACGTGGGCCAGGAGTCCTCCACCACCGCCATCGCCGCCGCCAAGGAGTACCTGGACGGCAAGGGCGTGGCCTACAAGGAATACAACGGCACCACCGCCGCCGAGATCCAGCAGGCGGTCAGCCAGCTGATCTCCGACGGTGTGGACGCGGTGTTCACCCCCTCCGACAACAAGATCATGGAGGCGGAGCTGAGCATCTATGAGGATCTGGCCGAGGCCCAGATCCCCCACTACACCGGTGCCGACTCCTTCGCCCTGAACGGCGCGTTCCTGGGCTACGGCGTGGATTACGCCAACCTGGGCGTGGAGACCGCCAACATGGTCGCCCAGATCCTGCTGGACGGCGCGGATCCCGCCACCCTGCCCGTGATGACCTTCGACAACGGCACCGCCACCATCAACTCCGACGTGTGCGAGCAGATCTCCGGCAAGACCTACGAGGAGCTGGAGGCCCTGTTCGCCCCCCTGTGCACCAAGGTCCAGGCCGTGACGACGGCGGAGGAGTTCGAGTAAACCAATTTCCGCTGAACCAACGCCTCCCTCCGACGAGGGAGACGTTGGCTCAGAGATAGGGACCCCAAAAGGCACGCCTGCCTTTTGGGGAGAGGAAGAATCGCGGGCCACTTGAGCTTTGCCGCAGGCGGCAAAGGGAAACCTGGCCTGCGAATTCTGACGAGGAGGAACACCATTCATGTCACTATCCGCCCTGTGGGGGCTGGTACAGACGGCGCTGGAGCTGGGCCTGACCTGCTCGCTGACCGTGCTGGCCCTGTTTCTGAGCTATTCCATGCTGAACGTGTGCGATCTGAGCACCGACGGCTGTTTCACCCTGGGGGCCACGGTGGGCGCCGTGGTGGCCATCGCCGGCCACCCCTACCTGTCCGTCCCCGCCGCCATGGCCGCGGGCATCCTCAGCGGCTTCATCACCGCCGTGCTCCAGACCCGCATGGGCATCGACAGCCTCCTGGCGGGCATCATCGTCAATACCGGCCTCTATTCCATCAACATCGCCGTCATGGGCAAGTCCTCCCAGCTGAACATGAACAAGACCGAGACCGTGTTCACCAAGCTGAAGGCCCTGCTGGACGGCACGCCCCTGGCGGGGGAGTATGAGCTCATCATCGAACTGATCGCGGTGGCGGCGGTGGTGGTGTTTCTGGCGCTGTTTCTGCGCACCCGGCTGGGCCTGGCCATCCGGGCCACCGGCGACAACCCGGACATGGTCCGGTCCTCCTCCATCAACCCCATCTTCACCACCACGGTGGGCCTGTGCGTGGCCAACGCCTTCACCGGCCTGTCCGGGTGCCTGCTGGCCCAGAGCCAGAAGTCCGTGGACATCAACATCGGCTCCAGCATGGTCACCATCGCCCTGGCCAGCCTGCTCATCGGCCGGACCTTCTTCGGCAAGGGCTCCATCGCCCGGCGGGCGGTGGGCGTGGTGCTGGGCTCCATCATCTTCCGGCTGGTGTACACCATCGCCCTGCGGTTCAACATGCCCGCGTTTATGCTGAAGCTGGTCAGCTCCGTGATCGTCATCATCGCCATCGCGGGGCCCTACTTCCAGAGCCAGCTGCCCACCATCCGCCGGCGTCTGGCCGGCACGGGAAAGGGGGCGGACTGACATGCTCACCCTCCGGAACATCACCAAGACCTTCAACCCCGGCACCGTCAACGAGAAGACCGCCCTCACCGGCGTGGACCTGCACCTGGAAAAGGGCGACTTCGTCACCATCATCGGCGCCAACGGCGCGGGCAAGTCCACCCTGTTCAACGCCATCGCCGGCAGCTTTCTGCCGGACACCGGTTCCATCACCCTGGATGGAAAGGACGTGACGTTCCAGCCGGAGTACATGCGGGCCAAGAGCATCGGCCGGCTTTTCCAGGACCCCATGCGGGGCAGCGCCCCGGGCATGACCATCGAGGAGAACCTGGCCCTGGCGGCGGGAGGCGGCGGCTGGCTCAGCCACGTGTCCAAGGCGGAGAAGTCCGCCTTCCGGGATAAGCTGGCCCTGCTGAACATGGGTCTGGAGGACCGGATGCGCCAGCCGGTGGGGCTGCTGTCCGGCGGCCAGCGCCAGGCGCTGACTCTTCTCATGGCCACCATGGTCCCCCCCAAGCTGCTGCTGCTGGACGAACACACCGCCGCCCTGGACCCGGGCACGGCGGAGAAGGTGCTCGCCCTCACCCAGGACATCGTCCGGGACAACGGCCTGACCTGCATGATGATCACCCACAACATGTCCTCGGCCCTGGAGCTGGGCAACCGGACGCTGATGATGGACGCCGGCCGCATCCTGCTGGACCTGAAGGAGGACCAGCGCAAGGGCCTGACGGTGGACGACCTGCTGCGCATGTTCAAGGAGAACGTGGGCAAGGCCCTGGACAACGACCGGATGCTCCTCAGCTGAGACAATATCGCACAGCAAAAGCCCCGCTCGTGAGAGCGGGGCTTTTTTTGCATCACTGCGCCACGGTATACAGGGCGTAAAAGTACCCCTTGCGGGCCATGAGCTGGTCAAAGTCGCCGGTCTCCTCCACCCGGCCGTCCTTCAACACGACGATGCCGTCATACCGCCGCAGAAGCGGCTCCGCCAGCGCGTGGGTCACGACGATGCGGGTGATACCCTCCAGCTTCAGGATGTCGTCGGTCACCTGATAGGCCGTCCCGGCGTCCAGAGCGGCGGTCACCTCGTCGGCCAGCAGCACCGACGAGCGCCGCAGCAGGCTCCAGGCGATGGAGACGCGCTGCTTCTCCCCGCCGGACAGGCCCCGGCCGTTCTCGCCGCAGAGATAATCTCCGCCCCGCTCCGCTATGAGCCGGCCCAGGCCGGAAAGCTCGATGGCCCGGTCCACCTCCGCCGCCGGGAAATCCCGGAACATGGTGATGTTGTCCCGGATGGAGGCGTCGAACACGAACACGTCCTGCCCGACCATGGACACCAGCTCGTACAGGGACGCGCTGCTGACGTCCCGCAGCTCCGCGCCGTCGTAGCAAATCGACCCGGCGTAGTCGTGGCTGGCCGCCATGAGAAGGCTCAAAAGCGTGGATTTGCCGCTGCCGGAGGCCCCCACGACGGCGTAGCTGCTGCCCGCCCGGAAGTCTATGTCGATGCCGTGGAGCACCTCGCTGCCCGGCTCGTAGCCGAAGGACAGCCCCCGCACCGAGATGCCCCTTTCCAGGCAGTTGGGGATATCCCGCCCCTCGTCCCGGACGTTGGATTCCAGCGCCCGGGCCATTTTGTCCACCAGCGCCAGCGCCGCCCGGCGGTTTGCCAGAAGCTCCGGCATTTGACCGACAACTGTTATCACTGCGCCAGTCAAATCCATAAAGACAAAGAGCATACCGGGGGTGATGCCAAAACCCTGCTGCGCCAGCACAGCACCGATAAGGAGTGTTCCGAGCTGTGCGGATATCTCCGCAATTCCACCAATCGTAGAGAGGATCACGGAGAGCTTCCGTTTGTGGCACTTGGCTTGCTCAACAGCCAGGCTGCTCTGCTCCAGCAGATCGATTGCAGAGTTTTCAGCTCGAAAACTTTTTATCACCGAAAAACCACTGAGAATGTCCTTTAATGACGCCGCAAAACCGGCGTTTCGCTCCGATGTTTCCTTTTCAGCCTTTTCCATGTATCTTCCAGTGAATGAGGAAGCCAGCAGCGGCATTACGCAAAGACCGATGGCGATGGCGGCCAGGATGGGGCTGTACAGCACCATCAGCGCCACCGCGCCGCCGGCCCACACCGTGTTGAAGACCAGCATGGACTGCTTCTCAAGATAATTTGTCTCAATGGTCGTCAGGTCGTTGGAAAAGGCGGACAGGTATGTGCCCGTCGTCTCGCTCTGAAAAGAGGCGATGCTCTTGCGCATCAGCTTGCCGAAGGCGAAGCTCTTGAACTGGTTCAGCGCCCGGGCCATGAACCGGGGCTTGGTGCCGTACTGCAGCGCCTTCAGGGGCACGATCGCCAGGATGAAGCCCGCCGTCAGCAGCGCCAGCGTGCCAAGAGAGAGGGCGTCCGGCGACCCGGCCACGTAGTCCACCAGCTGCTGGAGCAGCCACGCCACCGACAGGTTCAAAAGGCTGAACAGCAGCGCCGCCAGCAGCATCCCGCAGTACGCCGGCCGGTTCCCCCGGAAAAACCGCGCGGTGTACTCCCGGCGCAGCGTCTTATCTCTCATGGGTCACCTCCTCCCACAGCCCGGTCAGCTGCCCGTCGTCCAGGGAGAGCACCGCTTTTTCCGCGACCTGCACGGCGGTATCGCCCAAGCTGTCGAACGCCGTCTGCTGTTTGGCCGCGCTGAAAAAGCGCAAACCGTCCGCGGTGTAGTCGGGGTCCCGGTCGAACCGCTCCGCCAGCTCCCGCGCCGCCTCCGGCTCGCCCAGCTTCAGCCTGGCGTGGGCCAGACAGACGTAAAACGCCGTGCAGGGCTTGTCGAACAGGTTGCTCTTCCCCTCATTTCTCAATCCCGCGAGGTAGCCCAGGACCAGCTCCATGGCCGCCGCCACCGCCGAGAAGTCGCCCCGCTTGAAGTACACGTTCACCATGCCGTTGAAGATCCGGATCAGCACGGCGGACGCGGACACCAGCGCCGTGGACAGATACTCCACCGCCTCCTCAGGCCGCTCGCAGAAACTGGCCAGGGACTGGCCGATCACGTCGTTGTTGATGCCCCGGGGGTTGTTGCTCTTCAAAAGCTCCAGGGCCTTTTCATTCTCCCCCAGCTCAAAATACGCCCCCGCCATGTTGTAGGTGATGGAGAGCTCGCTGACGTTCGGGTCCGTGTTCTGCCCCAACAGGACGATGGCCCGCTCCATCAGGCCGATGGACCGCCGGATCGGCGGCTTTTCCCCGTTTATCAGCCCGAACAGATAATACAGCATGGCGCTCTGGTACGCCACGTCGAAGCAGTTGGGATAGCGCAGCAGCGCCTTCTCCGCCTCGGCCAGGCCGCTCCTGTCCCGGGCGTGGAGGCAGTCCTTCAGCCGCCCGACGGTGTCGGCCTGCCGGCTGCTCTTCGCATCATAACCCAGCAGCACGTCCACCGAGGTGTCGAACAGATCCGCCAGCTCCATCAGCATGCCTATGCCGGGCGCGGACAGCCCCGCCTCCCACTTGTATACGGCCCCCACCGTGACTCCCAGCGCCTCCGCCAGCTGCTCCTGGGTCAGCGCCCGTTCCCGGCGGAACCGGCGTATGCTCTCCGAAAGCGTCGTACCCATTTCGCAACCCCCCTTGGTGTTTTCTGTCCATAAGTCTAGCATCTTTCGCCCGGTTTTGGAACCGAATGGCCGTATAATTTGGGAGGGAAGTTTTTCTACCGCCGGTGTGGGTCATGGCACAGCAAAAGCCCCGCTCTCACGAGCGGGGCTTTTACAGTGGCATTTTTCCTTACTTTTTCAGACCGTACTTCTTGTTGAACTTGTCCACGCGGCCGCTGGTGTCCACCAGCTTCTGCTTGCCGGTGAAGAACGGGTGGCACTTGGAGCAGATCTCAACGGTGATGTTCTCCCGGGTGGAGCCGGTCTCGATCACGTTGCCGCAGGCGCAGCGGATGGTGGTCTTGTAGTACTTGGGATGGATGCCTTCCTTCATGATATTCACCTCATTTTGAGCTGTCTTGAGTGCGGGAAAATGCCGCCGTTACAAGACGCAAAAGCTATGTTAACACATCTTCCGGCAAAACGCAACAGTTTTTTATCCGCCGGTTTTTTCCAGGGGGATGTCCGCCGCCCGGCGCAGGCGCAGATACCACAGCGCCGCCTGCCGCACCGGCATCTGCCAGATCCGCTCCATGGCAGCGGCATAGGCCCGCAGCTGGGCGGCGTGGCGCTCCGGGACCAGCTCCGCGTCGGTCTTGAAGTCGATGACCGTGAGCGCGCCCGCCTCCTGGATGCAGCAGTCCACCACGCCCTGGAGCAGGATCTGCTCCCCCTCCGGGGCGTCGGGCGCCCAGAGCCCGGCGGGACACAGCAGGGAGAACCGGAACTCCCGGATCACCTTCTCCGCCGCCAGCACCCGCGCGCCCAGCTCCGAGCGGAAGAAGGCCAGGATATCCCCCGGGTCCACCGCCGCGGCCTGCCGCGCGTCCAGATAGCCCATCCGCGCCAGGCGGGCGATCTCGGCGGCCACCGCCTCCTCCGAGCCCGCGTTGGCCAGGTCGATGTGCTGCATCACCAGGTGGGCCGCCACGCCCCGCTCCGCCCCGGTGAGGGGCCGGTCCGCCCGGCCGAAGTCCGGCCGGCGCAGCGAGCCGCCGCCGTGGCTGCCCGGCAGGGGCGCCGCCTCCGGGTCTCCGTCGCCCGGGGCCATCTCCCCCGCCGCCGTGGCCGTCAGCTTGGAGGGCAGCGCCACCGCCGCCCCGTAGGGATACCGCCAGGCCAGCCGCGCGGCCAGCCGGTCCGTGAGATCCGGGTCCGCCGGGGGGATGGTCTCCGGCCGGACCGGGGCCGTCTGCTCCGGCCGGGCCGGCGCCGCCAGCTTCATGTCTATGGTCCGACCGCCGTCCGCCGCCCCGGCCAGCAGCAGCCAGTCGGCGGTATTTTTCGCCCGCAGCAGCTCCCGGGGGCTGATGGGCCCGTCCGAGGCCGGGCCGGCCGACGCCAGCCTCTCCGCCGCCTTCGGCAGCACGCAGGTCATGATGAGCCGCTCCCGGGCCCGGGTCATGGCCACGTACAGCAGCCGCTCCTGCTCGCTCAGATCCTCCCGCTGCTCCCGCCGCCGGATGGCCCGCCAGGGCAGCGTGGACCAGCGCACGCCCCGGACCGTGTCCGTCATGCGCATGCCCAGGCCCAGCCGCTCATGGCACAGCACATGGCCGCTCTGGCCCCGGTTCCAGCCGTGGCCGTTGTCCGCCAAAAACACCACCGGGAACTCCAGGCCCTTGGACTTGTGCACGCTCATCAGCCGCACCGCGTCCCCCGCGTCGGAGCCGGGCGGCTCCATGCCCCGGCGCTCCAGCTCCCGCAGCCAGCCCACAAACCGGAACAGTCCCCGTCCGCCGTCCTGCTCGAACCGGCGGGCGTATTCATACAGCTGCATCAGATCGGCGATCCGCCGGGAGCCGTCGCTCATCAGCTCGCAGATCGTGATGAGCCCGGTCCGGTCGTACAGCCGCCGCAGCAGGCTGTCCGTGGCCTCCTCCCGGGCATAGCTGCGCAGCTCCGCCACCAGATCCGTGAACCGGCGGCAGCGCCGGTCCGTCTGCGCCCGCAGGCACAGCGCGTCCCACAGATCCCCCGGTCCCGCCGTCCGCACGGCGCTCAGCTCGTCGGGGCTGAAGCCGAAGGGCGCGCCCCGCAGCGCCGCGATCAGGGGCACGTCCTGGCGGGGGTTGTCCACCACCGCCAGCAGGGAGATGGCGAAGCTCACCTCCGGCCGGGAGAAGAACGCCCCGCCCTGCCGGGCGCTGACGGGCACCCCCGCCTCCGCCAGGGCCCGGCGGTAGGCCGCGCCCACGGTGGCCGGCGCCCGCAGCAGCAGCGCGATGTCCCCGTACCGCACGGGGCGCGTCCCGCCCTGGCTGTCCTGGACCCGCTCCCCGCCGTCCACCATGGCCCGGATGCGCCCAGCCACATACCGGGCCTCCAGGAGGGTCTTGTCCGGGGTCTCCTCCCCCTCCTCGCCGGCCGCATCCAAAACGCACAGCTCCGGCCGGACCTCCCCCTCCGGGGGATAGTCCTCGTTGCCCGGGATCAGCCGGGCCTCGTCGTTATACTCCACGTCTCCCAGCCGGCGGGACATGATCCGACCGAACACCCCGTTGCAGGCCTCCAGCACGCACCGGCGGCTGCGGAAATTCTCCCGCAGCAGCACCCGCTCCCCGGCGGCGCCGTCCGCGAAGGCGTCGTAGCGGCGGATGAAGATGGCCGGCTCCGCCAGCCGGAAGCGGTAGACGGACTGCTTCACGTCCCCCACGACGAACAGGGTCCGCCCCTCGTGGGACACCCGCCGGAAGATCAGCTCCTGCACGGCGTTCACGTCCTGATACTCGTCCACCATCACCTCGGCGTACCGGTCGGACACCGCCTCCGCCAGGGCCGTGGGGCCGCCGTCGCCGTCGCACAGCATCTGCACGCACAGGTGCTCCACGTCCCCGAAGTCGCACAGATCCGCCCGGCGCTTGCGGGCGCCGTACTCCCGCTCCAGCCGGAACACCAGCTCCATCAGCGCCGTCAGCGGGCCCTTGGACGCCGCCGCCGCGGCCAGCTGCGCCGCCCCGGTGCCGGTCACGGTCTGCCGCAGGCGCTTGAGCCCGTCGCCGGCGCCCTTCCAGATCCGCTCGATTCTCTCCTTAAGCGCCTCGTCGTCAAAGCCGCGCAGGGGCTTGCGGCCGGGGATCTTCCGCTCCAGCGCCTCCCGGGTCTTGTCCCAGCTCTCCCCGGCGGCCCGGGCCACGTCCCGGAACTGGAGTCCCTGCTCGGAGAAGGCCTGTCCGTAAGCCGCCATCATCCGCTCGCAGCCCGGCCGGGCCATGAGCGCCAGCGCCTCGTCCAGCCGCTCCGCCTGATAGAGGGCCTCCTCCGCCGCGTCCTCCAGCAGGGACTTCCCCCAGGGGCTGGCCGCCGCGTCGGCATAAGGCGCGTCCAGCATATCCAGCGCCCCGGCGGCCCACTTCTCCGGGAAGGGCCGGCTGCTCATCTGCCGGTCCAGGTCCAGGATGAGCTCCGCGAGCCGGCTATCGTCCCGGCCGGCGCCCACGCTGTCCACCAGCGCGCGCAGATTGTCGTCCTGGCCGACGGTCTCATAAGCCCGGTCCAGCACGTCCTCCAGCGCCCGGGCCCGGATGGCCTGGGCCCGCTCCTCGTCCAGCACGGTGAATCCCGGGGACACCCCCGCCGCATGGGCGTTCTCCCGCACCAGATCGGTGCAGAAGCTGTCGATGGTGCCGATTTTCGCCCGGTACAGGAGGGCGCTCTGGCGCTTGAGGTGCCTGTCCCGGGGATCGGCCGCCAGGCGGGCGTTCAGCTCCGACAGGATCCGTCCCCGCAGCTCCGCCGCCGCCGCCCGGGTGAAGGTGATCACCAGGAACCGGTCGATGTCCTCCCCGGCCAGCACCCGGGCCATCAGCCGCTCGGTGAGCACCCGGGTCTTGCCGCTGCCCGCCGCGGCGCTCACCAGCACGGGCTTGCCCCCGGCGGTCACCGCCTGCCGCTGGGAATCGGTCAGCCGGATGGCCCCCGGCACGCGGCCGGTATCCTCCCATCGTCTGCTGTCACTCATGGCCCTCTATCCTCTCCCATGCCTCTTCGGTGGACAGCCGGGTCCGCAGCCTCCAGCCGTCCCCCGCCTCGTCGAACAGACACGCCTCCCGGTAGTCGCAGAAGGTGCAGGCGTTCTCCCGGCTGGATTTGAACCAGGGGTCCGCCGTCACACTCCCCGCCTGCAGCGCCGCCGCCAGATCCCGCAGCGTGCCGTCGATATACCGGCGCAGAGCGCCGAACCGCTCCAGCGTGGCGAGGCAGGCCTCGCTGTCCTTATAGGGCGTGCCGTCCTTCTTCAGCCGGACGGGCAGAAACCGCTTGTTCTCCCCCGGCTCCATGGCCTCCAGCACCGCCGGATCGTCCAGCACCAACCCGCTGCGCCGGGCGGTCTTTTTCCGCAGGGCCGCCAGCTCCTCCGCCGTCACATCCCCGTCCGCGTCCACGATCTCGAACCGGGCCGGCACATACAGCACCCCCGCCGGTTCGATCCGCTCCGCGCCGTACCGGCCGGCCGCGCCCCGCTGCAGGGCGAACAGATACAGCAGCATCTGCATGTTGAGCCCCTGGCACACGTCCGCCAGATCGAACTGCTTCACCCCGGTCTTATAGTCCGTCACCCGCAGGTACAGCACCCCGTCCCGGACCCAGCCGTCCACCCGGTCGGCCCGCCCGGCCAGGGGCACCTGCCCGGCCGCCGCCGGGTCCAGCACGCCCTCGCCCGTCAGGTCCAGCTCCAGATCCAGGGGCTGGAACCGGGAGATCCGCAGCTCCTCCCACATATCCACCGTCACCTGCCGGACCGTGGTCCGCAGCCGGCGGAACAGATATTGAAACCGGGCGGTCCGGCCGGCGAAGCCGTGCATCTCTTCTTCAATGTACTTGTCCACGTACTCGTCCGCCAAAGCGCCGATCTGCTCCCGGGTCACGGCGGCGAAGCCGCCCATCTCCAGCGCCCGCCGGGCCACGTTCTCCAGCACGTAGTGCATGAAGGTGCCGTAATCTCTGGGATCGAACACCGCCTGCTGCCGGGGCCGGGCCTTCAGCCCATACTGGAGGAAATAGCCGAAGCGGCAGTCGGCAAATTTCTCCGCCCGGGTGGCGGTGAGCACGGGGGACCGGCCGTAGAGGGCGCGCACCGCCTCCGCTCCCAGATCTCCCTGGGCCGCCCGGGCCGTATCCGCCAGCCGCTCCAGCTCCCTCTCCCGCCCGGCCCGGACGAAGTGCTCCCGGGCCGCCAGGCAGATCGGCTCCCGGCCGCCGGTCTGGCCCCGGAGCGCCAGGCCGAAGGCCGCGTCCGGGGAGAAGGTCCGGGCCCGGAGGATGTCCCCCCGGACCGGGTCCACGCCCAGCAGGGCCCGGGCCCGGCCGACGAGCAGGCTGGGCCGGGCGTCGCCGCCCTCGCCGTCGGAGGCGGACCAGCTCATGTACAGCGTCTCCGAGGGCAGGGTGAGGCAGCTGTAGATCCGCCCCAGCTCCCGGCTCATGTCCTCCTCCGCCCCGCCCAGCGCCAGGCCCATGGCGGCCAGCTCCTCCCGCTCGTCGGCGGTGAAGATGCCGCCCCCCGCGTCCGGGGCGGGCACGCGGCCGTCCGCCGCGCCCAGCACCAGCAGATGGCGGATGTGCCGGCGGCGCATCCCGTCCATGTCCCCGGCGCTGACCCGGTCCAGGGACACGGGGATCACGCTCACGTCGTATTTGGACAGCATCAGCCCGAACAGTCCCTGGAACCGCTCGGCGTCCATCTCCATGTCTCCCAGCAGGGCCGCGAACCGCTCCAGCGCCGTGCACACCGTCTCCCACAGCCGGGCGCACTCCGCCGCCGCCTCCGCCCGGCCCTCGGCCAGCAGCTCCCGCTGCCGCGCCTGCAGCCGCTCCGCCAGACCGGCGTCCTCCAGAAAGGCCGCCAGGGCCATGGCCTGCTCCGCGGCGGTATGGGCCCGCTTCACCCGGCCCTCCAGCTCCTTCAGCGGCCGGATCACCGCCTGCCGCAGGGTATTGAGTTCCTCCAGCGCCCCGCGGGCGGCCTCGTCCATCTCCCGGTTGTAGCCCCCCGGGTGCATGGTCCAGGGCCGGTCCCACTGGCTCCCCCGGATGGCCCAGGTGAGGACATAGTTCTCCAGCCGGTCCGTCTGCTCCGGCGTGACCGGCCCCAGGCCGGTCTTCAGATAGCCGAACACCGCCTCGTATTCATAGCCCCGGCACGCCGCCTCCAGGGCGGAGGTCAGCGCCAGGGGCACGCTCTTTTGCAGCATATCCCCCCGGCCGGAGAGAAACAGCGGCACCCCGTACCGGGCACAGGCGCTCTCCAGGGCCGTGCGGTAATCGCCGAAGCCCCGGACCGCCACCGCCATATCCCGCCAGCGGCAGCCGCCCCGGGCCAGCTCCGCCATCCGGGCGGCCGCCAGCTCGCACTCCTCATAGATATCCGACGCCAGCACCGTCCGCACCGCGCCGCCGGCATCCTCCATGGCCGGCGCGGAGAAGTCGAACAGCTTCTCGCAATAATACTCCACCGGGCCCATGGCCGCCCGGTCCGGCTCCAGCCACTGCTCCCGGCACTCCGTGCCGTACTCCCGGGCCAGCTGCCGCAGCCACCGGGCCGTCAGCGCCGGCATCCGGAACGCCGGCTCGTCCTCCTCCCGGCCGCAGGTCAGGCACACGGTCAGATCCGCCCCCGCCCGGACCAGGCTCCGCAGCACGTCCTTCTCCAGCGCGGTGAAGTCGGAAAAGCCGTCCGCATAAAACACGCCCTGCGCCGCCCGACTCTCGCCGATCAGCGCCGCCAGCGTCTCCAGCTGGCCCGCCGGGTCCACGCCGCTGCGGGCCTGGACGGCGGCGTACGCCTCCGTCAGCCGGGCCAGGTCGCTGAGCTTGTCCCGCAGCAGATCCGACGCGCCCGCCGCCGCCCGGTCCAGATCCTCCGGGGCGACGCCGGCGTTTTTCATCTCCTCCACCGCCCGGGCCAGGCTGTCCAGCGTGCGGACGTTGGACCGCTCCCGCTGATAGGTCCGCAGCGGCCCCACGTTCTGGGCCGCCACCGCCATGCACAGCAGCCGCCCGGCGCCGTCCATCACCGGCCGGACGGCCCCCAGCTGGGAGAGCACCTTCCGGGCCAGGCCCGTGAAGGACAGCACCTCCCCGAACCGGCTCAGGGTATCCCCCGCCGCGGCGCACAGCTCCCTCTCCGCCTCATGGCTGTACTGCTCCGGCACCAGCAGGACCACGCCCTCCCGCTGCCGGCGCACATATTCCGTTATCTCCCGGAACACCAGGGCCGTCTTGCCGGTCCCGGCCCGGCCCAATATCAGCCGTATCATCGTCTCAGCGCTCCTTTGCGTCCCGGACGGCCCCGTCCGTCCGCCGGGCAAAGGCGGCGGCCCGGGCGGCCTTGTCCCCGTCCATGAAGGGCACGTCATAGCCCAGATGCCGCTCCGCCAGCATCCCCAGATAGCGCAGCCGGGAGTGGCGGCAGTACCGCCGCAGCCCGGCCTCCCACAGGTCCGCTCCCTTCTCCGGCGGATAGCCGCAGGTCACCACCGTGACCACCGGCTTCCCCTCCCAAAGGGACGGGCCCTTTTCGGCGCCGTAGTACTTGTTCATGCCGTATACCATCCGGTCCAGCAGCGCCTTCATGGGCGGCGTGCAGTACCAGGAATAGATGGGCGTGGCCAGCACCAGCAGATCCGCGGCCAGGATCTCATCGAAGAGCGCCCCGGCGTCGTCGCCGATGGGACAGCCGAACACGGTCCAGTCCCGCTGGCAGGTCCGACAGGCCCGGCAGGGGCGGATGTCCCTGTCGTAGAGCCGGACGACGCGCGTGTCCCAGCCCAGCCGGACCAGCTCCTGCCGGAACGGCTCCGTCAGCGCGGCGGTATTGCCCCCCTCCCGGGGGCTGCCCATCAGGATCAGCGCTCTCATATCGGCTCCTCCCATGCAAACGACCGTAACCCCGTCCCCGGGGCCCCCACGCGGCACGCCTGCCTGTTTTTCCAATGTTCGCGCGCAGTCGCGCGTCAATTCGGAGCGAAGCGGAGAATTGGTTTAGGCGGGGTTCACTCCCGCCGTTAAAAACACAATCGGAACTGAGGCCCGCCCTGGCGGGCCGAGGTACCAAACGAAGGGCGCGTCTTTCGACGCGCCCTTCGTTTGGTGCCGGTGGCGGGGGTCGAACCCGCACGGTGTCGCCACCGCCGGATTTTGAGTCCGGTACGTCTGCCAATTCCATCACACCGGCATTACCGGAATATTATACATGTTTACCGATCGGAAATCAAGCCCTTCAGCCCGCCTTCATGGCCAGGAAGGCGTTGATGAACCCGTCGATGTCCCCGTCCATCACCGCCTGGATGTTGCTGTTCTCATAGCCGGTGCGGGTGTCCTTGGCCAGGGTGTAGGGCATGAACACGTAGGACCGGATCTGGCTGCCCCACTCGATCTTCATCTGCACGCCCTTGATGTCCTCGATCTTCTCCAGGTGCTCCCGCTCCTTGATCTCCGCCAGCTTGGCCCGGAGCATCTCCTTGCAGTTCTCCAGGTTCTGGAAGTGGCTGCGCTCCACCTGGCTGCTGACCACGATGCCCGTGGGGATGTGGGTCAGGCGGACGGCGGAGCTGGTCTTGTTGACCTTCTGGCCGCCGGCGCCGGAGGAGCGGTACACGTCCATCTTGATGTCCTCGTCCCTGAGCTCGATCTCGCCGGCGTCCTCGATCTCCGGCATGACCTCCACGGCGGCGAAGCTGGTCTGGCGGCGGCCGGAGGCGTCGAAGGGACTGATGCGCACCAGGCGGTGCACGCCGTGCTCGCTCTTGAGGAAGCCGTAGGCGTTCTCGCCCTCGATCTTGATGGTGGCGGACTTGATGCCCGCCTGGTCCCCGTCCTGCCAGTCCATGAGGGTGTATTTATACCCGTGCCGGTCGGTCCACATGGTGTACATCCGGTAGAGCATCTGGGCCCAGTCCTGGGCCTCGGTGCCGCCGGCGCCGGCGTGGAAGGTGACGATGGCGTTGTTGGC
>CANQSJ010000005.1 GCA_947626495.1 uncultured Oscillospiraceae bacterium | reverse complement strand
CTCGAAATAAAGAGCAGGGAGCAACTTCAGTTGCTCCCTGCTCTTTGGTCCGAGTGACTGGACTTGAACCAGCGGCCCTGCCGCGCATGCGACGGCAGGGCCGTGCGGCGGATGGCCCCACTCGCTCCCGCCTTCGGCGGAACCGCTCGGAGATGCCATCAGGAGGCCGCTGGTTCTGCGTCCTCGAAATAAAGAGCAGGGAGCAACTTCAGTTGCTCCCTGCTCTTTGGTCCGAGTGACTGGACTTGAACCAGCGGCCTCCTGAACCCCATTCAGGCGCGATACCAAACTTCGCCACACCCGGTCGTGTTTCGCTCAAGTATAGTAGCACAACACGCCGGAAAATGCAAGCCCTATTTTTCCCTCCGCGCAAAAACCCGCCGCCGTGATCCCCTCCCCGGGCCGAATTGGGGAAAACGCCGGAAACCGACGGTCTCCGGGCCGCATATTCTTGTTTAGGCTTCCCACCGAAAAAGGGTTGCAATGGGACAGGATACGCGTTATTATTAAAAAAGTCAATCTATATTATTAGAATTTATTTTGACAATTCCGCGCCGGCGCCGCCGGCCGGAAGGAGGCCACAGCATGGAAAAATCGACCGGACTATACCGACAGTGCTTTGAGCATGATTCCTGCGGCATCGGCGCCGTGGTGGACATCCAGGGCCGGCCCAGCCGGGCCACGGTGGACGACGCGCTGAAGATCGTGGAGAAGCTGGAGCACCGGGCGGGCCGGGACGCCGCCGGCGAGACCGGAGACGGCGTGGGCATTCTGGTACAGGTGTCCCACAACTTCTTCAAGCCCGCCGCCGCGGCCTGCGGCATCAATCTGGGCGGGCCGGGGGACTACGGCGTGGGGATGTTCTTCTTCCCCCAGGACGTGGTGCGCCGCCGCCAGGCCATCAAGATGTTCGAGGTCATCCTGGGAAAGGAGGGGCTGCGGCTGCTGGGCTGGCGGGAGGTGCCCACCTGCCCGGAGATCCTGGGCAAAAAGGCCCGGGACTGCATGCCCTATATCCTGCAGTGCTTCGTGGAGCGACCCAAGGACGTGCGGCCGGGGCTGCCCTTCGACCGGCGGCTGTATGTGGCCCGGCGGGTGTTTGAGCAGAGTAACGACAACTCCTACGTGGCCAGTCTGTCCAGCCGGACGGTGGTCTACAAGGGCATGTTCCTGGTGGACCAGCTGCGGGCCTTCTACAAGGACCTGCAGAGCGAGGACTACACCTCCGCCATCGCCATGGTCCACTCCCGGTTCTCCACCAACACCACCCCCAGCTGGGAGCGGGCCCATCCCAACCGGTTCATCCTCCACAACGGGGAGATCAACACCATCCGGGGCAACATCGACCGGATGCTGGCCCGGGAGGAGACCATGAGTTCCGCCGTCATGCGGGAGAACATGGACAAGATCTTCCCGGTGATCAACCCCAACGGCTCCGACTCGGCCATGCTGGACAACACCCTGGAATTTCTGGTGATGAACGGCATGCCCCTGCCCCTGGCCATGATGATCACCATCCCGGAGCCCTGGAAAAACGACAAGATGATCGACCGGAAGAAGCGGGATCTGTACCGCTACTACGCCACCATGATGGAGCCCTGGGACGGGCCGGCGGCGGTGCTGTTTTCCGACGGCGAGCTGGTGGGGGCCATCCTGGACCGGAACGGCCTGCGGCCCAGCCGGTACTATCTCACCGACGACGGGCGGCTGATCCTGTCGTCGGAGGTGGGCGTGCTGGACATCCCGGAGGAGCACATCACCATGAAGAGCCGCCTCCAGCCCGGCAAGATGCTGCTCATCGACACCAAGCGGGGCAAAGTGATGCAGGACGAGGCGCTGAAGAGCTATTACGCCTCCCGCCAGCCCTACGGCGAGTGGCTGGACCAGAATCTGGTGCGGCTGAAGGATCTGCCCATCCCCAACAAGAAGGTGGAGATCCACACCCAGGCCCAGCGGGACCGGCTGTATCGGGCCTTTGGCTATACATACGAGGAGATCAAGGACTCCATCCTCCCCATGGCCCGCACCGGCGCCGAGCCCACCGCCGCCATGGGATGCGATACCCCCCTGGCGGTGCTCAGCGAAAAGCATCCGCCGCTGTTCCACTACTTCAAGCAGCAGTTCGCCCAGGTCACCAACCCGCCCATCGACGCCATCCGGGAGGAGTGCGTCACGGACACCACGGTCTACGTGGGCTCCGACGGCAACCTTCTGGAGGAGCGGGCGGAAAACTGCAACGTGCTGGAGATCACCAACCCCATCCTCACGGGCATCGACCTGATCAAGATCAAGGCCATGCACCGGGACGGGTTCCATGTGGAGACGGTGAGTCTGCTGTACTATAAAAACACCCCTCTGGAGCGGGCCATGGACCGGCTGTTCATCGCCTGCGACAAGGCCTACCGCCACGGGGCCAACATCCTGGTGCTCTCGGACCGGGGCGTAGACGAAAACCACGTGGCCATCCCCTCGCTGCTGGCGGTGTCCGCCATGGAGCAGCACCTGGTCCGCACGAAAAAGCGCACCAGCGTGTCCATCATTCTGGAGAGCGCCGAGCCCCGGGACGTGCACCACTTCGCCCTGCTGCTGGGCTACGGCGCCCGGGCCATCCAGCCCTATCTGGCCCACGAGTGCATCGCCGAGTGCATCCAGCTGGGGCTGCTGGACAAGGACGAGCACACCGCCATCGACGACTACAACAAGGCCATCCTGGGGGGCATCGTGAAGATCGCCTCCAAGATGGGCATCTCCACCATCCAGTCCTATCAGTCCTCCCAGATCTTCGAGGCGGTGGGCATCCGCCAGGACGTGGTGGACAAATACTTCACCAACACCGTCAGCCGTGTGGGCGGCATCGGCCTGGAGGAGATGGGCCAGGCGGTGGAATTCCACCACAGCCACGCCTTCGATCCCCTGGGTCTGGGGGTGGACACCACCCTGGACAGCATCGGCTTTCACAAGCTCCGCTCCGGCCACGGCAGCGAGGAGCACCTGTTCGACCCGGCGGTGATCGTGGCCCTGCGGGAGGCAGCCCGGAACGGGGATTACGAGCGGTATCTGGAATACTCCGCCCTGGTCACCCGGGAGCAGTCCCCCCGGAATCTGCGGGGGCTGATGGAATTCATCTGGGACGAAAAAGGGGGCGTGCCCCTGGACGAGGTGGAGAGCGTGGACTCCATCGTCAAGCGCTTCAAAACCGGCGCCATGAGCTACGGCTCCATCTCCAAGGAGGCCCACGAGTGCCTGGCCCTGGCCATGAACCGGCTGGGGGGCAAGTCCAATTCCGGCGAGGGCGGCGAGGAGCCCGAGCGGCTGGGCACCGAGCGCAACAGCGCCATCAAGCAGGTGGCCTCCGGCCGCTTCGGCGTCACCAGCGAGTATCTGTGCTCCGCCCAGGAGATCCAGATCAAAATGGCCCAGGGCGCCAAGCCCGGCGAGGGCGGCCATCTGCCCGGGAAGAAGGTCTATCCATGGATCGCCCGGACCAGGTACTCCACCCCCGGCGTGAGTCTGATCTCTCCCCCGCCCCACCACGACATCTACTCCATCGAGGATCTGGCCCAGCTGATCTTCGATCTGAAAAACGCCAACCGCGCCGCCCGCATCAGCGTCAAGCTGGTATCCGAGGCGGGCGTGGGCACCATCGCCTCCGGCGTGGCCAAGGCCGGCGCCCAGGTGGTGCTGATCTCCGGTTACGACGGCGGCACCGGCGCGGCCCCCCGCAACTCCATCCAGAACGCGGGCCTGCCCTGGGAGCTGGGGCTGGCGGAGGCCCATCAGACGCTGATCGCCAACGGCCTGCGCCAGCGGGTGATCCTGGAGGTGGACGGCAAGCTGATGACCGGCCGGGACGTGGCCGTGGCGGCCATGCTGGGCGCGGAGGAGTTCGGCTTCGCCACCGCCCCGCTGATCACCCTGGGCTGCGTGATGATGCGGGTGTGCAACCTGGACACCTGCCCGGCGGGCATCGCCACCCAGAACCCCGCCCTGCGCTGCCGGTTCGCCGGCAAGCCGGAATATGTGATGAATTTCATGCGTTTCGTGGCCCAGGAGCTGCGCCAGATCATGGCAAAGCTGGGGGTGCGGACGGTGGATGAGCTGGTGGGCCGGACGGACCTGCTGCGGACCCGCCGGGATCTGGCGGGGAGCACGGCCCAGAACGTGGATCTGGCCGGCATCTTCGGCCGGGGCATCATGACCGCGGTGCACCACCTGCCCCAGGCGGATTACGACTTCCACCTGGAGAAGACCGTCGACGTGAGCGTGCTGCTGCCGGCCTTCAAAAAGACCCTGCGGGACGGCACGCCCAAGCATGTGACCGTGGACGTGTCCAGCACCAACCGCACCTTCGGGGCCATCCTGGGCTCGGAGATCACCAAGCGGTTCGGAAACTCCCTGCCCGACGACACGGTCACCATCGACGCCCGGGGCGGCGGCGGCCAGTCCTTCGGCTCCTTCCTGCCCAAGGGCATGACCGTGTGTCTCACCGGCGACAGCAACGACTATCTGGGCAAGGGCCTTTCCGGCGGCAAGCTGATCGTGAAGCCTCCGGAGACCAGCCGCATCAACGCCGGGGAGAACATCATCATCGGCAACGTGGCCCTGTACGGCGCCACCGGCGGCGAGGCCTACATCAACGGCATGGCCGGCGAGCGGTTCTGCGTGCGCAACTCCGGCGCCAAGGCGGTGGTGGAGGGCGTGGGCGACCACGGCTGCGAGTATATGACCGGCGGCTGCGCGGTGATCCTGGGTCCCACGGGGAAGAACTTCGCCGCGGGCATGTCCGGGGGCATCGCCTACGTGCTGGATGAAAAATATGAGCTCTACCTGCGGCTGAACAAGGACATGGTGACCATGAGCGCCGTCACCGCCAAGCACGACATCGCCCAGCTCCGGGGTCTGATCGAGGCCCACGTGGCCGCCACCGGCTCCAAGCGGGGACAGACGGTGCTGGACAACTGGGAGGATATGCTGCCCCTGTTCAAGAAGATCACCCCCGTCGACTACAGCCGGATGCTCGCCGCCATCGCCCAGCTGGAGGAGAAGGGTATGCCCCGGCAGCAGGCGGAGCTGGAGGCGTTTTACAACGTCCAGAAGGGAGGCGTGTGACATGGGAAAGGCGACAGGATTCATGGACTATAAGCGGGTGGACCTGCCCGTGGCCGATCCGGCCTGCCGGACCGACAGCTTCGGGGAGTTTCACGGCACCCTCTCCCCCGCCGAGCGCCAGCTTCAGGGCGCCCGGTGCATGAACTGCGGCGTGCCCTTCTGCCAGTCGGATTTCGGCTGCCCGCTGCACAACCTGGTTCCCGAGTGGAACGACGAGGTGTTCCACGGCAACTGGAGTCACGCGCTGGACCGGCTTTTGAAGACCAACAACTTCCCCGAATTCACCGGCCGGGTGTGTCCGGCGCTGTGCGAGTCGGCCTGCGTGTGCGGCCTGTACGGCGACGCGGCCATCTCCGTGCGGGACAACGAGCTGGCCATCATTGAGTACGCATACGAGCACGGGCTCGTCGCGCCGAAAATGCCGCCGGTATCCTCCGGCAAGCAGGTGGCGGTGGTGGGCTCCGGCCCGGCGGGACTGGCCGCGGCGGACCAGCTGAACCAGCGGGGCCACAGCGTGGTGGTCTTCGAGCGGGACGACAAGCCCGGCGGCCTTCTCATGTACGGCATCCCCAACATGAAGCTGGACAAATCCGTGGTGGAGCGCCGTCTGCGCCGGATGGAGAGCGAGGGCGTCACCTTCGTCACCGGCGTGGACGCCGCCGATCCGGCCACGGCGGCGCGGCTGGTGGCGGAATATGACGCGGTGGTGCTCTGCTGCGGCGCCCGCCAGGCCCGCTCCGTGCCCATGGAGAACGCCGGCGCCCGGGGGGTATACCAGGCGCTGGAGTACCTCACCGAGAGCACCAAGGCCATCCTGGCCGGCCGGGACAGCCCCTGCTCCGCCCGAGGTCTGGACGTGGTGGTCATCGGCAACGGCGACACCGCCACCGACTGTGTGGCCACCGCCATCCGCCAGGGGGCGGCCAGCGTCACCCAGCTGGTGCGAAAGCCCGCCCCGGCGGACACGCCGGCCGTGTGGCCCTATCGCGCCCGCAGCGGCAAGCCGGATTACGGCCAGGAGGAGGCCATCGCCCGGTTCGGCCGCGATCCCCGGCTGTATGAGACGACGGCCCGGGCCCTTGTGACCGACGATTCCGGCGCCCTCACCGCCGTCGAGTGCCTCACCGCCGGGAAGGAGCACACCCTCCCCGCCGGGATGCTCCTGCTCGCCGCCGGCTTCTCCGGGGCGGAGGAGAGCGCGGCCGCCGCCTTCGGCCTGACGCTGGACGAAAAGGGCCGGCTGGGAGACGACCGGTTCCGCACCGCCAACGAGAAGATCTTCTCCGCCGGCGATATGCGCCGCGGCGCGTCCCTGGTGGCCGCCGCCATCGCCGAGGGCCGGGAGTGCGCCCGGGTCGTGGACGCCTATCTGGAGGGCTACACCAACATGTAGCCGCCCTCTCAAAAAAGACAAAACAGGACGGTATGGCCTTCGCCATACCGTCCTTGCTCGTCTGTGGGTTTTTCCCGCCTTACCGGCCGGCCTTTTTGTCCAGCGCCCGGTTGCGGAAATAGATCGCGATGCCGCCGCTGACCATCAGGGTGTTCAGCACATAGAAGAACATCACATACCACTTCACCGTCACATACCAGGGCTGGGGGGCGTTGAGGGCGATGAGGCGGCCCTTGCCGATCATGGCGAAGATGTAGCCGATCCAGATGAAGAAATAAAACAACACGCTGGTGCCCTTGGCCGTCCGGGCCTTCCAGGCCTTGGCGATGTTCAGCGGCCAGGACAGGCCGAAGCACACCACCATCAGCATCTCCATCATACTTGCGAGAGTATCCATCACGGTCTCCTTTCCTCTTCCCCGGTCTCCAGCATGGAGCCGGTCTGTTTCAGTCTCCTGTGAAAGGCGAAGCACTCCTCCAGAATGTGGGGCGTCTGGGCCCCGCCGGTGGCCTCGCAGGCCCGCTCAAAGTACCGGCGCAGCTGGGGCCGGTAATCCGGGTGGGCGCAGCGCTCGATGATAAGCGCCGCCCGCTCCTTGGGGGATCTGCCCCGCAGATCCGCGTAGCCCTGCTCCGTCACCAGCACATCCACGTCGTGCTCCGTGTGGTCCACGTGGGTCACCATGGGCACGATGCTGGAGATGGCGCCCCCCTTGGCGGTGGAGGCGGTCATGAAGATGGTCACGGAGGCGTTTCGGGCGTAATCCCCGGAGCCGCCGATGCCGTTGTAGACGCTGGTGCCGTTCATCTGGGAGGAGTTGACGTTGCCGTAGATGTCCGCCTCCACGGCGGTGTTCATGGCGATGACCCCCAGCCGGCGGATGGTCTCCGCACTGTTGGAGATCTCCGAGTCCCGGAGGATGATCTTGCCCCGGTAATCCTCCAGATGCCCCACGAAGTGGGTCATGCCCTCCCGGGACATGCTCAGACTGGTGGCGGAGGCCATGTCGCAGCAGCCGGCGTCGATGAGGCCGATGATCCCGTCCTGGATGACCTCGGAATAGAACGTCAGGTGCTCGAACCCGGCCCGTTCCAGGCCCACCAGCACGGCGTTGGCCACGCTGCCCACCCCGGACTGGAGGGGCACCTGGCCGGCGCTGAGCCGGCCGGCGGCCTTTTCCGCCGCCAGAAAGGCCACGATGTTGTCCGCGATGCGCTGGCTGGTCTCATCCGCCGGGGCCAGAGGCCGGGGCTTCACCGCCATGTCGCACCACACCACCGCGGCGATCTTGTCCGCGCCGCAGGCGATATAGGGTCTGCCGATGCGCTGGTCCACCGCCGTGAGGGGGATGGGCTCCCTGCGGGGCGGGTCCGCGGGCATATAGATGTCGTGAAAGCCCTCCAGACCCTCCGGCTGGACGGTGTTCACCTCCACGATGACCTTCTTTGCCAGGGACACATAAGTCTGGGTACAGCCCACGGCGGTGGAGGGGATGATATTGCCCTCCTCCGTGATGGCGACGGCCTCCACGACGGCCACGTCGATGGGGCCGTAAAAGCCGTAGCGGGCGTTCTGGGCGGTCATGCCCAGATGCTGATCCAGATAGGCCACCCCGGCCTCGCTGGCACCGTTGACGGCCCTGCGCAGGGCGGTGCTGGTCATATAGGGCACGCGCCGGGCGATCATATCCAACTCCGCCCAGGCGCTGTCCAGCTCTGGGCCGGTGGAGGCGCCGGACAGCAGATTCACCCGCACCTGCCGCCTTCCCGAGCGGACCTGCTCCGCCAGGGCCAGGGGCACCGCCTTGGGGTTGCCGGAGGGGGTGAAGCCGCTGACGGCCACGGTCATGCCGTCCTCAATGAGCAGCGCGGCCTGGTCCGCGGTCATGACCTTGTCCAATACCGCTTTGCAGCGTATGCGTTCCGCCATAGATACCCCTCAATCCAGGCTCTGGCGGAACGCCGCGGCCTGCTCGTCCGATACCAGCGCCGCGCCGGCCTCCAGCGCCCTCCAGTTCAGCTCCTCGGTGCCCGCCGGGATGTGGCGGCGCACCCCCTCATAGAGGGCCTCCTCGCTGAACAGGCCCAGGGCCTTGCCGATGGCTCCCACCGCCACGATGTTGGCGGTCATGACCTTGCCCACCTTGTCCCGGGCGGTCTCCAGGATGGGCAGGCGCAGCACCCGGCCCGGGTCCAGATCTGCCGGGACGGCGAGACTGCTGTCCGCCATGACCACGGCTTCGGGGGCCAGGTCCTTGGCGAACCTGTCCAGGGACTGCTGGGTCAGGGCCAGCAGGAAGTTGGGGCTGGTGACCTTGGAAAACCAGATCCTGTCCCGGCTCAGAATGGTCTCGGCCTTGCACATGCCGCCCCGGGCCTCGGGGCCGTACGCCTGGGACTGGACGGTCTGCAGGCCCTGGGCCACCGCGGCCTCCGCCACGATGACGCTGGCCAGGATGACGCCCTGGCCGCCGGAGCCGGAAAATCGCATCTCATACCGCATGGCTTCACTCCCCCTTCTTCGCCTTGGCCTGGGCCCGTTCGATGAGCTTGGCGTACTGGGCGGTGTACTCGGGGAAGTTGGTGTGGGTCAGGGTGCCGATGAGGAGCTTCCCCTGCTTCTCCTCCTCGCTCATGGCGTAGTACCGCGCCGCGGGAATCATGTTCTCCTTCTGCCACTGGAGCATCTCCACGGCCCCGCCCTTGTGGTTCTTCCGGCCGTAATAGGTGGGGCAGACGGAGTAGACGTCGATGAGGGAGAAGCCCTTGTGCATGATGCCCTGGCGGATGAGCTCGGTGGTCTCCCGCACGTGATAGGCGGAACCCCGGGCGGTGAAGGTGGCCCCGGCGCCCGCCGCCAGCTGGGCGATGTCAAAGGGCCGGTCTATGTTGCCGTAGGGGGCGGTGGTGCCCAGATCCCCCGTGGGGGTGGTGGGCGAATACTGCCCGCCGGTCATGCCATAGATGTCGTTGTTGAAGGTCACCACCGTCAGGCCGATGTTGCGCCGGGCGGCATGGATCAGGTGGTTGCCGCCGATGGCGGAGCAGTCCCCGTCGCCGGTGAGGACGATGACCTCCAGCTCGGGGTGGGCGATCTTGATGCCCGTGGCGAAGGCGATGGCCCGGCCATGGGTGGTGTGGATGGAGTCGAAGTCCATGTAGCCCGCCGCCCGGCTGGAGCAGCCGATGCCGGACACCACCACCACTTTGCCCCGGTTCAGATTCACCTCCGGGTCGTCGATGAGCTCCTGCAGCGCCACCGCCACGTCCCGCATGATGATGCCGTTGCCGCAGCCGGCACACCAGATGTGGGGCAGGTGGTCGATGCGCATGAATTTGTGGATCAGTTCGCTCGGCATGGTCTCAGCCCTCCATTTCCCGCAGCTTGGCCAGGATGTCCGACGGGGTGATCACGGTGCCGTCGTAGCGGCCCAAAAACGCCACCGGCAGTTTCTCCGCCGCCACCCGCTGTACCTCCAGGAGCATCTGGCCGTAGTTGTGCTCCACCACCAGCACCCGCTTGAGGGTGTGCAGCCGGGCCTTCAGCCGGGCCTCCGGGAAGGGCCAGACGGTGATGGGCCGGAACATGCCCACCTTCATGCCGCCGGCACGGGCCTCCTCCACGGCACTCATGACGGCCCGGGTGGTGCCGCCGAAGCACACCACCGCGGTGTCCGCGTCCTCCAGCATATACTCCTCCACCCGGATGATGTCGTCCAGGTTGTGGTCGATCTTCTCCATGAGCCGGGTATACAGGGCCCCCGCCACAGCGTTGCTGCCGGTGGGGAAGCCGGACTCGTCGTGGGCCAGGCCGGTGATGTTGTAGCGCTCCCCCTGGCCGAAGGGCTTCATGGCGGGCACGTACTGTCCCTCGGGCACGTGGTAGCACTGCTTGTTGGCCCCGTCGTGATAGGAGATATGGCGCTTGTTGATGATGAGCTCGTCGGCCCCGGGCAGCACCACGCCCTCCCGCATGTGGCCCACGATCTCGTCCATGAGGAAGATGACCGGCGTGCGGTATTTCTCCGAGAGGTTGAAGGCCCGGATGATGAGCCTATAGGTCTCCTGGACGGAGGCGGGACTCAGGGCGATGACCGGGTGGTCGCCGTGGGTGCCCCAGCGGGCCTGCATATAGTCCCCCTGGGCGGGGCTGGTGGGAAGGCCGGTGGAGGGGCCGGAGCGCTGCACGTCCACCACCACGCAGGGGATCTCCGCGAGACACCCGTAGCCCAGGTTCTCCTGCTTCAGGGAAAAGCCCGGCCCGGAGGTGGCGGTCATGGCCTTCACCCCGGTGACCGACGCGCCCAGCACGGCGGCCATGCTGGCCAGCTCGTCCTCCATCTGGACGAATTTGCCCCCCACCTGGGGCAGGCGCACGGCGCAGCTCTCGGCGATCTCTGTGGACGGGGTGATGGGGTAGCCGGCATAAAACCGCATCCCCGCGGCGATGGCGCCCTCCACGCAGGCCTCGTTGCCCTGCATCAAAACAGCTTTCTTCATCGCGCTCATTCCTCCAGGTCCTCCAGCCATATCGCGTAATCCGGGCAGCGCGCCTCGCACAGCCCGCACAGCACGCACTCGTTGTCCGCTTTCAGCCGGACCTTCTCTTCCTCTAATTCCAGGGCTTGCTTGGGGCAAAAGGCCACGCAGATGCCGCAGCCCTTGCACCAGCTCGGGTCCAGGACCAGCTTTCTCTTCCCAGCCATATCTCGATCCCCTTTCGGATAAATTTGCGCAAGAGGACGGCACCCGCCCCGGATGCCGTCGCCGATTGCTGTTTTTTTATTCCTTCCCCTCCTGGCCCACAGGCGTCAGAGGTTTCGTTTTCAGATTTTCCGTGATGTTGAACGTCCACAGCAGCATCTGGGCCGCCGCGGCCGCGTACATCAGGGTCATGCCGATGCCGTTGTCGTCGATGGCGCTCATGATGCACAGCAGCACCGCCATGCAGCAGGTGAACAGCGCCCCCCAGGGGTGGGCCGAGTGAAAGAAGTACCCGGCGTAGTAATAGACCGCCAGCAGCACCGCGCACTGGGCAAAGATCTCCACCACGAACCGCCAGACCTGGGGATCCGTGGCCGCGTCCCGATAGCCGGTGATCAGCCAGATCACCGCGAACAGCATATACGCCAGCGTCCCCTTCCGGGCCTGGGCGGTACGGTCCTCCTTGGGCCCGTTCACGGCGATCACCGCCGCGCCGAAGGCCCCCAGGATGGCGGCGCCGCCGCACAGCCGGTGCAGTCCGGGCCACATCAAGTCCTCGCCCGGGTCGATCAGGACCATGGCCCCCGCCGCCGCCAGCAGCACCGCCGGGATCAGGCTGATGATGCCGAAAAAGGGGCTCTGGGCCGCCAGAGCCTTTTCCGGCTCCGTGGGCGCGTCGAACTGGCGCAGATAAAACAGCACATACCCCGCCAGCACCACCGCCGTCGCCAGGATCACCAGCGCCACCAGCCAGCTGATGGGCGCGTTGGCCGCCAGTCCCGTCTCCTCGTTGGCGATGCGCATGTCCTGCAGCCACCGGAGCAGAAAGCCCACCGCGCTGATGACCACGGTGACGCTGGTCAATTTGAATGCCTCGCTTCGCATAAGCCGCTCCGTTCTGCCATAGTATTGTTCCACCGGCGATTATATACCAACTCGCCGGGTCCCGTCAAGGGACAGACTCTCTTCCCAAAGGAGATCCGGACAAATGAAATATGCCGCCACGCTGCTCTTATGGTGTATGCTCACCGCCAGCCTCGCCGGGCTGTACCGGCTGGACGAGTCCACCCCGCCGGAGGAGCCCTCCGCGGACAGCCGCACCCCCCTGGTGTTGCTGACGGACGACGGGCCCCGGGCCATGACCATGGCCGATTACCTGCCCTTCGCCCTGGCGGCGGAGATGCCCGTTTCCTTCGGCGCCGAGGCGCTGAAGGCCCAGGCGGTGGCGCTGCGGACCCTGGCTCTGGCCGGGGGCAAGCACCCGGACGGGGACCTGTGCGCCGACAGCGGCTGCTGCGCCGCCTGGCTGGACGAGCCCGAACTGCGGGCGCGCTGGGGGGAGGACTATGAGGCGAACATGGCCGCTCTGCGCGCCGCCGTGGCCTCCACGGACGGGCAGTATCTCGTCTACGGCGGCGAGCCCATCCAGGCCGCCTTCCACGCCAGCTCCCGGGGATATACGGAGGACAGCGGGGCCGTCTGGTCCCCGCTGCCCTATCTGGTCAGCGTGTCCAGCCCGGAGACGGAGCAGGACGCCCCGGGCCTGGTGTCCACCGTCACGGTGACGGCGGAGGATCTCTCCCGCACCCTGGGCCTGGAGACGGCCGATCCCCCGGAGGAGTGGGTGCGCCAGCTGGTGCCCGACGCCGCCGGCAGGGTGGACAGGGCCGTCATCGCCGGGTCGGAATTCACCGGCAGCCAGCTCCGGGGCCTGTTTCATCTGCGCAGCACCGCCTTCACCCTGGCGTGGGACGGGGAGGCGTTTTTGTTCACCGTGTCCGGCTACGGCCACGGAGTGGGCATGAGCCAGTACGGCGCCCGCGCCTTCGCCGCCATGGGCATGGACCACCGCCAGATCCTGGCCCACTATTACCCGGGCACGGAGCTGGCCCTGTACAGTCCTCAGACCTCCGCCTCGCCCACGAAAAACATCTCCACGCAGGCGGTCACGGCCAGCTTGCCATGACCGTCGTACAGTTCCACAGACCCCAGGCACATGTGCCGTCCCTCCCGGACGATGCGGGCCCGCGCCGTGAGGAAATCCCCGCCGGCGGGGCTGAGATAGTGGATGTCCGCGGACCGACCCACCACGCTCCTGCCGCCGGTGACGGCCGCCATGCCGGCGACGGTGTCGCACAGGGTGAACAAATATCCCCCGTGGGCAAAGCCGTGGGGATTGAGCTTTTCCGGCCCCATGGGCGCGCGCACCTCGCAGTACCCCGGCTCCAGGCGCGTCACCTCGATGCCGTTGAAGGCCATGTAGCCCCCCTGGGCGTTCATCTTCTGTTTGAGCTGTTCCAGATCGGTCATATCTTTCCTCCAAAGTGAAAAAGGGGAACCGCCCGGCCGCGCCGGGCTCAGAGATTCTTCTCCCCCTCCAGAAATACCATCTCGAAGGTGGCGGCGCACACCAGCTGGCCGGCCTCGTTGCGGGCCTCGGCAACGCAGTAGGCGTGGGTGCGGCCGTGGTCCGTGACCCGGCCCTCCGCCGTGACGGTCCGGCCGGTGCCGGGCCGCAGAAAATGGATGTCCGCCGACCGGGTGACCACCCCTCTGCCCAGAGAGGTGGCGGCGGTGCCGGCGACGGTGTCGCACAGGGCGAACAGCAGTCCCCCGTGGGCGATCCCGTGGGGGTTGAGCCCCTCCGCGCCCAGCTCCACCCGGCAGGCGCAGTACCCCTCCTCCACCGCCGTGACGGTGATGCCGTTGTGCAGGGCGAAGCCCATCTGCCGGTTGATCCGGTCCATCAGCCAGTTTTTATCCACCATGTATCGTCCCTCCGCCGCGAAAAAGAGGGCGGGCACAGGCCCGCCCCACAGTAGGAGATTGTACCATTATTCTTCCGTCCCGTCAACTTTTTCCACCGCCGGGTTCCCGTCCCGCCGGACCAGACGCACCCGATCCCCCGGCGCGAGGGCGCCGTCCAGCAGCATCCCCGCCAGGGCGTCCTCCACCGTCCGGCGCAGACACCGGCGCAGGGGCCGGGCCCCGTAGACCGGGTCATAGCCCTGCTCCGCCAGGGCGTCCAGGGCCTCCTCCGTGACGGTCATCGCCACGCCCTTGTCCGCCAGCCGCCGGGCCACCTTGTCCGCCAGATTGGCGGCGATGGCGCGCAGATCCGCCCGCTCCAGGGGCCGAAACACCACCACCGCGTCCATCCGGTTGAGCAGCTCCGGCCGGAACACCTGCCGCGCCTGGTCCATCACCCGCCGGCGCATCTCCTCATAGCGGTTTTCGGCGGAGTCCTCCCGGCCGGAAAAGCCCAGGCTCCGGGCCCCGCCCACGATGGTCTGGGCCCCCACGTTGGAGGTCATCACCACCACGGTGTTCTTGAAATCCGCCCGGCGGCCGTGGCTGTCGGTGAGATTGCCGTCCTCCAGGATCTGCAGCAGCAGCCCCCACACGTCCTCATGGGCCTTCTCCAGCTCGTCGAACAGCACCACGCTCCAGGGCCGCCGGCGGACCTTCTCCGTCAGATACCCTCCCTCGTCGTGGCCCACGTATCCCGGCGGCGCGCCGATGAGCCGGCTGACGGCGTGCTTTTCCATATACTCGGACATATCCACCCGGATGATGGCCTTCTCGTCGCCGTACACCGCCTCCGCCAGCGCCCGGCACAGCTCCGTCTTCCCCACGCCGGTGGGCCCCAGAAACAGAAAACTCCCCACCGGCCGGCCCGGGTCCGCCAGACCCACCCGGCCCAGCCGCACCGCCCGGCACACGGCGGACACCGCCTCGTCCTGGCCGATGAGCCGCCGGTGGATGATCCGCTCCAGATCCCCCAGCCGCTGGCTCTCCTCCTTCGTCAGATCCTCCACCGGCACCCCCGTCCAGCCGGACACCACCGCCGCCACGTCCCCGGGCTCCACCCGCAAAGCCGCCGTGCCCGCGCTGGCCGTCCAGGCGCATCGGGCCACGTCCAGCGCCTGCCGCTGCTGCCGCTCCTGGTCCCGCAGGGACGCCGCGCCCTCGAAATCCTGCTCCTTCACCGCCTGCTCCTTGGCCTCCCGGAGGCTCCGGACCCGCTCCTGGGCCTGCCGGACGCCCTCCGGCACCCGGGAGCCCGCCATACGCACCCGGCTGGCCGCCTCGTCCACCAGGTCGATGGCCTTGTCCGGCAGGAACCGGTCGGTGATATACCGGACGGACAGGCGCACCGCCGCCTCGATGGCCTCGTCGGTGATGACCAGACCGTGGTGGGCCTCATACCGGTCCCGCAGCCCCTTCAGGATGGCCACGCTCTCCTCCGCCGTGGGCTCCGGCACCGTCACCGGCTGAAACCGCCGCTCCAGCGCCGCGTCCTTCTCCACATGGGCCCGGTACTCCTCCAGCGTGGTGGCCCCCACCAGCTGGATCTGGCCCCGCCCCAGGGCGGGCTTGAGGATGTTGGCCGCGTCGATGGCCCCCTCCGCCGCGCCGGCCCCCACGATGGTGTGCAGCTCGTCCACGAACAGGATCACGTCCTCCGCCTTGGCGGCCTCCCGGATCACCGCCTTCACCCGGTCCTCAAAGTCCCCCCGGTACTTGGTCCCCGCCAGCATGGAGGGGATGTCCAGCGCCAGGATCCGCTTGCGCCGCAGATGCTCCGGCACGTCCCCCGCCGCCACTCGCCGGGCCAGGGCCTCCGCCACCGCGGTCTTGCCCACGCCGGGCTCGCCGATGAGAATAGGGTTGTTCTTCGTCCGGCGGGACAGGATCTGGATCACCCGGTCCAGTTCCTGCTCCCGGCCGATCACCGGGTCCAGCCGGCCCCGGGCCGCCAGATCCGTCAGATCCCGGCTGTACTGGTCCAGCGTCCGCGTCTCGCTGCGCCGGGACGCGGGCCGGGCGGCGCCCTCCTCCTGGCGGGGATAGCGCTCCGGCCGGTCAAAGATGTCCATCACGTCCGAATACAGGTCGTTGGGGTCCACCCCCGCCTGCTCCACCGCCCGGGTCCCGGCACAGTCCGACTGGCGCAGGATGCCCATGAGCAGATGCTCCGTCCCCACGAAATGGTGGCCCAGCCGGGCCGCGTCCGAGCAGGCCAGCTCGATGCTCCGCCTGGCCTTGGGCGTCAGCCCCTGGGCGGGCGGGCCCGGCGTACCCCGTCCGGCGGCGCTGGTGACCAGCTCCGTCACCGTCACCGCCTCCAGCCCCCGCCGGCGCAGACACCGGCAGGCCAGTCCCTCCCCCTCCCGCATCAGCCCCAGCAGCAGATGCTCCGTGCCCACATAGCTGTGACCCAGCTCCCGGCTGGCCTCATAAGCCTGTTCGATGGCCTTCTGCGCCCGCATGGTGAAACGCTCCGACTGTTTCATATACATCGCCTCCGGGATGATTATAGCCGGAACCGTCCGAATAAAAGCGCGACTCAGGCGGAACTTTTCCGCCGGCGGGAGCGGCCGCCCTGTCTTTTACGGGCCGTTCTCCGGGTCTGTTAGGTCTTCCAAACGCTTGCGCCCCAAGGGTTTGCGGCCCCCAACTTTATTTTGGAAAACGTCAAAAAAGTGTTGAAAACGAGAGGTCTTTGTGCTAGTATGTGTGCGTACATAAAAATACGGAGGTATTCGATATGGCTTATAAGATTTCTGACGCTTGCATCAGCTGCGGCTCCTGCGCCGATACGTGCCCCCAGGAAGCCATCAGCGAGGGTGACGGCCAGTACGTCATCAACCCCGACAAGTGCATCAGCTGCGGTGCCTGCGCCGAGCAGTGCCCCATGAGCGCCATCTCTGAGGAGTAAGCGACAGACAAACCCAGCGGGCGGTATGCTTCGGCATACCGCCCGCTGCCATTTAACGGAGGATATCCACTATGCGCCAGCTCTGGCCCGACGGGCCCGTTTATACCGACGACGCGGTGTTCAAGATCACCACCGATTCCGTGCTGCTGGGCCATTTTGCCGCCCGGCGGGAGGGCGTGGAGTTGGCCATGGACATCGGCTGCGGTGGCGGTCTGCTCAGCGTGCTGCTCCATGACCGGTTCCCCGGCGGGACCTACGACAGCGTGGACATCCGCCCAGAGGCGGTCCAGGTCTGCCGGCAGAATTACCGCGCCAACGGCATCCGGGGACAGATCGACTGTCTGGACGCCCGCCAGTACCGAACCATGGGCCGGCCGGGGGAATACGACCTGGTGGTCTGCAATCCCCCGTATTACTACCTGGGCAAGACCTCGCCCGACGGCAGCCGCGCCGCCGCCCGGGGAGACAGCCTCTCCCCCGCCCAGTTCAGCGGCGCGGCCAGCTATCTGCTCCGCCGGGGCGGGAGCTTCTGTCTGGTCCACAAGCCGGAATTTCTCACGGACATCTTCGCCGCCATGCGTCTGGCGGACATCGAACCGAAGCGGATGCGCTTCGCCGCCCACAAGTCCGACAGCGCCCCCTCCCTGGTGCTGATCGAGGGCCGCCGGGGCGGCCGGCCGGGCCTGGAGGTTCAGCCCATGCTGATCCTGGTCTCGGCCGACGGCTCCCCCACCGCCGAGGCGAGGCAGATCTATCACATGCGCGCCAAGACATAAAAATTCCCGCGCCGGGATATACAGACCGAGGCCGCTGCAAGACATTTGCAGCGGCCTCTTTGGATCGTTCGCGCCGGTTGGACGCGGTCACTTTTTGTGCTGGCGCACGAACTGTCCGCCCAGGCGCAGGGCGTCCATGGCGTCGTCCATGATCCGGCTGTAATGGATGAAGGCGTGCATCACGCCGGGATAGAGCTTCAGCTCGCAGGGCATGCCCTTGTCCTTCAAGATGGCGTAAAGGGTGGTAGAGTTGTCCACCAGCGGGTCGATGGTGCCGCTGCAGATGAAGCAGGGGGGCACGTCGTGGGTCAGGTCGTTGTAGAACAGATCGAAGTAGGGGCTCTTCAGATCCTTCTTGTCGACGAAGGAGGGCTCGTTGGGGTTCTCGTCATACTCCCGCATCATGCCGTCGTACTCGTTGCCGTACAGCCGCCAGGAGGGGGAGTCGGCCATGCCGTAAGCGCCGTAGTAGAGCAGCAGGGAGTTGATGTAGGACACGTCCTTGTCCTCATCCCGCAGGTACAGCGCCGCGGCCAGCACCAGCCATGCGCCGGCGGAGTCCCCCGCCACGGAGATATCGTTGGGGTCCAAACCGTATTCCGCGCCGTGCTGATGGAAATAGCGGATCACCTCCACCACCTCCATGAGCTGGACGGGGAAGCGGTACTCCGGCACCAGCCGGTAATCCACGCCGATGACCACCGTGTCCGACTCAGCGGAGAGGATGCGCATGATGCGGCTGTGGGTGTCGTTGTTGCCCAGGGCAAAGCTGCCGCCGTGGACATACACCGTGACCCCCTTGGGAGCGGCGGTGTCCGGATAGTGCAGGCGCACGGGGATGGGGCCGTAGGGGCCCTGGACCGTCTCCTCCACCGTCTTGGCGGGGATGGGGCCGCCCTCGTTCCAGAACACCCGCTCGTCGATGTAATCCTGCCGCCAGTCGTCCGTGGGGGGATGGGCCTCGTTCCACTGCTTGATGTGCTCGATGACTTCCTTCATCTGCGGGGTGATCAGCTGGAAGAAATCCGGTTTGTTGATATGCATGAGAACACGATCCTTTCCTATAGTTTCAGATAAGCGGGCGCGCGGCTCTCAACCGGGCCCGCGGCGGGGACAGGGATCAGAACACGTATTTCGCCAGCCGGTCGAAGGCCTCCTCCACCCGGCTGTGGGGCAGCGCCAGATTCATGCGGATATGGTTCGGGCCGTGGAAGGGCCGGCCGTCCTGCCAGATGACGCCGGTCTTGTATCCGGCGGCCAGCAGGTCGCCGACGGTCTTGCCGTGCTCGGCGCACCACTGGGTGCAGTCCAAAAACAGCATATAGGTGCCCTGGGGCCGGATGACGCAGACGCCGGGGAAATGGGCGTCGATGAAATCGCAGGCGTAGCGCACGTTGTCCGACAGCACGGAGCACAGCTCGTCCACCCACTGCATGCCCTCCGGGCTGTAGCCGCCCATCAGCGCGTACATGCTCAGCACGTTCATGGCGTTGTAGTGGGTCGAGGCCTCCACCCGGGCGATGCGGTCCCGCAGATAGGAGTTGTAGATGATCCGGTAGCTGCCGATCAGTCCGGCCAGGTTGAAGGTCTTGGAGGGGGCGTAGATGGCGATGGTGCGCTCCCGGGCGTCCTCGGAGACGGACTGCAGGGGGATGTGCTTGTGTCCGTCCAGGAGCAGATCGGACCAGATCTCGTCGGAGATGACGTACACGTCGTGCTTTTTGTAGATCTCCATCGCCTTTTCCAGCTCCCAGCGCTCCCATACCCGGCCGGTGGGGTTGTGGGGCGAGCAGAACACCGCGGCGTGGATGTTGCGCTCCACGATCCTCTTCTCCATGTCCTCGTAATCCATGCGCCACACGCCGTCCACCAGCTTGAGGGGACTGAGGACGATGTCCCAGCCGTTGTCCTCGATGCAGTGGGTGAAGCCGATATAGGTGGGAGAGTGGAGCAGCACCGGGTCCCCGTTCCCGCACAGGACCTTCAGCGCCGATACGACGCCGCCCAGCACGCCGTTTTCATAGCCGATGTGCTCCCGGGCCAGACCGGTGACGCCGTTGCGCTGGGACTGCCAGCGGATGATGGCGTCGAAATACTCCTGCCGGGGCAGAAAATAGCCGTAGGCGGGGTGCTGCGTCCGCTCGATGATAGCCTGGGGGATGGTGGGCACGGTGGGGAAATTCATGTCCGCGATCCACATAGGGATGGGGTCAAAGCCCTTCTCCAGGCAGTCGGGGCCGAAGGGCAGCTCCATGCCGAAAAAGGCCTTTCCGCCGGCGCCCGACGGCGCGTCCACCGCGATGGAGTCATGACCGTGGCGGTCCATGATGGAGGTAAAATCGTATTTCATCTGATCTTCCTTTCCGCGCCGATGCGCCGGCGCCGGGCTTATATTTGTATACCGATGGACAAATTATAGCGCACAGTTGTTTGAATGTCAAACAAACTTTCAAGGTTTTTGCAAATTTCTTTTCTGTTTTGCCCAATATTTCTCTTTTATACATCGGATTTTTTGGCCGTATCGCTTGACATAAGGGGCTTTTGCCGCTATAATGGGCCCGTCAATGGTTTGATGCTCAAACTATATACCGCAGAGAGGAGCGGATGAAAATGCCGGACGGCGTCGGACAGGACATCGTGGAGGATACCTTCGCAAAGCTGGACCCAAGGGCGGAGGAGCTGTACCAGTTCGTGATGCAGTTTCATGACTTCATGTTCACCGTCCGGGACTACGGCAACGGTGTCCCCATCAAAATGGTGGAGGTGCACACCCTCACCATGATTGAGCGGAACCCGGGCATCACGGTGAGCCAGCTGGCCAAGCTGTGGCGCCGGACAAAGGGGACTGTCTCCGTCAACGTAACGGCGCTGGAGAAGGCGGGCTACATCTACCGCCGGAAGGGCGAGAAGGACGCCAAGGTGGTCCACCTCTACCCCACGGAGAAGGGCATGGAGCTGAGCACCCTCCACAAGGCATACGACAATCTGGGCATCGTGCGCACCCAGGCCGCGCTGCTGAAATACTGCACCGGCGAGGAGCTGAACGCCTTTTTCAAGGTCGTGCACGCCTATCTGGAGATCATTCAGGACTGGTGAGGCGCCGGCAAAACCGGAGCGAATCGCAAATCCGGGGCCCGTATCTGCGCGGGTCCCGGCGTTTTTTTGCGACAGAATAAGGGAGCGGCATTTTTGCCGCTCCCCGTTTTTTACGGCTCTCTCAAGCCCCGCGCAGCCACTCCGCCGCGAAGCGCGCCGTGGCGATGGCGCCGGTCTTCAGAACCGCCTCGTTGAAGTCGAATTTGCCGTTGTGGTGGGGCGCGCCGTAGCCCGCCGCCTCGTTGCGGATGCCCAGGAAGGCAAATACGCCGGGATACCGCTCCAGCCACAGCCGGAAGGACTCCCCCGCATACCAGGGCTCGCAGGGCACCAGCGTGCCCTCCGGCAGCACCTGCCGCAGCACCCGGTCGGCCACCGCGGCGCAGGCGGGATCGGTGACGGTGGGTCCGCCCAGATGGCTGAACATAAGGGGGTCGTACTCCACCTGGCAGTTGTGCATGGCGGCGGTGTGGTCGGCGATCTGTTTGGTGATCTGCAGGGCCTTTTTCCCCTCCTCCAGATCGAAGAAGCGGAAGGTGCCCTCGATCCGGGCGGTGTCGGCGATCACGTTGGCAGCCTCCCCGGCCTGGAAGGTGGTGATGCCCATGGTGACGGTCTTGCCCGCGGCGATCCGGTTGCAGAAGGCCACGCACAGGTTATTGAGGAAGCTGGCGCCGCAGAACAGGGGGTTCACGGCCAGATCCGGCCGGGAGCCGTGGCCGCTTTTGCCGATGAACTTCAGCCGGATGCCCGCCGCCCCGGCCATGCGGGGTCCCGGGTCCACGCTGAGCTTGTTCTCCTCCAGCCCGGCGTAGAGATGGATGGCCCAGCAGCGGTCCACGTGATATTTCTCCAGGGCGGCCAGCAGCGCGGCCACGCCGCTGTTGGTCTCCTCCCCCTCCTCGAAGCAGAACAGCACCGTGCCGCTCAGCTCCCCGCGCAGGTCGCTGAGGATCTGCATGGCGCCCAGCAGCATGGCGGTGTGTCCGTCATGGCCGCAGGCGTGGCAGGTGCCCGGCTGCCCGGAGCGGCAGGTCCGGGGACCCGCCAGATTCTCGCTCGCCTCCTCCAGGGGGAGCGCGTCGATGTCGGCCCGGAGGGCCACCGTCATGCCGGGACGGCCGGTGTCCAGCTTCACGATGACGCTGGTGGCGGGCACCTCCTCATAGGGCAACCCTAGCCGCCGGGCCTCGCCCACGATGAACTCGTGGGTCCTGTGCTCGACGGAGGACAGCTCCGCGTAGGTGTGCACCTTTCGGCGGCAGTCGATGATGTAAGGCTCGTACCGTTCGGCCGCAGCCAGGATCTGCTGGTTCAAGTCCAATTGTCGTACCTCCTGTTGGACGGGCAGGATGGCTCCTGCGTATCTTTCGCCGGATGTGTCTTTCCCCGGCGCACATTGCAGCAACGATCATACCACATCGGCGGACCTATTACAAGCGCGGCCGCCAGGGCACAAAAAAACCGCCGCCCATCCGGGCGGCGGCGATCAGTGCTGATCGGCTAAAAACGCTTCTATACAGGCCAGCTCCTCGTCCAAGGGCAGTTGCCGGCGGCGGACGCAGGCGTCCAGGTCCACGGCGGCATAGACCGTCTCGTCGAACACCGGGCTGGCGGCCCTGTACTCGTCCAGGGTCAGCTCCTCCAGGGGCTTTCCCCGGTGCACCAGCCCCGCCGCCACGGCGTAGGCCTCCCGGAAGGGCACGCCGTGTCCCACCAGCCAGTCGGCGCAGTCGGTGGCGTTGATGAACCCCGCGCCGGCGGCCTTTCGCATGGCCTCGGGATGGGGGGTCATGCCCGCCACCATGGGCGAGAGCACCCCCAGACACAGCGCCGCCGTGTCCAAGCCGTCGAACAGGGCCTGCTTGTCCTCCTGCATGTCCTTGTTGTAGGCCAGGGGCAGGCCCTTGAGCACCGTGAGCAGCGCCGTCAGGTCCCCGTAGACCCGGCCGGTCTTGCCCCGGATCAGCTCCGCCATGTCCGGATTCTTCTTCTGGGGCATGATGGACGAGCCGGTGACGAACCCCTCCGACAGAGTGACGAAGCCGAATTCCAGGCTGGACCAGAGCACCAGCTCCTCCGCCATACGGCTCAGGTGCATCATGAGAAGGCTCAGGGCCGAGAGGGTCTCCACGCAGAAGTCCCTATCGGACACCGCGTCCAGGCTGTTGAGCACCGGCCCTGAGAAGCCCAGGGCCGCGGCGGTGGCCTCCCGGTCGATGGGGAAGCTGGTCCCCGCCAGGGCGCAGGCCCCCAGCGGGCACCAATTGAGCCGCTTTTTCGCGTCCATGAGCCGTCCGGCGTCCCGAATGAGCATCATGGCCCAGGCGCACAGATAGTGGCCGAAGGTCACCGGCTGGGCCCGCTGCAGGTGGGTGTAGCCAGGCATGACCGCGTCCTTGTAGGCCGCGGCCTTGTCGTGGATGGCCGCCACGGCGTCGTACAGCAGCGTGAGCAGCTCGTCGATCTGCCGGCGCGTATACAGCCGCAGGTCCGTGGCCACCTGATCGTTGCGGCTGCGGGCGGTGTGCAGGCGCTTGCCCGCGTCGCCGATGCGGGCGGTGAGCGTCATCTCCACGAAGGTGTGGATGTCCTCAGCGGTCATGTCGATGGCCAGCTCTCCGCTCTCGATGTCAGCCAGGATGCCGGTCAGCCCCGCCCGGATGGCCGCGCCGTCGGCCTGGGAGATGATGCCCTGCTTCGCCAGCATGGCCGCGTGGGCCAGGGAGCCGGCGATGTCCTCCCGCCACATGCGGCTGTCCACCTCGATGGAGGAGTTGAGCGCCCTGGCCGCGTCGGCGACGGTCCCGCCCCAGAGATTATTCATGGTTCTCGGCGTCCACCATGGCCTGGACCTGGATGGGCAGGCCATAGAGGTTGATGAAGCCGGCGGCGTCGGACTGCTGATAGTCGCTCTCGCCGAAGGTGGCGATCTTCTCAGAATAGAGGCTGTAGGGGCTCCAGACGCCCGCGTTGATCATGTTGCCCTTGTAGAGCTTCAGCTTCACCGTGCCGGTGACCCGCTCCTGGGTCTTGTCCACGAAGGCGCTCAGCGCCTCCCGCAGCGGCGTGAACCACTGGCCGTTGTACACCAGCTCCGCGAAGGTGATGGAGAGCCGCTGCTTTTCGTGGAGGGTCATCTTGTCCAGGCACACGCTCTCCAGCACGCTGTGGGCCTTGTAGAGGATGGCCCCGCCCGGGGTCTCGTACACGCCCCGGCACTTCATCCCCACCAGCCGGTTCTCCACGATGTCCAGAAGGCCGATGCCGTTGGCCCCGCCCAGCTCGTTGAGCTTCAGGATGATGTCCTTGGCGCTCAGCTTCTCCCCGTCCAGGGCCACGGGCACGCCCTTTTCAAAGCCCAGCGTTATGTACGTGGGCTTATCCGGGGCCTGGATGGGGCTGACGCCCATCTCCAGAAAGCCGGGCTTCTCGTACTGGGGCTCGTTGCCGGTGTCCTCCAGATCCAGCCCCTCGTGGCTCAGGTGCCACAGGTTTTTGTCCTTGGAGTAGTTGGTCTCCCGGTTGATGCGCAGGGGCACGTGGTGGGCCTCGGCGTAGTCGATCTCCTCGTCCCGGCTCTTGAGGGACCACTCCCGCCAGGGGGCGATGATCTTCATGGTGGGGGCGAAGTGCTTGATGGCCAGCTCAAAGCGCACCTGGTCGTTGCCCTTGCCGGTGCAGCCGTGGACGATGGCGTCCGCGTGCTCCTTGACGGCGATGTCCACCAGCCCCTTGGCGATGCAGGGCCGGGCGGTGCTGGTGCCCAGCAGATATTCCTCATACACCGCCCCGGCCTGCATGGTGGGGATGATGTAGTCGTTGACGTACTCCTCCGTCAGGTCCAGCACGTACAGCTTGCTGGCGCCGGTCTTCAGGGCCTTCTCCTCCAGCCCCTCCAGCTCGTCCGCCTGGCCCACGTTGCCGGCCACGGCAATGACCTCGCAGTTATTGTAATTTTCCTTCAGCCAGGGGATGATGATGGACGTGTCCAGTCCCCCGGAATAGGCAAGTACCACCTTTTTGATCTCAGACATGGTGTTTCCTCCTGTATTCGCAGTAAGCGTATCATACCGCGCCAGGAGATGAATATCAATAGTTTTATTCATTATTTTAATGAATATTTTCAGTTTTTCGCGGCTCTACTTTGCGTAGGGTTACTTTCCCCGCCGGCCGTGCTATACTGAAGAGCGTAAAAAGGAGGCGAGCCCATGGACGAGAGAAAAATCGGCGCGTTCATCGCCGACCGGCGGCGGGATCTGGGTCTCACCCAGGCCCAGCTGGCGGAGCGGCTGAACGTAACGGACAAGGCGGTGTCGAAATGGGAGACGGGCCGAGGGCTGCCCGACGCGTCCCTGTTCCAGCCGCTGTGCGACCAGCTGGGGGTATCGCTGGCAGAGCTGTTTGCCGGGGAGAGGGTGCCGCCGGCGGATCTGACGGAGCGCACAGAGCAGGCCGCCATCGGCCTCTTCCTCCTGGTCCAGGAGTGGGGCCGGCAGCGAAAGGTCATCAACAGCGCGTTTTTCCTGCTGCTGGCGCTGGACGTACTGCTGACCGCCAACGAGCTCTTTTTCGGCTGGGGGGACATGGATACCCTCCGCACGCTGGCCGGATGGATACCGTCGCTGAATCTCATGCTGCTCTTTCTGGGGGCGGCCTTCGCCCGGGCAAACCGGGACAGCCGTCCCATTCAGTGGGGATTCGCCGTCGCCGGCGGGGTGCTGCTCGCCTCCGCCGTCACGGCCCTCATCCTGTGCGCCGTCTCCGGCGCGGACAGCTATTACCGGGCCGACCCCCCCTATCTGGCCGGCCTGCGGGCGGGCCTGCCCTGCGAGCTTCTGTTCTGGGGCTTTTTCCTCTCATACCTGACCGGAAGAGCGGAGGTGTTCTTCCTGCTGACGGCCGTATTGGGTCTGGCATGTCTGCTCGGCGGGGTCCGGGGCCTGCGGGCCGGGAGGCGGCAATAAACGGACCGGGAGCGCGCCGCTCCCGGTCATTATATATTATGTAAATAATATTATGTCTACTTCTTCACGCCCCACACCATCACCGCCGCACCGGCTGCGGCGCTGACCGCCGCCGCGGCCAGGGTCCGGCCCACGCCCACGGCGTCCAGCAGCAGCCCTCCCAGGGCGCTGGCGCAGATGTTGCCCACGGTGATCATGGCGGTGATCCAGGCCTGGGCCCGGTTCACCCGGTCCGGCCCAGCCATCTGCCCCGCCCAGCGCACGGAGGCGGGGATGAACAGCGCGTAACTCAGCCCCTGGAAAAACATGGCCCCGTAGAGCCCCGCCATGGAGCCGGCGGCCAGGGTCAGCAGGGTCTTCACCGCGAAGAACACCGCCGAGAACCGGAGCAGTCCCCCGGCGGAGAACCGCCGCAGCAGCCGCTCGAACAGCAGCATCCCCGGCAGCTCCAGCACGGCGATATACCCTGTGAGCAGGCCCATGTCCCCGCTGTCGCCGCCCACATTCTCCACGATCTGGATGGTAAAGCTGGACAGGATGGCGTGGGCGAAAAAGAGCAGCGCCGTGGCGGCCAGCATCCACGCGAAGCACCCGTCCCGCAAAAGCCCGCCCGCCGGAGCGTCGGACCGGTCCGCCTTGGGGCCCGCCGCCGGCGTCCCCGCCCGGGCGAACAGCGCCGTCAGCGCCAGCATGACCGCGCCGATGGCGACCCCCGCCGCCGGCACGGCGATCTCGCCGGTCCGAAGGACGATCCGTCCCATGGCCGCCGCCAGCAGCCCGTATGCCAGCGACCCTGCCGCCCGGCAGATGCCGAAGGGCACCGTCGTGCCCAGCCGCTCCAGATAATAGGCAAAGCCGTTCACCAGCGGCTGCAGGGTGATCACCAGCGCCAGGAACGCCGCCGTCAGCGCCGTCACGGCCCAGCTCCGGCCCGGCAGGCACACCAGTCCCGCCGCCGCCAGCGCCACCGCCGCCGTCACGCCGCCGATCACCGCCAGAGGCGCCCTTGCCCGCCGGTCCGCCAGCGCCGCCAGCGCCGGCTGGAGCACCAGCCCCAGCACGTGGCCCGACGCCACGATCACGCCCAGCTGGCTGTTGGAGTATCCCCGGCCCAGCAGGAACACCCCTGTGAAGGAGTAGGCCAGACAGCACAGCATCCAGTACACGCCGTTCAACGCCCCGTAAGCGCCGTTCAGCGCCCTGTCGGCGCGCCGCTTTGAACCGGACATATCCGTCCCCTCCTTCCCCGTGATGGCCCCATTATAGGCCATGGCCGGCGGATTGTAAAGCCGTCCGAGGTTGACACCCGGCAGGCAAAATGATATAGTATGGAGGCCAGGGAAGCGTATCGAAGTGGTCATAACGGGCCTGACTCGAAATCAGGTAGACCGCAAGGTCTCGTGGGTTCGAATCCCACCGCTTCCGCCACGTCAGAAGAGCTTTGAAGATTTGAGGTCCCGGCAAGCCGGTCCCCCTCATCGGTCAAAGCTCTTCTTCCTTTTCCCCACGGGAAACGCTGCGCTGGTTTCCCGCGGGGGCCGCATCAATATTGTGCTGTCTGCGCCGCAGCGCAGGTCGAATCCCACCGCTTCCGCCACGTTGGGCGGACAGAGGCCGCAGGCTGGCCGGGTGGCTATCCATAGTCCCTCCGGCGGCTGGGCGCATTCTTGGCGCGGTATGACGCATTGGGGGGACTGCGTCTGCCACAGGCCCGGCAGCCAGAGCATAATTTGAAGTAGCCCGGGTCCCGCCGCACGTTTGCGATAAGGTATCCCGAAACGGGGATATAGTCGGCTCCCTTAAAGCCAAAACTCCCCAAATATCCGCCGTTTGAGACGCTTCAAAGTCAGAGCGGGTGGATGGGTCTGAACGCACTCATAAACTTTCTGTTATGCCGCAGCGGCGTTGGCGTTGATGCGGTCGATGACGCGACGGATGCCAGCCCAGACGGCCAGGTCAGTGAACACCTCCACGATGCTTCCCTGGTCGGTGAAGGGGGGCTCCTGCAGCACGGACAGGTCTTTCATCAGCCCGTTGTGGACGATATACTCCACGATCTGGTTGACGAAGTATATCTGCCGGCTGTCCAGATTCGTGCTCTCCAAGTACTCCGAAAAGGCGGCCTTGGCGGCATTCATATCCAGGCCCACAATCTCCCGGACGAATTCGCCCAGGGGCTTGGCGCCGTATTCCGCCTCATAATCCTCTTTGGTGCCCACTTCGCTCCAGAGGATGGTCTCCAGCTGCTTCACATCTGCCTCGGTCAGCGGCACATTGCTCCGCAGCTTGACGATGGCGGCGTTATCCAAATGCTGCCGCACATAATACTCCGCCTTGGCCCGATAGTTCTTCAGCTCATCGCTGTCCAGCTCCGCGTCCTTCCACTCCATGGAGAGTATCTCGTCAGAGAAGTCTGTGTCGTAGTGCAAAATCGTATGGGGGATATACTTCATCAGATCCCGCAGGCACTGGCGGATATGCTCGAACTCGTTGATGCCCGCAGTCTCCAAATAGTCCGTGTGTAGGATGCGGTCGATGAGCTCCGCCTGCATCATGATTTCCGGTATGTTGGCGACACCGGCCACAGCGCTGACCTTTTTCACGAGGTCGCTCCGGGCGCGAGCATACTTCTTCCCCGCGAGGTAGGCAAGCTCTATGCCGTACATCAGCGCGTCGAAGCGCAGAGCCTTGGGGTCGTCCTGCTCCGGCTCGATCAGCGGCGCCAGCTCTTCGCCCATGAGCAGCGTGTCCTCGTATGTCAGCGCATGGTAGTTTTTCTCTTCCGCGTACAGCTCCACATATTTCAAATGCTGCCGCACGGCAAAGTTCTCCCGATTCAGCTGCCGCACCTTTCCCGCCATGTCCTCCACCAGCGAGGCGCGGAAGGCGATCAGGTCCGGCGTCTGATAGGCCAGGTCCTGCAGCTTGAAGGCGATTTGTGCCTTTAGATGGAAAATGGCGCCGGATAGGGCCATCATGTTTTTTGATGGCCGGCCCTTGTTCATGCGGAAAAATTCAAAGTTGCCGCAGAAGTCGAAGATATAGAATTTGCTCTTATCCTTACCGTCCATGAGCCCCGGGCACAGCCGGGTGCCCCGGCCGATCATCTGCCAGAACTTGGCCTTACTCATGACCTTCTTGAAGAATACCAGGTTCAGCACCTCGGGCACGTCGATGCCGGTGTCCATCAAGTCCACGGAGATGGCGATCTGTGGCAACTTTTTCGGGTCGGAGAATTCGTCGATGGCGCTCTGGGCGTAGTTGATATAGTTGTCGATGACCTTGGCGTAGCCTGTGAGATGGGGGTATTCCTTGCCGAATACCTCCAATATTTTTTCCGCATGCGTATGGTTTTTCGCAAAGATGATGGTCTTACCTATCCTGTTACCATAGTCGATCTTTAAGCCCTCCGTCATAAGGACGTTCAGCACCTGGCGGATGGTGTCCTCGTTGAATATCCACTCATTCAAGGCGGAGGAGGCGATGCGCTCGGGCAGCTCTCCGTTCTCATCCTCGAAGGTGTCCTCATAGATAAGCTTGTCCTCCTCGGACAGCTCGTCATACACGATGCCCTCCTGGATGAACTTCAGCGCCGTCTCCACCGACACGAAATCCACGAGATACCCATCCTTCACCGCCTGTGCCAGCTCGTAGCCGTAGGTGGGTACACCGCTCTCCAGCTCAAATATCTCGTATGTATTCTTGTCGATGTCGTCCTTGGGCGTAGCGGTCAGGCCTACCAGGGGTGCATCGAAGTATGTGAAGATATCCTTGTACTTGTTGTAGATGGAGCGGTGGGCCTCGTCGCATACGACCAGGTCGAAGTGGCCGCAGGTGAACAGCTTGCCCTCCTCGTCCCGGGCCGCGTCGATGCAGTTCATCATGGTCTGGTAGGTAGAGAACACGCCATGGGCGGTATAATTGTCCTTCTCCTCGCAGAGGTTTGTGCCGGAGAGGTCGGGCATGAGATTGACGAAACTGCGCTTGGCCTGGGTGACCAAGCTGTTACGGTCGGCCAGGAACAGGACATTTTTGATCCAGCCCTGTTCCATCAGGACCTTGGTGAGGGCGATGACCGTCCGGGTCTTGCCGGAGCCGGTGGCCATGACCAGCAGGGCCTTGCGTCGGTTTTTCCGTCCAAAGGCGTCGCATACCGCCTTGACGGCCCCCTCCTGGTAGTAGCGCCCGGCGATGGCCTTGTCCACTACGATATTTTTCAGGCTGGAGCGCATGGATTGGAGGTTAAAGAGCTTTTCTAAGTCACGTTTGGAGTAGATGGCCGCCACTTTCCGCTCGGGGTATTGGTTGTCCACGATGCGGGTCTCGAAGCCGTTGGTGAGGAACACCACCGGCCGGCGGCCCTGCTTTTTCTCGATAATGTCAGCGTAGAGTTTGGCCTGCTGTCGGCCCTTGGACACGTCCACGCAGGTGCGTTTGGCCTCGACAACCGCCAGGGCCCGGCCGTCGCTGCCGTAGAGCACGTAGTCGGCATAGCCTACCTCGCTCTTATTGGGCATGCTGGGCAGCTCCACCTCGTTCAGCCAGTCCTTTCCCTCGGTCCAGCCCGCGTCGGTGAGCATCTCGTCGATGTAGAGCTTGCGAGTGGCGTACTCGCTCAGTTCCAAGGGCTTGGGCACATAGGTCTTCTGCTGTTCGGCGCGGCGGGCGGACAGCTCCTCTTTGAGGATCTGGTTCTCTTCTATAAGCTTTTTCAAGTCTGCCTCGACCTGAGGCGGGATCGTCGGCGCGGTCTGGGGCCGAGGCTCCTGCTGTAGGAGCGAGCGGTCAAAGGTGCGCTCCTCATAGTTCTCCGCGTAGCAGTAGGCCACGAAGTCCAGGAACACAAACAGGTTTTCCAGGCACAGCTCTGCCTGCTCCCGGCTGATCTTCCGGCCGCTGTGGGCAGCGTTATTGCCCACCTTGCGGATGTAGTTCATCCGCCGCCAGATGTCCGCGCCCACGATGTCCCGGAAGTCCTCGGCGTTCATAAGGCTGACCAGCGTGTCCTGGTAGGGCTTGTCCAGCGCCTTGTCCACGGAGTACATCCACTTGACGGCAAACTCCATCGCCCTGCGGCAGTTGAGCACGCAGGCGTCCAGGTCGATATGTATCAGCCGCTCCGCCGACGCCGCTACCTCTCCAAAGGGGGCAAAATCGGCGTCGTCCAGGAGGAAATCAAAATTGGTCATGGGGGAAGCACCTCCCAAAGTCTTTGTTATTTTTGAGGAAGGAAAAGTTGGATATATTGGCAATTTCGTTAATCAGTGGCGGCCAGATTGTTTGTTTGAGTTGGAAGATTTCCCTTTCCCTCGCCATGCATTAATAGATTCTGCACATAGTTTAGTCAATGGCTCTCCAATAGCAGCTTTAAAATTGAACCCTAAAAGTTGCATGGTTTTTAATGTGTCAACGCTGACTAAATCTTTAACAGTTTCAAAGCTATCTACTGGCATGTTTGGTGAGAATTGTCTTAGCAAATCCAATAGCCGAGATATTGTATTATGTAGATGCTCGATGTCTTCATCGCTAATAACAATTCTATCTAATTCAGCTTTATATGCCTGCGCAATTCTAACGGCTTCTTCCCGCTCGTACAAGACTTCGTTGATTAGTTCCTCGTATGTTGTGCGCAATTTTTCTGCATCTTTTACATCCCTTATAGCTCGAATCTTTCGAGTAATTGCTGAAGCAGTTCCTTTTACAGCAAGTTCTGTGAGGGAAACTCCCATTTCGAGCAATTGCTCGCTATACATTGGGTCCATATTTTAGCCTCCTATTTTTATCCAAAATATTTCTGCATCAGACTGTCAAAGAGCAGCTGGGCCTTGTCAAGTGCGCTCTGCACGACGACTTTTGATTTTTCGACTTGGGTCACAAAGTCGGCGAATTGATTTTGCAAATTGAGCGGAGGCAAGATTATTATTAGGCTAAGCAACCGCTCTTTTGAAATGTTAGACATTGACTTTGCTGTACCGGTCGCTATGGAACGGATGTGCCCTCTAAAGAGGTCATGGTTAATTAGCTGCCATAGGAATACTTTGTTGCACCTATCTGATGTATTAAGCCGGAAAATAAGATCAGGCATCATCAAGTTGGCTGGGGTGTCATAAACATACGCACACATACCGACTAATTCTGGCGTATTCTTTCGCGTAAACAGTAAATCTCCGATTTTAACTGCGGAATCTTTGACAAACTGCCGTTCATCAATCATTGCTTTGTTTTCCTCTGGATGATAAAAGCCGTATGTGACTGCGCTAAGTTTGAGCACGGCGGGCCAAGTTCCACTCCGAGGTTTTGCGTCGCAGACAAAACTTGTTCCGGTATCAATGCTTTGTAGACATGTTGAAAGAGGTGCTAGTTCCCAATTCATCTCATTGATTGCGGGGTCTCCAAACATCTCAATAAACCGGGCCTTGACAAGCTCGTCCAGTTTAACAAGCCTCTGTTTGTTGGTTGAAATGACCTTATCTACATAATTCAGTGTAGCGACTAGCTGCTTCTGTACATCTTTGTCTACCTTGGGGACGGGGTACCCCGCAACACATTTTGGCTGGGCACGCGTCAAAGAGCCGCCTATACCGGTGACTTCGCTCACCATCAGTTTTTTGAATAACGGAGAACGAAAATACCAAGCTAAAAATTCGGGGGTGTATTCTCTGCTCCGAATAACGATCCATTCTGATGATGCGATGCTTTGATATTCTGTCTCATCGGCCACTATCCAAACGCGGTTGATGCGAGGGTTGATTTTACACAGTAGAACATCGCCTTTCTGCACAACCTGTTTATTGGAGGCAATCTCGCTGCCAAGAAGATACTCCGGGTAGCCGGTGTCAAAGCTAGGAACGCTGTAGACTTCAAATTTAGAGCCGGGAGAATTTGATGGGTTGACACTTTTGCTCACATATTCATTGATTTTCCCAATCGTCGTATACTCCATTGCCCCACCCTCACATATCTTCCGCCAGCATCTTTTCCAGCTCGTCCATCGTCTTCCCGACCTCGGCCTCCAGCGCACGGAGTTCCGCCAGGATCTCGCTGGTGGGCGGATACTCCACGGGGACGTACTCGGTCTTTTTGTACTTGTTGATGGAGAGGTCATAATCGTTCCCGGCGATCTCGTCTTTGGGGACCAGGAAACTCTGGTCCGTGCGGGCGCGGGACGCCTCCGCGGCCAGGTCATGGAACCGGGCCACGATGTCGGGGATGTCATTGTCTTTGGTGGGGGTGCGCTTGTCGTCCAAGCTGAAACCGTCGGCGCGCATGTCGTAAAACCAGACCTTATCCGTGCCGCCGTGGCCGGTCTTGGTGAACACCAGTGCGGCGGTGGACACGCCGGCGTAGGGCTTGAACACCCCAGAGGGCATGGACACCACAGCCTCCAGGCGGTTGTTCTCAATGAGCTCTTTACGGATGGCCTTGTGGGCGGTGGAGGAGCCGAACAGCACCCCGTCCGGGACGATGCAGGCGCAGCGGCCGCCCACCTTCAGCATCCGCAGAAACAGCGCCAGGAACAGAAGCTCCGTCTTTTTCGTCTTGCAGACTTTTAAGAGGTCCGTGCTGACGATGTCCGCGTCCAGGCTGCCCTTGAAGGGTGGATTGGCCAGGATGAGGGAGTACTTGTCCCGGTCCGGGTTCTGGTCGCTGAGGCTGTCCCGGTACTCGATGAAGGGGTTGTCCACGCCGTGGGTCATCATGTTCATGGCGCCGATGCGGAGCATGGTCCGGTCCATGTCGTAGCCGTGGAACATGTGGTTCATGTAGTGGTCCTTGTGCTGGCGGTCGAAGAATACGTCCGCCTTGCGGTTTTCCTTCAGGTAGTCACTGACGGCCACCAGGAAACCGGAGGTGCCGCAGGCCGGGTCACAGACCGTGTCGTCCGGCCGGGGCTGAAGCATGTCCACCATCATGCGGATGATGTGCCGGGGCGTGCGGAACTGGCCGTTGACGCCGGCGGTGGAGAGCTTGGACAGCAGGTACTCGTATACGTCGCCCCGCACGTCGGCGGACTGGATCTGCTCCATCTGGGCGTATATGCCGTCCATAGCCGTGACCACCTTGTCCAGGATCAGCGGCGTGGGCAGCTTAAAGATGGCGTCGGACATGTACTTGGAATAGGCGCTCTGCTTGTCCCCGTGCAGCTCCTTGATAAAGGGGAACACCCACTCCTGGACGACGGAGTACATCTTCCCGGCGGGAAAGTCGTGGAACACGCTCCATTTGAGCTGGCTGCCGTCGATGGTCCGGCCGCCGATCTGTACCTCCGGGGGAAACGTGCTCGTATAGGGCAGGCCCAGCATGGCGCTCTCCTTTGCCCGCAGGCTGTCTGTCTCGTCCAGGTCGTGAATGAACATGAGGTAGGTCATCTGTTCGATCACGTCCAGCGGGTTGGTCAGCCCGCCGGTCCAGAATATCTCCCAAAGGCTGTCAATTTTGTTTTTCAGTTCTCCGGTCACCATGTCAGTCTCTCTCCCTGTTCCAAGTGTACGACGTATATCGACCGCCGCTGATTTTGATGATCTCGCCGGACTTCACCAGTTCACTCAGCGCCCGCTGCACCGTGATCTGGGCGATATCCGGGCACTTTTCCATGATCTCCGCCTTGGTGATCTTTCCCAGTGTCCCCTTGATGATTTCCCGCACCCGGTCGGGCTTGGACAGCTCCGGGGCGGTCAGCAGCTGCGCCCGGTCGTTGAACTCGCGGTAGGCCGCCGCCACCACGCCCAGCATATACCGGGCAAAGGGGGCGTAGTCGTTGGCATTCTCATGCCATCCAGCAGAGCTCTCCTGCAGGGCCTCGTAATAGGTCTCTTTGGATGTCTCAATGAGCCCCTCAATGGAGATGTATCGCCCGACGGCGTAACCGGCTCGGTACAGGAGCAGCAGCGTCAGAAGCCGGCTCATGCGGCCGTTGCCGTCGTTGAAGGGGTGGATGCAGAGGAAATCCAGAATGAACATCGGCATGAGCAGCAGCGGGTCCAGCGCCGGGTCCCGCCGGGCCTCGTCATGGGCCGCGCACAGCCGGTCCATGGCCTCGGAGGTCTCCCAGGCGGGGACTGGCTGGAAGTGCACCGTCTTGTTCCCGGCGGCGTCCGTCTCCTCGATGATGTTATCGGAATCCTTATAGCGCCCGCCAATGGAAAGACCGCTGTATTTATAGAGGTCCCGGTGCAGCTGCAGGATGACAGAGGGCCGGAGGGGGATATAGTCATAACTTTCGTGGATGGTGGCCAGAACGTCCCTGTAACCTGCGATCTCCTTCTCGCTGCGGGTCTTGGGCATGGTTTTCTCCCGCACGATCTTCTTCAGCCGCTCGTCTGAGGTGTAGATGCCCTCGATCTTGTTGGATGCTTCCGTGCTCTGGATCTTGGCGATTTCCACAAATTGGATGAGCGTGTCCTCTTTGGTGCCCATAAGCTTGGCCTGTTCGCCTCGAAACTCATGGATCTGGGACAGCAGTGCTACAATGACGGGGGAAAGGAGGGTTTCATATTTGCTTATGAAGTCGTAATTGCGCATAGAATCACCTGGCTAAAAGAAATCATCACACTTCGATTATACCTCTAAGAATATGTACCCGTCAATGATCAATTTAATCATTTTCTAAATCAATGATTAAATTGACTCTCTTTACGTTCTGGCAGTTTTCCCCTATAATTCCTCCAGTCCCCAAAAAAGGAGGATTAATTAATGTCAAACATCAATTTTAAGGAATTCATCTGGTTCGATTTGGGCCCAAAGCCGCCGGAGATGATGATCAGCGTGTCGGAGACCGGCGGCTTTACGTTCAACAGTCCGGCCCGCGAGGCACTACCGCTCCACATCAAGATTGGCATACTGCCGGATGGCAAGAGGGTTTGCGTCGTGGAGGATCCAACATCCGGGTATACGCTCCCAAAGAGCGGCACGGTGAAAAGGCCGGAATTGGTCGGACACATCGTCTCCGCCGGCATTGTTCTTCCCGCTCGGTACTCCATGCGCCGGGAAGATAACTGCTGGGTCGCCGAGCTGCAGGCTCCGACGACGAAAAAGCGCTTGCCAGCCAAAAATCCGCGGAAGATCAGCAAGTCCGCAGAGGAGAGCATCCTAAAGGAGCTGAAGGATGGCAAGCGCAGGTGAGACGGCAGAGGACAGGATCGTTTCGACCGCGCTCCCGGTCATAAGATTTCTCTGCTTGGGAAAATGGCTCAACCTGGAATATGAGGACAGAGTCTCAGAGGCGTTGCTGTTCATAATTCTGATGCTTCGCTCCATGCCGCTAACGACCGGGCATTTCTTCAAAGACTACTGGGACCACTTTTCAGAGTATATGGATAGGCTGAACAGAAAGACACCATCCCTGCGCTTTGGCCACTTCTCGTTGGATGCCATCATCGCCGGCACCAAGGACGACGGCATCAATGGGTACGGTATCTTACGCTCTCGTCTCTCTGATTTCAGCAAGCTGTCAGTGGTCGAGTTCCTATCGTCTCTGACTGACGACGAGAGGAAGATCGTCCTCCTTCGGATGTCCGGGTATGGGAAGCGGGAGGCCTCCAGAGTGTTGGATGTGAGCGTGTATCAGTTGGAGAAAGCGCTCAGCGATATCCGGCGCCATTATAAGGACTGGTCCTCAGAGGAATGACGGCCTGACTTACGCAAAGGTGCAACAAATACATTTTTGGGGACTACGCCAGCCGCCCTCTACCAGCAAAACAAGAGCACGGAATAGTCAAAAGCTATTCCGTGTTCTTGTGACAAACCCGAATTGCTTTAAATGCTTTCCCTTATTTCTCCGTTTTACACGTCAGTCCTCGAAAATTGGTGTAGCCGTGCTAAATCTGCACGGGCAGGATATCAATCTCCAAAAGTGACGTGTAAGGGCACGCTGGGCGGTCAGGTTGGAGAGCATCCTGCCGCACACCCAGAGAAAAGACACCCCCGTTATTCGGGGGCGTCTTTCATTATGGGTACCAGTTCTGTTCTTTTAGCGCCTTTGTAGGGGCGCATGATCCACCAACGATCTAAAGCCCTACCAGGAGCGGCTGGTCATCGCCAAATGGGACCGGAAACAGGCCGCGTCCGCCACCGCCGCAGCGAGAAAGGCGGAGCGGGAAGGTAGGGAAAATGAAGAGAAGGGTGCCCGTACGAAAGAAGAGGTCCGCGAGGGCATCAAGCGGGGAGATATTCCTTGGGGGATACTGGAGGATAAACAGGCAGAACATTTACAGGGAACGGCCAAAGAGGGGAAAAGCGTCATCACAGTGCCGCTGGAGGAACTTCAGCGGCTCGTGCGGGAGAAAGCGGGAACAGGTGCGATAAAGCTGAATCGAAGGGGAGAATGGCAACACACAGAAATTATCGACGCCGGGGAAGAAATCGGCTATACATTGAACCTCGATGGTGTTAAAATATGGACCAGAAAGGCCAAAATCCACTATAGAAAGACGGGCGTGCATGTCGTGCCGTATTCCGGAAGGGAGGAGCCATGAAGATACAAGCGCCGGAGCAATACAAGGGAAAGATCATCAAGGTCTATTTCTATGACGGGCAAGAGCCAATCACAGGAGAGTACGATGGCTTTACCTCGGAGGCCGACGATGATGATGGCGCCAATATCACTGTTTTTCCGGTCGGAGAAACGGAATATTGCTATGGTCTATACGAAGATGAGATCGACCATATAGAGGTCGTAGGAGACGCCTGAACAACCAAACACGAAAAAAGCGCACAGTGCTTTTGCACCGTGCGCTCTTTCATGCACAGCGCGATTCTCGTGCTGTGTCTTTTTATGCCCGGACCGGTGGCGCTGCGGCTTTCACTTCCTTTCACGCGGCGCGGGATGTTCAATTCCGCCGGCGACAAACAGAACATTTGTAAATATTATTATGTTAACCTTCTCAACAAGAAAGATCCGCTCTCCGGGGGAGGAGAGCGGACTGCGTTATGTTAACTTTTTATACTTCCCAGCCAATCGTCAGCTGTTCCTCGTCCAGCTGGCGTTCCAGGGCCTGATCAACCAGCAGGGCGACATTGTCCTCAATGGCCTTGCGGCCGGCGAGATACAGCCGCCGCAGGCAGCGAGGACTGCCCTTCTCCACCGGGATCTTGGCGACCGCGCAGAGATTGCGGATCGCGCTGGTCACATAGGTCCGGCTCATGGGGGTGTTATCCTTGGTGAGGAAAATCGGTCCGCGATAGATGCCCTGCCGCTCGGCGAAGGCCAGCAGCTCCTTGCGGACGCAGCCCGGCAAGCGGATGTTGCGCCGGGAATTGCCCTCGCCCACGGTCACCTGGCCCGCCGTTACAGACTCCACCGTCACCTTATCCAGCTCCTGGACGGGCATGTCCGCAGACGCAAACAGCTTGACGAGAAGATACACCTTCTCCCGGCCAAGCAGCTTCGCCACCTGCAGCAGGTGCCGATACTCGCTCCGCGTCAATTCCGGATGCAGCTTCGCCTCCGTTTCCAGTGTGTCCGCCAGCTGATACTCCCGGTGGCCCATGTACGCCACGTACGTATTCGCCACGGAGAGCACCAGATTCACCGTCCTCGGCGCGTAGCCCGCCGCCAGCAGGGCCTCCCGGCACTGGCGCAGCGTACCCCGACGGATCTTCCGGTCCTCGGGCAGGACCTCGGCCAGGTGCTCCAAGCTCCGGCGATACCGCTCCACGGTCTCAGGCGCGCGGCCTTTGGCCGCAAGATCCGCGAGGAACCGCTCGCCGTCCGCCTCGGTCATGGGCACCCCGGCTTCGCGAGCGCGGCCCTGTTGGCGCGGCCTCAGTTCCAGTACGTCCATGGTCATCCCCCTTTTGGAAAGGGAGCAGGGCCAGAGACCCTGCTCCCAATTTGCGTTAGGTTTGCATTACTTGACGGGCTTGTAGTCCTTGTAGTCACCCTGGTTGGTGGTGTAGGTGCACATGCCCTGATGGCCGTTGGAGCGAGTCTCGAACCAGCCCCAGTGGCCGGCGGTGGCGTCATTGATCTCCTGCCAGCCGGTGCGCATGCGGCCCTCGGTGCCCTTGGCGTTGCTGGGCTCCAGGTAGTACCAGCCGTCGCCCCAATCGTCCACGATGTGGATGAAGCCGGTGTCCATGGTGCCGTCCGCGCCCATGTGGTACCACAGGCCCTTGGACTTGACCCAGTCGGACTTGACCATCTTGCCGTCCTTGCAGTAGTAGTACTCACCCTCGATCAGGTTCCAGCCTTCCTTCAGCTCGGGCTCTGCCTCAGCGGGAACCAGCCCCTTCACAGCGGCGTCCAGCTTGTCGATGGCCTCCTGGATCTCGGCAGCGGTGGCGTCATCGCCCAGCGCCTTGGCGGCGGTGATGGCGTCCTGCACGGCCAGAACGGACTCGTCGGTGTACTTGCTGGGATCGGCGATGGCGGCCTCAGCGGCGGCAATGGCCTCTTCCAGATCCTCGGTGGTGAGATCTCTCTTCACCAGCGCGGCGACAGCCTTGTTCAGCTTGTCGGCGGCGTTGGTCAGCTGAGCCTGGGTGGCATCCTCGTCAGCCAGCACGTTCTTGGCGGCCTCAATAGCATCCTCCAGGTCGGCCCAGGACTCGGGGGTGTAATCGTCCTCGTTCAGGGCCTCGGCGGCGGCGATGGAGGCTTCCAGCTCGGACTTGTCGATCTCGCCGATCTCCACCAGGCCGGCCAGAGCGGCCTTCAGTTCAGCGGTGGCGGCGTCCACATCGGACTGGAGAGCGCCGGTGGCGCCAGCGGTCTGCAGCTTCTGGGCGGCCTTGATGGCATCCTGCAGACGGCCGCGGGTGTCGAAGGTGTACTTGCCGGTGCCTTCGTTCTCAGTCTTGGAAGGATCGCCAATAGCGTCGATGGCGAGCTTCAGCTGCTTGTTCATATCGTTGAGGTCCGCATCCTTCTTCTCGAGGTAGCTGATCACGGTGAGCAGCTTATCGAGGCAGGTCGCGTTGCTCTCGTCATTTTTGACAGCCAGGTTGTGGTTGGTAACCGTGTTGCCGGCGCCGCTGGCGCTCAGGACCTTGCGAATCCCGGCGATGTTCTTCTCGATCAGATCAAAGGCCTGAGCTACCTTGCCCTCGGGCGTAGTAGCATCGAACTCGCCCTCATAGTTTTTGCCCACAATGAAGTCGCCCTCAACCAGATCCTCGGCCGCGAGCAGGATCAGCTCGATGGTCTGGGGCTGGTTCACGCTGGAGCCGGCCTCCCAGGTGGCGAGAGGATCAATGGTGAACTCGAACTTCGCGCAACGCTGGGAGATGCCGCCCTCCATGTCGCCCTTCTTGCAGGCGCGCAGCTCGACGGTGTAGGTTCCGGCCTTGAACAGGGAGTCATCGAACTGACCATCTTCGTCACCAGCCTGGAGCGTGGTACTTGTAACTTTCCCATCCGCAAACTTTTCGCTGGTGAAAATGGTCTTGCCGTTGGCGTCCTTGATTTCATACCAGACGTCATATTCTTTCGCGTTACCAGTTCCGGCAGTCACGTCAACGCCGGGCTCTGCCAGAGTCACAACGATCTGAGCACTTTCCGAGAAGTTTTTAAGGTTGTTGCTACGCTTACTCGTAGCAGCATAGCCGTCAGAGCCGTACAGCTTACCACTCAGCGCGACAACCTCACCGGCAGTCGCAGCAGAATACGTGACAGAGGAGATCTTGGGCCAGGGAATTGTCTCAGGAGCATCGGACTTGGGCCCGATCTTGAAGTCCTTCATCAGGACCTGCGTCCAAGATGCGGCACTATCCGCTCCGCCTTCGTTCTTGAAGATATAAACGGTGACGACGTCGCCCTCGGCGAACTTCGCGCTGCTGCCGATGGCCTTCACCTGGCCGCTCACACACCAGTAGTGCTCGTCGTCATCATATCCCCACTCTTTTGCTTTCTCCGTATCGAATCCTTTGATCAGCTTCTGGATCACGTCCGTGGGAACAGCGGCGCCGGACTTGTACTCAACGCCCTCGTCCACACCGTTCTTGAACCACTTCTCGGTGCCTTCGTGCTTCACACGCCAGGCGATGCCGTACTCATAGCCGTCCATCCCCGTGGCAGAGGACTTATCGCCCTGGCCGGTCACGTTATCGACGGTGAAGGTGACGGTTGCGTTCTCAGCACCGTCCTCGCCGTAGCCTTTCAGGAACTTGATGGTGGTCTTGCCCGGCTTGATCAGCGCGGCCTCGAGCTTCGCAACAGCGGTGTTCACGGACCACAGCAGCGTGCCGCTCGCGAACTGCACGGTGGCGGCGGCGGGGTCGGCCTTCAGAGCCGTGACCTTGGCCAGCAGGCCAGAGGTGTAAATTTCAGACGGTTCCTTCTGCAGAATGTAATCGGTCTTAACGTAATCGTCCTCATCGGGGGTCGCCGCGATCACGGCGTTGACGCGGGTCATGTCCGCGGAAACAGGCTTCGCGCCTTCCTCCTCCAGGGCCAGAGCGTCCAGGATAGCATAGACGACGGTCTTGTAATCCGAGTAAGTGGGCGCGTACTTGGCCTTGTAGGCCACGACGGCGTCGATGGCCGCCTGCAGCTTGGTCAGGTAGCTGGTCTTGTAGGCAGCGGTCCAGTAAGGATTGGAGGTCACCTTATCCTTGCCGTTGAAGTTGATCTTCAGCTCGTCCGTAGCTTTGGTGTAAGGAGTGCCACTCTTATAGGACGCGAGGGCACGATAGTCGGTCGTGTCGTAAAGATACGCCGCGACATCAGCACTAGTCACGCTACCCAGCACCTTGACCAGTCTATGCGCACCCTCCTGGTTTTTAAGGTCATAAGCCAGGTATTCAGACAGATCCTCGGCCGCTTTTTCCACGTTGGCGGTGGTCACATTGAGGTCGACTTCCTTGCCGTCGATGCCCTCCAGATACTCCTTGGCCGTGGCCAGAGCATCCGTGAAGCCCTTGCAGTCGTCCTTAAAGGGATCGGTCTTGTCCTTCTTATAAGCCTCGAGAGCCGTGTCAAAGTCGATAGCGGCTGCATCGGTGGGATGGACCGTGCCGGCCTCCACATCGGGGACCAGCTTCTCGGCTGCGTCAACGACCTTCTTCAGATCCCAGTGGGCCTCCTTGGTGACGATGCCCAGGGTAACCAGCAGGGGCTCGTCAACCGCGGCGGTCTCCGGCTCGTCGACGGCCGCTTCGGCGGGCTCGTCAACGGGCTCCGCCTCAGCCTCGACCTCTTCCGCCTCGATCTCCTCAGCCTCGGCCGCGGGGGCCTCGACCTCGGTAGCAGGCTCATCAGCACTAACAGGCTCGTCAGCCGCGAAGGCCGGGACGCACAGAGACAGAGCCATGATCAGCGCCATGAGCATGCTGAGTACACGTTTTGTCATTGTTTGATGTCCTCCTAATAATATAGTTTTTCGAGCCCTTCTCACCATAGAATTCACAATCTGTGGTATCGGCGCTTGGGCGAAGGCACTAATTTTCTCATTTGAGCGAGATTTGGACGGCTGAGACCCGAAAAAAGCGCGCGACGACACGCTTGCGGCTCTTTGACAGAGCCTCAAGCGCCTTTGGTATGTAAAAAATCAAACTTTTTTTGAAAATCCCCTTGCTTTTTTAAGGGAAGCGGGCTATAATCATCCTCGTAAAGCTGGGCTCGGAGGAATTAATTTCCGTGTACATACCACAGAATGTGAATTCTGTGGTATTTTTTATAGCAGGAGCGCCAGCGAATCCATCTGCCGCCGCTGCTCGATGGGGCTGCGGGCGGTGTAGATGCGGGTGGTTTCCACGCTGCTGTGTCCCAGGATGTCGGCCAGGCGGACGATGTCCCGGGTCTTTTTATAATAGGTGCGGGCGAAGAGGTGGCGGAGATTGTGCGGAAAAACCTTGTTCGCCAGCACCTTCGCCTTCGCCGCCAGGGCCTTCAGCGTCTTCCAGAGGTTGCTGCGGTCCAGGGGCTTCCCGGAGGCGGTGATGAAGATGGGGCCGCTGGTGATGCTGCGCTTGGCGCAGTAATTGAGCAGGAGCTTGCACAGCTTCTTGGGCAGAAGGATCATGCGGATCTTGCCCTTGGAGCGGATCTCCGCGTGCCCGGCCTTCGCCGCCTCCACGGTGATGGCTGCCAGCTCTCCCGCCCGTGCGCCGGTGGAGCAGAGCGTCTGTAAAATCGTGGCGGTGCGCTCGTCTCCGTTCATGCGGGCGGTATTCACCAGCCTTTCATACTCCGCGCGGGTCATCTCCCGCTCGGGAGCCATGAAAACACGGCGCTGGACCTTGAGGAACCGCAAGCGCCATTCGCGGTATCCGCTGATATTCAAGAGCTTATTCACCGCTGTCAGCACGCCGTTTACCGTCCCCGGCGCCAGGTCCGACGCCTCCAAGTCCTGTTTGAAGGCCACCAGCTGGGCCTTGCTCCACAGGTTTCCGTGGCAGAACGCCGCCAGGCGGCGGACCGCCGAGAGATACTTGGCCACCGTGGCCGGCGCCGCCTCGTCCTCTACCAATCGTGCGCGAAAATCTGTCAAAGCTTGTTCGTTCAGTGCGATCATGTTCATACCTCCATATAAAAAATCAATGTGCCGGTCCTATCTTTCCCGACACATTGATTTTATATGAAAACCCCGCGTCCCGGAAATCGGGCCGCGGGGTGCGACTGTCAGAGGATCCCGGCGTAGGCCATTTTGAAGGCGTTCTGCGTCTGGGCGTAGCTCTGGGCGTTCTTGCCGATCTTTTGGGGGTCATAATCGCAGATCCCCAGCAGACCGGCGTAGTTGCCGACGATCTTTTTCAGATTCTGCCGCAAAAACGGCATCGGCGGCACGCGCCAGCGCACGCCCTCCTCCGTCCGCTCCATCAGCGCCTGCAGGCCGTATACCAGCGGGACAATGTAGCCGTCCGGGCTGAGGGTCTCAATGTCCCTGCCCATAAAGGGCGTACGCTTCTCCCGGCGCTTCTCGTTCAGCATCTTCACGGCGGTGATGCGCCCATACAGTCCGCCGTTGGCGTTATAATACTTGGGGAACATCTCATAGATGTAGTCGTAAAGCTCCGGCAGATCCGCCGTCAGCCGCAGCGCCGAGCGCACCTGGGTGTTGTACAGCTCATGGCGATAGTCCTCGCTGGCCTTCGACGTGACCTCCGGCGAGCTCATCAGCCGCTCAAACTGCTGCTGGCAGACGCCCTTGTTCCGGTAGATATTCTGCGCGCCCACCGCCTCTATGCGGCGGCCGTGCTGGTCCCGCAGCACCACCTCCTGGAGCACCAGATTCATGGGGATCCAGGTCAGCGCCACCAGATCCTGGGCGCGGATCTCGCCGCCGTCGTTGGTCTTCCAGGCGATGCACCTGCTCACCAGGGGGTTGCGCTCGTCCATGAGCTCCTTCAGCTCGTCGAAGAAGCCCCGCTGGTTGGCCTTGTCGGAGACCTGCAGCTGCACGTTGTTGTTGCGGGCGGCGCAAATCTCCAAAAGGTCGTTTTTAAACGACTCCACGCAGGCTGTGTCTTCGCTGTCCCGGGGGATGAGCAGCTCCACCGGCACATAAAATCCCAGCTCGCCGCCCTCCGGACTCTTGCTCTGGGCCTGGACGAACCGCTCCACGATCGCCCGGTTCTCCCGCCAAAGCTGCTTGAAGTCGCTCCAGGTCTTGCCGCCGGAGGGCAGGACCCGCCCGGCGTCCTCCAGGGCCAGCCGGAGGATATAAAGGCCGATCGCCAGGGCGTTGTGGCCGCCGTCCAGAATGCCCTCGATGGCCGGATTCGCCGGGGCGATGCGCACCCGCCCCCGCTCCATCCGCTCATATCGGGACGACGCCAGCAGGATTCCCTTCGTCTTGAAGGGGAACACCTCCCGGTCGTTTTCGATGGATTCCTGAATGGCCACGGTCACCGGCCCGGTCCTGAACGCGCGGGGGTTGGCCTCCAGATCCAGCACGTCGATGACCGACACCAGGTACCGCACCCGTACCAGGCCCACGATTTTCGTGATGGAGCCCACGGTCTGTTCCCCGGGGAAATCGAACTTGATGATCACGGCGTCCTTGTGTTCTCTCTGCATTTCCATTTTTTGTCTCCTTTTCTCGGACTTGTCCGGAAACAAAAAGAGAGCGCAACTTTCGTCGGCTCTCAAACACGCACAAGCAGGAGCATACTGCTCCCTCTGACGATATTTCCAGAACCTGTCCAGGTACTAAATTTTCCGTCCGCTATCCAGCGGACAAGCCAAGGATACCACACTTTCCCGGATTCGTCAACCGCTTATGCCAGCTCGATCCGCAGCACCGTGTCCGTGCCGTCCGGCAGCACCGGGTCCGGCCCCAGATCCAAAAAGCACACGTCCGGATAATCGCTGTGCACCCAGCTGGCGGACACAGGCACCGGCCGCCCGTCCGCCAGGCATGTCACAGCCCCCACCCGGTCCTTCTCCAGCCCCGGCACCGGCAGCGGTCCCAGGGCGTTTTCGTATACGTGCAGATAGAGCGTGTTCCCCCGGCGGGTAAAACGGCCGCAGTCGGGCTTGGGGAGATCCGCCGGGCCGCAGCCATAGACGCTCTCCCCGTTGCGGGCCATCCAGCGGCCGATCTCCGCCAGGGTCCGCCGCGCCGGCGCCGGGAACCGCCCGGTCCCGTCCGGCCCCACGTTCAGGATCATGTTCCCGCCCTTGCTGACGCACTCCACCAGCTTTTTTATCAGCAGCGGGGCGGGCTTGTAGTATCCGTCGGCGCGGGTATAGCCCCAGCTGTTGTTCATGGTGACGCAGCTCTCCCAGAGGAGCGGCCGGCCCGCGGCGTCCCGCAGCCCCTCCGGCGGGATCATCTTCTCCGGGGTGATGAAATCCCCGTGCCAAGCGGTGGGCTCGCCTGTATACAGGGAGCCGAAGCCCTCCCCGCTCACCTCCAGGCGGTTGTTGAGCACGATGCCGGGCTGCAGCGTGCGGACCATGTCCGCCAGCTCCGCGGCCCGCCACTTGGGGCCGGTCATGTCGCCGTAGCTGAAGTCGAACCACATTAGGTCCAGCCTGCCGTAGCTGGTACACAGCTCCCGCACCTGGCCGTGCATATACCGCAGATACCGCTCCCAGTCCCGCCCGGCGTTCTCCCCGGCGGGATCGTCCCGCAGCGGGTGATACCGGTCGCCCCGATGGGGATAGTCCGGATGGTGCCAGTCCAGCAGGGAGTAATACAGCCCCACCTTCAGCCCCTCCTCCCGGAAGGCATCCAGAAACTCCCGCACGATGTCCCGGCCAAAGGGGGTGTTGGCGGACTTATAATCCGTCAGGGCGGAGTCGAACAGGCAGAAGCCGTCGTGGTGCTTGGCAGTGAGCACGGCGTAGCGCATCCCTGCTTCCTTTGCCGCCCGCGCCCAGTCCCGGGCGTCGAAGCCCGCGGGATCGAAGCCGTCGAAAAAGGGCCGGTACGCGCTCTCCGGCATCCGCTCGTCGCTGCGCACCCACTCGCCCCGCCCCGGAAGGGCATACAGGCCGAAGTGGATGAAAAGGCCGAACCGGGCCTGGGTGAACCAGGCCGTCCGCCGCTCATATTCCTTCCGGTCGAACCGGTACATGGTCCTGTCTCCTCTCTGTCGGACACGGATGCAGGCGGCGCGTCAGCCGCCCTTGACCGCCTCCAGGTACAGCGTGACGCTGTCGTAATCCCCGGTCTGGGGCGGCAGGGGATAGCCCGCCGCCATGAGCGCCGCGCCGCCCCAGATTCCGCCGCCGTCGACCCGGTAGCGTTTTTCCGGGTCCAGGCCCTTCAGGCACAGCGTCCGCAGCGGCCCGGCGGCCCGGTTTTGGGTGTACACCAGGCACGCCAGCGCCCGGCTCCTGTCCGGCGAGACCATGGCCCAGGCCACGTAAGGACCGGGGCGGAAAAAGTCCGTCAGCCGGTAATAGTCGCCCTGGTACACCAGCTGCCAACGCTGCTTGTACGTCTCCACCTGGCGGCGGACCGTCTCCCGCTCCTCCGGCGTGAGGGACCGGGGGTCCAGTTCATAGCCGAAGGCGCCGGCCATGGCCACCGTCCCCCGCGTCTGCAGGGAGGCGACGCGGCCGTTGAGGGCGTTGGGCACAGGGGCCACATGGGCCGCCATGGCGCTGGGCGGGTAGGCGAAGGAGGTGCCTCCCTGGATGAAAAGGCGGTCGATGGGGTCGCTGTTGTCGCTGCACCAGATCTGGGGCACATAGTAGAGCATGCCGGCGTCAAACCGCCCGCCGCCCCCGGCGCAGCCCTCGATGAGCATGTCCGGCCAGGTCTGGCGAAACCGCTCCAGCAGCTCATAGACCCCCAGCACATACCGGTGGTATACCTCCCCCTGCCGGTCGGCGGGCAGCGACGCGGACCAGACCTCGGTGAGGCTTCGGTTCATGTCCCATTTGATATAGTCCACGTCGGCGCCGTCGATGACGGCGCGGAGGGCCTGGAAGACGTGCTCGCGCACATCGGCCCGGGAGAAGTCCAGCACCAGCTGATCCCGGCTCCGGCTGCGGGGCTTTTCCGCGGGGCCCAGGGCCCAGTCCGGGTGGGCGCGGTAGAGGTCGCTGTCCTCGCTGATCATCTCCGGCTCGATCCACAGCCCGAACCGCATGCCCAGCGCCCGGACCCGTTCGGCCAGCGCCGTCAGACCCCCGGGCAGCTTCTTCTCGTTCACCCACCAGTCCCCCAGCGCCCGGCGGTCGCAGTCCCGCTCGCCGAACCAGCCGTCGTCCAGCACGAACAGCTCCACCCCCAGCGCCGCGGCGGCCTCCGCCATGGAGAGCAGCGTATCCGCGTCGAAGCGGAAATAGGCGGCCTCCCAGCTGTTGATGAGCACCGGCCGGCGCCGGCCGGCATAAGGGTCCCGCACCAGGCACTCCCGGATGGCCCGGTGCAGCCGCCGGCTCATGGGGCCGAAGCCCTCGCCGGAGCACACCAGCGCCGCCTCCGGCGCGGTGAAGCTCTCGCCGGGCGCCAGCGTCCAGGAAAACCGCCGGGGATGGATGCCCAGCACCAGACGGGCGGTGTCGAACTGGTCCCGCTCCGCTTCCGCCAGAAAGCTGCCGCTATACAGGAGCATCGCCCCGTAGCACAGGCCGTGGTCCTCCCCGGTATCCGGCCGGCACAGCACCACGAAGGGGTTGTGCTGGTGGCTGGAGGCGCCCCGGACGCTGCCCACGCTCTGTACCCCCGGACGGAGGGTCCCCCGGTGGGGCACGCGCTCCATCCCGTAGGCGCCGTCGAAGGTCACCAGGTCCATATCCCCCTCCGGCAGCTCCAGGCACAGGCTCATGGCCCGCTCCAGGCGCACCGGCCCGCCGCCGGCGTTCACAAAGCGCACGGCCCGGGTGATCAGGTCGTGCTCCTCCGCCACGCCGTAATACAGCTCCGCCCGCAGGCCGTTGGCCTCGTCCGCCAGGCGCACCACCAGCGTCTCCCAGCCCTCCCCGTGGAAGGCCGGCAGCCCCGGCAGGGCATACTTTCCCTCCCGCCGTTCCAGCCCCACGAACCGCAAATCCGGCGCGGCGGAGCCGTCGGCGAACGCCACCTCCAGGGCGGGAACGCGCATGTCGCCTCCGCCGGCGCAGGGATACTCCTGGGGCAGCGTGTCCAGGGAATAGCGCCGGTCCCCGCCGGCGTCCGCGGGGTTGGCGGAGAAGCCCCGGTCCGCGGGCCGGATGAGGCGGGACAGGTCGTCCTGCCCGATCCGGGGGCCGTAATAGGTGTGCAGCAGCACGCCCCGCGCATCCGCCTTCATCTGATAGGTGGTGTGGCGGGTGTGCAGGCCGATAAGGCCGGTGGTCTCGTCGTAGATGATCATAAGCGCCCTCTCCCCGATCGGTCCGTACAGGAACGGCCCCGGCGAGAGACAGGTCGCCGGGGCCGCCCTGAGAGGTGGATCACGATGGTTTTCCGCCGCCATTTTACCACCTGCCGCCCCCGTTGGCAATACCCTCCCCCGCGCCGGCGCCGGTTCTAATCCCCCGCCCCGGGCGCATAGACTGTGGCAAGTCAAAGTCAGCGGGGTGGTATGAGTGCGAGAGGATATCGAACAGCGCGCCCGGGACCTGGCGCTCTACATCGTGGAGAACAACGCCACCGTCCGGGACGCCGCGTCCCATTTCCGTGTCTCCAAATCCACGGTACACAAGGATCTGGCGGAGCGGCTGCGCCACGTGGACCGGCCGCTGTACGCCCAGGCCCGGGCCGTGCTGGAGCGCAACAAGGCCGAACGGCACCTGCGGGGCGGCGAGGCAACCCGCAGAAAATACAAAGGCGGATAACAGCAAAAAGGCCGGGCATGAAGGTGCCCGGCCTGCTCTATGCTTTTCTCAATAGGTGATGATGACGCCCTGCTGCTGAGCGTAGAAGCTGCACAGTCCCGCGCAGGGGATGACCTGCACCCGGGCAGCCGGCCAGCGGGCGACGATGTCCCCCCGCAGCGTCTCCGCCGCGTCCGGGTTCAGACAATGGCTGATTACCACCGGACGGCCGCCGTCAAAGCCCGTGTCGGCCATCTCCTCCAGAATCCTGGCCAGCACCCGCTTCTGGCCCCGGGTCTTATAAAAAAAGTCGATGCGCCCGTCCGCCGTGCGGCGGCCCAGCACCCGCATGTGCAGATGCCCCGCGATGAAGCCCGCCACCCGGCCCACCCGGCCGTTTTTCACTAGGTTCTCAAAGCTGGACAGGGCGAACAGGATGTGGCCCGCGTCGTTGAATGCCCGCAGGGCCCCGCAGACCTCCTCGAAGTCCGCTCCCCGGCCGATGAGCTTATTGGCGAGCTCCGCCGCGCTGGCCAGGGCTCCCGCGTCGCTGAGGGTGTCCAGGATGAAGATCTGCTTGTCCGGGCAGGACTCCAGCACGATGTGCCGTGCGGCCTCCGCCGCCGCGTAACTGCCGGACAGGTTGCTGCTGATGGTCAGGGCGATGACCCTGTCGGCCCGCTGGAACTGGGCCTCCCACTCCCCGGGGCTGGGACAGGCGCTGGTGCTGGCCCCCTCGTGGGCCGTCATGGCCCGCAGCATCTCCTCCACGTCCAGGTCCGGCGTGTCCACGAACTCCCGGCCGCCGATGTTAATCTTGAAGGGCACCAGGGCAAATTCCACCCCCGGTGCCAGCCCCTCCAGGGCGCGGATGTCGCAGGATGTGTCCGATACGATGAGCCAGTCCATAGCGTTCTCCTTTCTCCGGTACGGATACCCCTTTATGTAATCATATCGGACCACGCCGAAAAAGCCAATCCATGATTTGCGCCGGCGCTCTACTCTCGGTTCGAAAGGCCGCTCTCCTATCCGTAGAATCCCCCGATTCGGGCCCGGGCAGCCGCCTATTTCCTCCCACCTTGACAGCGTCGGCGGCAGATGGTAAGCTATCCCAGGGCTTTGCCCACAGATACGAAGGAGTGCGCATCATGCGAGAGATCTACGCCTCTCTGGGCATTTGCCCGGAGGTATACGAATACGGCGAGACGGTGCTGGCCGGTCTGAAGGACCGGTTCGCCGCCATCGACGGGACGGCCGAATACAATCAGGCCAAGGTGCTGCTGGCCATGCAGAAAAACCGGGTCAGCGGGGCATGCTTCGCCACCAGCACCGGCTACGGCTACAACGATCTGGGCCGGGAGACCCTGGAGGCGGTGTACGCCAGCTGCTTCCACACCCAGGCGGCCCTGGTCCGGCCTCAAATAAGCTGCGGAACCCACGCCCTGGCCCTGGCGCTCTCCGCCGTGCTCCGGCCGGGGGACGAGCTTCTCTCCCCCGTGGGCGCGCCCTACGACACCCTGGAGGAGGTCATCGGCATCCGCTCCAGCCCCGGCTCCCTGGCGGAGTTCGGCATAAGCTACCGCCAGGCGGACCTTAAACCCGACGGCTCCTTCGACTACGACGCCATCCGCGCCGCCATCGGGCCCAAGACGAAGCTCATTACCATCCAGCGCTCCAAGGGCTACGCCACCCGCCCCAGCTTTTCCGTGGAGCAGATCGGTCAGCTCATCGCCTTCTGCAAATCCATCAAGCCGGATGTGCTGTGCATGGTGGACAACTGCTACGGCGAGTTCGTCCAGCGCATCGAGCCCTCCGACGTGGGGGCGGACATGACGGTGGGCTCTCTCATCAAAAATCCCGGCGGGGGCCTTGCCGCCGCGGGGGGCTATATCTGCGGCACACAGGAATGCGTGGAGGCATGCGCCCGGCGGCTCACCGCCCCCGGTCTGGGCAAGGAGGTAGGGGCCAATCTGGGCCAACTGCCGGCCATGTACCAGGGCTTTTTCCTGGCCCCCACGGTGACGGCGGGTGCTCTGAAGGGGGCCATCTTCGCCGCCAACGTCTATGAAAGGCTGGGCTTTGCCTGCGTGCCGAACGCTTCGGAGTCCCGCCACGACATCATCCAGGCGGTGACCCTGGGTTCAGCCGAGCGGATGGAGGCATTTTGTCTCGGCATCCAGGCCGCCGCGCCGGTGGACAGCCACGTCACCCCTGTACCGTGGCCCATGCCCGGCTATGACAGCGACGTCATCATGGCCGCCGGGGCGTTCGTGCAGGGCTCCTCCATCGAGCTCAGCGCCGACGGGCCCATCCGGCCCCCCTACGCCGTCTACTTCCAGGGCGGGCTCACCTGGTACCACGCCAAGACGGGCATTCTCATGAGCCTGCAAAAACTATACGAAAGAGGTCTTGTGGACCTGAAGGGATAAAAATATGAGTTGGTTTTGGCTTTCCGTCATCGCGCTGCTGTGCTGGAGCGGGTCCGATCTGTTCTCCAAGATCGGCTGCCGCGACCAGGGTGATAAGACCTCCCACCTGAAGATGGTGGTGGCGGTGGGCGTGGTCATGGGCATCCACGCCGCCGTGGAGGTGTTCGTCCAGGGCGTGGACATCGACATGCACACCATCATCACCTACCTGCCCGTAAGTTTACTGTACATCCTCTCCATGGCCCTGGGCTATCTGGGCCTGCGGTACATCGAGCTGTCCGTCTCCTCCCCCATCTGCAACAGCTCCGGCGCGCTGGTGGCCATCCTCACTCTGGCCACGGCGGGGCTGGGCTCCATCTCCGGCCTGCAGCTGGGCGCCACGGCGCTGGTGTGCGTGGGCGTGGTGGGTCTGGGCTTCGTGGACATGCACGAGGACGACGCCGCCCGCACCGCCCGCCAGAGCGTGTCCAATTATAAATACGCCAAGAGCTTCATCGCCATCCTGCTGCCGGTACTGTACTGCGTGCTGGACGCCGCGGGCACCTTTGCCGACAGCCTGGTGCTGGAATCTCTGGACGAGGACAGCGCCAATGTGGCCTACGAGCTGACGTTTCTGGCGGCGGGGGCGGTGTGCTTCGTGATCCTGCTGGCGAAGCGGGAGCGGTTCACCGTGCGCCAGGAGACCCCCAAGTACATCGGCGCCTGCTTTGAGACCGCCGGCCAGCTGGCCTACATCTACGCCATCGCCGACTCCGAGCACGTGGCCCTGTCCGCCCCCATCATCTCCGGGTACTGCCTGGCAAGCGTCATCTGGAGCCGGATCTTCCTGAAGGAAAAGCTCAGCCGCAAACACTATGTCATGATCGCCATCGCCATCGTGGGTATCGTGCTGCTGGGCCTGTCCGACGGCCTGACCGGGGACGTGTGACGGCGCACATCCGCATAACGATCAACAGCCCCCTCGGGGGCTGTTTTTTTATTCTATTTTTTCCAAACTATCGGAATAGTGTTGACAACGCCACACTATTGTGGTAGTGTATAGATACAAACTATTGCAATAGTGTGAAAGGAAGACGCCATGAAGCTGTACGACTCGGAGCTGAAGGTGATGGACGTGCTGTGGCGGCGGGGGGACACCACCGCCAAACAGATCAGCAACATCCTGGCGGACACCGTGGGCTGGAACATGAACACCACCTACACCGTCATCAAAAAGTGCGTGGCCAAGGGGGCCATCCGGCGCTCGGAGCCGGGCTTTCTCTGCCACGCCCTCATCAGCAAGCAGGCCGTCCAGGCCTCGGAGACCAGCGAGCTGGTGGCGAAGCTGTTCGACGGCTCGGCGGAGGCGCTGTTCGCCTCCCTGCTGGAGGGCAACGCCCTCACCAGGGAGCAGATCGACCGGCTGCGGGACTGGATCGACCGGCAGGAGTGAGCGGTATGAGCCTGCTGGAAATGAGCCTGGCCGGGGGCCTCATCATCCTGGCGGCGGCCCTGCTCCGGGGGTTGGCAAAGGACCGGCTGCCCGTGGGCATGTTCGAGGCGCTGTGGGCCGTGGCGTGGCTGCGGCTGATGGTGCCGGTGCGCCTGCCCTTCCGGTGGAGCGCCTGGACCCTGATCCGCCGGGCCTTGTCCCATGCCGCCGGGCCCGGGCCTGTCTACACCGCCGTCGCGGCCCCGGGCCAGGGGACGTCGCATGCAGTTGACATAATTCAAAATATCCCCACAGCCGGCTCCGCCGCTCCGGGGCGTCCCTTTCCCATCGCCACGGTCCTGTGGCTGACGGGCGCGGCGCTGTGCGCCGGGGTGTTTCTGGCCGGCTACATCCGCGCCTGCCGCCGGTTCCGGGCGGCGGAGGCCACACAAGAAAATTATGTAAACCAAATTCCGGCCGCGCGTCCCCTCCGCCGGCGGGTGGCGGTGCGCCTGACGGAGGACGCCGCCGCGCCGCTGACCTACGGCATCCTCCGCCCGGTGATCCTGCTGCCCCGCTCCCTGCCGGAGGGGGCCGCCGGATTCGTGCTGGCCCACGAGCAGGCCCACATCCGCCGGCTGGACACGGCCCGGAAGCTGGCCCTGGCGGCGGCGCTATGCCTGCACTGGTTCAACCCGCTGGTGTGGCTGATGCGGGCGCTGGCCTGCCGGGACATGGAGCGGGCCTGTGACCGGGCGGTGATCCGCGCCATGGGCCCCCAGGCCCGGCGGGACTATGCCCGGACGCTGCTGGACATGGAGGAGCGCCGGGCAGGCCTGACGGCTCTGGCCAGCGGCTTTTCCAAAAACGCCATCGAAGAAAGGATCCATTCTATCATGAAGATAAAACCCAGATCATTTTTGAGCACCCTTTTGGCGCTGGCCCTGGTGCTCACCGTGGGGGCGGCGTTCGCCACCGCCGCGCCGGAGGACGAGGCGGCGGATGAGGCGGTGATCGGCGGCGCCGACGCGCCCACCTATATCATCCTGTCCGACGGTGTGTCCACCGTGCTTACCGGCGACGTGGTCCAGACCCAGGACGGGACCGTGTACGTGTTCACCGCCGATGGAAAGCCGGTGAGCATGACCCAGCAGGAGTATAAGCTGCTCTTTGAGCCCGCAGAGGTGGAGTGGTGGACCGCCGAGGAGTACGCCGCCTGGCTGGAGCAGGAGAAGATCGATCTGCAAGGCTGCCTGGGCGAGAGGGCCTGGACCAATGGCGACGGCTGGTTCACCTGGACCCAGGAGAAGATCGACGAGACCATCGAGATGTACGAGCAGATCCTGGAAGAGATCAAAAACGGCCTGCTGGTGTCCAAGTCCGTGGACGGCTCCGCCGACGCGGTCCTGATGCAGGACGACGCGGACCCCGTCCCGGAGAGCGGCGGCCAGGTGAGCATCGTCCCGGGGGACGCCGTCACCTACAGCTTCAACGGCGGAGAGAGCGTGCCCCTGACGGAGGAGCAGCTGGCTGCGCTGGAAACGCTGATGGCCGAGCCGGACGTGGCGGACGCCATGAACGTGGCGGTGGACGAGGAGCTCTACCGGGTGGTGTACCAGATGCCCGAGGGCCGGCAGGAGGAACTGGACGCCCTGGACGAGGCTCTGGCGCCCTATCTCCCCTTCCAGGTGTGGTGCAGCTATGACCCCGCCAGCGACGAGATCACCCTGACCTGGACCGACGCCGACGGGCGGAAATACCCGGTCCGGGGCCTGTGGGATGAGACGGCGGGCATCTGGATCACGCCCCACGCCGGGGACGGCTGGCCCGAGGACGCCATCGAACTGATCGCCGTGTATGCTGACGGGGAGCTGACCGGCCTGCGCCCGGCCACAGAGGAGGAGCAGGCCCAGTGGGACGCCCTGCGCCGGGAGAATGCCCGGGCGCAGGAGATCGCCCTGCCCCTGGCGGAGCCCGACGGCACGGTCACCGTCCCGCCTGATGAGAGATATGTGGAATTCTTCGCCCAGGCCGACGGCGTCCCCTATGGCCAGCTGGAGAGCGGCGCGAGCGTCCTGGTGGCCGAGGTTACCGCCGCCGTGGGCAACGCCGTGTCGGTGGGCATCCAGACCCGGACGGACGCCGCCATCACCGTGTCCCTGGAGCGCGAGGACGGCTCCGGCATAAGCAGGCCCATTCAGCTGCAGGCCGGCCAGATGCAGACCGTCTCCTTCTATCCCGGGCAGGCCGGGAGCTATGAGCTGTGCCTGACCAACGAGGGGGAGTATTCCGTGGAATTCATCGTCAGCTACGTCGTGAGCTGAGCCAGGCAGATAAAAGCCGCCGGAGGCAGACGCCTCCGGCGGTGTTTGTTTTTTACGCGATCCTCCGGTGGGGATGGGCGGTATCCGGGCGGCGGTCCCGGTGGCGGTGCAGCTGGGTCGGGTCGGCATACCAGCGGGCCCGGCCGCGAAGGCGTACCGGCTCCCGCTTCCGGAGGGACTCCTGGCGCTGGAACCGCTCCCGGCGCCGGTACAGCCGCCGGATGCACACCAGGCAGGCGGGGATCAGAAACAGATCCGCGCTCATCCACGCGAAGGGCGAGGCCAGGCACACCGCGGAGAATCCGAAGGCGGGCACCGCCAGCCACCCCATCGCCATCCGGGCCAGCATCTCCATCGCCCCGGACAGCACGGCGAACAGGCTGTAGCCCATCCCCTGGATGGAGAAGCGCAGCACGTTCACCAGCGCCAGGGGGAAGAAAAACAGCGTTTCCGCGCGGATGTAGCGGCTGACCAGTCCGATGAGGACCTCCGCCTCCCCGCTCTGGGCGCTGTCGATGAACCAGGCAGCGCACCCGGGGGCGAACGCCGCCATGGCGCCCGCCGCCGCCACGGACCAGCCCAGGCCCAGCAGCGACGCGGCCTTCACGCCCTTGCCCAGCCGGTCCAGCTTCCCCGCGCCCACGTTCTGGCCGCAGAAGGTGGCCATGGCGCCGCCCAGCGCGTCGAAGGGGCAGGCCAGCAGCCCGAACAGCTTCGCCCCGGCGGCCACCGCCGCCACGGTCATGCTGCCCAGGCCGTTGACGGCGGACTGGAGGATGATGGACCCCACGGCGGTGACGGAGTACTGCAGCCCCATGGGCAGGCCCATGGCGCACAGGTCCCGGCACAGCTTTCCGCTGAGCCGCCGCTCGCTCCCCGTCATGCGCAGCACGGGAAAGCGCCGGATCACGGTGGCCAGGCAGGCCAGGCCCGATACCGCCTGGCTGATCACCGTGGCCAGGGCCGCCCCGGCCACGCCCATGTTCCCGTACAGGATCAGCGTCACGTCCAAAGCGATGTTCACCAGCGACGACAGCGCCAGGAAGATCACCGGCGTGCGGCTGTCCCCCAGGGAGCGGAGCACGCCCGCCAGCAGGTTATACAAAACCGTGGCGGGGATGCCCATGAAGATGATGAAGATATAACGGTAAGCGTCGGCATAGATATCCGACGGGGTGTCCATCAGGGTGAGGATGCCGCCGCAGGCCAGGCCCGTCGCCGCCGTCAGCAGCACGGCGAACGCCGCCGCCAGATAGGCCGCGTTGGCGGTGTACCGGCGCATCAGGCTCATCTCCCCCGCCCCCATCTGCCGGGCCACGGGGATGGCGAAGCCGGCGCACACGCCGGTGCAGAAGCCGATGATGAGAAAGTTGATGGACCCGGTGGCGCCCACGGACGCCAGCGCCCGGGCCCCCAGCAGACGGCCCACGATCATGGTGTCTACCATATTGTACATCTGTTGAAAGAGCAGCCCGAACAGGGTGGGAACGGCAAAGCCGAGGATCAGCTTCATGGGGCTGCCGGTCGTCAGATTTTTGGTCACGAAATATGTTTCCTCCTTGGAAAATGGGATATCTCTCCGCGCCCGGACCGGCCCGCCGCGCCGGCCCGATCTGCGGATCAGGGCACATTATAGCCGCCGGTCCGGCGGATTTCCAGACCAAAAATCCATGATTTTTCCCGGCATCCGGGTATGAAATTTGCGCAAACGGCCAAATCCGCGGCGCATGTCCGCTCCCGGCGGACGGACGCCCCGCCGCCGGCCCCATGATTGTGTACGACAGTTGCCTTGACAGGACCCGATTTTCCGTGTATATTTCACAACGAGGACCCGTTCACCCCTCCCCGCGGGCCCACGCTTGGACATAAAACAGGGAGGCCCCCGGCCGCCGGGAACGCGGCCGGCCCCGCGCAGCGCACCGCGCGACGCGGCGCCAGGAAAGGAATCAGATATGATGGACCGCGCAGCAGGCATCCTTCTCTCCGTCTCGTCCCTCCCCTCTCCCCACGGCATCGGCACCCTGGGGAAGGCGGCATACGACTTCATAGACTTTCTGGCCGACGCCGGCCAGAAATACTGGCAGATGCTCCCGGTGGGGCCGATCAGCTACGGCGACTCGCCCTACCAGTCCTTCTCCGCCTTCGCCGGCAATCCCTATTACATAGACCTGGACGCCCTGGCGGCCGACGGGCTCCTCACCGCCGAGGAGATCGCCGCCCCCTTCTGGGGGAGCGACCCCGAACGGGTGGATTACGGCGCGGTGTACCAGGCCCGCTTCTCCCTGCTGGAGAAGGCCTTTGACCGGGGCTGGAAGGCGGACCGGGTGGCGGTGGCGTCCTTCGCGGCGAAAAACCGCGCCTGGCTGCCGGACTACGCCCTCTTCATGGCCCTGAAGCGCCATTTCTCCATGGCCGCCTGGACCAGCTGGCCCCTGGCGGACATCCGGCTGCGGAAGCCGGCCGCCGTGGAGCGCTGGACCCAGGAGCTGGACCGGGACGTGCGGTTTTTCACCTACCTGCAGTACCTGTTCAGCAAGCAGTGGGACGCACTGAAGGCCTACGCCGGAAAGAAGGGCGTGCAGCTCATCGGGGATCTGCCCATCTATGTGGCGCTGGACTCCGCCGACGTGTGGGCCAACCCGGACATGTTCCAGCTGGACGAGGAGAATCTGCCCACCGCCGTGGCGGGCGTGCCCCCCGACGCTTTCACCGCCGACGGCCAGCTCTGGGGCAACCCCCTCTATGACTGGCGGCGGATGGAGCAGGACGGCTTCTCCTGGTGGGAGAAGCGGATGCGCGCCACCCTGGACCGGTTCGACGTGGCCCGTTTGGACCACTTCCGGGGTCTGGAGAGCTACTGGGCCGTGCCCAGCGACGCCCCCACCGCCGCCACCGGCCGCTGGGAGCCCGGACCGGGCGCCGCCTTCATAAAAATGCTCCGGGAGAAGTTCCCCCGCAGCCTCATCATCGCCGAGGACCTGGGCTATGTCACCAAGGAGGTCCAGGCGCTGCTGGATCTGTCCGGCTTCCCGGGGATGAAGGTGCTCCAGTTCGCCTTCGGCCACCAGGGCGAGAGCGACTATCTGCCCCACCGCTGCCCGGTGAACAGCATCTGCTACACCGGCGCCCACGACAACACCACCCTCCGGGGCTGGCTGGCCGAGGCAGACCCCCTGGATGTGGCCAAGGCCAAGGCGTATCTGGGTCTGAACCAGGAGGAGGGCTACGACTGGGGCATCCTCCGGGGCGGCATGGGCTCCGTGTCCCGGATCTTCATCGCCCAGATGCAGGATTATCTGGAGCTGGGAGATCAGGCCCGGATGAACCGTCCCGGCATCCCCGACGGCAACTGGCAGTGGCGGATGGCGCCCGGCGCGGCCAGTCCCGCCCTGGCGAAAAAGATCAAAGAGCTCACCGTCCTCTTCGGCCGGTGAGCCTGGAAAAGGCCCGTCTGCCGGGCCGGATAAAACCATAGACGCGATCCGCGCCCTCTCCCGGAGAGAGGGCGCGGATCTTTGCTTTTGGGCGGACCGGCCGGAGGGCGGCCCGGGTCATTCCAGATAATACTGCTCCAGCCGGGCGATGTCCCCCGGGTCCAGATTCAGGGCCATTTCCAGATAGTTCTCCACGGAGCCGTACTCGATCCGCACGCAGTCGAACCAGTACCGGGCATTGGTTTCAAACACGGGAAACACCTCCGCCATCAGGGCGATCTCCTCCTCGCTGGCCCGGGCAAGGCGCATCCCCTCCAGCTGGGTCCGGGCAAACTCGTTGGTGCGCAGATATTCCCCGATGACCGTCTCCTGGTCGAAGCCCAGGGCGCTGAGCAGCAGCATGGCCCCCACGCCGGTGCGGTCCTTGCCCTGGGTGCAGTGCCACAGCACCGGCCAGCCCTCGGAGGCGAGCAGCTTTTGGAAAAAGGCGGCGTAGGCGTCGATGGCCACCGGATGCAGGCTGAGCAGCCGGTAAAACTCATGAAACACCGTCCGCACCTCGTGGGGCACGGTGCTCTTGATGGGGATGACCGCCTCCAGATCCGGCACCGGGGGCAGCCACACGTTCTCCGCGCCGGGCACGGGCCTGTCCGGATGGCGCTCCCGCTCGTGCCGGTCCCGCATGTCGATGACAAGGCACAGCCCCATATCCGCCAGATGCGCCAGATCGCGCTCCGACGCCGCGCCCAGATGGCCGGAGCGCAGCAGCACCCCGTCCTTCACCCGGGCCCCGTCCTCCCGGACGAGACCGCCCAGCTGGCGGAAATTCTCGATATTGTCAAAGCTGTACGCCATTATGTATGTTCCCTCTCGTAGGTCTGGCACCACTGCTTCACGCAGCAGTCCTGGCACCGGGGCGCCCGGGCGGAGCACACCGCCCGGCCGTGGTAGACGATGCGGTGGCAGAAGTCGGAGCAGCCCTCCGGCGGCAATATCGCCCGCAGGGCCGTCTCGATCTTGGGCGGGTCCTTCATGTTGTCCACCAGCCCCATCCGGTTGGACAGGCGGATGCAGTGGGTGTCCACCACCACGCTTCCCGGCTTGCGGTACACGTCCCCCAGGATGAGGTTGGCGCTTTTGCGCCCCACGCCGGGGAGCTTTAGAAGGTCCTCCATGTTGTCCGGCACCACGCCGCCGAAATCCTCCACCAGCATCCGGGCCGCCCCCACGATGTCCTTCGCCTTGCCGTGATAAAACCCGCAGGAGCGGATGTAGGGCTCCACGTCCTCCGGCTGGGCGGCGGCCATGGCCGCCGCGTCGGGGAACCGGGCGAACAGCGCCGGGGATATCATATTCACCCGCTCGTCGGTGCACTGGGCCGCCAGGCGCACCTGCACCAGCAGCTCCCAGGCCCCGTTGTGGTCCAGGGTGCAGTCCGCCAGGGGATATTCCTCCGCCAGCGCCTCCACGATATGCTTCACCTGTTCCGGCGTCCGCATGGGGGCAACACCTGCCTTTCTCTCTGGGCAAAATCTTACCACGGCCTGTTGCAAAATGAAAGTGGTTTCTATATAATTTGTGTATCTTCACAAAAAGGAAATGACGCCTATGTACCGTCCCTTTGCGGATGAATTCCGGCCCCAGAGTCTGGACGAGGTGTTCGGCCAGGAGCATATCCTGGGCGAGAACGGGATGCTCCGGCGCATCGCGGAGAGCGGCCAGATTCCCTGCATGATCTTCTACGGCCCCTCCGGCACCGGCAAGACCACCGTGGCCCGGATCATCGCCCAGCGCACCAACCGGCCCCTGCGGCGTCTGAACGCCACCACGGCGGGCCTGGCCGACATCAAGGCCATCATCGAGGAGCTGGACACCCTCCTGGCCCCGGAGGGGGTACTGCTGTATCTGGACGAGATCCAGTACTTCAACAAAAAGCAGCAGCAGTCCCTGCTGGAGTTCATCGAAAACGGCAAGATCACCCTCATCGCCTCCACCACGGAGAACCCCTACTTCTGCGTGTTCAACGCCATCCTCTCCCGGAGCACGGTGTTTGAGTTCAAGCAGCTGACCCCCGCGGACGTGAAAAAGGCCATGGAGCGGGTGCTGCGGCTGCTGCGCCAGCGGGACGGCACCTCCGTCACGGCGGAGGACGGGGTGATCGACTACATCGCCTCCGCCTGCGGCGGCGACGCCCGCAAGAGCCTCAACACCCTGGAGCTGCTCTACACCACCGCCCCCGTGGGCAAGGACGGCCTGGTGTTCACCATGGCCGACGCCCGGGCGGTGACCCAGCGCAGCGCCATGCGCTACGACCGGGACGGGGACGAGCATTACGACATCCTCTCCGCGCTGATGAAGTCCATGCGGGGCTCGGACCCGGACGCGGCGGTGCACTACCTGGCCCGGTTTTTGGAGACCGGGGACCTGCTGGGCGCCTGCCGGCGGATCCTGTGCTCCGCCAGCGAGGACATCGGCCTGGCCTACCCCCTGGCGGTGCCCATCGTGAAGGCATGCGTGGACTCGGCGCTGCAGCTGGGCCTGCCGGAGGCCCGGCTGCCCCTGGCGGAGGCGGTGATTTTTCTCGCCACCTGCCCCAAGTCCAACACCGGCTGCATGGCCATCGACGCCGCCATCGCCGACGTGAAGGCGGGCAAGGCCGGGCCCATCCCCAGGCAGCTTCAAAACGTCCACGCCGACGGCGCCGGCTTTGAGCGGGAGCAGGGGTATCTCTACCCCCACGACTTCCCCAACCGCTGGGTGGCCCAGCAGTATCTGCCTGACAGTCTCAAGGACGCCCACTATTATGAATACGGCGACAACAAGACCGAGCAGGCCGCCAAAAAATACTGGGACGCCATCAAGGGCAACGGCTAATGCCTCCTCTGTGCAAGGGGAGGTGCCGAGCGACAGCGAGGCGGAGGGGTTGTTATACCCCGGAGAACAATCCCCCGGTCAGCGCTGCGCGCTGCCAGCCCCCTTTGCACAAGGGGGCCAATAGGGTGTTTTTATATAATTCTGCCCTTCACCGTGGAGATGATCTCCCGGGCCCGGAGGACCTGATCCGTGCGCACGTTCACGGTGAGCCGGGCCTGACCGGCGGCCGCCGCGCTGCGCTCCATCACCGCCCGGGAGCCCAGCACCGCCGCGTACATCTGGCCCGGCAGTACGCTCCCGGCGTCCGCGGTCGGGCCGTAGACAGGGTTCATGCCCAGCAGGGGCATATCCCCCTTGGCCTTCCGGTCCGGCGCCCGCAGCTCCTGGACGGAGAACTCGATCCCGTTGCGCCGAAGCCGCATCAGGGCCAGATCCGCCCCGTCCCTGTCGTCAAACACCGCCGTGATCTGCGTCGTCATACTACCACCTCTTTCTCCGCTTAGATTGCCCCAAACAGGAAAGGATCATACCATGCGTTACGAAGGAGACATCTACCGTCCGCCCGGGGAGTGGAAGAGCTATCTTTTGCAGTGCACCGTGGGCTGCTCCAACAACACCTGCACCTTCTGCTCCATGTACAAATCCAAGCGCTACCACACCCGCCCTCTGGCCGACGTGCTGGAGGACATCGCCATGGCGGAGCGCACCTGGTACAAAAACACGGAGACGGTGTTTTTGTGCGACGGCGACGCCATCGACCTGCCGGTGGACTATCTGCTGGCGGTGCTGAAGGCCCTTTACGCCGCCTTCCCCCGGCTGCGGCGGGTGACCACCTACGCCGGACCGCTCTCCACCCTGCGCAAGACGCCGGAGGAGCTGCGGATCATCCGCCAGGCGGGGCTGCAGCGGGCCTACCTGGGGGTGGAGACCGGGGACGACGCGTTGCTGCGCCACGTGAAAAAGGGCGTGGGCGCCGAGGGGATGCTCCGGGCCGGCCGGGCTCTGGTGGAGGCGGGCTTCGACCTGTGGGCCATTGTGATCACCGGTCTGGAGGGCGGCGGCCGGGAGGCCCTGGAGCGAAACGCCGCCCTCACCGCGCAGATGGTCAATGAGATGGTCCCCCGGCATCTGTCCTCCATGACCCTCATGCCCGTGGAGGGCACGCCCCTGTACGGCGAGGTGCAGCGGGGAGAGCTGACGCTGCAGACCCCCTTTGAGAGCCTTCTGGAGGTGCGGGAGCTGGTCCGGCAGATCCGGCTGGAAAACCTTCACTACACCTCCAACCACGCCTCCAACTACCTGCCCATCAAGGGCACCCTCACCCGGGACCGGGACGAGATCATCGCCCAGATCGACCAGGTGCTGGCCAGCGGCGACGAATCCCTCCTCCGGGACGACATGTACCGGGGACTCTGACCGCCGAAACATAAAACGTCCGCACCCCTCCCTCGGGAAGGGGTGCGGCTTTTCCTGTATCCGGCAGGGCAGCTGGCGGCAAGTTGTTCAAAAAATTATTGACAAACAATAATTTTCTCGCTATACTGGTCTCAGAACTTAAATAAAACAATAATTCGAGGTAACGCAGATGGATCGAAAGAAGCTGTATCTGCTGTGGGGCGCAGCGGCGGCGGCCGGGCTGGCCGCGGCGGTCCTCGTCCGGGACAGCGCCGGGCTGCTGAGCGGGATGCTGAGCTTCCCCTTCCTGCCGCTGGGCGGGCTGATGCGGCGGATGAGCCTGTCCGGGGCGGCCGGCAACGCCGCGGCGATAGCCGTCTATGTCCTGATCGGTCTGCTGCCGGCGGCATGGCTGCTGATCCGGCTCATAAAGCGCCGGGCCCGGGCGGAGGACACGCTGCTGGCGGCGATGTGCGCTCTGCTGTTCGCCGGCTTGTACGGGGCGGTGAACCCCGGGCTGCTGCCCCGCTGGCTGGGCCCCGCCGCCGGCGGCGGCATGGGCGTGGCCTTCCTGGGAGGCGTATTCTGGTCGGTGACGGCGGCCTATCTGGCGCTGCGGGCCCTGCGGGCCTGTCTGGGGGCGGACGCGGCCCGGCTGGCAAAATACGGCCGGTGGACGCTGGCGGCCCTGGGGGCGGCGGCGGTACTGGGCGCCTTCGGCGTCAGTCCCGGAGGGCTGCTGGCCGAAATCGCCTCCCTGCGGGCGGGCAACACCGGCAACGAGGGGGCGCTGGGGCCCACCTACGCCTTCCTGGCGCTGCGGTACGCGGCCAGCGCGGCGGCCTATCTGCTGGATCTGTGGGCCGTGTCGGCGGGCGTGACCCTGCTGGACGCCTGGGATCAGGACCGCTACGGCGAGGCGGCGGTGGCGGCGGCGAACCGTCTGGCCAGCCGGTGCGCCGTGACTCTGGGGGCCACCGCCATCCTGGGCGTGGTCCTGCAGCTGGGACAGCTGCTCATGGCCCGGCGGCTGTACGCCCTGTCGGCTCAGCTCACCGTGCCCCTGACGCCTCTGGCGCTGCTGCTGGCGGCGCTGATGGCGGCCCGCTATCTGCGGGAGGGCAAGCAGCTGAAGGACGACAACGACCTGTTCATCTGAAGGGGCGCGCCATGGCGATACGGGTATATCTGGACGACGTCCTCCGGTCCCGGGGCATGACGGCCCGGGAGCTGTGCGCCCAGGTGGGCATCACAGAGGCAAACCTGTCCATCCTCCGCAGCGGCAAGGCCAAGGGCATCCGCTTCGGCACCGTGAACCGGATTTGCTACTATCTGGGGTGCGACGTGGGGGACATCCTGAAATTTGACGGCATTCTGGAGGATGAAAACGATGATTAAGAAACTGCTCTCCCTGGCGCTCTGCGCCGGGCTTCTCCTCACCGGCGCCAGCTGTCAGCTGGCCCAGCCGGAGGCGGACGCCGCCCCGGAGCCGGACCGGCTCATCGGGGCCTACGTCACCCGGGAATACGTCGACCTGTTCGACATCAAGGCTTACCTGGCCGACAATCTGGACTCGATCGGCTCCGACGCTGTCGTGTCGGCGGAGGACAGCCGGGAGTACGCCGGCCGGCTCTGGGCCCAGCCGGTGCCCGGGGACGACGGCCGGCCTGAGGACTGGGTGTTCCCCGTGGAGGGCATGGGCATGTACTGCCCCTATACCGAGGACCTGTCGGGCACCTACATCGGCAACCACACGGACCCGGGGGTGGTGTCCTCTGGTGTGCACGTCACATCCACCGACGACGGCGACCGGATAGAGCTGGACTTCACCCTGTACAGCGTCCTCGGGGAGGAGATCGAGTTCTACTGCAACCCGGTCTATCAGACCCCGGAGGGGGACGTGTACCTGACCAGCGGCAACGGCATAAGCCTGGACAGCCAACTGGAGGCGCAGGACAGTATATTCTCCACCACCCTCTCCGAGGAGCAGTCCCAGACCGCGGGCGGCCAGACCACCAGCGCCAGCGGCTCCACCGTCACCTTCCACGCAGGGGTCATGCCGGCCCCGGAGCGGATCGAGCTGATCCAGCTGGACGGCGACAGCCGGGAGCTGCGCCGGGACGGATACGACCCCGACGCCATGCCGGCGTCCCTCACCCTGGACCCGGCCTGCGAGAGCGTGCTGGTCCAGACCCACCGGCGTGCCGCCGACGGCGGGGATGACGTGAGCCGCGAGCTGGTGGATCTGACAGGGGAGAACGACTCCGTCACCACCTTCTCCGCCCGGGACGACGGCATCTGCGTGCAGCACACCACCGCCCTGACGCGGCCGTGATAAAAACAGCGGACCGCTCCGTGCGTACAGCGCACGGAGCGGTCTTTTTCTTTTTCCCATTAGAAGGGGCTGATCTCCATGGTGTCGTCGTCGGCGCCCTTTTCGATGGCCAGGATCTTCGCCCAGTAGCCGCCGGAATCCCCCACCTTCACGAACACCCGCTCCCCCACCTTGTGGCCCAGCACCGCCTGGCCCACGGGGGACTCCTTGCTGATGAGCCCCTTGGCGGGATTTTGCCGCAGGGTGGTCACCAGGGTGATGGTCTCCTCGTCGTTCTCGTCCTCCATGAACAGGGTGACCCGGTCGAACAGACCCGCCTCGTCTCCGGCGGACTTGGCCTCGATCACCACCGCCGAGGCAATCATCCGCTTCAGATAGCGGATGCGGCTCTCGTTTTTGTTCTTGGCCTGTTTGGCCGCCTTGTACTCGAAATTCTCCGACAGGTCCCCGAAGCCCCGGGCGGTCTGCACGTCCTCGATGAGCTTGGGACGCAGCACCGTCTCCCGGTAGTCGATCTCCTCCTGCATCTTGCGGATATCCACCGCCGTCAGTTCGTCGTGCATTGTATCGCCTCCGGTCCTATACTCTATCCCAAACGGGCCGGAAAGTCAATCGGGCAGTTGCCCCTTCCCCAACGGCCGCCGGTGTGCTATACTGAGGTCATGGACAAGGATTTTCTCCAATTTTATTCCGACACGCCCAAGTTCACCCACGCCCCGGGTCTGGAAGTGATGGGCGCGCTCATGGCCCGGCTGGGAGACCCCCAGCGGCGTCTGCGGTGCGTGCACATCGCCGGCACCAACGGCAAGGGCTCCTGCGCCGCCATGGTGGACGCCATGCTCCGGGCCGCGGGGTATCGGACCGGGCTCTATACCTCCCCCGACCTCATCGGTCCCTGGGAGCGGATAAAGGTGGATGGAGTTGACATAACTCTTGACGCCTTCGCCGCCGTCACCGCCCGGGTAAAGGCCGCCTGCTCCGGGCTGGAGGAGCCCTCCTTCTTTGAAAAAATGACCGCGGCGGCCTTTGTATACTTCGCCGAGCGGCAGTGCGACTATGTGGTGCTGGAGGTGGGCCTGGGCGGCCGCCTGGACGCCACCAACGTCATCGAAACCCCTGCCGTCTCCGTGATTATGCCCGTCGGGCTGGACCACACGGCGGTGCTGGGCGACACCGTCGCCGCCATCGCCGGGGAGAAGGCGGGCATCGTCAGGGCCGGGCGCCCCACGGTGTGCGCTCCCCAGACGGAGGAAGCTGCGGCGGTGATCCGCCGGCGGTGCCGGTCAGTTGGTTCCCCCTTGACAGAAGTTGACATAACAAAAATCACATCTCTCTCCCGCTCGCCGGAGGGACAGCGGTTCTCCTACGGGGACATGCATGACGTCTCCCTCTCCCTGCTGGGCGAACATCAGCTGGGCAACGCCTGCGCCGCCATCGAGGCGGGCCGAGCTCTGGGTCTTTCAGAGAGAGACATCCGCGCCGGGCTGGCGGCGGTCCGATGGCCCTGCCGGCTGGAACTGGTGCGCCGGGACCCGCCCATGGTGCTGGACGGGGCCCACAACGGCCACGGGGCGGCGGCCCTGGCGGCGGCTCTGCGGACCTTCTTCCCCGGCGTCCGCTTCACCATGGTCATGGGGGTGATGGCGGACAAGCCCTGGCGGGAGATGCTGGATCTTTTGGAGCCGCTGGCGGCGGCCTTTCTCTGTCTGACGCCGGAGGGCCCCCGGGCGCTGCCGGCGGAGGAGCTGGCGGCGGCGGTGAGGACGGTCCCCGCCCGGGCGGTAAGCGGCATCGACGAGGCGCTGGCCCTGTGCCGGGAGCGGGGCGGGCCGGTATGCGCCTTCGGCTCCCTTTACTACATCGGCTATTTCCGGCAGCGATTCATGGAGGTGGAAGGATGGAAATGCGCGAAATGACTCTGGCGGCGTTCACCGACGCTTTGGCCTCCAAAAAGGCCGTCCCCGGCGGAGGCGGCGCCTCGGCCCTGGCGGGTGCTTTGGGGGCGGCTCTGGGGTCCATGGTGGGAGAGCTGACGCTGGGCAAGCCCAAATATGCCGCCGTGGAGGAGCAGATGAGGGCGCTCACCGCCCGCGCCAAGACCCTCTCGGAGGAGTTGCTGGCCCTGGCGGAGGAGGACGCGGCGGCGTTTCTGCCCCTGAGCCGGGCCTACGGCATCCCCAAGGACGATCCCGGCCGGGCCGCGGAGCTGGAGCGGTGTCTGCGTCTGGCGGCGGAGCCGCCCCTGCGGATGGTGCGCCTTTGCTGCGAGGCCATCGGTCTCATGGAGGGCTTCGCCCAAATGGGCAGCGTCCTGGCCGTATCCGACGCCGCCGCCGGCGCGGCATTGTGCCGGGGGGCGCTGTTCGGCGCGGCGGTGAATGTGAAGGTGAACACCAAGTCCATGGCGGACCGGGCCTGCGCCGGGGCGATCAACGACGAGGTGGACCGGCTGACGGCGGAATACGGCCGGCGGGCCGAAACGGTCTACGAGCAGGTCTGCGGGAGGTACAGCTGATGGCCATCGTCCTGAAGGGCGCGCCGGTGGCCCGGGCGCTGACGGAAACGGCCGCGGCGGAGGCCGCGGCGCTGAAAGAGCGGGGCGTGACCCCTAAGCTGGCCATCCTGCGGGTGGGCCAGCGGCCGGAGGACATCTCCTATGAGACCGGCGCTATGAAGCGCTGCGAGGCGGCGGGGGTGCTGGTGCGGCAGGTGACGCTGCCCGCCTGGTGCACCCAGGCCCATCTGATGGCGGCGGTGGAGGCACTGGGGGAGTTTCCCTCCGTCCACGGCATCCTGATGATGCGGCCCCTGCCCGTGGCCCTGGACGAGGAGGCCGCCCGCCGGGCCATCGCCCCCGCCAAGGACGTGGACGGCATCACCGACGGCTCCCTGGCCGGGGTGTTCACTGGCAGCGGCGAGGGCTTCGCCCCCTGCACCGCCCAGGCGGTGGTGGAGACGCTGAAGTACTACGACATCCCCCTCCGGGGCGCCCATGCGGTGGTGGCCGGGCGGAGTCTGGTGGTGGGCCGTCCGGCGGCCATGCTCCTCATGGCCGAGGGCGCCACGGTGACCATCTGCCACAGCGGGACAAAAGATCTGGCCGCCCATACCCGCGGCGCGGATATCCTGGTGGCGGCCATTGGAAAAATGGGCTATTTCGGCGCCGAACACATCGGTCCCGGCGCGGCGGTGGTGGACGTGGGCATCCACGCCGATCCGGACACGGGCAAGCTCCGGGGCGACGTGCGCTTCGGGGAGGCGGAGGCCGTGGCGGGGGCCATCACCCCGGTACCCGGCGGGCTGGGGGCGGTGACCACGGCGGTGCTGGTGGAGCACGTGGTCCGGGCCGCCCGCCGCCAGAGCGGACTCACCTGAGCTCGAATTTCTTCATGTGGGACAGGAACATCTGCTCCGCCCGGCTCAGCTGGGCCGGGTCCCGGTGGCACAGGCCGTACAGGAAGGTGATGGCCGGCTCGATGGGTACGCTGACCACCTCCGGATCCGTGCGGAGGTGGGCGGCGAACTCCTGCCCGTGCAGGGACACGCCCATGCCCGCCTTCACCAGGTCCACGCAGCCGATGGAGCTGCCCTCGTAGACCACGTGAGGCTCGATCCCCTCCCGGCGGAAGGCCGCGTTTATCCGCTCCAGCAGCGACCCGCCCCGGGTGGGCAGCAGCAGCCTCTCCCGGCCCAGCCGGGCCAGGGACACGCTCTCCTCCCCTGCGCAGGGGTGGTCCCGGCGGAACAGGGCCACCACCCTGCTCTTCGCCATGAGCATGAACTGGTTCCCCTCCACGCCGGGGAAATTGGCGAAGGCGGGGAATATGTTCACCTGCTTTTTCTGGAACATGTCGTACAGCCCCTGCTCGTCCGCCTCCACCATGTTGAAGGTCAGCTCCGGATGGGCCTGGCGGAAGCCCACCATGTACTTGGCCAGGTCATAGTACTGGGGATTCTGCATCACGGCGATGGTCAGGGACACGGCGCTGTGCCGGCGCAGATCGTCCATAGCCACCTGGACCTGGTCGCACAGGCCGGTGATCTGCCGGGCGTAGGGCAGATACAGCGTTCCCGTCTCGCTCAGACGGATGGTGCGGGTGGTGCGGATGAACAGCTCCGCCCCCAGCTCCCGCTCCAGGGTGCGGATGTGCTTGGACAGGGACGACTGGCTGATGAACAGCCGCTCCGCCGCCTCGCTGAAATTCAGGCATTCCGCCAGCATCACAAATTCCCGGATGTAGCCTGTCTCCATGGCCGCGCTCCTTTTTTTTCGACAATTTATTCCCCTTTAGAATAAATCATACCGCAAATCGAATTGTATTGCAAGGTCCTCCTCTAGTATACTTTAATTATAATGGCTGTCTATCGGCGGACAGCCGGAGAAGAGAACAATTTTTTAGGAGGACACGATCATGCTTTTCCAAGTGTACGGCGACAACTCGATCTACCAGATCATCGGCTGGGTGCTGGTATTTCTGGGTCTGATCGTCACCAACGAGATTCAGCGGCGCACCAAGCTGGGCGGCTACGGCTTCTTCTTCGGTGTGCTGGGCTGCCTGACGGTGTATTTCATCGCCATCTACGTGGGCGCTGCCATGGGCAAGGAGTGGGCGCTGAACAACCCCACATACGTGTACATGAACAGCTGGTTCCACTATGCCAAGCTGTACGCGGCCAGCGTGGGCTGCATCGGCTTCATGTGGCTGAAGTACAAGACCGCCCTGGGCAAGAAGGACTGGTTCAAGTGCTACCCCTTCGTCATCGTGGCCATCAACATCCTCATCGCCGTGGCCAGCGACTTCGAGAGCGCCATCAAGGGCTCCGTCGCCCTGGCCCAGACCGGCAGCCGCTGGTGGCTGTCCAGCGAGGGCGTGTGGCTGTACGGCGGCTGGTGGAACTGGGCCAACGGCCTGGCCGGCATCATCAACATCCTGTGCATGACCGGCTGGTGGGGCATCTACTCCTCCAAGAAGCATGACGACATGCTCTGGCCGGATATGACCTGGGTGTACATCCTGGCCTACGACATCTGGAACTTCGTGTACACCTATCTGAACCTGCCCACCCACTCCTGGTACTGCGGCTTCGCGCTGCTGCTGGCCCCCACCGTGGCGGCCATCTTCTGGAACAAGGGCGGCTGGATCCAGAACCGGGCCAACACCCTGGCCACCTGGTGCATGTTCGCCCAGGTCTTCCCCATGTTCCAGGACTACAGCCGTTTCTCCGTGATCCCCAGCCTGTACGCCGACGGCTTCATGGAGGCGGCCACCCATCCCACCCTGGTGGATCCCCGGGCCCAGGGCGTGGTGGCGGTGCTCAGCATCCTCATCAACTGCGCGGCGCTGGCCCTCATCGTCAAGCGGGCCAAGAAGCAGCACATCAACCCCTACAAGCAGGAGGTCTTCAAGGGCACCCGGGACTTCGAGGAGGCCATGGCCCGGGCCGAGTGATCTCCGCCGGCGGAATACATCCCCTACTATTCTGAAAAGGAGAGAGCATTATGGCTGATATCCATGATCCCAATCCCGACAAGGTGGTCCGGGAGGGGCCCATGCGCGAGCCCATCGCCAAGCTGGGCAAGCTGATCACCGACCGCATCCCCCAGAAGCTGGGACTGAAGAAGATCACCAAGGACGACCCGGAATACTGGGCCCTTTCCGCCATCCTCACCGACGAGGAGGCGGAGTTCGCCATGAAGCTGGGCGTGCGCAAGCCCAAGACCTTCCAACAGCTCCAGGAGCTGAGCGGCATGGAGACGGAGAAGCTGGAGAAGATGCTGGAGCATCTGAGCTGGCTGGGCATCCTGGAGTACAACTGGGAGAACCTGGACGGCAAGAACCCCCAGCACGAGAAGCGCTGGGTCCTGCCCATGTATGTGCCCGGCAGCGCCGAGTTCACCAACATGAACATGGACGTGATCGGCGCTCACCCGGAGATGGGCCGGTTCTTTGAGCGGATGAGCTTCCTGCCTCTGACCAAGGTCACCCCCATGGTGCCCCCCGGAGGCGCCGGCATCGGCATGCACGTCATCCCCGTGGAGAAGGCCATCGAGATGGAGGATCAGTCCGTCTCCCTGGAGCACATCTCCCACTGGCTGGACAAGTACGAGGGCAAGTACGCCGCCAGCCCCTGCTCCTGCCGCCGGTCCCGCCAGACATACGAGGAGGGCTGCGCCGACGACTTCATGGACTGGTGCGTGGCCGTGGGCGACATGGCCGACTATGTGGTGGAGACCAACAAGGGCGGCCGCTACATCACCAAGGAGGAGGCCCTGGCCATCTTCAAGAAGGCCGAGGACAACGGCTTCGTCCACCAGATCACCAACATCGACGGCGAGAACAAGATCTTCGCCATCTGCAACTGCAACGTGAACGTGTGCTACGCCCTGCGCACCAGCCAGCTTTTCAACACCCCCAACATGTCCCGCTCCGCCTACGTGGCCCACGTGGACAAGAACGAGTGCGTGGCCTGCGGCCGGTGCGTGGAGTACTGCCCCGCCGGCGCGGTGAAGCTTGGCCAGAAGCTGTGCAAGGCCGACGGCAGCGAGGTCACCTATCCCCGCCAGCCCCTGCCCAGCGAGCAGAGCTGGGGCGAGCACATGTGGACCGTGGATTACCGGGACAAGAACCGGATCAACACCCACGCGTCCGGCACCTCCCCCTGCAAGACCGCCTGCCCGGCCCACATCGCCGTGCAGGGCTATCTGAAGCTGGCCGCTCAGGGCAAGTACACCGAGGCGCTGCAGCTGATCAAGCGGGAGAACCCCTTCCCCGCCGTGTGCGGCCGGGTGTGCAACCGCCGCTGCGAGGACGCCTGCACCCGGGGCACCGTGGACCAGGCCGTGGCCATCGACGAGGTCAAGCGCTTCATCGCCCAGCAGGATCTGGACGCGGAAAAGCGCTTCATCCCCGAGAAGGTCATCCCCAAGGTCCGGGGCGAGTTTGAGGAGAAGATCGCCATCATCGGCGGCGGCCCGGCGGGTCTGAGCTGCGCCTACTATCTGGCGGAGAAGGGCTATCGGCCCACCGTATTCGAAAAGGAATCCCGGGTGGGCGGCATGCTGATGAACGGCATCCCCTCCTTCCGGCTGGAGAAGGACGTAGTCCAGGCGGAGATCGACATCATCCAGGCCCTGGGCGCCGAGTTCAAAACCGGCGTGGAAGTGGGCAAGGACGTGACCATCGCCCAGCTGCGGGAGCAGGGCTATAAGGGCTTTTACGTGGCCGTGGGCCTGCAGACCGGCGGCAAGCTGGGCGTGCCCGGCGACGACGCCCAGGGCGTGACCGCCGGCATCGACTTCATGCGCCAGGTGAACATCGGCGGCGGCGCCACCCTCGCCGGCAAGGTGGTGGTCATCGGCGGCGGCAACATCGCCGCGGACGTGGCCCGCACCGCCGTGCGCTGCGGCGCCGAGAGCGTGAGCATGTACTGCCTGGAGGGCTATGACGAGATGCCCATGGGCGAGGAAGACCGGTCCGAGTGCGAGCGGGACGGCATCCAGATCCATGCCGGCTGGGGCCAGACCGAGATCGTCACCGAGAACGGCAAGTGCGCGGGGATCAAATTCCGCAAGTGCCTGAGCGTGAAGAACGCCGAGGGCCGCTTCGCCCCCGTGTTCGACGACGCCGTGACCGAGACCGCCCCCTGCGCCACGGTGCTGTACTGCATCGGCCAGAAGGTGGACTGGAAGCAGCTGCTGGCCGGCACCAAGGTGGAGTTCAATCCCAACGGCACCGCCAAGGCCGACCCGGTCACCTACCAGACCGCGGAGCCCGACATCTTCGTGGGCGGCGACGCCTACACCGGCCAGAAGTTCGCCATCGACGCCATCGCCGCCGGCCACCAGGGCGCCGTGAGCCTGCACCGGTTCGTGCAGCCCCACTCCAGCCTGACCATCGGCCGCAACCCCAACCACTTCGTGGAGCTGGACAAGACCGACATCAAGATCAACGAGGAGACCTTCGACAACACGCCCCGCCAGCGCATCGGCTACAACGAGGCCCTGCGCAGGACCTTCAAGGACGAGCGGGTGCCCTTCACCGAGGAGCAGGTGAAGAAGGAGACGGCCCGGTGCCTTTCCTGCGGCGCGTCCATCGTGGACCCCAACAAGTGCATCGGCTGCGGCGTGTGCACCACCAAGTGCGCCTTCGGCGCCATTACCCTGCACCGCGACCGGCCGGAGTGCACCCACATGATCCCGGCGGAGGATAAACTGAAGGAGATCCTGCCCTACGCCGCCAAGCAGGCCATCCACATCAAGTTCGGCAAGAAGAACGCCAATGCATGAGTTGGGCGTGGTGTTCCACGTGATCGACAGCCTGAAAAAGGTGGCGGCCGACAACGGCGTGGAGCAGATCGGCAAAGTGACCCTCCAGCTGGGCGAGGTGTCCACCGTCATCCCCAGCTACCTGGCCGACTGCTGGAAATGGGCGTCGGCCAGGGAACTGCTGGTGAACGGCGCGGAGCTGGTCATCGAGCCCATCAAGGCCATCAGCTGGTGCGACGACTGCAAAAAACAGTACGGCACCATCGAGCACGGCCGCTCCTGCCCCTACTGCGGCGGTGGAAACACCTGGCTTTTGCAGGGCAATGAATTCATGATTAAGGAGATCGAGGTCCCTGGGCCGGAGGAGGAAAGCGACAATGGATAAAGTGAGAGTCATCGAGGTCAAGCAGAGCATATTTGCCGACAACAACGCCCATGCCGACCGGCTGCGGGCGCGGCTGCGGAGCGAGAAGAGCTTTCTTGTGAATCTCATGTCCTCCCCCGGCGCCGGCAAGACCACCACCCTCGCCCGGACCATCGCCGACCTGGGCGGCGAGATGCGCATCGGCGTCATGGAGGCGGACATCGACTCCACCGTGGACGCGGAGGCCATCGCCGCCGCCGGGGCCCATGCCATCCAGCTGCACACCGGCGGCATGTGCCACCTGGACGCGGCCATGACGGAGCAGGGCCTGGACGAGCTGGGCTCGGCGGATTTTGACCTGGTGGTGCTGGAAAACGTGGGCAACCTGGTCTGCCCGGCGGAGTTCGACACCGGCGCGGCGAAGAACGTGGCCATCCTGTCCGTGCCCGAGGGCCACGACAAGCCCCTGAAGTACCCCCTCATGTTCCAGGTCTGCCACGCGCTGCTCATCAACAAGATCGACGTGCTGCCCTATTTTGACTTCGACATGGACAAAGTGGTGTCCTACGCGAAGATGCGCAACCCGTCCATCCGGATCTTCCCCATCTGCGCCAAGACCGGCGAGGGCTTCGACGCCTGGGAGGACTGGCTGCGGGAGCAGACGGCCGCCTGGAACAGCGGCGAGTGACCGGCCCAAACCCCTACACAAGCAAAAAACACCGCCTGTTGGCGGTGTTTTTTATTGTCCGGATCCTTATACTTCCCATCCAATCGTCAGCTGTTCCTCGTCCAGCTGGCGTTCCAGGGCCTGATCAACCAGCAGGGCGACATTGTCCTCAATGGCCTTGCGGCCGGCGAGATACAGCCGCCGCAGGCAGCGAGGACTGCCCTTCTCCACCGGGATCTTGGCGACCGCACACAGGTTGCGAATCGCGCTGGTGACGTAGGTCCGGCTCATGGGGGTGTTATCCTTCGTCAGGAAAATCGGTCCGCGGTAAATCCCCTGCCGCTCGGCGAAGGCCAGCAGCTCTTTGCGGACGCATGCCGGCAGCCGGATGTTGCGGCGGGAATTGCCCTCGCCCACCGTTACCTGGCCGGCCGTCACGGACTCCACCGTGACCTTATCCAGCTCCTGGACAGGCATGTCCGCGGACGCAAACAGCTTCACAAGCAAGTACACCTTCTCGCGCCCAAGCAGCTTCGCCACCTGCAGGAGGTGCCGATATTCCGCGCGGCTGAGCTCCGGATGCAGCTTCGCCTCCGTCTCCAAGGTATCCGCCAGCTGATACTCCCGATGGCCCATGTAGGCCACGTACGTATTCGCCACGGAGAGCACCAGATTCACCGTCCTCGGCGCATAGCCCGCCGCCAGCAGCGCCTCCCGGCACTGGCGCAGTGTCCCCCGCCGGATCTTCCGGTCCTCAGGCAGGACCTCGGCCAGGTGCTCCAAGCTCCGGCGATACCGCTCCACAGTCTCCGGCGCGCGGCCTTTGGCCGCAAGATCCGCGAGGAACCGCTCGCCGTCCGCCTCGGTCATGGGCACGCCGGCCTCGCGGGACCGCGCCTGCGCCCTCGGCCTCAGTTCCAGTACGTCCATGGTCATCCCCCTTTTGGAAAGGGAGCAGGGCCAGAGACCCTGCTCCCAATTTGCGTTAGGTTTGCGTTACTTCTTGATGTAGCCGTCGAAGTCGCCCCAGCCCTTGGTATAAGTGCACTGTCCCTGGTGGCCGTTGGAGCGAGTCTCAAACCAGCCGTAAGGACCGGCGGAAGCATCATCGATATCCTGCCAGCCGGTACGCATGCGGCCCTCGGTGCCCTTCGCATTGCTGGGCTCCAGGTAGTACCAGCCATCGCCCCAATCGTCCACGATGTGGATGAAGCCGGTGTCCATGGTGCCGTCCGCGCCCATGTGGTACCACAGGCCCTTGGACTTGACCCAGTCGGACTTGACCATCTTGCCGTCCTTGCAGTAGTAGTACTCGCCCTCGACCAGGTTCCAGCCTTCCTTCAGCTCGGGCTCGGTGGGCTCCTCGGCGGGGACCAGCTTGGCCATGGCAGCCTTCAGGGCTTCAACAGCGGCGTCCAGCTCATCCTGCGTAGAGGTCTGGTCGGCCAGGACTTCCTTGGCATCGGCGATGGCATTGGCCAGATCGGCGTCAGCCCAGGACTCCTCGGTGTAGTCCTCTTCCTTCAGGGCCTCAGCCTCAGCGATCACGGACTCCAGCTCGGTGGCGTCGGTGCCGTCAACCTCCTTCAGTCCGGCGACAGCCTCGTTCAGCGCCTTTGCAGCGGCGTCATACTGAGACTGAGAGGGATACGGGCTCTTGTCGAAGGTCTCAGCCTTATACTTTGTATAGGCATCAGAGAAAGCCTTCCAGGAAGCATAAGTGAAGACATGCTCGCCATTTTCATCTTCATTATTGCTGTAAGTATCAGAGATCTCGGCGGCAGCGTCAACAGCCTCATAATAGGCGGTCTTGTCAGCCGCAGCAGTTTTCAGATAGCCAAAGACAGTAGTCAGATCTGTAACGGCAGTAATCAGGGCCTTACGCTCGGTCTTGCTGTTGACCTCGCTGTCGGCGTTCGCGACGATATCCTTGATGTCCTTCAGACGGGCCTGGAGCAGATCCCAAGCCTGATCATAGGTCTCGATATCCATCTGCTTCAAAGAAGCAAGTTTGCTCTCATCCAGCTCGTAATCGGCCTTCACCAGGGCTTCAGCCGCCTCGATGACAGCATTCGCGTCCTCAACGTCATCCCAAGCAGACAGCGCATCCAGCGTGACGGTCGCATCGCAGCCTTCATGCCACTGGGCCTCTCCGCCCTCATCTGTCTTCACCCGCAGCTCGATCCGCAGGGTGCTGCCGGTGAGCTTGCTCTCATCGATCGTAATGGTGCCCTTGGAAGTTTCAACGCTCTCCGCCTTGCCTACCACGGTTTTGCCGGAAAGAGCAACCAGATCCCAATTATCACCAACGGTCCCGTCCATTTCCTCAGCCGTGAGGGTCACCTCGACCTCGATTCCCTTCGTGCCTTCGGACGCGCTCTTAGGAGCTGCCAAAGGACTATCGGTGTCAACACCCAGCTTGGCAGCGGCTTCCTCAGAACCATAGGTCACCTTCACCAGTGCCTCGCCCGTGTCCTCATCCACGGCAATGGTGGGTCCGGCATAGCCGTCAGCGGGCATGGTGATAGACTCAGTAATCACAGGTGTGAACCGGCCATGCGCATCCTTCGTGCTGATGGTAACGGTGACTTTATCGCTGGCCTTGAAAGCGGTTACATCATCAGTGTTCTCTTTCACAGCGTGCAGCGGCTTCACTTCCTGGGAGGCACCATCAAACTTCACAGGATCGGCGGCTTTATCGTTGTAATTCACATCCGCGCCGTTCCAGAACAAAGTGCCATTGACGTCATAGGTGTAATAATACTCGGTCGTATTATTCGTATCCTTTTCCAGCTTAGCCGTAACAGCAGTGATCTTCCCATCTTTCTTCTTAAGGGTCAGGGTCAACTTGACATCCATGTCAATGGGGACAAGCTTCAGCGCAGCCAGAGCGGCGCGATAAGTTGCATAGGTCGCGCTATCAACAAAGCCGTTCTTGCCAACGCCAACGCCTGTCGGGTTAAGCAGCTCCACAGCGGTCTTGAGCGGGCCTTCCGTCTTTTCATCCTTGGTCAGATTTCCCCCAGCCTGGCCGCCGACATAGTTCTTGATGGACCCATCCTTCTGAGCAGCCTTCACCGCGTCGATGGCCGCCTGCAGAGTCTTGGCATCCTCAGCGGTGAGCTTCTCGTTCTTGATGATATCCACAACCGCCAGGGCGAGTTTCTCTACCTTCAGGTAATCGGAATAGACCGGCTTTTTGATCTCCTCGAAAGCCTTGGCAGCCGCCACGGCAGCCTTTACAGCCGCCACAAGCGCGTCGGAGTGACTCGCAGAGAGCGCGTCGATAGCCGCTTCCGGGGATTTGCTCGTAATGCTAGAAAGATCACTACCAGTGCTGCCGGCCGGAGTGGCGATAGACTGACCCAACTTAGTTGTGACGGCATCTTTCATCGTCTGAGTGACCTGGTTGGTCAGCTTGCCAGACGTACCCGCAGCCACGTCTTCAGGCAGAAGATCCAACAGATCCTTAGCCGCTTTCTGAACGCTGGTGTCAGTCACGTCAGCGCCGGTCTCCTCGCCCGCGATGCCCTTCTGGTTGCGCTCGGCCTCGGCGTAAGCCTTGTCGAACTTATCCGTACGAGTCTCATCGTTGATTGCCTTAAACTCTCCTTCGACGTAGAGCTCACCGGCGTCGACCTGCGCCTTGTAGGATTTAGCCTGTTCCATCGCATAGTTCAGGTATTCCTTGGCGTAAGCGCTGACCTCACCGTTGGCAACCGCCTCAGGCTCATCAACGGCCACCTCGGCGGGCTCGTCAACAGGCTCCGCCTCAGCCTCGGTCTCCTCGGCCTCGGCCGCGGGGGCCTCGACCTCGGCAGCAGGCTCATCAGCACTAACAGGCTCGTCAGCCGCGAAGGCCGGGACGCACAGAGACAGAGCCATGATCAGCGCCATGAGCATGCTGAGTACACGTTTTGTCATTGTTTGATGTCCTCCTAATAATATAGTTTTTCGAGCCCTTCTCACCATAGAATTCACAATCTGTGGTATCGGCGCTTGGGCGAAGGCACTAATTTTCTCATTTGAGCGAGATTTGGACGGCTGAGACCCGAAAAAAGCGCGCGACGACACGCTTGCGGCTCTTTGACAGAGCCTCAAGCGCCTTTGGTATGTAAAAAATCAAACTTTTTTTGAAAATCCCCTTGCTTTTTTAAGGGAAGCGGGCTATAATCATCCTCGTAAAGCTGGGCTCGGAGGAATTAATTTCCGTGTACATACCACAGAATGTGAATTCTGTGGTATTTTTTATAGCAAGAGCGCCAGCGAATCCATCTGCCGCCGCTGCTCAATGGGGCTGCGGGC